>JAAVEO010000001.1:0-103136 GCA_014801225.1 Bacteroides sp.
ATCGACAACGGCATGCGAAATTCGGTGATCATGCCACAAAGTGACGATGACGGAAAACTGCTTGAAAACGCCGTATTCCTTCATCTGCGTCGATTCCTTGATCCGATGAAGAAGATAACATACTTCAATGAGGATGTGGAATGTGATTTTGTGGTGCAGCAGGATGAACATATCGACAAACTAATACAGGTATGCTGGACCCTGACCGAGGAATCAACTTTGCAAAGAGAGATACGGGGACTTTCTACCGCTTCTAAACTGACCGGATGCAAAGACTGCGCCATCATCACTTTGGATGAGGAGGACGAAATCACAAGGGATGGACTTATTATAAGGATACTCCCCGTCTGGAAGTGGCTGCTCACATCTCCGTATGATTAAGACCCCCGGTTTTTCAAATGATCGATTTCACTTTTTCCATGTTATTGCATGCAATCCCTCTGGCCGGATTGTTTCTTTCAGTGCAGATTGTTGCAATATTCATACGAAATAATTAATTTTGCACCCGGCTATCTGTTTTCGATAGCCTTTAACTGTCACGGGAACTTTCTCCCCTGACCTTTGGCTTATATATGGAAAAAATCATTGACCCCATCGACCGCGAGCTTATCCTGAAGGAGTTGACCCCTGACCGTCTGCTCCGTCATGCCAACAAGGGCGATAACGATATATATATCATTGACGCCCATAATAGCCCCAACACAATGCGTGAGATCGGACGCTTGCGTGAAATAGCGTTCCGTGATTCTGGAGGAGGCACCGGCAAGGCTTGCGATATCGATGAGTTCGATCTCATGACTCCCGCCTGCCAGCAACTCATTGTATGGAATCCAACCGATAGGGAGATTACCGGAGGCTACCGCTTTATACTCGGTGAGAACATCAGGATCGATGCCGAGGGACGTCCGCGTATAGCCACCTCCCACATGTTTAATTTCTCCGAGCGATTCTTAAAGGAAATCCTCCCTTATACTCTGGAGTTGGGCCGTTCATTCGTAGCTCTCCCCTTCCAAAGCAGCAAAGCCGGGTCAAAGGCACTCTATACTCTGGATAATCTTTGGGACGGATTAGGAGCCCTCACTGTGGAGAATCCTCAGATAAAATATCTTTTCGGTAAATTCACGATGTATCCCTCATACGGCGAACACTGCCGCGACCTTTTACTCGGATTCATCCATCGTTATTTCCCGGACCCTGACAGGCTCGTCACTCCCATACATCCACTTCATACCAATGCCGACTCCCCCGAGATTCAGAATCTCTTCAAGGGCGACAATTTCAAAGAGGATTACCGCACTCTCAATCATGCCGTGCGTGAAGAAGGGCGCAACATCCCTCCTTTGGTGAACGCATATATCGGACTCTCCTCCACAATGCGTAATTTCGGCACTGCAATCAACACCGAATTCGGCAATGTGGAAGAGACTGGTATATTCTTTAAGATTGACGATATATTCGCCGAGAAGAAAGACCGCCATATCGGCACATACCATAAACCGGAACTCACATAACCCCGCTCTTGTGTGAGTCCGAGGGTCTTCATCCCCTCTCTCCACAAGACCTTCAGACACATATATATGAAAAAAGCAGTCGTCACCGGAGCCGACGGTTTCATCGGAAGCCACCTTACGGAAGCTCTTCTGGCGCAGGGATATCAGGTAAAAGCCCTGGCCCAATATAATTCCTTCAACAATTGGGGATGGCTCGAAGGCCTCAGCCATCCCGCTCTCGAGATTGTCACGGGAGATGTACGCGATCCGGATTTCTGCCGCCGGCTGGTGGCGGGAGCTGATGTCGTATTCCATCTCGCGGCTCTCATCGCCATTCCCTACAGCTATGAGGCTCCCGACAGCTATGTCGACACCAATATAAAAGGTACGCTCAATATATGTCAAGCCGCCAGAGACGGCGGTGTGGGAAGAGTAGTAGTCACCAGTACTTCAGAGGTATACGGCACGGCACAATACGTGCCCATCGACGAGAAACACCCCCGTCAGCCTCAATCCCCCTACTCCGCCACAAAGATAGGAGCTGACGCCATTGCGATGAGTTTTCACAATGCTTTCGATCTTCCGATCAGCATTGCGCGTCCGTTCAACACCTACGGTCCGCGCCAGAGCGCACGTGCCATCATACCCACCATCATCACCCAGATAGCTTCGGGAATGAGAAAAATCAAGGTGGGCGATCTTACTCCTACGCGTGATTTCAATTTCGTGGCCGACACATGCCGTGGTTTCATAGCGATCGCAGAAAGCGACCTTACAATCGGAGAGGAAGTGAATATAGCTACCGGAACGGAAATCAGCATGCAGGAGACTCTCGACACCATAGCCCGAGTGATGGGCGCGGAAGTGGAATGGGAACGCGACCCGGCCCGCATACGTCCTTCCAGAAGTGAAGTTTTCCGTCTCTGTGGCGACAATACAAAGATACACGCCCTCACCGGCTGGGTTCCTGAGGTGAGTCTTGAAGAGGGTCTTCGCGCCACAGCCGAATGGTTTACGTCCGGCACCAATCTCTCCAAATATAAACCAGATATCTACAATAGATGAGCAATAACCGACTTACAGTACTTATGCTCGGAGGCGCGCGCCGCGTCTCCATGGCCGAACTTCTCAAAAGAAGCGGACAGCGCTTAGGTTATGAGATAGAAATAGTGAGTTACGAACTTGATGAGCGTGTACCTATAGCGCTTGCCGCAAAGGTGGTGGTAGGTCTGCGTTGGAGTGATCCGGATGTAGTAGCCGATATAGAGCGAGTAGTAAAGGAATATGATGTCAAAATCATCCTGCCCTTCGTAGATGGCGCCATAGAGATAGCCAGCATCCTGCGCGATAAATTGCCGGAAGTATTCGTACCGGTGAGCGATTTCGAGCTCTCCAAATCAATGTTCGACAAAGTGGAGGCCGCGCGTGTATTCAAGGAGGCCGGGATTCCCATTCCACGCACATACAGCGTCATTTCCGCAGAGATGCCTGCCATTGCCAAGCCTCGCCATGGCTCTGCCTCGCGAGGAATAAAGATCTTCACTAATATCGAGGATCTCATGCATCTTGATAATCTTCAGGATTATCTCGTGCAGGAGTATATCGAGGATAATAGCGAATATACGGTAGACTGTTATGTAGACCGCCACGGTAATCCGATGGTGATTGTGCCGCGCCGACGTCTGGAAGTGATGGGAGGAGAAGTGACCCGCACGGAGACCTGCCGTAACGAAGAGCTACACCAACTCTCGCATCTTGTATTGTCGAAATTTGATTTCCGGGGCCCCGTGACCCTGCAATTCCTCCACGACCGCAAGAAAGACCGCTATCTGCTCATGGAAGTGAATCCCCGACTCGGAGGTGGAGTAATCTGTGCTATCTACGCCGGAGCGCCTATCACCGACTATATCCTTAAGGAAGCCCTCGGCATCCCCGTGGCTCCCTGTCTCGACTGGGCCGACAATACCCTTATGGCACGCTATCAGAAGGAAGCAATCTTCTTCAACAATTAATATTTCCCCTTACCGAAGATGACCGAACATAAGAATTTGCCGGACACTCCGCGAGTAATGATAATCGCCGAAGCGGGAGTGAACCATAACGGCTGCCTCGAACGTGCCCGTGAGATGGTGAAAGCCGCTGCCAAGGCCGGTGCCGACTATGTGAAGTTCCAGACCGCTGTGCCGGAACTGGTAATCTCTTCCATCGCTCCGAAAGCCGAATATCAAAAAGAACTCACCGGCGACGGCGAATCGCAACTCGATATGTGCCGAGCTATACATCTCCCCCTCTCCGACTATGCCGAACTCAAGCAGCTATGCGCCGAAGAGGGAATCGGATTCATGAGCACTCCGTTCGATCTCGTTTCAATCGATTGTCTTGCCGAACTCGGTCAGGATTGGATGAAAATTCCTTCCGGAGAGATCACCAATCTCCCCTATCTGCGTAAGATAGCCAAAGCCGGTATTCCCGTAATCATTTCAACAGGAATGTCGGAAATGAACGAAATTGAGGATGCACTCCTCATCCTCACCGGCAAACATCCGGATTATCCTTCGGAATCATCTCTTACGCGTGACGACATAATTGTGCTTCATTGCAACACACAATACCCCACTCCATATAAAGACGTGAATCTTCGCGCTATGCTTTCCATACGCGACCGCTTCGGAGTGCGAGTAGGATACAGCGACCATACTCAGGGACTGGAAGTGCCCGTGGCGGCTGTAGCAATGGGGGCCACTGTGATAGAGAAGCATTTCACTCTCGACCGCAATCTTCCGGGTCCCGACCACAAGGCATCGCTCGAACCGGATGAACTCGCAGCAATGGTCAGCATGATACGCAATGTAGAGATGGCTTCCGGAAACGGCGACAAGCATGTGAGCAATAGTGAAGCTCCCAACAAAAGCATAGCCCGAAAGAGCATCGTGGCCTCACGCGATATAGCCAAGGGAGAGATACTCACTGAAGAGAATATCACCGTAAAACGCCCCGGCGACGGTATTTCGCCGATGATGTGGGATAAAGTGGCCGGCACACCTGCCATCCGTGATTTCAGATATGACGAACTCATTGAAATCTGACACCCTCCCGGGAGGAGAGCATATAGAGAAAGGGAACATGAGGATTGCAATCGCTACAGGCACACGTGCCGATTGGGGTCTTCTCATGCCATTAGCCTCCGAACTTCGCCGGCGTGGGGCAGATATACGAGTGATAGCCACCAATATGCATCTTCTGCCCGAATGCGGGCAGACCGTAGACGAGATCACACGTGACGGATTTGGTCCGCACGCAACAGTGCCGTGTCATGGCACACCCTCCGAGATTACAGCCGATACCCTACGAGGATTTTCAGAGACTCTCACTGAGCTACAACCCGACGCAATCGTAATACTCGGAGATCGCTTCGAAATGCTCGGAGCAGCCTCCGCCGCATTACTTACGGGTATTCCTATTATACATATAGCCGGAGGAACCATATCGGAAGGTGCTTTCGATGACTCAATCCGCCACGCCATAACCAAGATGGCCTCTCTGCATCTTGTGGAGACCGAACTTTGCAGAAGCCGTGTGGTGCAGATGGGAGAGAATCCGAAGGATGTCATAGTCACAGGTGCTATCGGAGTGTTCAATGCAATGAACGTCACTTTGATGAACCGCCAAGAATTGGAAAATTCTCTTGATTTTTCACTTGATGGGAATGTCGTATTAGCCACTCTTCATGCCGCTACACGAGATCCGAATCCTCCGGCTGTTCAGATGAAGAACCTTATCGAGGCCCTTTCCCGGAAGATGGAAGAGGATCCTGAAATAAAAGTAGTGTTCACCTATCCCAACAACGACGTTGACTCCTCAGCCTTGATAGAGGCCATAGAGAAGTTTGCGGCAGAAAATAACGACCGGGTACTTGCCATACCCTCTTTAGGAAGACTACGCTATCTCTCGATGCTCAGGGTAGCAATGACAGTTGTAGGGAATTCATCGTCGGGCCTGGTGGAGGTGCCCTCCGCCGGGATACCCACCCTTGACATAGGAATACGCCAGCAAGGACGTGAATGTGGAGAAAGTGTTTTACACTGCGGTAGTGAAACGGCTGAAATAGCGGCAGGACTTGACAAAGTGCTATCCGCTAACTTCCGGAAGAAAGCCCGTACACTCCCTAATCCCTACTTTAAAGAAAATACTCCGGGATTGATGGCGGAGGCAATCCTCAGCCGCGAATGGGCTCCATTTCCGGCAAAACGATTCCATTCATTACAGAAATAAATATACCAGAAATAAAATGAAAGGCGATACTCTATATCTTATACCGGCACGCGGTGGAAGCAAAGGGGTGCCGGGGAAAAACATCCGTCCTTTATGGGGCATTCCACTCATAGCCCACAGCATAAGACATGCCGTTGCAGCCGGCGCACCTATGGATGATATTGTGGTGACGACCGATTTGGAAGATATCCGGAAAGCCGCGGAAGCGGAAGGTCTTACCGTACCCTTCATGCGTCCGGCCGAACTGTCCGGAGACCATACCGGGAGCTACGAGGTAATTATCCATGCACTCAACGAGATGGAAGCCCGCGGACGCCACTACCGTAAGGTAGTGCTTCTACAGCCCACTTCTCCCCTACGTCTGCCTCTTGACATAAAGGCCGCCGAGATGCTATGGAGAGAGGATATCGACATGGTAGTAGGTGTACGTCCGGCAAAGACCAATCCATACTACAACGCATTCGAGGCTGATGCCGACGGAATGTTGCATATCTCTAAAGGAGAGGGGAAATATACACGACGTCAGGATGCCCCCGAAGTCTGGGAATATAATGGAGCAATCTATGTGATGAATGTGGAATCTCTGCGCAAGTCACCCATGTCAGGTTTCCGCAGAATTCTCCCCTACCCTATGCCGGAGGAAAGGAGTGTGGACATTGACACCCCTCTCGACTTCATGATAGCCGAGTCGCTGCTTCAACAGCGGGACGCCGGCGCCGTCTGAGATAGCGTATCCCCTGCAAAGTAACCAACGGCACGGCTACACCTACAACCGTATACACCACCCAGAAAAAATCCGTATGGTTGTAATGAATCACCATGTGGCACCCAATCTGACAGAAATCAAGACCATACCACCATATCTTGGCCAGACTCACAAGTTTAAAACTAATGATATGGAAAATAAACACATAAAGCGTGTTCTCCCCTATAAAGACAAGCAGACGGGAGAGCACGTTTTCTTTATGCGCTATCACCTCGCTCACATACATCACCATAAGGAAGCCAAGACATCCTGTCAGAGGAAGCGACCAAAGATCGCGCACCTTAGCACCATTGTTCATGCCTGAAAGATGCAACCATGCGGCTCCGCAAAGCAATCCAAAGTATAACAGGCAGAGAGCCCAATGGCGAGGAATACGAGGTTCATACGTACGATATATAACTCCCATACCGAAGAAGAATATTCCCCACGTCTCGCGCCAGAATCCGTTGGGATAACCCTTCACGGCAATACCGCCGTTAAACAATCGGAAAGCCGTGAATGCCACGGCTCCGATACATATCAAAGCTGTGGCACGAGCCGGGGTAATGCCATTTTTAGCCACCAGCAATCTATAAAGCACCATAAAGAGGACACTCGACACCAGTAATCCACGGAAGAACCAAAACGCTCCGGCCATAAATTCATCGTAGCCTGACATGGATGTAAAAATCATAACCAGTCTGGTCATGGCCTCTTTCCATGAATAGGGATGAGTCACACCTCCCGTCCAGTTGCCATACGTCTCGTTCAGGATATCAAATTGAAACCATAGATTATGGAGAACAAGAAAAACGAGACTCCATGTGATAAACGGTAAATAGAGACCTTTGAACCTTCGAGATACGAAAGTCCAGGGATCAGCGGCATGACGTGGAGTGAAAAAATATCCGGCAGTTATGAAGAAGAGGGGCATATGCCATGTGTATATAAAATTGGTAATAAGCTCCGGAGCTTCCGCATGACCCGCCACCATGGCTATGATAGCGATACCTTTTGCAATGGAGAAGGAAGTGTTGCGCATAGAGTAAAAAAGGTTAGTTAAGAGGACACGGGGCCCAATAATGACGCAAAATTAGCGAAAGAAACCGAGAAAAATATAAGAAAATCAACAAAACACGAAAAATGGCGGTCAACCTTACTCTCCCTCAATATTCTTTAACATTTTGTCACACTTACTAACTAATAAACCTCTTATTCTCCCCTAACCACTTTCAAAAAGATATTTAAGATTGGGTAAAAATTAGCATAATAACTACTTTTATTCAAAAATAATTTACATTTTATTTGGATAATAAGAAAATAACCCTTAACTTTGCTATCGCTTCCCGGAAATAAGGGTATGACAGAAAGAAAGATGGTGCCTGATAGGTGAGACTTTCGGCCTCCGATAAAGAGAGCCAGTGGCATTTTCTTCATTTTCCACTCCTTAAGGGAAGACTGAGTGATATGAATTTAATGTGGTTTTTAGTGACAAAAGTTTTTTAATTTGTTTTACTGTTTTTTGAAAAAGTTTTTTCGAGTTTTTTGATAAGTGGAAAAAAGCTAAGGTTCTATCCAAATCTTACGAAATTTCACAGCTTTACTACTCCGACCGATGTCCTTCGAACACAGAGGACATCGGTCTCTTTTTTGTTTTCTTCAGTAATTAGTTAACCAAAGTAAGCCGATTTTTACTAATTTTGCAATTTGAATTGCGCCGACCCTGACAATAAGCTTTCATCCCCGTCGGAACAATCCTATCATATCAATCAGTATCAGACCCCGAATTTTATGACTGACTCAAAAACAATATCGACCACACAAGAGTCTGCTTCCAACAATGAGGACAATCGCATACGAGAACTCGCCACCGGAAAAATATGGAAGCTGTTGCTTAAATACAGTCTTCCCGCCGTAGTTGGCACAGTAGTCAGCGCCCTTTACAATATCATAGACTCTATAGTGATCGGCCATGCGATAGACGATCCTAATGTAGTGGCCGGGATTGCCATCACATTCCCTGTGATGAATCTTGTGGCTGCCCTCGGCATGCTTATCGGAGCCGGATGTGCCACAAGAATTTCTATTGTAATGGGACAAAAAGATCATAAAGCTGCAGAAGAGATTCTTGGCAACTCTGTGGTACTCACAGTAGTCATAGGATTGTGTTACGTCACCCTCTTCTCTATTTTTCTTACACCCATTTTAAAACTCTTCGGGGCGTCTCCCAATACTCTTCCATACGCTAAAGAATTTCTTACCTGGGTAATGCCCGGCATGGTGCTCCAGAATCTCACATTCTCCTATAATAATGTAATGAGAGCTACCGGATATCCAAGCAAAGCGATGTATACCAACATGATCGGAGCCGTCATGAATGCTATCCTCGCCCCGATATTCTTGTTCGGATTGCATACCGGAGTAAAGGGAGCGGCTATCGCTACAGATATCTCCATGGCTACAACTGCAATCTTCGTAATGTCTCACTTTTTTCAGAAAAAGAGTCTTCTCCATTTCGTGAAAGGTACATTCCGTCCGCATTGGAAAGTGGTAAAACCTATTCTTTACATAGGCATGGCGCCATTCCTCATAAATGTAGCAGGCTCCGTAATCAACGCAATTATCAATAATTCGCTCCTCAAATACGGAGGCGACAATGCCATAGCCGCAGTAGTAGTATTCAACAGATTTGTGACTGTATTCGTATTCATTGTAATAGGTATATGTCAGGGAATGCAACCAATACTCGGATATAATTATGGTGCGCGTCAATACACCCGTCTTTTCAGCACACTTCGTCTCGCAGCAATCTGCGGTGTCATCGTGACAACTACAGGATGCCTTGTCGGAGCTTTCAACCCTACTTTTATCGCAAAAATGTTCATGCAGGATCCGGCACAGATATTATGCGCCGAGAATTGTCTGCGAATCACGACTCTGACATTCTGGATGGTAGGTTTTCAAATAGTGGTGACCAACTTTTTCCAGTCGTTGGGAATGGCCGGAAAAGCGGTGTTCCTGTCGCTTACACGCCAGATAATATTTATGGTGCCGCTCCTATTTATACTTCCTCCTAAATTCGGACTGAACGGAGTATGGGCAGCCTTCCCCATCGCCGACTTTGTGGCCACCGTCGTTTCCACACTCATGCTTATCTACCAGATAAAAATTATACGCAAGGGAGAAACGACTTAATACCAATTTTTTAAATTGTCATGAATTAAGATTAAGAAGGGTATCCATCAACTGACGGGTATTCGAAAGACGCGGCACCTTACGCTGTCCACCCAACTTATGATTCCCGGCATGTCTGAGCCATTTGTCGAAAAGACCTTGGCGAGCCGTAATTATTTCAGGAGGATCCAAAAAGATAGTATGCGCACGCTTGGCATCATAGTCGGAATTGAGCTTACGTAACTCCAAATCAAGAATTTCTCCGAAGTGAGCCAAATCGACAGGAGGAGTTTCCCACTCCACAAGCCACTGATGGCGACCACGCCGCTTATCATCGGCAAAAACCGGGGCAGCAGTATAATTCAATATAGCAGCCCCTGTAAGACGAGCTGCCTCGGCCATTGCCTTTTCAGCGTTATCCTCCATCAATTCCTCACCGAAAGCATTTATGAAGCTACGTGTGCGACCGGCTACCCGTATCTTTACAGGATTCACACTGTCGATTACTACGGTATCACCGAGCCGATAGCGCCAAAGGCCATTGGAAGAACTGATTACCAGCTCATACACCTTTCCCGGCTCTACATCAGTAATAGGTAAAGCGACATCTGAGCCTAACGGCAAAAATTCATAATATATATCGGCATCCACTATGAGCAACATAGAATGACTGGCGAAATCATCCTGTGCGGCGAAGAAGCCCTCGGAGGCATTATAGGTCTCCAAAAAATGCATCTTTTCCGAATCCGTGAGTTTCACATACTCATCCCGATAGGGTTCGAAAGAAATTCCCCCGTGGAAGAACACTTCGAGATTAGGCCATACCTCACGTAAGGAATCAGCGCCACGTTCCTCCATAACACGCTTTATGACAGTAAGAAACCATGAAGGCACACCGGATATATTTGTGATATCCGCATAAGCCGACGCCTTTACCAAGGCAGGGAGTTTCGTCTCCCAATCAGGCATTAGCGCCGTAGCCTTATCCGGCACTCTAACCATATTGGCCAAAGGATTTATACGATTGATAAGCGTGGCTGAGAGATCACCTACCTTTACTCGAGGGTCAGCTACTTTCAACTGGGATGCAAACGATCCTCCGAGTATGAAACCCTTCCCCGCGAACATCCGGCTATCAGGCACAAGATCAAGGTAAAACGCCACAGAGCATGCAGCTCCACGATAATGATTTCCTTTGAGCGAGGCGGGAGTAATAGGCACATATTTCGATCGCCCTCCTGATGTGCCGCTTGATTGGGCGAAATCACGACAGACTCCGGGCCAGAGCACATCCCGCTCCCCCTTCACCATACGCATCACATCCTCACGGATATCTTCATATTGCCTCATTGCTACCCTACAGGCATATTCTTTCTCCGGCTCCGCAGATTTCAGAATACTCTTGAACTCGTTAGCTTTTCCAAACTCAGTGAATTGGGCTCTCGTCAGCAACGAATGCAATACTTTACGCTGTGTCTCGGCTACACGGTCGGCAGCCTTATGCGCACTGCGGGATCGCTTAATGAATATCGGACGGAACAGAGGGGTAAAGTCGATTGCCATATAATGCCTTTTCGGGTTAGATAATGATTCTTTGAAGGTCGCCGGCATTATAACTATGATTGCGAAGAGAGTAACCGGGCCACTTCTTGGAGATGGAAGAGTTTGCAAAATTAATAACAATTTTTTACATTACAAGTTTAGCTTGAATCATCTCTTGCTCCATATCGGATATTCCATAGCAGGATTCTCCTAAATTGTTGTGAACAATCTATTTTTTTAGTAATTTTGCGGCCTATGAAACCCATAAGTCTTAAAATACCAGCCACTCTACTTCTATTGGTTGCACTAATGCTGATGCCATGCAGAACAAGCGCCCAGATTTTAGGAGTAAATGATCAGGAAGAATTTACAGATTCTGTAAAGCACGAACTGGAATTCGGTCCTTATTTCGGTCTATACAAAGATAATTATTTCACAGTCGGCACAGCGATTAATGAACGTCCGTCGCGCACCAACAGCGATGTGAAATTCCAAATATCGTTAGGAATACGCCTAACTAACGCCACGCTCCCCTGGAATACGTATGTTTTCCTTATGTACACCCAGAAGACTTTCTGGAATGTCTTTGAAAACTCTATGCCTATGCGTGATCTCAACTTCAATCCGGGCATCGGGTGGTCGAAGCCTTTCTTTGTAAAAGACCGTTATCTTGGCAAGATGACCCTACTTATCGAACATGAGAGCAACGGACGCGACTCAATACAATCACGAAGCTGGAACCGTATATCTCTTTCCGGTTCGGCCATGATTACCGACTGGATGCTTGTACATGCAAAATTCTGGATACCTATCGTAGACGGCATGAATAATAAGGATATACTCAATTACGCCGGCATCTGGCAGACAGGCGTGCAGGTGAGCACATTCAATAAGAAATTCATGTGGGCCCTCACTCTCGTGAAGCGTAAAGGATTCAACCTTAATTTCAACACTATCCTCGATTTCAGCTGGCGTGTAAACGAAAAAGCCAACTTATGTCTATTCGCTCAATACTATAATGGTTATGGCGAGAACCTTCTTGATTATAATCAATTTCATTCCCGACTAAGAGCCGGAATTGTGTTCAAGCCCAAATTCTTCTCTGAATTCTGACGAATATGAACTTATTTTCTCTTGATATCTCTCTATTTTCAATCATAGCGATTGCCATCGCAATCATAGCGGCAGCCCTCGCGCTGGGTCCGGGTCTGGCTCCACAAAGACGTGTAGGGCGTGAAGCCTCGTCGCTTCCCTCTTCGGAATCAACCGATGAGGCTATCACAGAAGAGACCGAAGTACCGGAATCTGAAGAAACGAAGACATCCTCACCGGAAGAGGCAACAGAAATAGCAGGGCAACCGACTCGAGATTGTCCTAAGGCTTCGGTCATCGCTTATACTCCGGAAGATGGCGAACTTCTCGATGAATTTATAGAGATGGTTTGTGCTCAGGATTATCCCGATTTCGAACTCATCCTTGTATTGGATGCAGGAGCCGAGACCCGGGCTATGTTTGTAGAGAAATATGCCTCCATTCCAAATATATATCTTACTTTCGTCCCTCCCGGCAGTCAGAATCTCAGTCGTAGAAAACTTGCAATAACTCTCGGCATGAAGGCTGCTAAAGGGGATGTTGCCGTCATCACTACCTCTATCTGCCATATTCCCGGCGCCAGATGGCTTAGCGGAATAATGGCACCCTTTGAGGAAAGCAAATTTACAGAGGTAGTGCTTGGATACTGTCATCCCGACAGCGAAGGAGCCACCGGACTGAAAGGACGCTACCGCAATTGGTATTCCGGAATCACCTCGATGCAGTGGATAGGATATGCCCTTTCAGGGCATCCCTATCGTGGCGATGGTTTTAACATAGCATTCCGTCGCTCGCTTTTCTTCGACCATAAGGGATATGCCCGCACCATTAATCTCCATAACGGTGATGACGACCTCTTCGTAAGTGAGATCAGCAACGCTTCCAATACAAAGATGGTGCTTCTTCCATCCACACGCCTTACTGCCATGTGGGGCACCCTTGCTTCTAAAAGATGGATTGATAATCGTGAGCGCTATGATTTCACATCTCGTTGGCTGCCTCGCGGAGCATTCCGACGTGCCGGAATGCTCTCCTTAATGCAATGGGTATTCATAGCGGGAGCAACGGCATGCGCTCTCTTCTCCGCTCCAAATCTTATTCCTGCGATATTCTCTCTCATTGCCATAGTCCTCTTCTTCACTGCTGAAATAATCGTATATCGCAAAGCATGCAGTGTCACAGCCAGCCGACGTTTATGGTTTACTATACCTCTCTTCATGCTTTGGAAACCAATCGGCAACTTTATCTTCCGTTGGCGTCATCGCCGAGAACGGATCAAGAATTTCACCTGGCGCCGTCACCATTCTTATTACGAACACTGATCCCCGCCATATCTTATTCCCCACTCACCATATTCAGAGGTCGCTATATAGATAGCGATCTCTTTTTTTATAGAACTTATGAAAACTATATGATCCATTCATCTGTTGGTTAGTAAAAGAGTATAGTCAACTATCTACGACCTCACCATTTACACTTCCCTTAACCGAAAATCACAGCTATGAAAGACGACCCCCATACCAAAGAATATGACGTCATTGTCATTGGCGGAGGCGCCACAGGAGCCGGCACTGCACGCGACTGTGCTATGCGTGGCTTAAAGACAATACTTATCGAAAGACTTGATTTTACAGCCGGAGCTACCGGGCGTAACCACGGATTGCTACATAGTGGCGCCCGCTATGCGCACACTGATCCCGAATCTGCAGCAGAGTGTATCAAGGAAAATATAATACTCAAGAAGATAGCACGCCATTGCATCGAAGAGACAGGCGGCCTATTTGTATCTCTACCGGAAGACGGACTTGACTATCATCAGGCCTTTATCGCCGACTGTCTGAAAGCCGGCATTCCGGCTGAAGAGCTTGATCCGGCAGAGGCTTTGCGAATCGAACCCTCTGTCAATCCCGATCTTATCGGGGCTGTGAAAGTGCCCGACGGTTCTGTTGACCCTTTCCGTCTCACTACGGCCAATGTCATTGCAGCACGCATGAACGGAGCTGATATCCTAACCTATCAGGAAGTGACCGGATTCATAAAATCCGGCAGCCGAATAGTAGGGGTAACATTACGTTCCCACAGAGATGGACATGAAAGAGAAGTACATGGAAAAGTGATTATCAATGCAGCCGGCATCTGGGGACATCGACTCGCTGAACTCGCAGGAATACGCCTGAACATGTATCCTGCCAAAGGTTCTCTTCTTATTTTCGGTCATAGAATCAACAAGATGGTGCTAAACCGCTGCCGCAAACCGGGAGATGCCGATATTCTTGTACCCGGCGATACAATCTGTGTCATCGGCACCACCTCCACGCGTATACCTTATGACAGGATAGACGATATGGAGGTGACTCCGGAAGAAGTGGATCTGCTTCTTCGCGAGGGAGTAAAGCTATCTCCGGCAATGGCTTGGACCCGAATCCTCAGGGCTTATGCCGGCGTTCGTCCCCTTGTGGCCTCCGATGACGATCCTACCGGACGTAGCATAAGCCGTGGTATCGTATGTATTGACCATGCGAAGCGTGATGGTGTGGAAGGATTCATCACTATCACCGGCGGTAAACTCATGACCTATCGTCTTATGGCGGAAGAAGCGACCGACATGGCATGCCGGAAACTCGGAGTAAACAAGGAATGTCATACAGCAGAAATACCGCTTCCCGGATCGGAAGAAACAGCCGATGATAAAAAACGACGCTCACACATAATCGAGCTAAGCACTGAGCAGAAAGCCGCCGAGGAACGCCATGGATCGCTTACCGGCAAAATTGTGTCTGACGATGATGCGGCCGATGCGCTGGTCTGTGAATGTGAGCAAGTCTCCGTGGGGGAAGTAAATTACGCTATTGATGAGCTACACGTGCACAACCTTGTAAATCTCAGGAGACGTACGCGACTCGGCATGGGCACATGTCAGGGGGAACTTTGCGCATGCAGAGGAGCCGGACTGCTGGAACGACATGATAAATGCACACAGAGAAGTTTGGATGATCTCGCTTCATTCCTTGATGAACGCTGGCACGGAATGTATCCCGTATGCTGGGGTGAAACACTTGTAGAAATACAGTTTACATCCTGGCTTTACGAAGGTGTATGCGGACTTGATACCTCCGAAGTGAAAGTAAATGATAATCCCACACAACATTAATTCTGTCTGAGCTATGAAATTCGACACTATTATTATAGGCGGTGGTCTAAGCGGCCTCGTATCCGCCATCGAATGTGCCCGCGCAGGGCATAAAACCGCAGTAATATCAGCCGGACAAAGTGCTCTTCATTTCTGGTCAGGATCTTTTGAACTTCTGGGACATGCAGATGGTAAAACTGTGATTGACAATCCGCTCGGCCATATTGATAGATTAGCGGAGACCCATCCCTATAGAAAAATCGGGTATGAAAGGGTATCCCAACTTCTAAGTCGTGTACCGGAGATTCTTTCCGATGCCGGTCTGAAAGCTGTGGGGTCGCTTGAGCGTAATCATCTCAGACTCACACCGCTCGGTTTTCTTAAGCCGGCATGGATTACTCTTGGAGATTACGTCGCGCTTGAAGCCGGAAGTCCGTTACCTTGGAAAAAAGTAGCGCTCGTCAACATCTATTCTTACCTTGACTTTTATCCCCGTTTTCTTGCCCATGGTCTTGAAAAAAAGGGTGTGGAATGTACAATGGCGTCCGTAAACATTCCAGAACTGGACATTTTAAGGAAAAGCACTACTGAAATGCGAGCTACCAACATGTCGCGATTCCTGACTGACACGGCGGTTGATAAGCTTGCCGCAGAAATCAATAAGGTGGCTAAAGGAGCCGATGCAGTAATAATGCCGGCGGTATTGGGCATATATAACGACACACCTGTGGAACGTCTCCGAAATAAGCTTGATCTACCCGTATGGTTTGTACCCACCACTCCAGCCTCTGTCCCGGGAGTACGCTGTCAGCTCAGTCTGCGTGATCTCTTTATTCGTCTCGGTGGAGAATTTATTCCCGGAGATAGTGTGCGCAAAGGTGTGTTCGAGAAGAACCGTCTACGTAGGGTATATACAACCAATCTCGGAGATATGCCACTTGATGCGGAGCACTTCATAATCTCCACCGGCAGTTTCTTCGGCCACGGCCTTATAGCCGACATGGAAAGGATATACGAGCCGGTATTCGGACTCGATCTGAATATCAGCGGTGGACGTACGGAATGGTACAATAAGGATTTTTATGCATCTCAACCCTATATGACCTATGGAGTCACCACCGATGAAAACCTGAGGCCCACCCTTCACGGTGACATAGTAGAGAATCTTTATGCCACAGGAGCCCTTCTCTCCGGTTTCAATGCACTGAAAGAGGGCTCAGGTGCCGGCATAACTCTTGCTACGGCTTTACACGCCGCATCCAAGATAACAGGATGAAAATATAGATCTTAACCTTTAATCCTCTACGCCTATGATGACACTCCAACAACAAAATATCAGTGATAATAATTTTGAATCGTGTATCAAATGCACGATATGCACTGTGTATTGTCCCGTAACAGCTGTCAACCCCGATTATCCGGGTCCAAAGCAAGCCGGACCTGACGGAGAGAGATACCGACTGAAGAAACCTTTGTATTATGACGAGGCTCTAAAGTATTGTCTTAATTGCAAACGGTGTGAAGTGGCATGTCCCAACGATGTCCGTATTGGTGATATAATTCAGTCGGCGCGTATCAAATATGGAAGACATAGCCCATCGCTACGTGACTCCATGCTTGCCGACACAGACACAGTAGGAACTCTGGCTTCGGCATTCGCCCCAATAGTGAATTTCACTTTAGGGCTGAAGCCTGTGAAATTACTTATGGATACTTTCCTGGGTATAGACGATCATAGAACATTCCCGAAATATTCCTCTATAAAATTCGAGACATGGTACCGGAAGAATGTCGAAAAGGATCAAAAGAAATTTCAACGTAAATTGGCTTATTTCCACGGATGCTATGTGAATTATAATTATCCTCAGCTTGGGATTGATTTCGTAAAGGTATTCAATTCAATCGGCATAGGAATAGAGTTGCTTGAAAAAGAGAAATGCTGTGGAGTGGCGAAAATAGCCAACCGTTGTATCAAGGATGCCACACGGGATGCGGAAATAAATCTACATTCCATCCGGGAAGCTGTCGGAAATGGCCGGAATGTAATGCTAACGTCAAGCACATGTTGTTTTACAATACGAGATGAATATCCACATATTCTTAAACTTGACAACAAAGATGTGCGTGACCATATATCCCTTGCGACACGTGAACTTTACCGCCTTGTGGATGAGGGAGGAGTGAAGCTCGTCTTTCGTAAAGATTTCAAGAAAAGAGTGGCGTATCATGTGCCCTGCCACATGGAGAAACTGGGTTGGAGCATATATTCCACCACCCTTCTTAAAATGATTCCCGGGCTTGAATTGGTGCGTATCGATCCTCATTGCTGCGGTATTGCCGGAACTTATGGTTTCAAGAAGGAATATTATGAATATTCTCAAGCCATCGGGGAACCACTCTTCAAGCAGTTGCTGGCAAGCAACCTCGACTGTGTGGCCACAGATTGCGAGACATGTAAATGGCAAATAGAGATGTCAACAGGGCTACCTGTGGAAAATCCTATTTCCCTGATTGCACAAGCACTTGATGTGGAAGCGACAATGAAGGCTAATGGAGTGAGCGACAATTAGAAGTGTAATATCAAACATTTATATTTATTCTACCATGGAAACTACAAGTAATTATCCTAAGTATATCTTGGCCCTTGACCAGGGTACAAGCAGCTCCCGGGCTATCGTGTTCGATCATCAGGGAAACATCTGTTCGGTGGCCCAGCATGAATTTCCGCAGATTTTCCCGAAATCCGGATGGGTAGAGCATGATCCTCAGCAAATATGGGGATCTCAGGCTGCGGTCATAGCGGAGGCTATATCGCAAATCGGCATCAATGGCCATAATATAGCAGCAATCGGTATCACCAACCAACGGGAGACAACCGTAGTATGGGATGCGGAGACCGGTGAGCCCATATATAATGCTATAGTTTGGCAAGACCGACGCACTTCGGAGTATTGCGACTCTCTGCGTGATAATGGACTATCGGAAATGATAAGAAAAAAGACCGGACTTATAATCGACGCCTACTTCAGCGCCACAAAAATTCGTTGGATTCTTGAGAATGTGCCGGGGGCAAGGGAGAAAGCAGAAGCCGGTAAGCTTCGCTTCGGCACGATTGACAGTTGGCTTGTGGCATGTCTCACGCGTAATCATGTCCATGTGACTGATGTATCCAATGCCGCCCGCACAATGCTTTTCAATATCCATACTCTCGAATGGGATAAAGAGCTTCTCGAATTGTTCGACATCCCTGCCTCTATGATGCCGGAAGTTAAATCCAGCAGTGAAGTATACGGCTACACCACGACTACACTCTTTGCCCATGAAATTCCTATCGCCGGAATTGTGGGAGATCAGCAGGCAGCTCTTTTCGGTCAATTATGTATCGAACCGGGATCCGTGAAGAATACATACGGCACAGGATGCTTCCTACTCATGAACTCCGGTAATAAGCCTATCTACTCTAACAACAGACTGCTATCCACTATCGCTTGGGGCCTTGACGGAAAAGTCACGTATGCCCTTGAAGGATCGATTTTCGTAGCCGGATCTGTGGTACAATGGCTACGCGACAATCTGAAATGTATCACATCGTCAGCCGAAGTGGAACAATTGGCGGCTTCAGTGCCTGATACGGAGGGAGTATATTTCGTACCGGCGTTCACAGGTCTCGGGGCACCTTATTGGGATCAATACGCCCGAGGTGCCATTTCCGGGCTATCCCGAGGTTCCACTCTTGCCCACATTGCCAGAGCAGCCCTTCAGGGAATTGCCTATCAGACGTATGACATTGTGAAAGCGATGGAGAAAGATGCAGGCCTCCCGATAGCCAATCTTAAAGTAGATGGAGGAGCCTCACGCAATAATTTATTGATGCAATTCCAAAGCGATCTACTTAATACAGAGGTGTTGCGTCCTTCCGTGACAGAGACCACCGCCTTAGGAGCAGCTTATATGGCAGGTCTGGCTGTAGGTTATTGGAAAGATATTGAAGAAATCAAAAAGCAATGGCACGTGGAAAAGAGATTCACACCCTCCACCGACCGAGAGAAGATAGACCGGGAACTTGCCGGATGGCATGATGCAGTACGCCGTGTCCTTACTCCCGATTCCCTACATTGATAATTCAAAAGAGGTGATATAGCCGATTATAAACAAAAATCAATACCATGAACCCGTCAGTTTTTCTTCAGTGTCTGTTTGAATTTTTAGGCACATTCGTGATGATACTTCTCGGAGTCGGAGTATGTGCTTGCACATCTCTGACAAAATCCAAGGGTCTGGGAGGAGGCTGGGTAGTTGTCACGCTTGCATGGGGCCTGGCCGTCATGTGCGGAGTGCTCGTGGCAGGCCCCTACACGGGAGCTCATCTGAATCCGGCCGTCTCAATCGGTCTGGCAACTGCGGGGAAATTCAGCTGGGCCCTCGTAGTGCCTTACATAGTTTCCCAAATTCTCGGAGCCATCCTTGCGGCAGTAGCTATTTACTATTTTTATAAGGATCACTTCGATCTTACAGAAGATGAGGATACAAAACTTGGAGTATTCGCCACTATTCCGGCCATTGAGAATATGAAGCGCAATTTCTTGTCAGAAGTGATCGGGACATTTGTGCTCATACTTGTAATTCTTTTCATGTCCGGAAAAGGAAACACCTCTGAGGTTGGTCTTGGCTCAATAGGAGCCCTTCCGGTATCGCTCCTTGTCATAGTCATAGGCATGTCCCTCGGAGGCACTACCGGCTATGCCATTAATCCCGCAAGAGATTTAGGACCGCGTCTCGCACATTTTATCCTGCCGATTCGCAAGAAGGGCTCAAGCAAATGGAAATATGCATGGGTTCCCATTTTAGGTCCGATCATCGGCGCTATATTTGCAGCCCTTGTCTATTGGGGCTGTACGCTTTGCGGAGCATAAAACTTAGTAATATGGCATAATACAGACTCTCTTGTACATGCCCGGATATTGAGAATCTCCCCGCCTACGGAAATATAACATCGTAAGCGGGGAGTATTTATATCAGAAATAAAAAATTCGATATGCAGGGTGTCAGTGGGTAGCGACAGGTGCCGAGGGAGGAAGTGTCTCGTTGCGGCGGTCACAGGCCTTCTCTACGGCAGTAGCAAGATCGGCGAAGGCTTTGGCTTCAGGATCTACGCTTTCAAGCGCGTTACCTGTATTGGTAGCGGCGACCAAGGCGATTGGCGAACCGGAATCCGCATGCTCGCAAATCCGGGCTACCAGGGGAATCTGCGCGAGGAGTTCCACTCCGAGCTTATCGGCGAGACGCTTCGCTCCGCCATTTCCGAAGATATAGTATTTCTCCTCGGGATGCGGAGCCGGAGTAAACCATGCCATATTCTCTACAATACCGAGCACCGGCACATTGACATTGGGATTGCGGAACATCTCTATACCCTTTCTCGCATCGGCAAGGGCTACCTCCTGGGGGGTGGAGACTACTACCACACCCGTGATTGCAAGAGTCTGCACAAGAGTGAGATGAATGTCGCTGGTGCCGGGAGGCATATCGATAAGGAAATAATCGAGATCTCCCCACCACGCATCGGAAATAAGCTGCTTGAGAGCATTGGAAGCCATTCCTCCACGCCATAGCACTGCCTTCTCTTTATCCACTGCAAAACCGATGGAAAGCATCTTCACTCCATATTTCTCAATAGGTTCGATCCAATCGCGACCTTCCTGATTCACCATATAAAGCGCTTCATCTTCCACTCCGAACATCTTCGGCATTGAAGGACCGAAGATATCGGCATCCAGCAGACCTACCTTATAACCTTTAGCCGCAAGCGAGACCGCCAAGTTGGCAGCTACAGTGCTCTTTCCAACTCCACCCTTACCGGAAGAGACCCCAATGATATTCTTCACACCGGGAAGAAGTTTCTCCGGAGCTTTTGGAAGAGCCGTACGGAACTGAGTGGCTATATTCCCCTTGATCTCCACTTCGGGGGAGATATAAGTATTGATAGCCGTCTCGGCCGCTCTCACCACCGACTTCGCAAAGGGATCGGTGGGTTTATCGAAAATGATAGAGAAGCTCACCTTGTTACCGTCGATACGGATATCGTCGGCAATCATCCCGTTCTCGACAAGATTCTTGCCGTTGCCGGGATATTTCACATTTTTCAGAGCCTCTAATATGAGATTCGGATACAATGTCATAGTATAGAAGTGTTTTTCGTGTTATCGTTTGATATTATCTTTTTCCGATGTCTTACATAGGGTTGGGGCGACAAAGGGCGCGATAATCATCCTTGGGGATATCATCCTCCTTCGGCTCCACATACCCCTCTTCAGGAAGAGCGGGGAGACGAAAACTGATAAGCTTTATTGTCTTTCCGCGTGAGAGCCATTGTGACTCATAGAAGGTCTTGATGGCAGTGGATGCATCGGCACGGCCTGAGCCATACAGATCATCGGTATTGGCAAGCACCTCGAAGCCATTGGCTTCTACAAGACGTCGGGTATATTCATAAAGGAAAGGGGAATCTGTCTTTAGATTGATCACACCCCCCGGTTTGAGAAAACGGGAATATAGAGTAAGGAATCGTGTGGATGTAAGACGTTTGCGAGTCTTCTGCATCTGGGGATCCGGGAATGTGATCCAAAGCTCATCCACTTCACCCGGAGTGAAGAATTTATCGATATTCTCAATCTCGGCTCTCAAGAAAGCGGCATTGGGAATCTGCTCCTCTTCTACAGTCTTGGCACCACGCCAAATACGTGCTCCCTTAACGTCAACACCAATAAAACTACGGGCTGCGTCCGCACGAGCCAACCCTACGGTGTATTCCCCCTTACCGCAACCAAGTTCAAGTGTAATCGGACGGTCGGCTTTGAAGAATTCCGATCCCCATTTGCCGGTGAAAGGAAATCCTTCGGTCACGAGGCGTTCACGAGGATATTCGAGTACACACGCGAAGTCTTTCATCTCCGCGAATCTCTTGAGTTTATTCTTTCCCATCGTCTTTTTTATTTTATCATAATCTTCATGGCCTTCACTTCATCTCCCGCCTTCACCACTACCACAATATAGGAGCCTGTGTAATCGGGAATATGAACATCGGCCTGTTGGCCCTCAAGCTTTTCGGAAGCAAGAAGCATACCTTCCGGCGAATAGAGAGAGACAGAAGAGAGAGGTGAAGAATTAGAGGAAAGATGGAGAGTATCCCCGTAAAAATGTGCGGAAATCTCAGAAGAATCTACATTCGATGATACGACTGAAGCTCCCACCATATAGTCCGGGATAATATTGAACCGTCCCCATACAGGGTGCTGACGCCATGCATCTTCCGCCGTATCGGTCACGATAAGACGTACGGAGCCTGTGTCAATTCCGGCAAATGCATTCTCATCGGTCGCAGGGAGGGACGCACCAAGCGCTCTCACATCAATCTCTTCCAGACCTACTATATCAGCCAACGCACCTTCAGCAAGCATATCGGCCACAGTAAATGTAATATTCCGGGCATGCCCTCCCGAGAGGGCCCATGCTCCAATCTCCACCGCTTCCGTGGCCACAGTCTCCATATCGAGAGAGGAGCATCCGGCAGCGAACAATGCGGGAAGCACCATCGGTATACCCTCCACATTCTGTAAGGATGAATCATTCATGAGCACACCCTTTCCGAAACGAGCTGACGGAGAAAGCGACACTTCCTCAAGAGCCGACATACCATAGAGAGCATAATCATCGAATGAGACGGCTTGCGAAAGATCAATATGCTCCACAGCTGTCCCCCGGAAAGCTTGTCCACCCACATTATAAGGCAGTCGAGGCATACGTACCGATTCGAGCGCCGTACATCCGGAGAAACAGAGTTCCGGCACAGAAGCAAGATGAGTGGATGAAAAATCGGCTCCTCGTAAAGATATGCATTTCCCTAATGCTCCTTTTCCTAAAGATTTAAGTGAAGCCGGAAATTTCACTGATTCAAGTTCAGGAGAATCATAGAGAGCATAATCTCCGATATATGTGACTCCCTGCGGAATATCCAGATTGCGAATACGTGTAGCCGATAGAGCACCTTCTCCTAAACCCTTCAGTGTGGTAGGGAGAGCAATGCTCTCTAAAGGGAGTGTGAAGAAGGACCATGCCGGTAATTCATCGGCAGGGTAATATCCCTTTCCTTCGGCGCTTCCCACCGGATAAGTATAGGCAACGATAGTGATATCGGATAAATCAATATCCACTATGTAAGCCGGCAAATTCCCGGCAAGGGCTCGAAAATCGCGAACATCCGCAGTTCCGGTCAGTCGTAATACTCCACTACCCTCTCCCTTTTCAAGGGCCGAGGATAAAACCGAACCCAACATACCCGGCTGAACGGCAATAGTGATTGCATCGGCACGCCGCATACTGTTTTCGGACTTTCCGGAAGCAGTATTTATGTTTTGTGCGACGACACCAAAAGGAGCCATCATAGAAGAAAGTAATATAAATGCGGCCGCCACGGCCTTTACCGGTGATTTCATTCTACAAAATTATGAATTTTTTTGGAGAAGACATATCAGTTTACGACAAGTATTTTACCAACATTGGATAAAGAAGAGTCACCCGGGCCGGAAGATGAGAGAATATAATAGACTCCTGTCTTCACTCGCTTATGAGCCATATTGGTGACATCCCATTTCACTTCTCCATTCTCGGCAAGATCGAATTCCTTGACAAGATTGCCGTGGGCATCCATGATTTTTACGAGTGCATTATCCACAAGGCCATCGATAGTGACGTATCCGTAGTAATCGGATCTCACGGGATTGGGATATGCTCGTACGCTTTCCAGGTCCTCTCCCGTAGCTCCTTCGCCGGAGGGAAAATATTCGGCCAAGCCATTGAAGGTAGACATCATCACTGAATGATTGTCCGGATTATAGCATAGAGAATACACTATATCCGAGGGGAGCGAACTATTCTCGGATGTAAGCTCAAGGAGTACGCGGCGTCCGTCGGAAGATGTAACCGTGACACCACCCCCGTCAAGTGCAAACCATTTTCTTCCCTGAGGATCGGAAATAATATCGTTTACTTTCGAACCATTGAAAAGGTAATCGGCCAAGTCGGTGCCATCGTCACGCGACACCTTGATATTGTTGACAGAATTTGGATTCGCGAAAGCTTTCACCGGATTTATAGTGAAGAGTCCGGTAGAGGTGCCGACCCATAAATTGCCTGTCTCCTGATCTTCGAAAAGCGCTGTTGCGTAAAACAGATCGAGAGAAGTGCCATCCTGATTCACGGGACGATCTATAAGCACGTACTGGTCGTCAGCATCATTATCAAGCGTCCCTTTATGATCAAGAATCAATATGGGAGATTGATAATAGTTGGGGGCATAGACCACCAGATTCTTATTATCTCTATGACGGAGAGGCAGTACCTTATCGTTCTGAGAGGGGGTCAGACCCTTCAGCACCCATTTCTTCCAAGGGCGGAAACTTGCGGGAGAAGTGGAAGCCTTGCGATCTGCAGAGGGCCAGTACCATATCTGAATCTGAGGATTCTTATTATTCTCGCTTTCCTGAGAGTCGTAATATCCCGCCCAAAGATTCCCATCGGCATCGAATACGGGAGCGGAGAATTTGAAATGCTCCGTCCACCAGGGATTACCCTTTGCCATCTCCACGAATCCGGGGAGATTACGCGCGGGGTCGTAGGATGAACCCATGTGGAGAATATTCTCGGGATTGGAGAGATCCATACGCAAGATGCCATTGAAAATAGACCCGAAATATACCAGATCCGAATTGTCGGGATCTACCGCCAGACCGTTGGGATTGGAAAGAGCCGACGTCTGGGCGGGGTTAGTGTACGGGAGGCCATGGCGCACCCATCTGCCATCCTTGAGGGCGGAGAGGAGCACCGGCATCTTATAGTTGAAACTGCTGAAGTTGAGATCGATACCATGGTTGCTGACAAGAAGTCCGTATTTGGGATGCCACACCATGCTCGCGCTTTTAAAGGCAGAGGAGGCATCAGGCATCATAGTATTACGGGTAGTGGTCCATTTGGTCTGTGCCTCGGAGTCATATCGGCGGGAATAGAGACCCTCGCGTCCGCGTGCATACCAGAATTCTTTCATATCGCGGGTAGTGCCGAGTGTCGAGAAATCATCATTCAGACGTGTCACGGTCTGCGCCACACCCTGCGGCTTGATGTAAATGAACTGAGCTCCGCTACCCACTATAATTCCTTCCGGAGCGTATTCCACAAAAGTACGGTTGGAATTGGTGATTTCGCGAAGATTCCAGCCATCGGCACCACGCTCTATAAAGTAGTAGAATGTAGCCACATCGTTGACGGCTTGAAGCACACAGATATCTGCAGTAAGAGGCAAAAGACGTGTGGCACTCGGCACATCGAGCACCTTACGGAAGTCGTCCATCGTAAGGCGAGGTTTGTCTGCCTTTGAAGCATACATAACGCCATCCTTCAATATCAGCACCTCATCCTGCCAGCGGGCGGCCGACTTCACCGGTTCGTTGATAATAAAACTGCGATCCACTTCCCCACGCTCGGTATTGAGCACGAGATAACCGAAGTCGGCAGCCAGATAAGCACGATGACGATCAGCATCAAATGTAATGTCGCGTACTCCCTTTCCAACTTTGATATCGGCTGCGAGAAGACCGGGAATATTTTCCACCTCCCCATTGTCATGGATAAGGTCGATATTCGAAGAGGAATATACCACCAGAAGGAATTTCTCCTTAGGGTTATACTCCACCCGATCGATTACAGTCTCCGACAGACGTCCGCCGGAGGAAAGGAATTCAAATTCATCTGCTGCAGAATCATAGCGATAAAGGAAACCCTGTCGATCGGCATAGTCGGAATGGCCGGAGGCGTATGGTTCGGCGAGAGCAAACATGTAAGCTCCGAAGGGAGTGGCTATCACCTTCTCCGGATTATTGTCGAAGGAGGGATGCAGACGCCAGCTTCCGGGAGCGGCAAATGTCGTCAGAGGCAGGAGCGCCGCTATGGCGCAAAGGAGAGTTATTATGCGTTTTTTCATTTGTCCTTAAGATATTGGAATAGTTTTTCTGTGGCTCGGCCTCGATGCGAGATCGCATTCTTGGCCTCCGCCGTCATATCGGCAAAGCTGATGCCGGTCTCGTCGGGCACGAATATAGGATCGTAACCGAATCCGTTAGCTCCGGAGCGTTGGACAGCTATAGTACCGTCTACACGCCCCTCAAAGATCTTCTCCTCTCCATCGAGACAGAGGGCTATCACAGTGGAGAAATGTGCCTTCCGGTCAGTCTGTCCGTTCATCTTTTCGAGAAGTTTGGCCATATTTGCTTCCGCGTCATGAGCCTCTCCGGCATACCGGGCTGAATATACTCCAGGTTCGCCGTTCAAAGCATCCACCATAAGACCCGTATCATCAGCGAAGCAATCCATGCCATAACGGTCGCGCACCCAACGAGCTTTTATCAGGGCGTTCCCTTCAAGGGTATCGGCAGTCTCCGGGATATCGTCATGACAATCTATATCGGAAAGCGAGAGGATATGGAAGGAGTCGCCGGCAATGGCACGCACCTCTTCCAGCTTATGAGCATTATTGGTAGCAAATACTATCTTTTTCATTTCTTATCTAAATGGAATTGGGGTATCCCGCGCCGGAATATGCCGGAACTTCGCAGGCTTTATCTTATCTAAAAACGTAAAACACACCTTGATATTATCTCCATATTCCATGACACCGGCTATTCCTCTTCGCGCGTTGCGATCAGACAAAGAGGGTATGCCCCGGCGAAGGCATACCCTCTTGCGATATTTTGTTTCGGCCGCACACCTCGCGGCCCGAAGTCAGATCACAATGTTGACGATGCGTCCGGGCACCACGATCACTTTCTTGGGTGCCTTTCCGCCAAGCCATTTCTCCGCTCCGGGATTGGCAAGCGCGGCAGCTTCCACCGCGGCTTTGTCGGCATCGGCAGGCACTTCGATTGTGTAGCGTGCCTTGCCGTTGAAGCTGACAGGATATTTCACGCTGTCCTCTTTGAGCGCGTCCTCGGAGTATTCGGGCCAAGCGGCGTCTACCACACTACCCTCTTCTCCAAGACGATGCCAGAACTCTTCGGCGATATGGGGAGCGAAGGGAGCTATCAGACGTGTCACTACCGATAGAGCCTCGCGACTGTCGCTCTTCATACCCTGCAATTCGTTGAGGGCGATCATGAAGGCGGCCACTGACGTGTTGAAACTGAAGTTCTCTATATCGGAAGTCACTTTCTTTATGAGAGTATGTACGGTCTTTAGCTCGGCCTTGTTCATCTCGCGGCGATCCTCGAGATTCACCTTCTCTGCCCAGTTCCAGAGCTTGCGTAGGAAGCGGTTGACACCATCGATACCGTTGGTATCCCAGGGTTTTGATTGCTCTACCGGGCCGAGGAACATCTCGTAGAGACGAAGTGTGTCGGCTCCGTAGCGGTCTACAATATCATCGGGGTTGACGACATTGAACATTGATTTGGACATCTTCTCCACAGCCCAACCGCATACATAGCGGCCATCATCCTCAAGGATAAATTCAGCGTCGGCGAAGTCGGGGCGCCATGCGCGGAAACGCTCTGTGTCGAGCACATCATTATTCACCATCGAGATATCCACACGTATGGGAGCCACATCGTAGGCATCTTTCTTACCGTGGCTTACGAAGGTGTTGGTATCCTTTATACGGTATACGAAGCTGCTTCGGCCCTGAATCATACCCTGATTGACAAGCTTGCGGAATGGTTCGGGCTCTACCACATATCCCAGATCGTAAAGGAATTTGTTCCAGAAGCGCGAGTAGATAAGGTGGCCTGTGGCATGTTCGGCTCCACCCACATAGAGGTCTACATTACGCCAGTATTCATCTTTATCCCGACCTACGAGAGCCTTGTTATTGTGAGGATCCATGTAGCGAAGATAGTAGGCGGAGCTGCCTGCGAAACCGGGCATAGTGCAAAGTTCGATGGAATATCCCTCTTTTGTCACCCAATTCTTGGCGCGTCCGAGAGGGGGCTGACCATCGGAAGTAGGGAGATATGAATCCACTTCGGGGAGACGCAGGGGAAGCTCCGACTCATCCATAAGGTAGGCCACGCCGTCCTTGTAATAGATGGGGAAGGGTTCGCCCCAATAGCGTTGGCGCGAGAAGATAGCATCGCGCAGGCGGAAGTTTACTTTCACATGCCCCAGACCCTCCTCTTCGATGAAACGTTTGGTCTGGGCGATAGCGTCTTTTACCTCCATGCCGTTAAGGTCGAGCTTCGGTCCCTTGGAGTTTATCATCTTACCCTCTTTGGCATCAAAACTCTGCTCGGAGACATCCGCTCCCTCGATAAGGGGTATAACGGGAAGATCGAAATGGCGTGCGAAGGCGTAGTCGCGGCTGTCATGAGCGGGCACTGCCATGATGGCACCTGTGCCGTAGCCGGCAAGTACATAGTCGCTGACATAAATGGGAATCTCCTGTCCCGTGAGAGGATTCACGGCATAGCTGCCGGTGAAGACACCGGAGACTTTCTTATCGATCTGGCGTTCACGCTCTGTCTTATGGCTTACTTCCTTGAGATAAGTCTCCACTGCCTCACGCTGTTCAGGAGTGGTCACCTGCTCCACATATGCCGATTCGGGAGCGAGCACCATAAAGGTGACTCCGAAGATAGTGTCGGCACGTGTGGTGAAGATTTCAAGTTCGATATCCTTTCCGGCCACTTTGAAGCGCATCTCCGCGCCTTCGCTGCGTCCGATCCAATTCTTCTGAGTCTCTTTGAGCGAGTCGCTCCATTCCACTCCGGCAAGATCACGGAGAAGACGATCGGCATAAGCCGACACTCGCAGACACCATTGATTCATCAGACGCTGCTCCACAGGGTAACCGCCACGTACGGAGACACCCTCGCTCACCTCGTCGTTGGCAAGCACAGTGCCGAGTTCGGCACACCAGTTTACCATCGTCTCACCCTGATAAGCGATTCGATAATTCATCAGCACTTCACGCTGCTCCTTCTCGCTCATGGCGTTCCATTCGGCAGAGGTGAAGGAGAGTTCCTTTCCGCAAGCGGCATGTACTCCCTCTGTGCCATTCTCGGAGAAATGCTTCACGAGGTCGGCGATAGGGAGAGCCTTGTCGGCGGTGAGGTCATAATAATGGTTGAACATCTGCATGAAGGCCCATTGTGTCCATCGGTAGTAATCCGGATCGCAAGTGCGTATCTCGCGACTCCAGTCAAAGGAGAATCCTATCTTGTCGAGCTGTTCGCGATAGCGGGCGATATTCTTCTCAGTTGTGATCTCGGGATGCTGGCCTGTCTGGATAGCATATTGCTCCGCGGGCAGACCGTAAGCATCGTATCCCATGGGATGGAGCACATTGAAGCCGCACTGACGTTTATAGCGCGAATAGATATCACTGGCTATATAGCCGAGGGGATGCCCCACGTGCAGACCGGCTCCCGAAGGATATGGGAACATGTCGAGCACATAGAATTTCTCCTTGTCGGGGCGCTCTGTAGCCTTATACACCTCATTCTCACGCCAGAATTCCTGCCAGCGTCTCTCTATTTCTTTGTGATTGTAATCCATTATATGATATTTATGGAGCCCGGCAAGGCCCCGTTATGACCGCGGACGCTGACCGGAATCCCTACATTCTGCGGAACACCTGCAACTCCGACTGCAAAATTAGCAAATTTTTCGCGAATATCATTTCTCTCCGGCACGCTTGATAGCCGGAATACCCCTCTTTATCCCTGCTTTATCCCGACAAAGGAATAAACAAATTAAAAAATTATGTGGTTATACTACTATATATTACTGAAACCAAAATCTTTTCCGCTATGAAATATGTAGATTCCGGCAACGGCAAGATGCCGCTTATCTCATTGCTTGCCATATTGTCGATTTCCCTGACAATCAATATGCCCGGCCTCGCGGTCTCCCCGATGCTCGGTAAGCTTCGCGATTTATTCCATTCCTCCGAGATGGAGGCACAGCTTGTGACGAGCCTGCCGAATCTATGTATGATTCCTGTAGTGCTTCTTGCCGGCAAACTCTCCACAGCCTCGCGCCAGACAGCGGTGCTTACCACCGGTCTTGTTATATTCCTTTTGGCGGGTATAGGGTGTTTCTTCGCTTCAAGTATGACGGCATTGATTGTCTTGGGTTGCTTCGTGGGTGTAGGTTGCGGTCTTGTAGTGCCTGTAGCCGCCGGGTATATCTCAGAATGGTTTATGGGTAAATCACGTCAGGCGGATCTCGGACTCAAATCCACCACTTCCAACGCCATGGTGATCATAGCTAATATCTATGTAGGCTGGATCGCCGCCCACAACTGGCACGCCGCGTTCGTGGTATATCTCACTCCTCTTATACCACTTATCTTGCTTCCCTACATGACTCAGCGATATGTGAAGAAGAATCGTATCGTGATGTCAGATGTGATGGAAGAGAAGGAGACAGTCGCCGCCACCCCGGCCAACGCTCCATATCATTTTCATGGTAAAGAGTCGCTGAAATTGCTTGCCGGACTTATCTGCCTTTATATGTTCCTGACTTATGCCACTACTTCCATCTCATATTATGCCCCGTTCGCTATGGAACATTTCGGAATGAATACTACCGAGGTGGGTGTAGTCACAGCGATGTATTATCTTATGTGTGCCGTGTGTGGTGCGTTCGTATCGCCTCTCAAACATTTCTTTAAGAAAGGGACTATGTTTATATGTCTGGGACTCTGTGCCGCCGGGTTGCTGACAATCGGATTCACTCATAATTTCTGGATCTATACCCTCGCGTCTCTTGTGACCGGTTTCGGGTATGGTATCATCCAGCCAATCATCTATAATAAGACTACGTATGTAGCTCCAACGCGTCAATTAGGCACACAGTATTTCGGGTACGTACTCTCGTCCAACTATGTGGCTATAATGATGGTGCCATTCGTCGACGGTTTGGCACGCAAGATTTTCCATGCTCAGTCGGCCACATTTGAATTCATCTTCAGCGGCGCAGTAGTATTGGCAATTCTCCTTTGGGCTCTTCTCTCACGCAAAAGCTATGTATTCGCCGTCAACCCTGCCTCAGCAGCTCCCACTCCTGCTGAGATAGCCGCGGCAGAAGCCGAAGAAGCCCGCGAAGTAGCATCCTCCCCCTCCGCGTCACCCGCAAAATAATTGACCGCCGGCCCTCTCTACAAAGATTATCAGGCAAAAAACAATCTTACCCTTTCTAACTATTGCAAATGTAACAGATTTTTACTACCTTTGTGGTATAATCTTAAAAACCTTTGCATTATGTTCTGGGTATTCGCTACTATCATTGGATTCTTATCCTGCTTTTCCAAGAAAAGTTGCCGCAGGAATGATGCTGAAGTATTTCTAAGGCGCCCGGGGACTCCCGATCCTGACTTTTACCTCAGGAGTTATCGCCGCGCAAGTGGGGATGCAAGTAAAAGAAGAAGAAGATATCGTAAACGTCTTTAATTACACAGCCCGAATCCTAAGGATTTGGGCTGTTGTCTTTTACTATTATTTCTTCTTCAAGAAAGACGGTAGGTTTTTCTTACGCCGAGAGGCGCTTGGGCACCTGCTAAATGCACAAAATAACGTAGTAAATGTTTGACAATTAAGTGTTTACAACCGGACATGGCACGCCATATCCCTACGTTACACACTATCCTGCAACGGATAGAACGTAGGGCACATGGCGTGCCATGTCCGCATTGCGACTCATTGATAATTAAGAAAATCATCCCATTCAGCATTTTAGAAACTACTCACATCAATGTCCTGCATCTTTCCTCAATTACAGAGGTAATTTCCGCGCCGGTATTCTGCGCCGTTCAGGCCGCAGGCGAAGCTTAGGCCGTGGTCCTTTATGCGGGGGCTAAATACATTTTCTTTAAGTTTTTGCGTATGCTGAAGCGGAAGTTTAAGGGAAATTCTGCGTCCTAAAAAAAAGCGCGACATAAGGTAATAATTAAGTATCGGAATAAGACTTAAGGGTGGTAATCTGGTTCGTATTGGATACGTAAAAAGGGTTAAGTCGTTGACTTAACCCTTTTTACGGCTCTTTCGTCGGGGTGAAAGGATTCGAACCTTCGACCCCCTGGTCCCAAACCAGGTGCGCTAACCGGACTGCGCTACACCCCGTGGAGCGCAAGCCTAAGGGTGATAACCCTTGGCTTGCGACTGCAAAGTTACACTTTTTATTTCTATCTGACAAATATTTTTTTATTTCCATTACCGGAAATTATCAGATAAAGGCCCGTGGGAAGTGTGTATTCCGCTTTTTCGGCCGTGGTCTCGGCTATCTTGATGCCGTCAATTCCGTAGACTGCGATTCCCCCTACGGCTCCTTCTATCGTAAGAAGTCCGTACTCGCTATGGGCTATCAGTTCGCCGGACGTGCCCTCCTCCCCTATCTTATCGACGGAGACTATGGATTTTGACCCGATCACCACATAACTGTTGGCCGGGACAGTGACAGTACCGGCGGCTGCATTGAATACGGGAGATGTACCATAGCTCTTCGAGAGTATTTCGTAAGCGGCATCATCTTTCTTTGTAAAATCCACTTTTATCGAGATATTCCCTCCCGTGACGTTGGGATTGATGAGTGTGAATATCTCTTTATCGCCGGCTCGGGAGATAAGCGAACGTCCATCTTTCCAATCCGAAGCTGCACAACGGGAAGTGAAATCCGCCGATTCGGCAAAGAGTTCGGGGTTGTCGGTGCGTAAGCGTAAGAGTTCCATATAAGTGTCGTGTAGTGCTACGCGATAGGCATCATCAAGATAGTTCCATACCACAATCTTAGGATCCATATTGTTACCGCCGGTCTGATCCTTGGCGTTCTGAGCATCACCTAATTCGGAAAACTGCCAGATCATGTGAGCTCCGGGAGCCATTATCATCTGCGCAGCTGTGCTTCCGAGACGTCGTAAGGCGATACTCTTGTCAGTCATGACAGTGCCGAATCCCCATATACTCTGCTTATAGGCAAGACGCTGCTCATCGTGGCTTTCAAGATAGCTCACGGTAGACCCCCATGTGCGCGATGCCTTTGGTGCATACATCCCGGAAAGGGCCGAGTCGCTTTCATATCCCATGGCAAACTGACAACCGGCATTATTCCAATTCGACCAGTTGAGCTGCCCGTAGGTAGCCATCTCGTTCTCCTCCTTCGCCTCAGCCAAATCTTCATTGATGCATATAACATCGGGACGCACCTCTTGCGCGGCGAGTTGCAGCTCGCGCATACGCTTCACACGTCCGGCGTTGTAGGCATTCGTGGCGGCATCGCTATTGTTGGCATACGCATCATTATCCGCCAGACCTTTCACGAGGTCGAAGCGGAAACCGTCAATCCGATACTCCTCCAGCCAATAGCGCATCATATCTTTCCATTGCTTCTGCACGAGGGGATGTCCCTGATTCCAATCATTGAGCACACTATAGGCATGCGGCGCCGTGGCATTGAAGAAAGGATTCTCCCATATCTCATACATCTGATACCACGGATGTTGCCAATCAGCCTGATTGAATACGACATCGAGTATCACAGCCAAACCCGCCTCATGACAGGCATCGATAAATTCCTTATAGTCGGAGGGAGTACCGTAAGCCTTATCGGGTGCAAAATAGAAGTTGGGATTGTACCCCCACGAATTATTACCGTTGAATTCATTTATAGGAAGCAATTCCACCGCGTTCACGCCAAGGCGTTTCAAGTAAGGGATGCGTGAGATTGCGGCGCGGACAGTGCCGTTACCCTTAGCCTCACCAACAGTGCCGGTAAAGTCACGTAGAAGCAACTCATAGATAAGGAGGTCGGAATTAGCGGGGCGCTTGAACCCGGCACTGTGCTTCCACGTAAAATCATTGATATTCTCCTGATATACCGCAAGAGATGTCTCAGGCACCTTTCCTACCGGGAAAGCGGGAAGATCCGGATATACCTCCGGGGAGATATATTTATCATTCCAAGGATCGAGTACAAGGCGAGCATACGGATCGGCTACATTGATATTATAATCCACAACGTAATAGTAAGGATAAGGCTTATCAGGAGCCAGTCCGTTGACTGTAGTCCAGAAATAACGCTGCCCCTCAAAATCTGTGTATGACATCACCTGCGAGGCATCCGGCTGATAATCGTTCCAGCTACCGATAAGGAATACGGAACTCTTTCCCGGAGCGGCCAAACAGAAAGTGACCGAGCCATCGTCACCACGGACAGCTCCTTGTGTCGGTTGACCACCGGGATAGGGAGCTTCCACGGAAGCGGGCAAGGAGGCAATCCCTCCATCCACTACATTCACGGCGATATCAGCACCTCCTGCACCCTTACCCTCCTTGCTGCTGTCGGCAAGTCGGAATACGAACATAAGTCGCTTGATCACCTCCCCGGCCGGCACACCATAATATTGACGCAGATTGCCGATATTAAGACGCCATAGATTCGGGCTGACATATTCCAGCTTGTATTTAGCCGAATTGTCGCCCCATACAGGAGCATATTTCCAATCCGAACCGGAAGAGGAAGCCGAAGTTATCACTCCCGTATGAGCATATATCTGTGCGGAGGCGGGCTGTCCGGCCAACCCCTTGTTACCCTGGTCGGCATGAAAATACACCACTACCCCGGTGGCATCCTCCTGAAGCGGAGTCGGCTCGGTAGTGACCTGCGCCCTGAGACCGTTCACCACGGCAAAGAGAGCTACAAGGAAAAGAATATATCGAGTTTTCATGAGTCGTAATTTTCGAAAAAACAGTATCTCATATCCCAAAGATGATGATGAGAATTAATCATACCTTATCCGAACATATCAATCCTCATCCGGGATATAGGTAAGATCCCGCATATGGTTGTACTCATCCCACGAGGCATCCTCCTCGGCATCAATCTCCAGAGGCATAGGGTCGACATTCTCCAGAGCCTTATTGAATACAAGAGAGAAGATTTTCAGATTCTTCGTATAGAATACCCAGTCGCGACGTCCGTCACCTGTATAGATACCGGTCATCACCGCCACCTTATCCTTGGAGAAGGCCGCCTGAAGAGCATCAGTGGCTTCCTCCATCAGAGCGGCGTCCCCCTCCTCCGGCATACCCGAAGGGAGCGCGTTATAGCGCCAAGTGACATCAATGCGATAGATATACTTACCATTATCTTTAAATTTACCCACATCATCGCGGCCGGAGACTATGACAGTCTTACCATTCTCGCCGTCAGCGGGATAACTCCACCATTTATCCATTTCTATTCTTTGATTTTGTCGGTTATCAGTTTCTTACGGTGACGAGCGTGGCTCCGAAGCCATATTCACGGAAGGAAGCGTCCTGCAGTTCGGCCTTGGGATACTCCTTCTTGAGGAGCGCAAGCACAGCCTTACGCAACACACCCTCCCCCTTGCCATGTATAAAGACAATCTTCTGCCCTATACGGCGGGAATTAGCCTTCATCACCCGGCGTACTTCGTCAAGCTGCATATTCAGCATAGCGGTATTATCCATTCCCGCTGTAGAGTCAGTGAGCGCGTCAATATGGAGGTCTACTTCGATAGTGGGAAGGAGTTTGTTGGGATTGGCAGCAGGGTCGGGTGCCTGACGCTTGGACCGACCGCTATCCACGCGATACTTCTTGGAGAGCTCGGCCACAGCATCCGGTTCCCCCTTCTGTCGCGCACCCATAGCCTGCGCTATTGTGGCGGCATCCACCTCAGTGGGACGCACCGCAACATCATCCTTTATGACAGGATACTCAAGAACGGGAGTCTCGAAATACATTCCGGGACGGAAGCAATGTAGCTTATGGAACTTTGTAAGGTCGAGACGGCGACTCACACTAATCGGTGCCTTCATCTCAAACTCCTTGCCACGCTTGAAGGCTACAGCCTGCAGGGCCACACGCTCTATCTCGCCGAGTGTGTCATGAGTATAAGTGGCCAGATCGATCAATTCATTTGGAGCCACTTCTCCCTGATATATCATATTCCAACCTCTGGAGCCCTCTCCTCTCCCCAATAGAGTGAACGAAAGGAAATAATTGGAATCATTCACGAGTACAGCCGTGAAGCGGGCGGCTGAGAGATTCTTGACATCGGAGGGTTCGAAAGCAAGCGCCACATTAAGACGGTCGCCATGAGCGGTCTCCTCCACAGGGAGCGACTGTGCAGGGGCTACTTTCGCAGCAGGGGATAAGGCGGGAGCCTGAGTCTCGGAGCGGTCCCTCTTCCCGGCATCGAAAGCATTCTGGTCGAACATCAGGCGGGGAGAGGAAGCATTTCCTTTTGAAGAAGCCTCATGTCCAGCGGGCATCACTACCACTACCTCCTTCACCAGGACGGGAGTCTCGAATCCATCCTCGTCTACATAGGCCATCTGACCCTCTATACGTGTCACTCTGCCGCCACCTACGGAATTAAGGTAGCGAACGGTGTCTCCTATCTTTACCATATTTCTTACGGATTTATCTTTAACGTTATCATAGACCACAGGCAGATGTCTTGACCGCCACACAGCGGAGAAGGGCATCTGCCTGAAGTCGTAAAAATTTACTGTTTATTTGGAGTCGGCTTGACGATGAACAGGCATATTCGCCTCAAACTCATCATCCACACTCTTCTCCTTAGCCTCGTAGGCATCCACTATGCGCTGTACGAGCGGATGACGCACGATATCTTTCTTCACATATTCTATAATACCGATACCGTTGACTCCGCGCAGAATCTTTAGCGCCTGCATCAATCCACTCTGCACACTTCGCGGAAGGTCGATCTGAGTGGCATCTCCGGTAACAATCATCTTGGCATTGACACCCAGACGCGTAAGGAACATCTTCATCTGATGCTTCGTAGTGTTCTGAGCCTCGTCAAGGATAATCACGGCATCATTGAGCGTACGGCCTCGCATGAAAGCGAGGGGAGCAATCTGAATCGTATCGCTCTCCATATACTCTTTCAGCTTCACGGCGGGAATCATATCCTCCAGAGCATCATAGAGCGGGCGGAGATAAGGGTCGATCTTATCCTTCATATCGCCGGGGAGAAAACCGAGTTTCTCACCTGCCTCCACAGCCGGACGTGAAAGGATGATACGCTTCACCTGCTTATTCTTGAGAGCGGCCACAGCCAAGGCTATGGCGATATAAGTCTTACCCGTACCGGCCGGTCCGAGAGCGAAAGTAAGATCGTTCTGCGCGAACGATTGTACCATCTTGGCCTGATTGGCATTGCGCGGAGCTATGGGGCGTCCGCTTTGCCCGAAGATGATGACTCCCTCGGTGTTGACATTCTTGGGAGGCTCACCCTTGATAATGTCAATAATGACATCTTCGGTGAGCTTGTTATATTTTGCCGCATAAGCCTCTATCTCCTTGATCTTGCGTTCGAAGAGTCCTGTCTCCGACTCCTCGCCTATCACCTTGATGACATTACCGCGGGCAGCCATACGGAGCTTGGGAAAGAGATTGCGGATAAGATTTATATTGCAGTTGTTGACCCCGTAGAAGGTTTGGGGGTCGATTCCGTCTACTATTACTATTCGTTCGTTCATTATGAATCAAAAGGGGTTAACCCACGGATCCCTCGAGTGTGACCTGAAGCAGCTTCTGAGCCTCCACGGCAAACTCCATCGGAAGCTTATTCATCACCTCCTTGGCATAACCGTTGACAATCAGAGCCACGGCCTCCTCCATGGGGATACCGCGCTGACGGCAGTAGAAGAGCTGCTCCTCATTAATCTTCGAGGTGGTAGCCTCATGCTCCACAGTGGATGTGGGGTTCTGCACGTCGATATAAGGGAAAGTATGGGCACCGCAGAGATCCCCCATCAGCAGGGAATCGCACTGAGTGAAATTGCGGCAGCCATCGGCTTGCTTCACCACTTTCACCAGTCCGCGATAAGAATTCTGCGACTTTCCGGCCGATATTCCCTTACTTACTATCGTGCTTCGGGAATTGCGTCCGAGATGAATCATCTTGGTGCCGGTGTCGGCCTGCTGGTAATTGTTGGTCACAGCCACAGAGTAGAACTCGCCTACCGACTCGTCACCCTTCAGGATGCACGAGGGGTATTTCCACGTGATGGCCGAACCGGTCTCCACCTGAGTCCAAGATATTTTCGATCTGTGGCCACGGCAAAGTCCGCGCTTGGTGACAAAATTGTATATGCCGCCGCGTCCCTCCTTGTCACCGGCATACCAGTTCTGCACCGTGCTGTATTTCACTTCCGCTCTCTCCTCGCATATAATCTCCACGATTGCGGCGTGAAGCTGGTTCTCATCGCGCATAGGCGCGGTACAACCCTCGAGATAGCTGACGTAAGCATCATCGTCGGCCACGATGAGAGTTCGCTCGAACTGTCCTGTGCCCGAGGCATTGATACGGAAATATGTACTGAGCTCCATCGGGCATCTCACCCCCTTGGGGATATACACAAAAGAGCCGTCGGAGAATACCGCCGAATTGAGGGCGGCAAAGAAATTGTCGCGATACCCCACAACGGTGCCGAGATATTTGCGCACCAAATCGGGATAATCTTTGACAGCTTCCGAGAATGAACAGAAGATTACGCCGAGTTCCGCAAGCTTCTCGCGATGAGTAGTCTTCACGCTGACAGAGTCCATGACAGCGTCTACGGCCACACCTGCGAGTTGCTTCTGTTCTTCGAGCGATATTCCGAGTTTATTGAAGGTAGCCACAAGTTCGGGATCCACTTCATCCATGCTCTTCTTCAGCTCCTTCTTTTTAGGAGCTGCATAATAGCTTATGGCCTGATAGTCGATCTCAGGAATATCGAGATGCGCCCATTTCGGGGGAGTGAGAGTAAGCCAGTGGCGATACGCCTTGAGGCGGAAATCGAGAAGCCACTCGGGTTCACCCTTCTTGGCGGAGATGAAGCGTATCACATCCTCACTAAGACCGGGGGGTACTATCTCAGTATCGATATCAGAGGTAAAGCCATATTTATACTCCGAATTGGTAGCGTCATGAAGAAGCTCACCATCGGAGGGTCGATTATTTTTTTCAGAGCCGAAATCGGACATAGCTGTCAAAAAGAATTAATTGAAATGTAAAAGGCTTGCGCGGGGATAGAGAGATAACGTAGGCCCGCGCCCGCGTATTTTCTATTATTACGCAAAATTACAAAAAAAAGTTTAGAATGTGGCCATCAGTCCCAAGGTGACGGTAAGCGGACGCGGATAAGCACCACGGTCGACGCCTCCATACACTTCGGGATCGGAGCCATTGTATCCGGTAATCACGAAAGGATTCTGCACAGCTCCGTAGAGACGCACCGTAAGGAAATCGTTGAGCAGTCCGGGCCATGTGTATCCCACCGTGATATTGTCACAACGCAGGAATCCGGCATTGCGGAGATAATAGTCGGAGTAATATTGAGGAGTATCGAAATATATCCCGTCGTTGGCAATCAGATTGCGCAAGGCACCATCGTGCCAAGTCTCGGAAAGCACACTTCTGCGTGCCAGCACATCATTGTAAGCATAAGCACCCAAAGCGGCACGAAAGCGAATTCCAAAATCCCAGCCTCCCCATCGCAGGGTATTGTTCCAGGACAATGTCACTTTAGGGTCGCGCGACCGGCGCACCACGAGGTCGGCTTCATCTATCTTTCCATCTGAATTACGATCGGCATACATCCCCTCCACAGGACGTCCGGCGGCATCGTAAACCTGTTCATAGAGCAGAAACGAATTGGCCGGATACCCCTTCTTATACACCTGATAAGTGGGCTGATCGCTTCCTATAATCGAGGCTTTCACCATATCCACCTCCGAGCCGCAGGTGCTGAGTGAAGTGACTCGGTTATGGTTCCAGGCAAAATTAAAAGATGTGGTCCAGGAAAATGAGGAAGTGTCTATCAACCGAGCATTGAAGTACGCCTCCAGACCAAGGTTACGGACGGAGGCGACCTCGGAAGTAAGCTCGTCAGTGACTTCAAATCCGCTCGCAACTGTCATATTCAACGGTACATCCGAAGAATTGCGCACGTACCAGTCGATACCGGCGCTATATTTCTCATTATTCCATGTCATATCCACTCCCGCACTCCAGGCTTTCGTGACAGACCATCGTCGCTCCGGGCTGAACACTACGGGATATAATGAAGGCTGGATATTCAAGCCATTCTTGCCGCATCCCAGACGAATCTTGAAATCATTGATAAATTCCCGGGCTTGCTCCATAAAATCCATATTCAGGAGTTTCCAGATAAATACGCCGGAAGGGAAAATTCCGCGATGATTGCGGACATCTCTATATGAATCGCTGTCATCTCGCACACTGAGTGTAAGAATATAGGTATCTTTAAAGGTATAGCTGAGGCGACCCATGAAAGAGTGCATAGTCAAGACGCCGCTATTCCAATGATAATCGGGTGAATAGTTAGTCTCTATCAATGCGTAAGTATCCGGATCGGTAGTGAGACGATCATGCGAGGCCGAGGGGAGAAGGAAACCTTCGGATGTGAACATATTTCCTGTTCTGCGGCCATGAGAGTCAAAACGCTGTGCGCTGTAACCAACGCCTACATTAATTACCGACCGGATTGCATCAAGCTCCTTATGATACCTCAATCCCAGATCAATGAGAGTGTTGCGATGGAGTTCATACAACGACCGATCAAATCCCGCTCCATTCCTCATATTCTCAAGCCAGGCCATAGGTGAATTCTGCTGTACTGACACAGATTCCTCAGACTTAACCACATCATATCCTATATTGAGCGCAAGGTGAAGATCGTGTAAAAAATGCAGTGCGTAATCAACATTCAAGTTGCCGTTCGAACGGTAAACATCAGACAATGTATGAGTATCAATCACCTCCGCCACAGGATTGAGCACTCCCTCCGGATTCATATCCATCCCTTTCAGATACGAGGTGTAGCCATTGTAAAAATATGGGAAAGAAGGATTGTCGGAGGCAAGTCTCTCCCGGGAATATACCGGCATCGTAGGATCCATCATGAGAGAATTGGCCACACATCCTTCGGCATAAAGCTGATTACGCAAATAGAAGCCCCTGATATTGGCAGTGAGACGCAGCAAACCTCCGAAAAACTCAGGGGTCAGCTTGGCACCTACCGTGACTCTCTGCATGCCGGAGTCTTTTATGACACCCGGATTCATAGTATAGGAACCGAATAAATGATATCCGCACATATCTACCTTGCCACCCACCGACACATCATACTCATAGGCCAAAGTATTGCGGGTAATCTCTTTCTGCCAATTGGTATCGGCCATACCGAGCGAAGCCGCAGCTTCCGAATTCGCACCCCAATACTTTTTTATAATAGAAGCATATTCATCTCCGGAAAGCATATCCCAATTCTTTCGAGGGGTGTTGACGCTCACCTTAGCCGAGATATTTACCTTCGGACCATGTCCCTCCTCACCCCTCTTGGTGGTGATAATCATCACTCCGTCGGCACCTCTCGCCCCATAGATAGCAGTGGCGGAAGCATCCTTCAGAATTGTGACCGATTCGATATTCTCGGGAGAAATAAAAGCGAGGGAATTACTCATACCGTAGACGGCATCATTGCTCAGCGGAATACCGTCGAGCACTATAAGCGGTTGGCAGAAAGCCCCCAATGTCGCTCCGCCTCGTATGCGTATGGAGCCACCGTCATCGGGTTCGCCGGAAGTACGATTCACCACCACTCCCGGCACAGCGCCGGCAAGCAAATCCTGAAATGAAGTTGCAATCTCCGCCTGCGACTCATCAGGCACGAAGTAGGATACGGCTCCTATCACATGGCTTTTTCTGGCCAGACCATATCCTGTCTCCACATAATCGCGCTGATAGGATCCTATCTCATGCATTACGACATGAATGTAAGTATGGGCCCTGACCGGTATCTCCTCACGATCATATCCGATGTATTTCACGGAAAGGGTGCTATACTGCTCCACGTCCATAATGAAACGTCCGTCAAGATCGGTAGAGGTCTGCTGCGATGTGCCTTTCTCCACCACGATAGCTCCGATAAGAGCTTCGCCCGATTCATCGGTGACGAGGCCGCGAACGGTTATTTTCTGAGCGAACGCCGTGATGGAGAGAAGAATCGGCATGAGAAGCACGGCAAACATTCGCCGGTCGATGCGGAAAGGGATATTACTCATTGAGTCAATTTGAGTCAAGGAAATCTTCGATAACAATAGTAGACGAGCTGAAGAGAGAGGATCAGAAGCGCCATGCGGCACGCACCTTACGCCTTACTGAAAGGATATTGAAAAGAATCACGGCCAGCGAGATAACCACTGTGGCGAGAAGGCTCCAGACCAGACCTCCTCCGGACGCCCCCATCCCTTCGAGGGGAGGGAGATAATATCCGCGAAGAAGGAGAGTGGATACCACCGCCAATATCATCGCGCCCAGAGAAGCCCACACCACCAGACGGCAGTAAGGGGCGGCAACGGTGCGCAACGGATATCCCAACATGAGGAGGGAATGAAGTTTATCGCGATTCTTCTCCATCAGGAGAGATATACTGAGAAGAAGGATGAAGAACGATAGAAGCGTTATTACGCTGCCTACACCTACCACAATCCCCGTCACTACCTTCAGGAGATATGAGGCTGAGGAACCGCTCTTGTCGCCGGCTACTTCCATATCATGACTTTCAAGGTAAGGAGCAATGGCCACATCTCCCGGAGAGCTGACATCGATGATGAGGCGTGACGGCTCGCGATCGCGTCCGGATCCGAGAGTGGCATTGGTGGCATCCATGAATGATTGAGGCACAAGGATAGTGTTCAGGCGATTGGAGTAGCCTACCACTCTACCTACATATTCCTCCGTGCGGTTTCCGTCCTCGCTTCTGAGACGAAGGCCGAGAGGAATACCGCTCATAATGGATTCCGACATCTGAGGCATTCCGGCAGAGGAAGCGAAGCCGAAGTTGTAGAGAGTGAGATAATCCTTAGATATAATCAAAGGCACCTCTTCCCCACCCTTCCAGCTCCAGGCGGAGGATTTCACATCCACATATTCATCCGGCAATGATTCGAAGAACATATATGTGGACATCCCGCGGTCGCCCTGATTGAGGGAGGCATACACCTTATAGTCGGCTGCAGTGAATTTTCCTACGCTTCTTACCCACGGCTGACGGACGATCTCCTCCGTCTCAGCCTGAGTGAATGAGGAGCGGCTTCCCTCGGCACCGAGAGTGTTGGCCGAGGTGACACGCTTGTTCACTACCAGATAATCGGTCTTGATAAAGCTGTCTTCCGATTCCCAAAGCGAACGGGCATCGAGATAGAATTGCAGACCTGCGGCCACAATTGCCAGACCGATGAAATTGGAAAGAATGAATCCGGCGATACGTGCCGGCGACGTATTTTTGCGTAAAAGTCGGGATATGATATTCATAACCTTATTGAAGAGAGGTCGGGGATTGATATGGCGTTTCCTACAGATGTGGATATAATTCCGGCTCCCTGCCGCAAAGCCTCCTCTACGATGATATCGGCAGCTATCCGGTTGTTGCCGCTATCGAGATGGCTTACGGGTTCGTCAAGGAGTATGAAATCGAAGGGCTGACATACCGAACGGATAATTGCCACCCTCTGTTGCTGTCCGATCGACATTTTCCCCACGGGATAGTCGCGACGGTTTGAGATACCGAGGCGTTCGAGAAGTTCCTCCACGCGGCTATCGGAGAGAGCGCCTGTGAGACGGTTCTTGAGCTGTATATTCTGCCAGGCGCTGAGTTCGGGGAACAGGGAGAGCTCCTGCGGGAGATAGGCCAGATGCGAGCGGCGTATCTCTTGCCAGCGGGCAATATCGAATGTGCGTACATCCGTGGAGTTGAAACGGAGTGTACCTTGATAGTCGGTACGCGATCCGAAAAGATAGGCACAGAGCGACGACTTTCCGCCCCCGCTCGCAGCCTCGATGAGGAGACGGCAACCACGCTTTATCACAAGCCGGCTGCGCCACACCTGAGAATCGGGAATACTCTCCGACTTGAATACGTCGGGGAGCATTCCCGATAAGGATATTTCATCAATTCTATCCATTAAGCGATATTTCTGAAAATATTTCCAATTGGGATATTATGTATGATACCACCTTATTTCGCTGCGGCTTCAAGCAAGGATACGAGAGCATTGGCTTTCCCTTCAGTGAAGAGGGTCACATCCAGGGCAAGCCCGCCGTCGGAGGGTTTGAAGGTCACGAGCAATTGTGTGAATACCCCGTTGAAGCCTTCTTGATTGGAAAGGGCGTTGGGATCACACGCGAAGCCGAGCCAGCATCCGGAGAATTCTTTGGCAACATCGGCCACCTTTAGGTTGCCTTTGGCCTCACCGGTAGAGACACGCAGATATTTTCCATCACGTTTCACGGTGCCTAACGTATTGAGGAAAGTAGTAAGATCGCCTACGGGGGCATCGTTGACTGTCACAACCATTTCCAGACCTCCGTTTGCCTGACGGTCGGAAGCGGCTACCGCGGAAGTGCCGTCAAGCGGTTTGAGCATTGAAGAATACTGGGCGGCGATACCTCCGGAGAAAGTCGCTGCCAATTCCTCAAGCTGTTTCACAAGAGCCGGCGACACAGCTACGGCGGCAATAAAATCGGCATTGGCCTCCTCGCCGAGGCCCTGCACAGTCTTCACATCGATTTTTGATGTAGGAAGGTTGCATTTGGCAGTCTCCCCCTTGGAGTTGAGCACAGTACCATTGCTCACCACCTTACCTTTATCGAAAGAAGTCTCACCCCAATAATAGGCGGCATCATCGAAGAGGGAGGATATTGCGAGGCGTGTCATCGGATTCTGACCTGAGGCATTCAAGGCGGCGTAGATATCCACCCATGCCACTACATCCTTATCGGATTCAAGAATTTTGGTCGCAATATCGCGTGAAAGGAAACTCTGAGATTCGCTGAGTTTGGAGAATTTGAGAATATCCGCGCCGTTAATCTCGGCGGTGTTGGCCACTCGCATCCATCCCTGATTTCCCACCATCGCTATATTGCCACATACATCCACCGTCCCCGCAGATTGAAATTTCTCGGAGGTAGACTTTTCGGCAAATGAGCGGAATCGGTCGGGATCGTCGATCATGAAAGTGATATAGGTATCTTCTCCCTCGGTGAAGAGAATGGCATTGGTATGGGCCACACCGGCATCGCCGGTAAGCACAGCACGCATATTGTCGCGAAGAGAGGGAGTCTTCACTGCATTGATAGCCGAGGAGAGTTCGGAAGAAAGTTTCACTTCGCCTCCGTCGCCCGGTTTGCTCCCGGTCTTTTCAAGCAGGGAATTCACATCGGCCATTATCACCATTCCGGCATCCGACGGCACAGATTTAAGCAAGTCGGATCCATCGCCCGATTTCGACTTCGAACAAGAGGAGAGCATCGACATGCCGAGAAGCATTATCAGTGAGAGCATAATGGCGAGCCTGTTCCGACCGCCCATGGCTCTCTTCCGTAAGAGTGTTTTCATATTATATCTCGTTTTTAGTTAATATCATGACTTCGGGGATAAGGGGAGCCATCTAGCATCGGCAGCCCCGTATCACGCTGTAAAATTACATAAATTTAATTTAACCGGAAAGAAAAGATGAAGGGATTTGCCAGTTAAGGTTTTCTTTATTAATTTTGTCGCAAATATCTAAGCCATCGGCAGTCGGGTCAAGGGAAACAGACTCCTTGTCGCAACTGCGGCTGCCGCAAAAAAGAAACACAAGGGCGTCCCCGGAAATCCGCATATCGATTTCCCTCGCTCATTAAAGACACTACAACAAACATAAAGGATATGATTCAGATTTCGCAGAGAGTGCAGTCTCTGGCCCCTTCGGCCACACTCGTAATGTCGCAGAAGAGCGCTCAGCTCAAGGCTGAGGGCGTTGATGTGATTAATATGTCGGTGGGCGAACCCGACTTCGACACCCCCGATTTCATCAAGGAAGCAGCCAAGAAGGCCGTTGACGAGAATTTTTCCCGTTATACCCCTGTAGCCGGATATATGAGTTTGCGTCAGGCGGTGGCCGAGAAGTTGAAGCGTGAGAACGGTTTTGATTTCCGTCCGGAGCAGATTGTGGTGGGCAACGGTGCTAAGCAGGAGCTCTGCAATGTGATCCTCGCCTGCATCAATCCCGGCGATGAAGTTATTATCCCGACTCCGGCATGGGTAAGCTATGTTGAGATGGTGAAGCTGGCGGAAGGTATTCCCGTGACAGTGGAAGCGGGTCTTGACAGCGATTTCAAGATCACTCCCTCTCAGCTCAAGAGCGCCATCACTCCGCGCACCCGAATGCTTATGCTCAACTCCCCCTCCAATCCTACCGGCAGTGTATATACACGTGAGGAGCTGAAAGCTCTCGCCGATGTGCTTGCGGAGTATCCCGATGTGCTTATCCTTGCCGATGAGATTTATGAGCATATCTCCTTCGCGGGGAAAGTGGCAAGCATCGCTGAGAATGAGAATGTACGCGATCGTGTTGTAATCATCAACGGTGTCTCCAAATCGTATGCCATGACAGGCTGGCGTATCGGTTATATGGCCGGTCCGGTAGAGGTAGTGAAGGCTGTGACCAAGCTTCAGGGTCAGTACACTTCCGGCGCCTCGTCCATAGCCCAGAAGGCTGCCGAGGCAGCTTACACCGGTCCGCAGGAGTGTCTCGAGACCATGCGTCAGGCTTTCGAGCGTCGTCGCGACCTTATCGTTAGCCTTGCCAAGGAGATTCCGGGATGGAAGGTGAATTGTCCGCAGGGAGCGTTCTATCTCTTCCCGGATGTAAGTTCTTATATCGGCAAGAGCGACGGAGAGCGTGAGATCAAGAGCAGCGGCGACTATGTGATGTATATTCTGGAAAAGGCTCATGTGGCCTGTGTGGACGGTGCTGCATTCTGTGCTCCCGGCTATATGCGCCTCAGCTACGCCACATCCGACGACAACATCCGCGAGGCTATGCGTCGCATCCGCGAAGCGAGCGTCCTCCTCAAGTAATCCCCCTCCATTCCAATAAAACAACCCGGGCGAATCAGCTTCCAGCCGATTCGCCCGGATTTTATTTTTATCATCGTTAACGCGCCTCCACAAATACTTTGCCACCCTTGATGTAGGGCTGACCGGGAACCGCCTCGCGAAGCTCGCGGCCTTGCAAATCATAGAGTCGGTCGGCGGGAGCGATGAAGCCGCCCTCGGAAGCGGAGATAGCATCTGCGGCGTCAGGCAGATCCTGACGGAAGAGAAGATTCCCCTCACCGTCATATACGGCTACCAGCACAGCTCCGACGAAGCTCTCGTCGTCAGCCGAAGCCGGACGATGGAACTCAGTATTCACCGCCGGAAGAATACCCCCCTTCGTGATACCGATACCCTCGACACACCTCACTCCGTCGCTACCCTCAAAGGTATAGCTGAGCTTATACTCACCTCCGACAAGGGTAAAGCCGGTAGATATCTTAGCCTCCTTTTCACCCTCCGGAGAATAGAAAGTCAGCTCCTCGCCGTCACTCGCCCCAAAGTCGTAGATGAGGGATTCCATACGAGGTGCTTCCGCAAGCCAGAAAAGGGAATTCTCACTATGAAAAAGATATACTTTGCCATCCTTTTCTCTCACATAAAACCGATTGAAATCGACTTTATCCCAATCTCCATTAAGATCATTTGAGACACCTAATGTGCCAAATCTACGTTGAGCCCCATACGGATCTGCCGGATTAGTATTACGACTGAGGTAATTGAATCCCATTTTACGATAACTAACATTGCCGTATTTATCAAATTCAGCGTATATCCATGTGTAGTCTCGCTCTTTACAAAATCCTACTTCTTTATCAAAATCACTGTAATAAATTTCCTCTCCATCCCGGTCAATCAAGACTTCAAAATCGATAGAAGGCAAGCGATCATACCATCCGTCTATCTCTGAAAATATGAACATTGCAATATTGCCACATTCCATAGGCCCAATACCTTCCACTACTTTCACATTCTGCGGGTAAAGTAATGCCCCACCTCCGTGGTCACTCCACTCCCAACAGTTTAGTTCCAACACACGTCGTCCCTCTTCATCTAAGTATTTTTCACTTACATAAACTTCTGCCAAGCCTAAGGGTGCATAAGAAATATTGACGGTACCTCCGATTCTAAAAACCATTATAAACGGCGCTTTATATATTTCTCCCTTCTCCATATTGAAATCATAGAGTAAATATTCTCCCGTTTCAATCTCAGGCTTATACTCGCTATATTCTTCCGAAACATAAGTATAATATGCTCCATTCTCCTCCCTAAGATAAAAGTTATTGCACGTATTAGTCTCCGGAGCATCTTTTTCCTCCCAGGACAAACGGTAGAAAGTCTTGGAATCAAGAATAACATCATCCACAACCTTCATCTCAAATTTATGAACATCGTAGAACCTTGTAGAATCATCGCCATAGCTGCTTTCGGGCCAAGTCGCATAACGATACTCCCATGTATCCTCCGGATTGAACACGGCTTCTCCTTCCGGCTCTTGTGCAAATAGCGAAGTACAAAACAAGAGCATCAACTGAAGTAGGATATGTTTTCTCATACGATGTTGGGTTAAAGGGTGAATAATGTGGAGCTGACAGAATTGAAATACAATTGAGGATTGGTCAGTCAAATAAGACGGCTCCTTTTGTTGCGTTCAAAATTACAATTAAAAACTGTAATACGCAAATATATTTTTACTCTTTTTAATATTTATTATATGCATAATATTAAATTTATAGCAAATTGCTATAAATACAAGTACACTACCGAAGTAAATTAGGTCAAAACTTCGGAATTCTTTAGATCCGGGTATCGAATTAATAGCAAAAAGATATTGCATCTTAGCGTCATTATTGCATTATACCTCCTCTCGTGCTTATTCAATTATATCGGCAAGAGCAACGGAGAGCGTGAGATCAAGAGCAACGGCGATTGATTCACCTTTCGACAAACCTGCTGCCGCAGTGGAAGCCGGGAGGGGGATGGGAAGATAGGGGGAGAATGGGAGGGGTAGCCAGGAGGGGGATGGAAGATAGGAGAGGAAGATAGGGGGAGAATGGGAAGAGAGGAGGAGGGGGTTATTTGTCGGCGGGGAGGGATTTGGAGGCGGTGACGAGGTAGACGCCGGAGAAGATGAGGATAACGGCTATCGCTTTGGGGAGATTGAAGCTGTCGAGTCCGAGGCATATTCCGGCTACGGTCGCTATTATCGGTTGGACGTAGTTGTACATTCCGACTATCGTCGGGCGCAGGTTCTTCTGCCCTATCATGATACAGATATAGGCGATGAAGGTGGCAAATACTATCACATAGGCTATCCCAAGCCATTCTGATAGGGATACCGCACCCCAATCGGTAGCTACAATCTGCGGCATGGTGAGAGGCATAGCGACTATAGAAGCGGAGAGAAACATCCATTTCATAATGGTGACAAGGGAATATTTCTTTATGAAATTGCGATAGATGGTAAGATATGTGGCGTAACTCAACTGTGCCATCAGTACTATAAAATCGCCTAAGGCCGGGGCTTCACCTCCGGCCACTTTCGCACCGTTGCCGAATATCAGTATCAACGCTCCTGTAGCGCCCAATAGAATACCTCCGGTCTTCTTTATAGTAATCGGTTCGCGGAGGAATATCCATGCGAGCAATATCACCCACATCGGCATGGTAGTAGTGACGAGCGAGGCCTCTCCGGGAGATGTGAGACTGACTCCGAGGATAAAGCAACCTTGATTGAGCAGCACACCCAACATTCCGGCACCGAAAAGACGCATCACGTCGCTCCACGGCACCCGCTCCCGAGGGAGAAACAACGATGTCAGCCAGAACAGGGCCGCAGCCCCCGCCACACGGAAATCCACCATTATAAGAGGCGCGATAAGACCGGATGCAAATACCAGTTTCACTACCGGCGACATCAGTCCCCAGCAGATGTTGGCGCCAAGCATGGCGATATGTCCTTTAGGATTGAAATCACTCATCACTGAAATATTGTAAGAAGAGGAATATTGTATAAGAGAATACTTGCATAAAATATATACTTCCGGAAAAAGAATATATAAGTGAAAAGGACCGCGTCGGCCCGGAGGGGCTGACGCGGTCGCGATTAGAAGGGGGATATTTTCAGAATCAGCTTACCACTACTTTGACAGCATAGTTGCCGATCTTCACTACGTAGAAGCCTGCAGCTACCTCGATAGCCTCATCATCACCGTTGAGGGCTTTCTGTGCCACGAGTTTGCCATCGAGAGTATAGACTGCTGCGTTCACATCGCTGTAGCCGGAGATGAAGATCTCACCTACACCGCCACGAACAACACCTACACCGCCATTGATAACGCCGTCAACACCGGCACCATTGTCGATATTATACTCGCAGAAGATGAATTTGGAAGAGAGCGAGGGATAGGAAGCGTTGACGAATACCTGTACCCACGGAGTCATTGTCATGTCATCGGGGAGGGGGAAGCGTACTGTAGTGTAACCGTCGCCGGCGGCAACTTTGCCGAATACCTGCTCCTCAGCAGAGCTCATGGGATAGCCGAATGCAGAGAGGTCGATCTCGGCAGCGTCCTTACCTGTCCAGAATTTGCAGTTTACGGTAGCGTTCTCGAAGCCCATTGTAGAGAACTTCGGAATCACGATGCGAGTCTTGGCACCAAGCTCAGTGGGAGTACCCATGATGAAGTCGCCATCGAGACCTGCGAGCATATCGCCGGTGAGGCCGGACTTGGAGGGAGAAGTCCAAGTGAGCTGAGCCTTGCCATAGTCACCGAAGGTCATGATAGTCATAGGCTTGTAACGGAAATCGGAACCGTTGAAGTCCTCAGTCATGGGGAGATCGTAAGGCTTACCTACAGTGACGGAGATACCCTCGTCATAGGGGCTTTCGCCGGTCTGGTTGACAGCTGTGATACGAACGTCAATGTTAGTGAGGCTCATGTCAGCGCCACCCATATCCATAGTGGCATAATCAAGAGGATAAGGCACAGTCACCTGAAGCACGAAGCCATCCTCAGACTCATCGTAGGAGTAAACGTTGTAGCTGAAGAAGTCATCCTCGGAGGGTTTGCCGTTAACGTCGGTAGCGGGACAATCCCAACGGAGTGTAAGCTTGGTGTCGGTCTCGTCGTATTCGGCGCGGAGGTTACGGATTCTGCCGGGGAGACCGAAGCCGAGAGCGGCAACAGTATTGGCGGAAAGACCTGTCTTGTCGTTCCATGTAGGAGTGACAGTGATGAGGAAGTCGCCTGTGCCGAGATCCATAGTGAATTCCTGAGTCTCGCCGGGAGCACCGGATACAGTCTTGCTCATACCGTTGGAGGATTTCACACGAGCGGAAACTGTATTGGTAGCGGGAATCGACTTACCGTCGAGAGTACGGTCGGGAAGGATGAAGGAGACGTTGGCCATGAGGGGGCTCTCGGGAGAAACCGTAGTCTTGAGATCCTTCACAGCTTCGGGGCCTTCAAGATTGTTGACGCTCTTTGTCAGTTTGAGAGTCTCGAAACGGAGGGGGCTAAGTGTACCCTGCTCAGTCTTCACGCAGAGGCCGATGTAGAGATCCTTGGCCTGAGCGAGCTCACCGTCGATCACGAACTCGGCGGAAAGATTGAGCGGAGAATAATCATACTGAGCCATAGCGGGGAGGATACATTTCTTCATACCCTCGGAAGAAGGCTCTGTGCCCACCCATACCTCAAGGATACCGCCATTATAGTCGGCATCAGCGAGAGCTACATTGAAATTGAAGTTGTAGATACCGTCGGCAGGAGCTGTGAAGCGGGGAAGGAAGAGCCAGTCCTCACTCTGACGGTCGGCATCGAAGCCGGAAGTGAGCACGTTATGGTCGTCATAATCACGCTTGTCTAACGTCCAGCTTACATTGTTGCCGTCAGTATCCTCGAGAGTACATACGGAGAACTGCTCCTCAGTAGGCTCGATAGTGAAGGGCACTGTATAAGAGCGACCCTCGATCACACTGTTGGAGAGGATAGGCTTGGAACGAAGGTTATTGGCCACAGCCTGCACCTGGAAGGAGTAGGCTGTCAGCGGACCATCGGTATTGATAATCTCGGAAGCATCGAAGGTAGTGGCCGAAGTGTCGTCGACAATCTGATCCTTATAGAGGATTTCGTAAGTGACATTGGAGAGCTGACCGCCATGAACGCCCTTAGTCACAGCGTCCCAAGAGAGAGTAGTGCCGGCGAGAGTAACATTGGTGGGAGCCTCCGGATTGTCGGCACCGATAAATACAGTGATAAGGTCGGCAAGACCGGCTTTACCATTCACCTCGGGCACAACGCGAACAAAGTGAGTACCCTTGGAGAGGGATACATTGCCGGTAGTCACCTGAGCGCCGGCAGCGCCGCTGCCGGTAGTGAGCTGCTTATTGTCGGAATACACGGTGTAGTTCACATTTCCGCTGATAGTCTCGCCATTGTTAAGCTGGGAGGGAAGTGTGAATGTGAATGTACCGTGGTCGCCGGATTTGTCAAACTCGTAAGTAAGTCCGGTGACAGTCTTGGGAGAATTAGTCTCGGGAGTCACTGTCTGCTCGCCGGCGATAATGTAGCTGAAGTGGTAGGTAGAGGGGAACTGACGAAGAATCTCGGTAGCCTTTGTCTGGGGATCGAGAAGCATGAGGCGCGAGGTCTCGCTCTCCTCCTCAGTGTAGAAGTTCCACGCGTAAGCCTTACTGTCGCGAAGCCATACGAGACCGGAAGCCACGTCATAGTCGGGAACTACATTGGGCTGATAGAGTTCGGTCTGCACACCGGTATTTACATCGATCTGCACCATACGCACGGGCTCTACAACGGAGCCTTCTCTCACCTGACCGGTCATACCGACGAGAATGCCGAGGTCTTCGTTGAAGCAGAGCGAACGAGCCATCTCCTTATACTGCACCTCACGGATAGAGACAGCCTGATCGAGATTGTTGGAGGGAGCGCTCTTGAATACGTATGCGGTACGGGTCTTGTTGAAGCCGTAGCCGTAGATACGATCGTCAACGGGACAGTAAGTGGCATAAAGGAATACGTTGCCCCAGTTTTGGCCGGTGGTGTTGATCTGCTGTTCAAGAAGGACCTCACCTGTCTCAAGATCGCGCTCGATGTATTTGTAATAGTCGAGGCTGGGTGTGGGGTAATAGGATTCATAGCCACAGAGGCGACCGTTGCGGATCCATCCGCCGAGCATGTACGCACCGCTGGCAGCGCCGCTCTCAGTATAGGCCAGTTCATCACGCCAGAGCAAATCCTGGCTAAAGCCGGACGGGGTAAACGTGAAGAGACCTTTCGTAGGCCCTCCGTTGAAATTACCCTGGTAGCCATAGAGCACCGGATCCGCAGCGTGGGCGGGCACCGCAGGCACCGCCATAGCGCAGAGGAGAGCCGATACTCCAAAGAAGTTTAATTTTTTCATATTTGTATTATGAGTATATGAATAAAGTGTTGGTACGATATATAAGGCACTTCGGCAGCCATTGCATGGCGCCGATTCTTTATCATCGGCAAAGTTAAGAAAAAATATGTGACCACCAAACCATATCTCCACAAATTCGCCTAAATTAATTCTTTAGCATGAAAAAAGGACGGACGCAAAAAAGCATCCGTCCTTTTGAGTAAGGAATCTGCCTTAAAAAAGGTCTGTTTTTTATTTTCTGACAGCTACCTTCTTGCCGTTGATGACATAGAGGCCGGCATCAAGAGTGGAGAGCGCAGCTTTATCAGCATTGAGGAGCACAGTGCGTCCGGCAAGGTCGGTTACTGTGTAGGTCTCGGTCTCTACAGCCACACCCTCTACCGAGCTGTAATCACGCTTGACGATAAAATTTGCAAGGATGGCAGGGTTGATGATGTCATGATATTCAGGATTGCGCCAGTAACCCGGGGGAACGGAGAGTTCGTAGCGACCGTCGTCAAGTTGACCTTCATCGAATTCGATATCTACGAAGCAACCGGTGGTAGATACCGACTTAGCCATGTAGACAGTGGGATCGTCCTCATTACCATCATCCAAAGTGAGTGTGATGTGGTGCGGAGAGAAAATCTCGTTGTATTCCAATTCCTGATCGGCAGCCAGATCCACAGCATTAGGGAAGGAGATGGTAACCTTTGTGATGTTATTCACAGTCTTACCGGGTTCGGGAGAGATGAGATAGGAATTGAAATTGTAGGATACACCGGTGCCGTCGCCGATAGCGAACATGTCGTCCACCTGTCCGCCGAGGGATTTCTCACCGTTGCCGAAAGTGACAAGTCCGTCGGGAATTGTCATGGAGTAGGAACCCTCAAGTGTGAGAGGTTCGGCGAGATACATCTTCACATAGATATATCCGTTATCCTCAGCGCTTTCAGGGATTACGGTAAGGGCTCCGTTGGTGATTTTCACATCTTTGAGCGCGGATTTATTGATCTTATAGCCGTCCACATAGCTCAGCCATATCTCCGCAGGCATATCGGCGGGTTTGTCGATTTTGGCAGTGACGATGCTGATATTGTTCATATTCGAACGATCCTCATAGTCATAGTAGTATTTCTGCTGAACGCAATCATAGATAGAACCGCTGCTCCATACGAGAGACGCAAGATAGTTGTCGGCGCCTTTCACTGTATATTGAGCCGTCATCTCAGGGCTGGCCACACCATCCACATCGAGAATACCGAGGGCACCGGCCTCAACCTTGAGAGTATATACTCCGGAATTCAGACCGCTGAGATCATCGGAACTGAACTGGATAAATACCGATTTACGGTCATCGTTGCGATAAGCCTGGGAGGGGTGGATAGTTGTGCCGGCACCATCAGAAAGAGTGATGACATCAGCCAGATCATAAGCCTCTTCTGTGATAAAGGCATCTCCGAGGTTGGGGAAAGACAGTGTCAGCTGATTGAGCTTGAGGGCCTGAATCTCACCGGGAGCCGGAGTGAGCTGAAAATCCTTGAAATAGTCGGCAGCGTCAGCGTCTGACACAATCTGCGCCTGCACGGGAGTGACAGCGGCCATAACGGGCGCCGCAGTCAGCATAGCGAAAGCGCTCGCGCAAAAAAGTAAAGTTTTCCTCATATATAATGAATTTTGATGTGTCATAGGAATGTCGGGACAGTGAATAAGACTTCCGAACGGCCGCAAATTTAGGCAAATAACTTTGTAATAGCAAATAATTTCGCGATTTATTTCACAAATATCTTTCAATTATTCCGCTATATGCAGATTATTCTTCTATTCTTTGACCTTATTCCTCAAGAGACTTCTTTTTAGAGACCAATTCCCGGTAATCCCTCTTCGCAGTATTGCGTACCCGGGAAATTATTATTTCCGAGAGCCCGGGACTTAATATTTATTTAACGTAATTACACTAATATTCACATGAGAGGCCCCGTTATATATCCGAAAGCTGAAGGAAGCCAACCCCACACTTCATGGCCGGCTTCCGGAGGCGTAAGACATAACAGACTGATTCTTATATGAAAAAATACTTTTTCATGACTTAGATATGTTTACGCCAACCTTGAAAGGCTATACCGAAAATGAGAAACTATATTGTCTAAATTTTGGGTTATATACATTAGTAATTTCTATTGCTGCCATCGCCTACGGAAGCGCCGGAACAGATTCAACGCCATTCCGGCTGCGGCGATGACAGGGGAGGTCCGGACGTCGGGATGACGCCCGGACCTTTTGTTTGTTACGGACAGGCTTTGAAGTTTAAGTAAGTAATTTTTGCAGTATGGCGGTTTTTCACTATTTTTGTAGTCGCTTTAACCCAAGACTCTCATTCTCATTATGAACGATTATATTCCCAACACTTCCGCAGAGGAAGAAGACCGCATGGTGGAAGCCGCCTATAAGAGGGTGCTTGATGCTTATCTGAGCAGCAATCATCGCAAGAAGGTGGAGATAATCGACAAGGCCTATCGCTTCGCGAAGGAGGCCCATAAGGGTGTGCGCCGCCGCAGTGGTGAGCCCTACATTCTGCATCCTATCGCAGTGGCACAGATTGTCATCTCGGAGCTTGGATTGGGTTCCACATCAATCTGCGCCGCTTTGCTCCACGATGTGGTGGAGGATACGGAATACACCCGCGATGATATCGCAGCCAATTTCGGCGAGACAGTGGCGGATATTGTGGAAGGGCTCACCAAAATATCAGGCGGAATCTTCGGCGACCGCGCTTCGCTGCAAGCTGAGAATTTCAGAAAGCTACTACTCTCCATGAGCACCGACATACGAGTGGTGCTCATAAAGATGGCGGACCGCCTCCATAATATGCGGACCCTCGGCTCCATGCGTCCGGAGAAACAATACAAGATAGCCGGAGAGACTCTCTATGTGTATGCTCCGCTGGCACATCGCCTCGGATTGAACAAGATCAAACTTGAACTCGAGGACCTCGCTTTCCGCTACGAGCATCCGCAGAAGTATGCCGAGATTGTATCGAAGCTCGAGAAGAGCGAGACACATCGACAGCAGATTGTGGAAGAATTTGTGGCTCCTGTAAGAAAGAAGCTCGATGAGGCGGGGTTCAAGTATGAGATAAAGGCGAGGGTGAAGAGCGCTTACTCTATCTTCAACAAGATGGAGAATAAGAAGATTCCCTTCGAAGAGATTTATGACATCTATGCCGTCAGGGTGATCTTCGAAAACGAGGATGACGCTCTGGAAAAATTGCGTTGCTGGCAGATATATACTTTCTTCACTGACGGCCACATGGTACATCCCGACCGTCTGCGCGACTGGACCTCCACTCCCAAATCCAACGGCTACAGGGCATTGCATCTTACCGCCATGGGCCCCGAAGGAAGATGGATAGAGGTGCAGATACGCTCCCGGAAAATGGATGATATCGCCGAACTCGGATATGCAGCCCATTGGAAGTACAAGACCGGAGAACAGCAGGAAGAGGACAGCAAGCTCGATTCCTGGATGAACACGATCAAGGATATCCTTGCGCATCCCGAACCGAACGCTATCGATTTTCTCGATACGGTGAAGCTCAACCTCCTCTCCTCCTCCATATATGTGTTCACTCCGAAGGGCGACCTCATGACTCTCCCGAGCGGAGCCACTGTACTCGACCTGGCCTTCACCATCCACTCTGAATTAGGCATGCATTGCATAGCCGGAAAGATAAATCATCGTCTTGTGCCGCTCAACTACGAACTTGAAAGCGGCGACCAAGTGGAGATCATCACCTCCAACACGCAGACTCCCCAACCGGAATGGATGGAATATTGCCACACGGCAAAAGCTCAGAACCGTTTGCGCTCCATTATACGAAAAGATAAGCGCCATCTCTGCGACCGAGGCAAAATCCTATATCTCGAATTTCTTGAGAAAGAGAATCTCAAACCTACCCAAAGCCTTCTCGACCGTATTCTCGCTCATTATACTCTCGAGAAGCCGGAGGATCTCTACCTCATGCTCGCCAACGATGAGATAAATCTCAATCCTCATGAGATTCGCGATATCAACAAAAGCCATGTCTCTCTGCTCGGAAAGTTGCTCCGCAATCCCTTCGGACAGAAGCGGAAGAACAGCCGGCCTGACGAGAAAGGGACTCCTCAACCCATCGACCGTAAGAAAGTGTATGTGTTGCATCCCGATGCCGAACATCCCAATTACTTGCTCGACACCTGCTGCAATCCGATTCCGGGCGATGATGTACTCGGATTTGTGGATGAGGATGAGAAGGTGGTGGTACACAAAGTGAGCTGTCCGAAAGCCATGCGCCTCAAAAGCACCTACGGCCCGCGCCTTGTGGCAACCCGTTGGGAGGGTAAAGCGAGTCTTTTCACGGCCCGTATCACTATCGACGGCATCGACCGTCACGGTATTCTGGAGGAGATAGCGGCGAAAGTATCGAAAGATCTCGATATCAATATACGCGGTCTGAATATAGAAGCAGATCAAGAAGTGTTCCATTGCGAACTCACCGTTCAGATCGACACTACCGACACCATAGCCACTATATGCCGTGCGTTGAAGAGTATCAACGGGGTGAAATCAGCCCGGCGTTCACTCTAAACTCCCTATCCCTACTACGGCCTCAATATTCCAAATTGAACCGAGGGCCAAGTTCCCTCGACCCATATAATTCATTCCAAAAAAAATGTGGAAACAGGTATTTTCTAAACTAAATCTCATACGTGCCGGCCTGTGGCTGGCCGCTGTAGTAATCCTGGTGCTGATACTCCCGCGCCCGGACCATCAGTCGTACAGTTACGAGCTCAACCAGCCTTGGAAGTATCCTTTGCTTACGGCCGACTTCGATGTGCCGGTGAGACGGGATTCCACCACTGCCAAAGCCATGCTTGACAGTATCAACCGTAGATTCGTACCGTTCGTGACACGTGACACAAAAGCGGCTGACGCCAATATCACTCGTTTCGAGAACGCGGAAAGTCATCATGGCTCCGGATTGAATGTGGGTCTTATCGTGTCGCTTCTTTCCCATGTATATCAACGCGGAATAGTGGATGCTTCCGTGTATGATGCGATTCAGCGGAATCCGGCCAAAAGCTTACGTATATCAGATGACAATGAGCAAGAGAATGTGGTCAATACAATCGATGCTTCGGAAATGCTCTCCCCCAAAAAAGCTTTTGAATACATCGATTCTGTCTATAACTCACATTCCGATAATGCAAACACACATCTGAACGAGGCTACGGCAAAGGCTCTCTACCTATGTATCAATCCAAATGTCGTGATAGACTCTGTGGCCGACAATAAATATCGTTCACAGGCGTATCTCAATGTCACAGGAGCTATCGGAACTATAAAGAAAGGTCAACGTATCGTAGACCGTGGAGAGATAGTGGACGCACAGATTTTCACGAATCTCAATACATATATGGAAATGCTGGAGTCGCAACAGAGTCAGAACTCCGACAATTACAATTATATATTCGGACAGATTCTATACATAGCCTTAGTGATGGCTATGCTATATTTCTTCCTGTATTTCTACCGCAGCAGCTTCTTCAACAATATCAGGCAGATGATATTCCTGATATGCTTCATCGTGATATATGTGATATTCGCAGTAGTGATGTTCGAATATGTGCCGGGCGGTCTCTATCTCGTGCCGTTCGCGGCTGTGCCGGTAGTGATTCTTATATTTTTCGATGCCCGCACCGCGATTTTCGCCCTTATGACCACAGTCTTCATATCTGTGCTCGTAGCCACATACCAGTTTACATTCATATTCCTTGAACTTACTGCCGGTATCTGCGCCACATTCAGTATAAAACAACTTTCACGACGTTCCCAGCTTCTTCGTACCGCATTGGTATCCTTTGTGGTCTACTCTATCGGATATATAGCCATCACCCTATTCACCGAGGGGAAAATGCTTGATATGAACTGGCATGTGATAGGGACATTCGCCATAAATTCCGTGATACTATCCTTCACCTATATCTTGATCGTAGTGCTGGAGAAAATATTCGGATTCACGTCCACCGTGACTCTCGTGGAGCTGAGCGATATCAATAATCCCATACTGCGCAGGCTTGCGGAGGAAGCTCCGGGTACATTCCAACATTCCATGCAGGTCTCAACCCTGGCCTCGGAAGCCGCACGTGCTATCGGAGCCAATACCCAGCTGGTGAGAACCGGAGCGCTCTATCATGATATAGGAAAGATGGAGAGTCCTATTTTCTTCACGGAGAATCAGCATGGTGTAAATCCTCATGCAGGCCTGAATCCGGAGACTTCGGCACAGAAAATTATCTCTCATGTGACGGGAGGCCTTCAGATGGCATCCAAGGCCAAGCTTCCGGCGGTGATAAAGGATTTCATCGCCCAGCATCACGGCCGGAGTCTCACAAGATATTTCTATAATACCGCAGTCAACGAGAATCCCGACAAATATATCGATCCTGCGAAATTCCAATATCCGGGGCCGAATCCCCAGAGCCGGGAGACCGCCATTCTTATGATGGCCGATTGCGTCGAGGCCGCCTCCAGAAGTCTGCCCGACTATTCCGCGGCCACAATCAATTCTCTCGTGGACCGCATTATCGACGGACAAGCCGCGGAAGGACTCTTCAAGGAATCGCCCATATCCTATCGTGATGTTGAGATAGTGAAGGAGACTTTTAAGAAACGTCTCGCCACTATCTATCATTCACGAGTGGCTTATCCCACTATCCATAAGAAAGAGGGGGAAGAGAAAAAGTAAGGGATAAGGAGACGAAAAAATATTTTTCGCGTCTCATGCGTTTTAATTAAAAACAGTTATTATCATGGCCCTCACTCTCATCATCTTCAGCAGCCTGCTATGGCTTCTCTCTCTGGCTCTCCTTTTCACGCGGCGCCAGTTGCTCGCACCTGCCGCCTCCTTCATAGCACTAACGCTATTGAGTATGGCCCGCACATCTACGGGGTATCCGGTAGTGCCGATCAACTCCACTATCCTTATCGGATGGCTGTGCATGACGGTGGTGGTGATGCTCACAGTGGTGCTTCAGCCGGAAGCTATCAGGACACAGACCAAAGGGATGGGATATATCACCGGAGGTGCCGTAGCCGGCATGGCCGTGGGATTACTGGGATTCACATTCTCAGCCAATCTTCCACTTCTTTACGGTGTGATGATAATAGCCACAATAGCCGGCACTTTCTTCGGCTTTCTCCTCTTCAGCCGCACGCCCGACGGACGTGTCGTAAACCTACGTAGCGGAAATTTCTTTCGATATCTTCTTGCCAAAGGATTTCCGACCGCCATCACTGTGATGCAAGCCGGAGTAGCACTGGTGCTCGTGCTGGCAATCAACAACATTTATCCCCGTTAAGTATAGATTATCACGATGTTGAAATCGAATAGCTTCTTCCGATTATTCTCCCGTGTAGCCGTGGTCTCTGCCATGGCGGCCGCCTTCATATTCCCCTCAGCGTTATCTTCACAGAATACGGCTTCTAATGCCAACAAACGTAAGATCACTGTTGAGAAGCCCGATCTCGAGAAAATACGTAAAGAGACTCTCGACCCTCACAGCCAGATGTATTTCCCGAAACTCATGGCCAAATACAATCGTAATGACACGACCATGACAAGCGAGGAATATCGCAACTTCTATCTGGGATATATGTTTCAGGAGGATTACGACCCTTACCGCACATCCCCCTATTCCGGAGTCACCGATAATCTGCGCGAAAAGGCTACCCATTCCAAGGAGGAGATAGATACAATCCGTAAATATGCGGAGCTGGCCCTTCGCGACAATCCTTTCGATCTTCGTCAGATGTCATTCCTCGTGCACGTACTGAAGGAACGCCGTAAGGATATGAGTGCAAAGATATGGGAGTATCGTCTGGAGCATCTCCTTGGTGCTATAAAAAGTACCGGCACGGGGGAGGATGTGGACAATGCCTGGTATGTGGTCTATCCCATGCATGAATATGATATGGTACAGCTTTTGGGATATGAAGCCACTGATGCCAATTTCATTGATCCCGGAGTGGATTATCTGACAGTATCACCCGATCCGGAATCGGGACGCAAGATTCCCCCGAAAGATGTGAAGCAGGGATTCTATTTCAACGTAATGGTGCCGCAGGCTCAATATGAGCTTAAGCACCCCGACGACTATGCGGCCGAAGAAGCGATCGGAGAATCCACGTCCACTGATTACGCGCCTGCAGCCGAGGATGACATGCCGGCCGAGGAGTAAACATCAATCTCTCCTCTTCTTATCAATTGAATAAATCAAGAATATATAACCCTTTTAAACCTTAAATATAAAAATGGAACAGGAAAAGAAAGAGACAGTAGGCCCCGGCAAATTCGTGGGCTACAAATATAAATTGTATAACGAGGGCGACGGCTCTCTTCTCTTCGAGGTGCCTGAGGATGCTCCCGATATGTTGGTTTATGGTGTCAGCCAGGAAGTGGTGCCCGGTCTGCTCTCCGCACTGGAGGGTCTTGGCGCAGGCGACCGTTTCGAGACTACACTTCCCCCGGCGGCAGCTTTTGGAGAACGTTTCGACGACAATGTTGTCACCCTCGACAAGGAAATCTTCATGCGCGATGGCAAACTCGCCGACGAAGTTGAGGTAGGCGCACTCCTGCCGATGATGACAGCGGAGGGCTTCCGCATTCAGGGCCGTGTGCTCGAAGTGTGCGACAAGATCAAGATGGACTTCAATCATCCCTTCGCCGGACTTACCGTAAGATTCGAAGGAGAAGTGCTTGAAGTGCGTGATGCCACCCCCGAAGAGTTGCGTCCCGCACATGGTTGCGGTTGCTCCGGTTGCGGCAGCCATGACGGCGGCTGCGGCGAAGGTGGCGGTTGCGGTTGCTCCGGCTGCAGCGACTGATACGACTCAGATTTTATCATATCCCGATATCCCGGGGGAGTGGAATCCGAAACATGATTCCTCTCCCCCTTTTCTTTTTCATCTTTATCCTTACCAGGCCTCATACTTTATTTGAGAGTGAGAATCTAAAAAAGGATTTTCCAAATCGGCGAAAAATATAGCTGAAATTTCCGATACTGTCATTTACTCACCTTTAGGTCAGGTGTGATAAACTAAATAGTGTGTAATTTTGTAAATATATAATAAAGAGCGGAGAAGTATGCCCTTACTTCCTCTCTTTTCATATTGCTTTGTAAACTATATCGACAGTATCTGAATATGAACAGACTGACATTTCTTTCCACATTGCTGATAGCCGCTTCCACTACCGCAGGAGCTCAGACCGTGAGTCTGGATTCCTGCCGGAATATGGCTATCCGCAACAATAAGAACATCAGGATAGCCGAAAAGAATATCGAAGCCGCCCGCCATGAGAAGAAGGCGGCTTTCTCGGCTTATCTTCCCGGGATTGACTTTACCGGAGGATATATGTATAATCAGCAACAGATAGAACTTCTTGCGGAAGATGCCAAACTTCCGACAATGTCGTTTGATCCGGCTACCCAAAGTTTTAAATATAATCTTCTGACATCGCCCGATGGTACTCCAATCAAGGATCCGGCCACCGGCAGTCTTATCCCGACAGAAGTGGCCGTAATCCCTAAAGAAGCGATGGAATTCGACACTCATCAAGTGTGGGGCGGAGCCTTCACTCTTACTCAGCCTATATATATGGGAGGGCAGATACGGGCGCTCAACAATATCACGAAATACGCAGAGAAACTCGCTGTGGCAGCCCGCAACAGTGCTGTGCAGGATGTGGTCTTCGCAGTGGATGAAGCCTATTGGATGGTGGTATCACTCAAGGAGAAGAAACGCCTTGCAGACAGTTTCGTCACCCTTGTAGATACGCTCCGCTATAATGTGCAAGCTATGCTTGATGAGGGAGTGGCCACACGAAGCGACCTTCTTACTGTGGAAGTAAAGCTCAACGAAGCTCAAATCGCACAAACAAAAGTAGACAATGGTCTGACCCTTTCAAGAATGAATCTTGCTCAAGTATGCGGGCTCCCCTCCAACACTGTGATGGAACTCCAGGATGAGGCTTTGCGTAACGCCTCCACGCTCACAATGCCGGGAGCCGACAATCTGGCTGATGTATATGCACGCCGTCAGGATCTTGATATGGTGCGACAGGGAATATCAATACTTGAGCAGAGGGAGAAAATCACTCTTAGCGAGATGCTTCCCAAAGTGGCTCTCGTAGGAGCGTATTCCTTCACATATCCCAATGTCAACCATGGCTTCAACAAAGCATACGGCGGAGGCTTCAGCATCGGGGCCACGCTTACTGTGCCTTTATGGCATTGGGGCGGACGCTATCACCATTATCAGGCATCGAAAGTGAACACTCAGGCATCGCGCCTCGCTCTCGAAGACCTTGAAGAGAAAATCGAGCTTCAGGTGAGTCAGGCCCGATTCAGCTTCGAGGAGGCCAAAAAGACCTACGACATGACGGTAAGCAATATGGAGAAAGCCGATGAGAATCTCCGACAAGCCCAGGTAGGTTTCCATGAAGGAGTACTGACAGCCGATGATGTGATAGGAGCTCAGACCGCATGGCTGCAAGCTCATTCCGAGAAGATAGATGCCGAGATTGGAATACGTCTGCGTGAAGTATATCTCTCTAAGGTGCTCGGCACTCTCGCTTATTGACACATCATCCGATTACCTGAAAATTTATTGTGACCGAATAAGAATTTCCAAACAATCAAACGGGGTCTACCCGATAATACAAAATAATATGGCTACAACCAACCACAATACAGATCCTATCGACAGTAAAGATTTCATGCAGGCTCAGCCTGCGCAATTACAGAGCAAAGACAAGATGCTTATCACCACAATCGTGATAGTGCTTGTCATCATCGCCGCCATGGCGGTGGCCGGATTCCTCTTCATGAAACCGGCTCCCGACACTGTTCAAGGCACCGGAGATGCCACTGAAGTGAGAATATCCGGCAAGCTTCCCGGGCGTGTGGCCGAGATATATGTGGAGGAAGGTTCGCGTGTGAAAGCGGGTGATACTCTCGTAAGAATTCATTCCTCTCTTGTAGATGCCCGCATGGACCAAGCCAAGGCCATGGAAGATGTGGCAGCTGCCGCCGACCGTAAGGTGGATGCCGGCACTCGCTCGCAAATCATCAATGGAGCACGCGATATCTGGCAACAGGCTCAGGCCGCTACTGAAATTACGAAAAAGACCTATGAGCGTATGCAGAATCTTTTCGCCAAAGGTGTGGTCAGCGAACAGAAACGCGACGAAGCCAAAGCGGCCTACGATGCTGCGAAAGCCGGCGAAGCCGCTGCCAAGAGCAGTTATGAATTGGCGAAATCCGGCGCACAGGCCGAAGATAAACAAGCTACGGCCGCTATGGTCTCGGCAGCCAAGAGCGGAGTGAAGGAGGTAGGCGCCATTCTCGAAGACCAATACCTTCTCGCTCCCTGCGACGGAGAGATCACGGAAGTATATCCGAATGTGTCCGAGCTGGTAGCCACAGGCGCTCCCATCATGACCCTTCAGCGTGATGATTTCTGGGCCGTATTCAATGTGCGTGAGACTCTACTCAAGGATATCCGCCTCGGTTCCATATTGAAAGTAAAGATTCCGGCTCTTGACGTAGAGACGGAGATGAAGGTGTATTATATCCGCGACCTTGGATCATACGCCAATTGGCAGGCTACCAAGGCCACAGGCGATTTCGATGCCCGTACATTCCAGATCAAGGCACGTCCTGAGAAGCCCATCGACGGTTTCCGTCCCGGCATGTCGGTAATCTATGAGGGTGTAAAGAAATAAATATCACTCCCCGCCATGTGTGATAATTATGAAAAAAGAGGGTTTGGCGCCATTGCGCTCCGCAGCCTGAGACAGATCGTACACCGACCGATATATTGGCTCGGCATCTTCATCCTGCCCCTCTTCATTATGTTTCTTCTCTGCGATATGATGCAGGAGGGTCTGCCTATAAAGGTGCCCGCCGCCATCGTGGATAAGGACGGTTCGTCGCTGTCGCGCGAGATTTCCAATAATCTCGCAGGAATGCAGATGGTAGACGTAGCCGACACATACGACAGCTATACGGGGGCACGTCATGCAATGCAGAAGGGAGAAATTTACGGTTTCTTCATGATTCCGGAGGATTTCCAACGCGATTTGCTTTCAGGGCGTAAACCGGTGATTACGTTCTACACCAATATGACGTATTTCGTGCCGGCCTCTCTGCTCTTCAAGACTTTCAAAGCCTCCGCCTTATATACTAAAGCCGGAGTCACGATGACGGTATTGGAGAGTGTCGGAGCTTCTGCAATACAAGTGACTCCCCTATTGCTTCCTGTCAACGTCTCCGAACGTGGTATAGGCAATCCCTGGCTCAACTACGGCATTTATCTTTGCAATTCCTTCATACCCTGCACACTGCAGCTTATGATCATGCTTATCACTTGCTTCAGCCTCGGACAGGAGATAAAGTACGGCACCTCCCGCAAACTGTTAGGAATGGCCGACGGGTCAATTCTCAAAGCCCTCACGGCTAAACTGCTTCCTCAGACCGTAATATGGACTGTAATAGCCATATTCATGGAATCATGGCTCTTCAAATGGAATCATTTCCCGATGCATGGTTCATGGTTCTGGATGACTCTATCGGAGATGATGTTCGTATTGGCTTGCCAAGGATTCGCGCTCTTTATATTCGGAATCTTCCCTAACCTGCGTCTGTCGCTATCCGTCTCCGCGCTCTTGGGTATTCTCTCTTTCTCCATAGCCGCATTCTCCTTCCCTGTGGAGAGCATGTATGGAGCAATAGAGATCTTCAGCTATATCCTGCCTATCAGATATAACTTCCTCATATATATCGACCAGGCTCTCAACGGACGTGAGATTTTCTATTCCAGAATATGGTATGTGGCCTATATTATCTTTATGCTTGTCCCTTTCCTTCTTATTCCACGTGTGAAGAAGGCTATGCAGAAAGGTGTGTATGTGCCCTAAGACTGAAAACACTATGTTAAAGACAATAAAAAGATATCTTCACGACTTCTTCGAGGTATATGCGCGTGAGTTCAAGATGATTTTCCATGACCAGGGTCTGATTCTGTTTCTCACGTTCCTGCCGCTCGGATATCCTATAATATACTCCCTCATCTATAATCCCGAACTTGTAAGGGAAGTAAAGATGGTGGTGGTGGATAATGACCGTACCTCCTCCAGCCGTGAATTCATCCGTGAGATGGATGCCACCCAAAACACGCATATCATCGGATATGCGGCCGATATGACGGAGGCACGCCGTGCAATGGATTCGCATGAATGCTTCGGCATAATGGAGGTGCCCGACGGGTTCGGACGCGCCATCGGTTCCGGAGAACAGGCTCAGGCCGTGATGTATTGTGATATGAGTCTGTTGCTGCGTTATCGAGGATTCCTCGTCTCGGCCACCGATGTAGCAATGAATATGGGTGCGCAGATACAGGCAGCCGACATAAATGATATCGCACCTCTGGCCACCACGCTATCCACGGGAGATTTCCTCCCGATACGCAATGTGGCAATGGGAGATATCACAAGCGGTTTTGACTCATTCATCATGCCCGGTGTGCTTATACTCATTCTCCAGCAATGTCTTATCCTCGCGATAGGAATGGCCGGGGGCGCCAAACACGAACGTCCGTCGCTCGTAGGCTATAATCCGGTAAATCAATCCCCCTCCGTCATGATGTCGATGCTGGGCCAGATGGCTTGCTATCTCACTCTGATTATACTGCCGCTTATTTTCCTGGTGCATTATGTGCCTCTTATTTTCCATTTCCCTATGGCCGGAGATACACTGCAGGAGCTGGCTTTCCTCCTTCCGCTTGTGCTGGCGAGCATTTGCCTCGGATTCTGTATTCAGGGAATTGTATGGGAACGTGAGACTATTTTCGTGATATGGGTAGCCACCTCTATCGCTTTCCTGTTTCTTTCAGGACTCACCTGGCCCCGCTATGCCATGACAGGAGTATGGCGCGTTCTCAGCGACATTGTGCCTGCTTCATGGGGTGTGGAAGGATTCATAAGAATGAACTCGAACGGAGCCAATCTCGATCAAGTGACTACCGACTACCGTAATCTCTGGATTCTCACCGGGGCCTACTTCATACTCGCCTACCTTGTACAGCGCTTCGCTGTGAAGCCCTATCTGCGCAAGCGATGGATAGCTCTGCATCAATCCTGACAGTATAAGGAATCCGGATAGAACCGGTATTCAACATTCAGATAGAAAACAACGGCCCGACTGCTCATGCAATCGGGCCGTTGTTACTGTATGTATCGTATTATTTCAGTGGAATTATTCCGGAGAAGTTCGATAGCCGGATGATTCCTTTACATCTTAGAGATAGGAGTCAGCGAGGGAGGCGATAGCCTCTTCATCGGCTTCCCATTGCCCGGGATCAGTGACACTCATCTGAAGGAGATCCATCATATCCACATAGTCGAGCTCGGGACGTTCTTCCTCCTCTGTGATACGCATGGAGAAATCCGAGGGATCAATCTCTATCATCGGGGAATCACCCCAGGCCTGATCACATTCCAGATAGTCGGCTACGAGAGCCGCCACCTTATCTATAATTTCGTTCTTTGTCATATCAAGGGTCTTATTTCTTCATTGTGAAATGGCGGGAAGCGAGACGATAGCCATCGCAGAATACCTCTACTGTATAATCACCGGGGGTAAGAGTGGTGTTCACGTCCCAGTATACGCTTACGCTTATCTCATCGTTGGCATACTCCACCTGACGATGTGCCGTGGCCTGGACTGTCTGTCCGTCAATCTTGAAATTGCCTCCGCCTGTGAGCAGACTTCCCTCCGGGCTAAGGATACGTACGTAGAAATCCTTCATACCGGGAGCGGCTGTATTGTTGGGGCTTACTATAAAGCTTACTCCGAGCTGGCGGGCCTTTGTCACATTCTTCTCATTCTTACCCTTCTTATTGTAGGCATTGAGTGACAGACCGGTGATATTGAGTTTCTTAGCCAATTTCACAGTCTGTGTGAGCTCTTCGTTGCTACGGGTGGCCTGTGTCACCTGTGTGGAAAGCTGCTCATTCTTCTGGCTCACCTGCTGGAGCTCCTGACGCAGACCTTCGTTCTCTTCGCCGAGACGCTTTATCTCCTCAAGGTAATGCTTCACAATCCCTTTCAGAGTCTTGATCTCTCCTTCAAGCTGCTGGATACGCTGGCGATTCTGAGCGTTAGATCGCTTCTCGGAATTCAATTCCTTGAGCAATCCCTCTACTTTGAGACGGGCCTCGTTGTATTTCTGTACCAGAGAATCATTCTTCAGATACACCTGCTGATCCTCATATTGGGAGAAATCGGCATTAAGACGATTGAACTCATTGGTGAGTACGAGCTGATCGTTGACAAGCTTGAGCGAATCCACCCGGGCCTGCGCCTCGTTGGCATCCGACACCGAACGATTGTTATTGACTATGAGCACGATGATCAGAGCGATGAGGGCTACTGCCACACCGAGACCTGAGAAAAGGATAATCTTCTGGTTCTTGTTCATAATTTTCCGGTATTTGCGCAAAGTTAGTGAGATTTACGCTATCTTCAAAACTTCCGCCTCATTTTTCTGTGATAAGAGCGAATAATCACTGTTTATCGCGGTCGTAATGGGGCATATCGGCCGGAAGGGGTATGGATATCTCCACAAGTCCGGCTATTTCGCCTTCACGACGCCACGGGGTCTGATAGATGAGTTTCTTCACTCCGTTTTTGGTGACGTAATAAGCGTTGGTCTCTCCGGTAGCGAGCATGTGGCGAATCTGTGCCTGAGCTTTCTCAGGATGGTAACCGAAGAGGTCATGGCCGATTATATCGCCGTGGCGGGCAAAGGTAAGTCGGGAGCGATCATTCATATAGAGGATTTTACCCTCGTTGTCGCAGATAGTGACAGCGCAATCAATGCCGTCGGCCCAATGGAGCAGTTCGGCAGGTACTTCGTAATTCATGGTAATAAAGTAAAAGTATAAGCAGCTATTGAATAAAAAACAACCGATGCTTCTCGAAAGGAGAAGCATCGGTTATTTCTTGACGTTGTTACGTCTTGCTATTCGCAGGGCCTGAATTATTTAGCGGGCTCCTCAGCAGCTGCAACAGTAGTGTCAGCAGCTACCTCTACGTTAGCAGTAGAGTCGGAAGTAGGCTCAACAGCGATAGAGTCGGTTACAGTCTCCTCAACAGCTACTACAGTGTCAGAATCAGTAGCAGCAGCCTCTTTGCTACCGCAGGAAACCATGGCCATGCTGAAAAGAACAGCAAGGGAGAAAACTACTTTTTTCATTTCTTTTTAAGATTAAAATAATAAAACAATTTTTTTGCTATCAAAAACGATGCAAAGTTACTACTTATTTCTGAACTACAACAATTTTCTCCGATTTTTTTTCATTCAAACCTCCTTTTTTAGCGATTTTAACATTCATTAAACCTTTTCATCCCATTCCTCTACTTCACATACCTCCCTCATCTCCCATTAATACCTCTCCTATTCCCCCATTCCCAATTCCTAATTAAAAAAAGCTCTCTGCCATCCTCACGATGACAGAGAGCCATATCTATTTGTAATGAATGAGATTAGCGAAATTATTTCACACCGAAAGTGATCTCAGTGATGTTGGCGGGGTTGAAGAATTCGTAACCCTTGTAAGCATTGGCATCGTTGAGTTCCTCCTCGTATGTAGCCACACGATCCTTATAGATCTTCTGGGCATCGGAGTAGAGACGGGAAACAGCGTTATAGTCAGCCTCTGCAGTCTCAGAAGCCTCTAAAGCTGCGGAATATGCGTCAGCGATAGCGGTATTATCCTTGATAGCAGTCTCATCGTTCACATCAGCGTTAAGAGTCTTGTACTCGTCCATCTGAATCTGGTACTGAGTGAGCGCAGAGAGGTAATTGCTCTTGGCCTCCACGAATTTGTCAAGACGTGCTACATAGCCTGCATTGTTGAAATTCTCGGAATCATTGTAGAACTCGATCATATCGCGATAGAGCTCGAGAGCCTTGGCATACTGCTGGGCTACAGCTACATAAGCATTGGAAGCCTTGATGAATACAGCCTCAGCCTCCACTGTGTTCTGACGGGCATTGGCGGTAGGAGCAGTAAGTTCAATCACATTCTCGGGAATCTCGGGAGCCTCGGCTGTGAATTCCTCAGGGAAGTAAGTGGGACGGCTACCCTTGGCTACACGGAGCTGAGCATCGCGGGCAAAGCTTCCGAAAGCCGACTCTCCAGCCTTGGGAGCCTGGGGAGCGAGGATATCGATAGCGAGAAGTGAGCTTGTGAAGTCCATCGCGTTGTCGGAGATCAGCTTGATGGAAGCGGGAAGAACCACACGAGTGATGTTGCGGCAGTTGGTAAATGCATAGGGAGCGATAGTCTCTACTCCATTGGCTACTACAAATTCACCCTCGCGACCACGGGGACAGCATACGAAGGTCTTCATATCCTCTGAATATACAGCACCGTTGATGGAGCAGAAATTTGCGAAGTTGGAGCCGAGCTCGATCTTCTTGAGGTCGCCGCTCTGGTTGATCACCTGAGTGAAGTCATCCTCTGTCATATAACGCATCACAGCTGTGGAAGAGAACCAGCGGGCTGCTGTGCCGGGGATACGGAGAGTCTCGATACCCTCGCCGATTCCCTCATAATTATTAAGGTTGAAGCCACGCACGGTGAAATTCACATTCTCATCGCCGTTTTTGAGAGTGAGAGTTGTGGGAATATTTACAGTGGATGCAGTGCCGCCGATAGAAGTGATGAAGGCGAGACGCTGGCCGCTGTAAGTAAGAGTCTGATAAGTGATCTCCTGGCCGCCGGCATAAGACATTTTACCGCTGAAGCCTTCGAGATTGGGGATGCTTGCCTGCTCGGGAGCGACTACATCTACATTTTGGGGAACCGCTTCCACGAGAGTGACATCACCCTGAGGAACGGCGGGCGCATCGTCAGAGCTGCAAGCCGCTGTAGCGAGCAAAAGCAGCGCCAGCTGCGGATAGAGTAATTTTTTCATGATAAATCATCAAGTTTCGCATCCTCCATAGAAACGCTGCGTTAGGTGAGACTATTAAGAGAAAGAGGGAGGACTGATCATGGCCCGGAAGCCATGATACCGCTTTCCAGTTAGTGCAATACTTTATAGCTCCCGCAGCGGTGACTGCGGAATCCGTTGCAAATTTAATAACAATTATAATATCTTCAACACTTTTTAGGAATTATTTTTGTCTAAGCCCCCTAAAATCCTTGTAGAGGGGGATCAGGTAACGGGGAATTTGCTATAAGAGGGGGATATATAAAATCAACGGGTCCATTCTCACGAATGGACCCGGATAATAAGTTGTTATGTGCAATAATTGAATTATACAGTCAGAAATTGTATCTTGTGGGCGAAGATGGATTCGAACCACCGAAGGTATAAACCAGCAGATTTACAGTCTGCCCCATTTGGCCACTCTGGTATTCGCCCTATTTTGCACCGGATTTCAGCCCTCCGGCCTCAATCACGATGCAAAATTAGCACTTATTTTTTATTCACGCAAATTTTTCAGCGTATTTTTTATCTCATTTTTCTCGCCACAGATGTCAACATCAATGCTAACATCATATTTATCAGCTTATTAGAGTATCTAAAAAAAGTTCACATCCTATCCTCGGATTATATACTGAGACGACGAAGTGTAGACAGGAGCTCCTGATCAATGGGCTTGTCGTTCTTGATAGCTTTTGTGAAAGGCACATATACAATCTCATCATTCTTTATGCCTATCATCACATTTCGCTGATCGTCAAGCAGGGCATCGATGGCTGCGCTACCCATGCGGGAAGCAAGGATACGGTCTTTCGCCGTAGGAGATCCGCCGCGCTGCAGATGACCGAGAATGGATACTCTTACATCATAATCCGGATACTCCTCCTTCACACGCTGAGCCAAACCCATGGCGCCTCCAGTGATAGGACTCTCCGCCACCAATACAATAGATGAATTCTTGGATTTACGGAAACCATTCTTAATCAGTTCGGAAAGCTGATCCACCTGAGTGGAAATCTCCGGAATAATCGCAGCTTCGGCTCCGGCAGCTATCGCACCGTTGAGCGCGAGAAAGCCTGCATCACGTCCCATCACCTCTATAAAGAACAACCGTTCATGACTGGTGGCTGTGTCGCGAATCTTGTCCACACATTCCATAATCGTATTTAGCGCGGTGTCGTAGCCGATTGTGGAGTCAGTGCCGAAAAGGTCGTTGTCAATCGTACCCGGAAGTCCTACAATAGGGAAGGAATATTCGTTGGCGAATATTCTTGCGCCAGTGAGTGAGCCGTCGCCTCCTATCACTACCAGAGCATCGATCTCATGGCGACGAAGCACATCGTAGGCACACTGACGCCCCTCGGGAGTGGTAAACTCCTTGCATCGCGCTGTCTTAAGAATGGTGCCTCCGCGCTGAATGATATTCGATACATTCTGAGTGGAGAATTCCTCGATCTCATCGGTGATGAGACCGCGATAACCTCTATATATACCATATACCTTGAACCCGGCGAAAATACCGGCACGTGTCACGGCTCGTATGGCGGCGTTCATGCCCGGCGCATCGCCTCCGGAAGTGAGGATGCCGATCGATCTAATCTGAGTCATATTCTTTCTTTATAATGTTAAACCAAACCTTAAGACGCGGAGTTCCGGCTAACGGGAAACATCCGACGCCACAACTATAATAACATCTTTCGGAGCACAAAGATACGCTATTACGCCGAATTTGACAAAAATTTATTACTTTTGCAATTGGAAGCCTCCATTAGAAGGAGGCTCCTTACTTAAAAATAATGGAAACAAAAGCTGATATCAAGAATGTGGTGTTCGACCTCGGCGGCGTTGTCATCGACCTTGCGCGCGAAAATGCTGTGGCCGAACTGCAGAAAATCGGCCTGGCAGATGCCGGCGAACTCCTCGGTCTTTATAAACAGGAAGAGCCATTCCTCGGTCTGGAGACCGGACATTGCACTGCCGCAGAGCTTTTCGATCTGCTCCGCGAGCGTTGCCGCCCGGGCACCTCTGACCGTGAGATAGCCTCCGCCTTCGAGGCATTCCTCGTGGATATTCCCGTAGAGCGCCTCCGCGCTTTACGTGCTCTGCGCGACGCCGGCTACAAGGTGTATGCCCTTTCCAATACTAATCCCGTGATGTTTCATAGTTGGATTGCTGATAAATTCCGTCAGGAAGGACTTCAGACACGCGATTACTTCGATGGTATTGTCACTTCATTCGAAGAGGGCACCTGCAAACCGAACCCGGAGCTTTTCCGCACAGTGCTCCGCCGCTACCACTTAAATGGCGACGAGACCCTTATGCTCGATGATTCTGCGGCCAATTGCGAGGGAGCACGCAAGGCCGGAATGCAAGCAATACGTATCGACAACTCTTCGGAAGATGCCTCGATGCTCGCTGTAGTCAACAATCTCATCAGCAGCAAGAAATAAATGGAGAGTTCCAAAGGGAATGATATCCCGGCAGTGGCTACCGCGGGGAGTTTCGACGGCGTGCATCTCGGTCATCAGGCTGTGCTCAAGGAGCTGACAGACGTGGCCCGGGGCGAAGCCATGCGTCCGCTGGCCATCACATTCGACCGACACCCCTTGGAGATAGTAGCCCCTTCACGCGCTCCTCATCTTCTTCTCTCCCACGATCGCCAAGAGCAGCTTATTCGCCGCTCAGGAGCCGACTTCCTGCGTCTCCCCTTCGATGCCTCCACAGCGAGAATGTCGGCAAGGGAATGGCTGCGGCTTCTCCGCGAACGCTACGGAGTAAAGGCTCTCGTGGTAGGGTATGACAATACATTCGGCCATGACGGTATAGATATGAGCATAGCCGATTATGAGCGTCTCGGCGAGGAAGAAGGAATCCTTGTCAAAGAGGCCCCGCTCGTGGCGGGGGTCAGCAGTTCCGCCATACGCCGGGCTGTGGTCACCGGAGATGTGGAGAAAGCCCGCGAGATGCTCGGTCGCCCCTACGAGCTCGAAGGGAGCGTAATCGCAGGGGAAGCCTTGGGACGCACCCTCGGCTATCCTACGGCAAATCTCTCCCCACACCCCCGCCGCCTTGTGCCGGCCAACGGCGTATATGCAGCTTCAGCACTCACTCCCGACGGGAAAGAATATCCCGCTATGGTAAATATCGGCAGGCGTCCCACCGTAGACGATTCGGGACGCCGCTCTATCGAAGCTCATATCATAGGCTGGGAAGGCGACCTCTACTGTCGTCCGCTCTCCATTCACTTCCTGAGCCGCATACGCGACGAAAAGAAGTTCAATTCAGTGGAGGCTTTACGTACCCGTCTGCACGAAGACGCCCTCATCTCAAAGAAAATATTCGACGACTTTCGGATAGAACAGCCCGAACAGACGTTATAGAAGTATACTCTTATATTATCCACCCCTTAAAATCCAGATGGCATGGAAGTAATCAATTTCGCAGAAACCCCCAGTCTCGTGAGCCGATATATGATGGAGCTCCGCGACGTGAAGATTCAGCACGATCCGCTGAGATTCCGCACAAATCTCGACCGCATCGGCCAAATTATGGCTTATGAGATTTCGAAACGCATGCGCTATCAGTCACTGACCGTCACCACCCCTCTCGGTCTCGCCCAATGTCAGACTCCGGCCGAAGATATAGTCATCGCCACAATTCTGCGCGCCGGGCTTCCTTTCCATCACGGATTCCTCTCCTATTTCGACAGAGCCGAGAACGCTTTCGTCAGCGCCTACCGTAGATATAAGGAGAAGGGTGACACATTCGATGTCCTTGTGGAATATCTCGCCTCTCCTTCGCTTGAGGGGAAGACTCTCCTGCTCGTAGACCCCATGCTCGCCACCGGCACATCCATGGAACTCGGCTACCGGGCGCTACTCTCCAAAGGTATGCCCGCAAAAATCCATGTGGCATGCGTGATTGCCGCTCAATCGGGCATTGATTACGTATGCCGCACATTCCCCGCCGACCGCACCACCGTATGGGCGGCCGCAATAGACAGCGAGACAAACGCCCACAGCTACATCATTCCCGGCTTAGGCGATGCCGGCGACCTCGCCTACGGCGTAAAAGATTAAATCCCCGGCCCGCCCGGACCCGGATTGGTTCTGTGGGAGAGCTTCAGCTCAACCAAAAAAGCTCTCCGGCCCGGACCCGGCTGGTTCTGTGGGAGAGCTTCAGCTCGACCAAAAAAATTCCATATACCGATATGACACTCGACACCATCGACATAGTCAATTTCAAAAATATAGCATCCGCGAGCCTCTCGTTCTCTCCCGGCGTGAATTGTCTGCTGGGCAACAACGGCATGGGAAAGAGTAATCTTCTCGAAGCCATCCACTTCATGAGCATGGCCCGGGCCATGAGCTCTCTACCGGAATCCGCCCTTATACGCCACGGAGAAGATATGTTGCTCGTGAAGGGACGCTACACCATGGATGCCGGAGGTGCCGAAGAGGTGTCATGCGGAATAGTGAAAGGGAAGGGGAAATCTCTCAAACGTAATGGCAAAGAGTACGGTCGCATTTCGGAACATATCGGATCATTTCCTATCGTGACCGTCACACCGCAGGATTGGTCGCTGGTAGGAGGTGCCGCCGAGGAGCGCCGTAAACTGATGGATATCGTAATCTCTCAGGCCGACGCGACATATCTCTCCAATCTGATAAAATACACCCGCTCACTGGAATCGCGCAACCGTATGCTGCGTGCCGGAGTGCGGGATTCGCTTCTCTTCGAATCCGTGGAGGCCTCCATGTCGGAAGCGGCGGCTGCCGTGTTCGAGGCAAGAAAGGAATGGACAAAAGAGATAGCCCCGGCCTTCCGCGAATGTTACCGCAATCTCGCCGGGGAAGCCGAATCGGCCTCGATGCGCTATAAATCAGTATTGCAGGATGCCACGCTCCAGGAGATTCTCGATTCCCGAAGAGCCAAAGATACCGTGCTGGGTTATACTTCGCAAGGTATCCACCGCGACGATATCGAGACCGGACTCGACGGCTACAGTATGAGGCGTCTCGGAAGCCAGGGACAGATAAAGACCTTCACTATAGCCCTCCGCCTTGCGATTTTCAGTTATCTCAAGAAGCATCGCGGCATCACTCCCCTTCTGCTTCTTGACGATATTTTCGACAAACTCGATGCCGACCGTGTTGCCCGAATCATGCAGACTGTCACTTCCGGCGACTCATTCGGACAAATATTCATTACGGATACCAACCGCAAGCACCTTGACGACATCCTCTCAGCTATCAACGGAGATAAACTCCTGCTTGAAGTGACCGACGGCACATTCTCACCCATCTCCGCCTGAAAAAGCCATATCATCTCAATGGAAAGGAAACAGACTCTAAGCATAGGAGAAGTGCTCCGAGCTGCCTTGGAAAGCACCGAGGCCGACCGGATGTTGCGCGAACGTCAGGCGATTGCCGTCTGGCCGGCTGTGGTAGGCCCGGGTATCGCCTCCCTTGCCTCCCGGCCTACAGTGAGCGCCGGCATAATGACCGTCAGGATAGCGAGCGCCGCTCTCCGCCACGACCTGATGATGAATCGCTCCGCGATTATCCGCGATATCAACGCGCGCCTGTCACAGCCCGCCATCACCGATATCCGCTTCGCTGCTCCGGGCGGCTGAGCTCCCGCCCATTTCTCTCTCCGATTTTTGTTTTGACGCTGCAGAACTTGACCGCAGCCATATAAAAATACTTAAATTTCTTACCATATATGAATCCACATAACATCCCCTCTCCCGCTTCTTTCAATCATAGATGCCCCGTGCAATTGCGATTCAATGATGTCGATATCCTCGGTCACGTCAACAATACTGTCTATTTCTCCTTCTATGACACCGGCAAAGCCCAATATTTCAGGGCTGTACGCCGAGGAAAAATGGATTTCCGAAAAGTAGAAACAGTGATTGCCAATATCAATTGCGCCTATATCAACTCCATTTACTACGGAGAGGATATCGAATTGCTCACACGTTGCGAAGTGATCAAGGATAAAAGCTTTATTCTACTGCAGATGCTCAGAGAGCGCAATACGGGGGAAGTGAAATCCATTTGCGAGACCGTGATGGTAAGTATCGACACAGAAACCCATAAAGCGGTCCCTGTGCCTGAAGATTGGCGTCACGACCTCCAGCTTTATGAGGGACGCGATCTCTCCCGCCCTGCCGGCTCAGAGGTCTGAACATGTTGTCATAATTCCAAGATATTGTCATGAAGACCGATATAAAAGAACGCATGAATCGCATCCTCCGCGCAGAGGCGGAGGCTGTATTATCAATACCAGTCACCGACGCATACGCACGCGCCGTAGAGATGATTGTAGAGAATGTAAACCGTCGCGGCGGAAAACTCGTCACTTCCGGCATGGGTAAAGCAGGACAGATCGCCATGAATATCGCCACCACATTCTGTTCTACCGGCACTCCCGCCGTATTCCTTCATCCCTCCGAGGCCCAACACGGCGACTTAGGTATTCTTCAGAAAAACGACCTTCTCCTCCTTCTCAGCAATTCCGGAAAGACCCGTGAGATTATCGAACTCGTGGAGCTTGCCCGCAATCTGAACCCTCAGATACCAATAATTGTTATAACCGGTGACCGGGAAAGTATTCTTGCCGGTCTTGCCGATGTAGCGCTCTTCACGGGAGGAGCGCCGGAGGTGTGTCCGCTCGGCATGACTCCCACCACTTCCACCACTATCATGACCGTCATGGGTGATGTGCTCGTGGTCAGCGTGATGGAAGAGATAGGATTCCGTGTGGAAGATTATGCCTTGCGCCATCATGGCGGCTATCTCGGACATAAATCCAAGGAAGCGGTTGCCCGGACCGACTCCGAATCGTGATATTTGAAAACCCAAATAACTCAAAGATATGACTTTTGTCGATATTCCTATTGACCTTGGAAAGTTTGAAAAAAAATCGAACGAACTGGTCATTATCAATGATGCCCTCGCCGACCGACGTCTGGCGGAAGAGCTCATGGCCGAAGACCGCAGCATGGACGCTCTTGAAAGAGTAGTGTCAGCTCTGCGTACACTTCGTGAATTTCCTGATTTCGAGAATAAGGAGTTCAAGACCCTCCTCGCCGCTCTTCTCTTCGACCTCTCTGAGATCTATTACCACCTCAAGGATTATAAGCAGAGCGAGAAGGAACTCGATATCCTTTTCAAAGTGCTTGACTCTCTAATGAAAGAGGATGCCGAGAAATTCGGACCTTACCATATTCTGGCAATGGAGCTTTCCACTCGCATTCTGCGCTCACGCAAGAAAGCTATGGATTTGCTCGTGAAGCAACAAATCAATGTCAGCAATCTCTATGAGAAGGTGAATTCAGGCGTTGTGGCCGCCACCGACAAACTTGTGGAATCTCTTCGCAATGCCGCCCAGCTTCTCGCCTCTTCCGGAGATTACCGGGCCGCTTTGAAATTCTATGCGGAGGCTATCAAGTTCTCGAAGAAGCGTACAGGCAGAGTCACTCGCAAGGAGATTCAAATGACCATTGAGATGGCGGAAATCATGATTCGTGTGCGCCACATGCGTCCGCGCGCTCGCCGTCTGCTCAATGCTATTCTTCCCCACGCAATAGCCCTTGAGACAATCGAGCTTGAAGAAGATATCCTCGCACTCGTGGAAATCATCGATGCCGATATCGAGCAGGAGCCCAAGTGGAAGGCTTTCATCCATAAGCTGACCAATGCCGCCAAGTCGCGTCTCAAACGCAAATCCGACGAGGAGAAGAATGAGAATGAGGACAGCGAGGAAAAATCCGATGCCTCCGATAATTCGGATTCCACCAATTCTTCCGACAACTCTGATAAATAATCCTCTCCTGCCAAACAGCTGAAAGAAAAAATGTCGACAATTCTGAATACTAACGGCGACCGCCGCGAAGTGCCTGCCGCCGCCAATCCCGACATGAAAGTGGCTCTTGTCACTGCCGAATGGAACAGCCATATCACGTATGCTCTGCGCGATGGGGCTCTCGAGGTGTTGGCAAAAGCCGGAATCCGCAGCGAAAATATCGTAATGGAAAGTGTGCCGGGCACCGTAGAACTCGTAAATGCAGCCGCACTTTTCTGCCGTAAGGATTATGATGCAGTGATAGCCACAGGAGTCGTGATTCGCGGAGACACCCCTCACTTCGATTATGTCTGCATGATAGCGGCCGAGGGTACGGCCCGCCTCAATGCTGAAGGGAAATGCCCGGTTATCTTCGATGTGCTCACCGTAGATAACGAGCAGCAGGCACTCGACCGGGCCGGAGGATGTCTTGGCAACAAAGGAGAGGAAGCCGCAGTGGCAGCCATAGAGATGGCCAACCTCCACTTCCGTGCCCGCTCCCTCTGATGATTCAACATCCTTTGCGGGTTGGAATCCAAAATTCTGACCCACAATAAATTTCAATGCCCGAGGCGCAGATGTATCCCGGATTTGGTATTATCCGATTTTATCACTACCTTTGCGTCTCCAACCACAAATCGATTACCCACACAGGCCCCCTTATGGGCCTGAGTAAGATATATGCCTTACGGCTTTCCGAGAGGAAAGAATATCTCTTTTCAAGAAATGATCAGATTCCGGAAAAGATATTCATCTTTCCGCAGACAGCCAAGGCGAAGAGAACATAGACGATTTATATCCGAAGGAGGTTCCCCGTGAGGGGCGCCTCCTTCATCTTTATCCTTCTTTCCCTCCGCATTATCCCCCCTTTCCACCGGGCCGCATTGGTTCTGTGGGAGAGCTTCAGCTCGACCATTCCCACCCCGGAGCCTCAATCAAGCCTTTCAACCCCCTTTATTTCATTTATAAAATCCAAGATCTAACTCCCTGATTTTTCAACAAATCACCATTTGAAATACTTATATTTTTCCTTTATTGACCTAAAATTGCTTGTTCACCCCGCATTATCTTACTAACTTTGCATCGCAATCGCAAGAGAAGCCTTGAAGAATCCTCCCGTAGGATAATGACAAGACTCCTCTTCCGAAAGCTCGGCAAACGCAATCTCCCGGCGTTTGCTATCCGAAACAGAACTTCATAAGCTAAATAAAAGGAAAAATAAGTTTTAGGAATTAACAAGGGTACAGTTGTATTAGGGTATTGTAACACAAGGTTAGATTACACACAAAGACACTCTCAATTACACTTTTAGGTTATACACACAATGGACTTTTTTGTTGCATAAAAAATTGACTATATAAATCGTTTATGTTAGGTTTGTAGAAATTATAATTGATTCGCATTTCAGGCAGGTTTCTTGTGAAAGAAGCCTGTTTTTTTGTTGTAAGGGAGGGAAAGAATTGGAGGGATATTGGATTAGGGATCAGCGGCGACGGAAACGGCCGAGGAGGAAACCGGCGGCTTCCTTCAACTCAGGGAAGCGAGCCAGGATAGCTATCCCCACGTAGACGCCTGCGCCGGCTATTGCGCCGGCTATCAATCGCAGAAGGGGAAGCCGGAAAAGATTCTCAGCTGCCAATGCTCCGCATCCCATACAGAGGCCCGCTATAAGGAAAGGCATCATATCCCCTGCCATACGCCCGAGAGGATAAGAAATCTGCCGGGAAGTAAGCACCGTCACTATGACATAAGTAAGGAATGAGGCGGCAAATTGTCCCCATACAAGAATAGTAAGCGAATTGAACCATATTGTGGATAGTATCGCCACTATAAGCAAAACATCCTTAACAGTCTCTACCACTATCAGCGATTTGGCCCTACCTAAAGATAGCAAATAATTCACATGCAGAGACGTGACAACCACAAAAATACCGCGTAGACATAGTATCTGAAAAAGTGGAATAGCCGCATCCCATTTATTACCGAAAAGAGTATGGAACAACGGCTCGCCCACAGCAGCCATACCTCCTAACACGGGGAAAAGAAGAAAGGCTGTGAAGCGATTGATTTTAGTGATATATCTTGAAAAGCGCTCGGCGTCCGATTGAGCCGATGACAGCAACGGCACAAAAGAAGCCGTAAGTATCTGCGAAATCGAAGCACTTCCCATCTTGCTCCATTTGTCGGCCTGGGTATAGATACCGAGCGATTGTAAAGTCTTGTAGAACGCGGCAATGACGATATTGTAGAGCTGGAGGCAGAGGGTATTCAGCATGGAAGTGGTGAGCACACTTATACCTACCTTCCAGATTGCTTTAAGCGAGTCGAGCCGAGGCATACACGAAGGACGCCATTTCCCGGATACCCATAGGAAAGATGTCTTGAAAGCCGCCAGAAGCACCGTCTGCCACACCAACGCCCAAGCACCATATCCCATCAGGGCGAGCGCCACGCCCACACCCCCGGAGAATATCAAGGCCATAGTGTTGGAGATAGCCAACGGACGCACATTCATATCCTTCATCAGTTTATTTACCTGCACTATCGCGAGGCCGTTGATGACGAAGGAAAGGAACATTACGCGGCTGAGCGGTATGAGTTCCGGGTTATCGAAACGGGCCGCGATAAGGGGAGCGCAAAACCAAAGTATCGTGTAAATGACGCCGCTCACCACGAAGTTAAACCAGAAAACCGTGCTGTAATCGGCTGCCGTAGGCTTCTCCTTGCTCAGAAGAGCGGCCCCGAAACCGCTGTCAGTAAGAATTGTAGCGAAAGCCTGGAAAATAAGAAGTACTCCCACGAGGCCGAAATCCTCCTGTGAGAGCACATTGGCGAGCACTATGCCCACAAGGGCATACACCACCTGCGACGCCACCCTGTCGATGGTGTTCCACTTCAGTGTGCGGGCCGTGCGGAGTTTCAGGGATGGTCCCTCTCCGGTGTCGTTATTCATTATCTTTTAGTCCGAATATTATGCCGGAGGAATTACTCCTCGGTGCTACGGTCAGCAACCGCAGCGCCGTCGGCCGGTATCTGAAAGAGCTTACCGCCTCCGGATTTCTTCACCTCAGGTTCTCCTTTATAATATATCTTCGTGCTGCCTATACCCTTCACCTTAAGGAGGTCAACGGGCCAGCATCCTATGGTGCCGGAGCCCATAATATGGCAAGTCACCTTTAAGGATTCAAGTCTGTCAGCCTGGATAGTGCCCGTGCCTACCATGTCGAGATTAGTATCCTCCACTTTCCCACTCAGATTGATAGTGCCGTTGCCCGTGGCAAGCTTCGCCACAAGACGGTTGGCCCGGATATCATCCACAGTGATTGTGCCATTCCCTATCAGCACCACCTTGAATTCCGGACACGGGGCCAAATCGCTTACTTTCACCTCAAAGGCCGATGAGTTGGTGACACATGTCAGAAAATCTGAATATACGTAAAGTGTAGGAAGATTCGGTTTCCCAACATCCTCCGTATCCACCTGCACACGCAGTTGCCCTTTATTGACCGACACAATGAACGCATCGGCAAATTCCTCCTCCCCACGATAGGCCACATACCCCGTGGAATCCGGATTCTGACGATATACTACATTTACATTATCATCAATCTTAATCCTGTCGAACTGCCCTACTTTTAAAGCATAATCCTTGAGTCGGGAGTTCTGGGCATAAGAGCAAATGGAGAGAAGCGCCATAAGGCACAGCAGAAGTTTTTTCATATTTCGTAGTCCTTGATTATTCAGAATGCGAAATTATAACAATTTAATTACTCGCATGTATTACTCGGAAAAGTAATTTTGTTCTATTTCTCTGAAAATCTCCATTATATCCTCTTCCGTCTCCGCGCGTAGCAGGCGGATGCGCGTTTCCCGGAAATTCGGAAGCCCTTTGAAGAGAGGGGTGGCGGCGAGATGTCTCCTTATATGCAGTATGCCTCGGTATTCGTCGATACGCTCGATACTCTCACGTATCTGACGGCGCAGGATATCGAATTTATCTTTATGAGTGAGAGGAGCTGCCTCGCGTCCGTTCACGAGCGCTGTCACTTCCCGGAATATCCATGGCGCACCGATAGCACCGCGTCCTATCATGATTCCGTCCACACCATAGCGGTCGAAGGCCTGCTGAGCACCCTCGGGAGTAGTGATATCACCGTTGCCGATGATGGGAATAGTCATACGCGGGTCATTTTTCAAGGCTCCGATGAGAGTCCAGTCAGCCTCGCCGGTATACATTTGCGAACGAGTGCGTCCGTGTACGGTAAGGGCCGCGATACCGCAATCCTGAAGCATGGGTCCCAGATCGGTGATTATCTTGTTCTCGCAATCCCAGCCGAGTCGGGTCTTCACGGTGACGGGAATCTTGACAGCATCCACCACACTACGCGTAATCTTCAGCATCTTGGGAATATCGCGCAACATGCCGGCGCCGGCACCCTTGGACGCCACTTTCTTCACGGGGCATCCGAAGTTGATGTCGAGCACATCGGGGTGCGCCTCCTCCACAATTCGGGCAGCCTCCACCATTGCCTCCGGATCGCGACCGTAGATCTGAATGGCCACAGGGCGCTCCGCATCATTTATATGGAGTTTACGGGTAGTGGAAGCGATATCGCGCACGAGAGCCTCGGCCGACACGAATTCAGTGTAGACCATAGCGGCTCCTTGCTCGCGGCAGATAAGACGGAAGGAGGGATCGGTCACATCCTCCATCGGGGCGAGAGCCACGGGGCGTTCACCCAAATCTATATTGGCTATTTTCACGTTGTATCCTTTTTTATATATTCAAGAGGGAGAGCATTAAAATCAGGAGAGGGTCAAGGCGCTGAAGCGGTCGTAATCGAGGGTAAGCGCCGTCTCATAAAGTTCTTCGGCTGTGATGCTCATCACGGCGCTTTCTATCTCGGGAATATCGATCGGGCGTCCATGTACGGCCAAAGCTCCCGCCAACGAAGATATTCTCGACGGTCTCCTGTCCGACCCCATTATCACCTGTCCCATATATTGCCTCTTCAAAGCTTCGAGCGTACGCTCCGGGAAAGGTTTTTCCCTAAGCTTGTCAAGCTCGCGGCGTATCAGCTTGCGGCATTTGGCCACCGATTCCGGTGCGCATCCGAATGTAATGGCGAATACTCCGGTATCCTCCAACAGATCGGCGGATGAATACACACTGTACACGAGACCTCGCTTGTCGCGCAATTCGCGGCTGAGACGCGAATTGAATCCTCCGCCTAAGTAATGGGCAAGAAGATAGAGACGATGGCGGCGCGGATCGGTGCGACCGAATGTTCGCACTCCAAGTATGCAGTTGGCCTGATGATTTTCTGCCTCCTGCTCTATATCGAAACGCTCGGGCACAGGCACTTCCGGCTTCTCCTGCCGAGGATCCTCCCTATGGAGCGGCCCGAAATATTTTTCAAAAAGACGACGCGTCTTCTCCACAGGCTCCGGACTCAGGCAATAAGCCACCATATTCCCCGGCGTATAGAATCTCTCGAGAAATCCGCGGCAATCGGCCGATGTGAGCGCATGCACGCTCTCCGGAGAGCCGAGTATGGGATGAGCCAATCCGCTCCCCTTGAATATCATCTCGTCGAATTCGTCATACATCACCTCCACAGGGCTGTCGAGATAACTCTTGATCTCCTCCACCACTACATCTTTCTCCTTTTCCAGTTCCTGCTCCGGAAAGCGGGAATTGAGGATAATGTCGGAAAGGAGTTCTATGGCGCGGGCGTCATACCCCTTCGGGGCTTTCGTATAAAGCATCGTATGGTCTTTGGTGGTGAAGGCGTTGAGCTCACCTCCTATATCCTCCATGCGGCTCGCCACTTGCCAGCCACGACGTCTGTCAGTCCCTTTGAAGATGGTATGTTCCACAAAGTGGGCCAGGCCCTCCTTCCCTTCCGGCTCGTTGCGGCTACCGGCTTTTATATATATACCGCAATAGCTCACGAGGCCGTCGCTGCGTCCGGCCACGAGATGCATACCGTTGGAAAGGGTATATAGTTCGAATGGTGTCTGTTCCATATTGCAAAATTACGAAAAATGACTCTAATGGCGGCTGATTCGGAAGAATTTCCTAATTTTGCCCTCCCAAACATAGTAATAATGTCTACAAATACTACTGACAACCAACGGAAAGTGACCACACGCCGCCTTGTGGAAATGAAGCAGCGCGGAGAAAAGATATCTATGCTCACAGCCTACGATTATTCAATGGCTAAAATTGTGGATGAAGCCGGAATCGATTGTATCCTCGTGGGCGATTCGGCCTCGAACGTAATGGTAGGAAATACCACTACACTCCCTATCACCCTCGACCAGATGATATATCATGCCAAATCGGTGATGAATGGAGTGAAGCGTGCTCTCGTGGTGGTCGACCTCCCCTTCGGTACATATCAAGGCAACTCCAAGGAGGCGCTTGCCTCTGCCGTACGTATCATGAAGGAAAGTCAGGCGGAGGCTGTGAAGATCGAGGGAGGGTCGGAGATTCGTGAATCGATTGAGAGGATTCTCTGCGCCGGCATCCCGGTGATGGGGCATCTCGGTCTCACTCCGCAGAGCATCAATAAATTCGGCACATATACAGTGCGTGCCCGCGAAGAGGCCGAAGCCGCCAAACTCATTGAGGATGCGCGTATGCTTGAGGAGATAGGATGTTTCGCTATCGTAATCGAGAAAGTGCCGGCCAAGCTGGCACGTAAAGTGGCTGAACAGCTCACTATTCCAATCATAGGTATCGGAGCCGGAGGAGGTGTTGACGGTCAGGTACTCGTAATTCACGATATGCTCGGCATCAATAAAGGATTCTCCCCGCGTTTTCTGCGCAGATACGCCAATCTCGCCGACATCATGCACGATGCCATCGGAAGATATGTGGAAGATGTGAAGAGTTCCGACTTCCCCAACGAAAGCGAACAATACTGATAAATATTTTTCTAATTATTTTTGATATGACCCACAAAAAGAGAGCGGGCCGTACCGCACCCTTTGCCGTCGCCGTCCTTACGGCGGCCGCGCTTCTCCCTTCTGACGCAATGAGCCAGACTCATCCGGCACATAATCAGGAAAGAGCCCATTCCCGTGTACATCTCACGGATTCCATCGTATGTCAGCGATTGGATGAAAACGCTCCACAGGAGTTTGCAATCCAGGGCGTACCCAAGTTTGCAATCTTCGGTAAAGAGGGCTCGTTCTATCTTGGCATCGGTGGCTTTGTGAAAGGTGTGGCCACTTTCGATTGGGGTCACCCTATTGACAATCCCGACGATTTCACTACTTCCGCTATCCCGATGAGTGTGGCCCCCGGCAACAAGGCGCGCTTCAACGGTTCGGCGATGCAGAGTCTTATCTATCTGAATTTCATAGCCCTCCCGGGAGATAACAACGAATTCGGTGCGTTCGTGGGCATGGATTTTCTCAATGATTATTCCCCTACACTTGAATTCGCCTATCTGCGCTATCGCGGTGTGAAAGTAGGTTTCGACTATAGTCTTTTCTCCGATCCGGCAGCGGAGCCTCCTACAATCGACCATGAAGGCCCCTGCTCGGAAACATCCCTCCAGCATTTCCTCGCCAACTATACATTCCAATTCGGCAAGAAAGGGGCATGGAAGGCCGGCGCGGGTATCGAGATGCCGGAAGTATCGGTCACTACATCAGCCAACACAGCCGAAGTGTCGCAACGTGTCCCCTCTATCCCCGCATTCCTGCAATATTCATGGGCCGACGGTGCGAGCTGGCTTCGCGGCGCGGTGATTCTCCGAAATATGCAATATCGCGACCTTGCAGCGGAAAAGAATGTGAATAAAGCCGGATGGGGAGTAACTCTCACCGGTAGCGCCACTCTCTTCCCCGGTCTCACTGCCTATTGGCAGGGTGTCTACGGACGTGGCATCGCCTCATATATGCAAGATTGCACCGACCTCGGGCTTGACATGGCTCCGGCAAAGGGCGACAATTCCCGCCTCGACCTCGTGAAGGCTTGGGGAGCCTACGGCGCCCTGCAATATGATATCTCCGACAATGTATTCGTGTCGGCAGGATATTCTCACGTGCGCACCTACGCCCCTTCCTACTCCGATGCCGGAGTATCCACTCCTTGGGCTGAGCAATATCGCTACGCTCAATATGCCTACGGCAATATCTTCTGGAATATCAATGCTCTTCTTCAGGCCGGCCTTGAATACAACTACGGTCGTCGCGTAGACTATAGCGGCATTTCCGCCCACGACAACCGCCTCCAGGCCATGCTCCAGCTAAATTTCTAAAGCCGCAGTTGTAATAATAGCTTGCCCCCGTAGCGGATTGGTTCTGTGGGAGAGCTTCAGCTCGACCAAGCTCCCTCAGAGCCGGCGCAAAAGGCGATCGGCATCCGCGCCGTGATACTCATAGAAGCCGGCGCGGGTGCGCTTCCAGCGCCTATGACTCCAGAGCCAATACTGCGGAGCGGCCTCTATCTGCGCCTCAAGGCGCTCGTAATAGTGCCGCGTAAGCTCGAATATCGGCAGATCGGAGGCATTCTCGGCTATCTTCTCAAACCGGCATACATAGTACCCTCTCCGGGGTCGCTCCACATGGGCATAAAACCCTGCCGCACCAAACATGCGAGAGATCCGCTCCGCCCCGGTGAATACCGGAGTGTCGGGATGATGAAGGAAATCGAGGAAAAGGTGTATACCGTCATATCCGGGCACCTGATCGGCAATATACCCCGTCACAGACGGGACTCCCTCCCGCTTCCACTTCATCAGCGTCTGCAATGTGGATGCCATCGGGATCGATACGGCTCCGAAGCGCTGACGTATATGCAGGAAAAGGCGGTCGGCGGCCCGGTTCTCCAAAGGATGATATATCTGTCCGGCCATCCCCGCGGCCTTCTTATGGAGCGGAAAGGAGCTTATCCATTCCCAATTGCAATAGTGGCCGAGAAATACACTCACATTTCTCCCCTCGCGGAGCACCTCATCCATCTGCTCCACATTCTCGAAGCGCATACGCTTCTCTATCTCCCGGCGCGACATCGTGGTAAGCTTCACGGTCTCCACAAAATAATCGGCAAGAAACCGATAGAAATCTCTCGCTATCTTATGCAGCTCCTTTTCGCTCTTTTCCGGAAAGGAGCTGCGTAGATTATCGAGCACCACCCTCCGGCGGTACTTCACCACACTCCCCGCCAACCATGCGAGGAAATCGGCAAAAAGATAAAGCATCCCCAACGGCAGGAGCGAAAGGGTGAAGAAAAGAAGATAGAGAAGTCGGTAGCCCATCTTCAGTATTATATTACTGACTTAGATTCTATAAGTTCGGTGGGATTACAATTTTTTGCATCAGGCGGGATAGGTCATATTCTCCTCTTTTATATCGGAGAGCACCTCATCAAGGAAGCGCTTGGCCTCTCGACGCGCGGCGGGGAGATCGTTGAAGGTGTAATTCCCGCAATCTTTGGCGGTAGCTCCGGGTATCTCCCCTTCATACGCTGCGATAAACTCGAACATATCCCTCAGCAAGGGTACAATATCGGCCGGAGTGAGATCCCCTTGCATAAGGAGATAATTGCCGGTGCAGCATCCCATCGGCCCCCAATACACCACCTTATCCTTCCAGTCCTCGCGATTGCGCAGATAAGTGGCGGCGAGATGCTCCATCGCGTGGAGAGCCTTCGGGTCGAGTGCCGGCTCGCGGTTGGGTTCTGTAAGACGTATGTCGAATGTGGTGATTACATCGCCCGAGGGAGTGGTATCCTTTCTCGATACATATACTCCGCGGAGCAGACGCAGATGATCGATCGTGAAACTTGCTATCTTTTCCATACTATCACAACGCATCGCGCTCCGCCATTATTGCCAATCTCCATACGGAGTATATGCGGATTTTTTTGTAATTTTGCCCTCCGTTTTCTACAGGTAATTATTTTCTTAGCATCATCTCTCCCGCCCTATTGCATTTATGGAATTATCTTTCATCTTCATTATCGAGATTATCGGTACGATCGCATTTGCCATCAGTGGTATCCGCTTGGCGGCTTTCAAGAAATTCGACCTATTCGGAGCCTATACCATCGGTATGGTGACAGCCACGGGAGGAGGCACTCTCCGCGACCTTATGCTCAATCTCCCCGTATTTTGGCTCCAGACCCCGGTATATCTTGCTGTGACTGCTATTTCACTGGCAATCGTGATTATCTTCCGCCGCATTCTCGTGAGCCACAATCGTATCCTCTTCACATTCGATGCCATCGGTCTGGCTCTTTTCGTTGTAATCGGTATGCAGAAGACACTCGAAGTAGGTTATCCCATGTGGGCGGCCATAGTGATGGGTACCATCACAGGTTCCTTCGGCGGAGTAGTGCGCGATATCCTCATCAACGAAGAACCACTCTTCTTCCGCAAAGATATCTACGCCACTGCCTGCATTGCCGGCGGCCTGCTCTACTGGCTTCTCGCTGCGCTCGGCGCATCAGTGGTGGTACAACAGCTCTCCTGCGCCATTCTCGTGATAGTGATCCGAGTATGCACACTCTGCTTCAATTGGACCCTCCCCGTGCTCTCCTCCGGCATCTCCCCCTCCCCCAAGAAATAAATTCCCCTTCCTCCTTTCCCTCCTCTCCCTCCTTTCCTCCTTTCTTCCTCCTCCCTTCTCCCTATATAAAACAGGGCTGCAGCTCGAAAGCCGCGGCCCTGTTTCATCTCCTGCCCTGCAAGCGAATTGGTTCTGTGGGGGCGAATTGGTTCTGTAGGCGAATTAGTTCTGCAAGCGAATTAGTTCTGTAGGCGAATTGGTTCTGTAGGCGAATTGGTTCTGTGGGCGAGCTTTAGATCGCCCGGGCCGTAAGGCCCTATCCTTCTCCCTCTTCCCTCAGGCCCTATCCTCCTCCCTAATTTCCTTAATGATTCAATAGAAATAAAAAAGGGCTGCAGCTCGAAAGCCGCGGCCCTTTTCATAAAATAAGCAAAGTGTTTTATTATTTTATGGAAAATTGTTTCTGATTTCTAATTTAAAACACGGAGGGATTCTCATTTACCCATACGGGCTTTCTCCCGCTCGATGTAAGCATCGATATCCACACCGTTGCCAAGCGTAAACTCGGGATAATCCTTCTTGATAGTCTCGTAGCACTCGAGAGCCTTGTCATATTTCTTCTGCTCGTCGAATACCACTGCCTCCTTGAGGAGTACGCGCGGCACAATCTGAGGATTTCCGTCAGCCTTGCGGATAGCGCTCTGGAATGTGGAGATTGCATCATCGTATTTCTTGAGATTTACGTAGCAATCGCCTTTCAGCACCTCGGCATTGGCTCCGAGCACCTTCTCCTTCGTGGAGAATTTGTTAAGGTAATCGAGCGCTTTCTGGTACTGGCCGAGATTGTAATAGCTCTCGGCTGCCGCCAAAGCCGCGTGATGTCCGCCGTCGGTGGAGCCGTATTTGTCGGCCACCTTTGCATATTCTCCTGCGGCTACACTGTCATTTCCCATAGCCTGCATCTCTACCTTGGAATAAGCCTCTGCGGCTTCGTTGAGACGAGGATTGCGATAGATGAAAAGATAGCCGATCACGAAGGCGGCACACAATACGATTATGCCCAGAATCCAGAAGAGAGGCTTCTTATTGTTGGCGATACGCTCGCCGGCAGATGTCAGCTGACTGTTGAGCTGGTCTACTGCGTTCTGCTCCTCCTGAGGAGTGTTGTTATTCTCTGTTGCCATGTTTCTTGGTTGTAGTCGCTATGAGTGTTAGCAATTCTTGGTTTTGTCGCAAGCTCCCCGATCTCATACCTAAGGGCGTGATGTCGTCTCACTTACGAGGTGCAAAATTAATGATTTTATTCGTCCTATACAATTTTTTCTCACTTAAATTTCAATCAGTGGCAAAAAAAGCGTAAATTCGCAGTGCGAAAAGCTACTTCACTCCCGCTCTTCAGCGATAAAACTTACGTTTTTACCCATTTTTACGGCCCTATGGCGCAGAATCAGAATCTTTCTCTGGAGCAACGTACCCAGCTCCGTCTTTCCCAACAGCAGTTGCGGTTTGTTCGCCTTCTGGAGGATACGGCTCCGGAATTCGATGATGCCGTGGCCCGCGAACTCGAGGACAATCCCGCCCTCGAGGCCGCACAACCCGACTCCGACCCTATGCTGACAGCTGAGGGGGAACGATTCACGGAGACTTCCGAGCAGATGCAGAAGGCCGATTATCTTCGCACTGAGGATATCCCTGATATGAACCGCGGCGCTTTACGCGATGAGCCGCGCGACCCTTTCTATTCGGCTTCGGATGCCTCGGAGTCGCTCTTCGATTATCTATCGCGTCAGCTCGCCGACCGCGATCTCGACCCTGCATCTCGCGCTGTGGCGGAGTATATCATCGCGAGTATCGATTCCAACGGTTATCTGCGCCGCACTCCTACCGAGCTTTCAGATGAGATGGCATTCGGACCCGGTATCGATGCCTCTCCCCGCGAGGTGGAGGAGGTGCTGGAGATTGTGCGTAGTCTCGATCCTCCGGGTGTGGGGGCTTTCGATCTCAGGGATACTCTCCTGCTCCAGCTCCGGAGGCAGCCGCAGTCGCAGACTCGCGATGACGCCATCCGTATAATCTCCGAATATTTCAAGGAGTTCTCCATGAAGCATACCCATGCGCTTATCTCCGGCTTGAAGGTAGGGAGGGAGCGCATTGACGATGCCTTGGCTCTTATCCTTACGCTCAATCCCAAACCGGGCAGCGCGTTCGAAGGGGCCGGTGCCGAACCATCGGCTATCATTCCGGATTTCATCGTCTCCGTAGATGAGGCGGGGAATATATCCATCTTGCTCAATAATCGGATACCGGAGTTGCAGGTGGAGCGGTCTTTCGAGCAGGCTGTGGCCGAGCTTACCTCGGCCAAGGGGCGAGTGAGACGCAAAGGGGCCGAATTTATAGTCGACCGCACCAACGACGCCCGCGATTTCATCCGTATCGTGCGCCGCAGGCAGGAGACTCTCATGCGTGTAATGACGGCCATAGTGGAGTTTCAGCGCGCATATTTCCTCTCGGGAGATGTATATCAGCTTCGCCCTATGCTTATCAAGGATCTGGCGGAACGCACGGGTGAGGACATCTCTGTGATTTCACGCGCCACTAAGAATAAGTATGCCCAGACTCCTTACGGTATTCTTCCGCTCCGCTTCTTCTTCTCCGACTCAATCGGCGAGCAGGAGGGCAAAGAGGAAGGGAAGGAGGCGCTCACCAATCGCAAGGTGGAGGCCGCCATCAAAGAACTCGTAGACGCGGAATCGAAGCACAAACCGCTCAGCGACGAGAAGATTCATGAGGAATTGGCAAAAAAGGGGATAGATGTGTCGCGCCGTACGATAGCCAAATACCGCGACCGTCTCGGCATCCCTGTGGCACGTCTTCGCAAATCCCTCTGACATATTTTTGCTCCGCTCCGCGATTTTCACTAATTTTGCAAATCAGGAAAAACTTCAACATCATGAAAGTATTTAAGATATTACCCGCGCTATTGGTGCTCTGCGCCGCCTTCCCCGCTTTCTCCGCCACTGATAAGGAGATGGAGGAGGCCCGCACATATACTGCCCAGGCCTATCTCCGGTATGCCAACAATGGTTCCGACTATCTCGACAATATCTCGGTGAAGACCCTCTCCGAGCTCAAGGGGAAATTGAAAGCCAAGGAGCTTGAGAATATAAAATCTTTCGAGGCGGTGGCCGTGCCCAAGGATTATGCTTCGTGGGATAAGGCCAAGCTGACGGAGTATTGGTCAAAGACTTTCTTCGCATCCAAAGGGCTTATTGCCGAGGGATGTCATGGCGGAGCCAAAGCCCGCGTGAAGCGTAAGATCGAGGCGATGACCGTCACTGCCAATGCTTCTGCTCAGCCGAAGGAGGAGACGGCCTCCAAAGCGGATGAAAACTCCGCCGATCCCCTCGACGGTCTTGAAGCCGACCCCAACGCAGCCGTGGCAGCCTTGACCGATGCGGCTGCTCTCCCCGATTCCCTGGAGGCCACTCAGAAGCGTCTGGAGGAAGCGATGGAGGAGGAAGCTGCCTCTCACGAGAAAGGAAATTCCTACACGTGGGTATATATAGGTATATTGATAGCTCTTGTGGCTGTAGTGATATGGCTCGTGATTTTCGCTTCGAAGGTGATGAAGCGCAATGAGGAGGAGCAGCGTGAATATGCCCCCTTATCGGGAGGTGAAGACTCTACCGCATCAGCTCGTCTGAATGAGGCACGCGAAGAGAACAATTCACTGCGCGAACGCTTCTCGGCCACTATCGCCGGCAAAGACCGCGAACTCAGCGAAGCGCGTCAGGCTGCCGAAATCCTTCGCCGCGAAAATACCGACCTCCGTCGCGAGAATGAGGCCCACAAGGCCGAAGTGCATCGTCTCCGTGAAGATCTTGCCCGCATAGGTGCCGAGTACAAGGCTCATCGCGAAGCTACTTCCCGCCCCGCCGCACCCGCTGAGCCGGCCTCACAGCCCTATCAAGCCGCTGCGCCCGCTCAGGCAGCTTCTACGCCTATTCAGGCAGCTCCTGTAGCGTCGCCATTACCGGGTACGCCTTCAGTCGCACCTCATCCCGTTCCCGCATCTGCACCTCAAACCGCCCCCCAGATGCCTCGCACTATCTTCCTCGGGCGCGCCAACTCCCGCGGCCTGTTCGTCCGCGCCGATCGCAAGCTCAATATCGGCCATACTCTCTTCCGTCTGGACACTACCGACGGCTTCGCCGGCACATTCCGCGTGGCCGCCGATCCTACTGTCTGGGAGATGGCGTTGCTCACACCCGTGGAATCCCTCTCCGGAGCCTGTGTAGCCCCCGACCTTGAGATGACCGCCGGCATGAACCGTATAGTCACCGAATCTCCCGGCACCGCCATCTTCGAAGACGGGTGCTGGAAAGTGATCCGAAAAGCCAAAATCCGCTACGAAGCCTGACGAAACTTCAAAAATATCGATAAAAATTTGCATATTCCGACAAAACAAACTAATTTTGCCCACTGAAAAGCCCGAATGGCGGAATTGGTAGACGCGTCGGTCTCAAACACCGATGGAGCAATCCGTGCCGGTTCGATCCCGGCTTCGGGTACCCTGCGAGGGTGGAGCAAATCTCCGGATTTGCCCCACCCTTATCTCATTTTATACCCTTTCCTCGGCAAGACTCAGACTCAATTTCCCTTCCAAAATGACACAAAAAAATTAGTATCTCTTAGGAAGAGATACTAATTCTCTTGCAAAGTTAGTAATTCTTTGTAACATAGGCAAATATGAGCGTGATTTTTCTTTAAATACCCTGCAAGAAAGTGGCATTGTTTAGCAAATCCGAAATTTTACTCTTGCTAATCCCTTAGTTTTCAGCTGTTTAGCAATCATCAATATCTCTTCCTAAGAGATACTACATTTTCAGGGTAGATCATCAATCAGCAATGACACCCATATTCTTACGATTTAAAAGCCGACCGACTTTTCGGTAGTTCGACAAATAGCAATTCATAATCCCCTGATTTATCAAAGAATTGCATCTTGTCGGGCCAAGTGAGAGCTATGCCTGCCACTTCCGATACCCCACATTGGTTCGTACTGAATCATATCGGCACTTCCCTGCGCGATATGGCCCGCAAAGCCATCGACCGCTTCAACTCCTGGCAGAGCACCGACCTCGAGCTCTTCGCCCCCACATACGTAGTGCGCGAAGAAAAAGACGGAGCCTACCGGATGCGCACCGTCAACCTCACCTTCCATTACGTATTCGTACGCGGCACACTCTCCCAACTTCGTCTCCTCTGCGCACAAGACAACGGTTTCTCTTTCCTCCTCGACCGAACCAGCGCTTTCCGCTACGCTATCATCTCTGACCGGGAGATGATGAATTTCAAAAATATCGCCCGCGCCTACCACAACTGTCTCCCCTACTTCACCCTTGATGACATCGACCTCGAAGAGGGCGACCTTGTGGAAGTGATCAACGGTGCATTCCCCGGTCTCATCGGCAGATACATGCCCCATCATCGAAGCACCTCCGGCGATATCGTGCTCCATGTCTACAACAACGTCGGCACAATAGCCTTCAACGTGAAAGCCACAGATGTGCGCGTGCTTGAGTTCTCCAACAAGACAACCCGTGCCAACGACCAGATCGACGCCTTCACACCCCATCTCCTCAAAGCCCTCCGCCATTACCATGCCGAAGAGCCCCTCCCCTCTCCGCTGCTCGCCAAACTCTCCATCTTCTGTAGCCGCATGGAGACAGCCCGGCTCAACAACCGCAAACTGAACGCAAAACTTCAGGCCCTCCTCTACACCGCCTCCACCATACTCGGCAACCGGCCCAGTGCCCACGCCGCCCGCGAACGCTACGACCACGTGAAAGCCTCTCTCACCAACCCCTGGACAATAGCCCTTATCTCCCTCCTCTTCTCCATCGCCGACAATAATCCTGTATCCTCTCTCCCCCCTCTTCCCTCCCAATCCCCGGATGCGGCAGCCGGTTTGTCGCAAGGTGAATCAAAGGCCCCCCTCTCCAAATCACAGCAGCAGATAGCCGCCGAATACGCCTACTACCTCGCTTCTCCATTACCCGAGACAGCTTCAGCCGCCGGTAATCCCCCCAAAAACTCCCTCCCGAAATGACCCTCTCATCCATCCCCACCGCCGAACTCTTCAACCTCTATGACTCCCGCCGTGCTAGAGCTACCGCCCGAGCCAAAGAAGGCCGCGAACCCCTTACACTCTGGTATGAATCCCGCATAATAGAAGAACTCGCCACCCGCAAGCTCTCCCGTCTCGACCGCCGGCACCGCAAAAGCATCCTCCTCACCCACCAATACGAACAAGCCTCTCTCGCCCTCCACCTCGATCTCCCCCTCAATATCCCAGCCCCCTCCATCTCCCCCTGTGCCGAATTGGTTCCGCATGAGAGCTTCAGCTCGAATAAAGCCCTCTCCCCCTGTGCCGGATTGGTTCCGCATGAGAGCTTCAGCTCGAATAAAGTCCTCTACCCTGTAGAGCTTCTCCATCTAATCCGCCATTACTCCTCCTACCGAGACTTCCCCACCCGCGAGCTCCTAATAGAATACACAGACCAAGCCATCACCCTCATCCTCTCCGCCCTCTCCCAAAAAGATAAAGACCTCTCCCCCACCGCGGCAGCCGGTTTGTCGCAAGGTGAATCAATCGCTCCCTCCCTCCCCGCTCCGCTAATAGAATTAGCCGCCGAGCTTACCGATCTCCACCGCCGAGGTATAATATCCATCCCCGCCGCCATCCCCGACTCCCTGCGCGAAATAGCCGCCACCTCCGACGGCCCCGCAGCCATAATCCCCCTCCTCACCATCTCCCTCCTCGACAACGCCCCCACCCTCGAGCGCAAAGCTATCCGCCTCCTCAACCGGCTCCACCGCTCCCTCCTCACCGCCCCAGAACAACCGGTAGCATCCCCCTCCTCCACGACAGCCGATTTATCACAAGTAGAATCCACCCTACTAACCAAAATCTCCCATCTCCACCTCCTCACCCTCCACGCCGACTACCTCACCCGCTTCAGCCCCCGCAAAGCCGCCCGACTCCTCCAAACCCTCTCCACCGAATTCCTCACCCTCGCCACCTCATCCATCCCCCCCAGCTCTCCACAATCCCCAACCATCCCTCGTGCCGGATTAGTTCCGTGTGAGAGCTTCAGCTCGAATAATAATAATAAATCCCTTCCCCTACTCCAGCTAATAGAGATCCAAAATCATCTCCTCCCCCACCAAATCCCGGTCGCCCTCACCACCCTCCTCACCACCCTCGCCCGCCTCCACCTCCCCGCTCCCCTCCTCCCCTCACCCCACAAAACCGCAATCTAACCCCCAACCAATTCACTCCATACTCCTCCACTACACTTACAAATCTCAAACTATAGATACGAATGTCAACAAAGGTATTAGTAACAGGCGGTGCCGGTTTTATAGGCTCCAATCTCTGTAGCCATCTGCTTGAAAACGGCTATCAGGTACGTTGTCTCGATAACTTCGCCACCGGAAAATGGCAGAATATCATTCCACTCATTGAGCAGTTTCCCGAGACATTCGAAATGCAAGTGGGAGATATCCGCAATCTTGATGACTGCCGCAAAGCAGTAGAAGGCGTGGATTATGTAATGCATGAGGCCGCTCTCGGTTCCGTACCCCGCTCCATCAACGACCCCATCACTACTAATGATGTCAATATCGGCGGATTTCTGAATATGCTCGTGGCATCTCGCGACGCCGGAGTGAAGAGGTTCATCTTCGCCGCATCATCCTCCACCTATGGCGATTCCAAATCGCTGCCAAAAGTAGAGGATGTTATCGGCAAGCCCCTCTCCCCCTATGCAATCACAAAATATGTAGACGAACTTTACGCTGATGTATTTGCCCGTACCTACGGAATTGAATATATCGGCCTGAGATATTTCAACGTCTTCGGACGTCGTCAGGACCCGCATGGCGCTTACGCCGCCGTAATTCCACTCTTCGTGAAGAAATTCATGAATCATGAGGCTCCCAATATCAATGGCGATGGTGAATACAGCCGCGACTTCACATATATCGACAATGTGATCCAGATGAATATGCTCGCCATGACCACCACAAATCCGGAGGCAATCAACCAAATCTACAATACGGCCTTCGGAGAGCGTACTACATTGAATCAGCTCACAGGCTACCTGCGTGAATTCCTTGGAGAAAAAGATCCCGCGATAAAGGATATCGAACCCACCCACGGACCCAATCGCGCGGGAGATATACCCCATTCGCTTGCCTGTATTGATAAAGCTCGCACATTGATGGGATATACCCCTAAATACTCTATGCGTGACGGATTGCGACAAGCAGTGGACTGGTATTGGGAAAATTTATAATTAATATCACTTTTACAATGAAAAAAGATATCAAAATCTGTGTGATAGGTCTTGGCTACGTAGGTCTCCCTCTCGCACGCCTCTTCTCAACCAAATATGCCACAATAGGCTTTGACATGAACGCAAAGCGTTGCGAAGCTCTTATGAAGGGACATGACGCAACTCTCGAAGTCAGTGACGAGCTTCTTCAAGACGCCATCAAGAATCATGGATTCAAATGCACTTCCGACATTGAGGAAATCAAGGACTGCAATTTCTATGTAGTTGCCGTGCCTACTCCCGTAGATGAAAACAATAATCCCGATCTTACTCCCCTCTATGGTGCTTCGACAACCGTCGGCAAGGTTATCAAACCCGGTGATATCGTGGTATATGAATCCACCGTGTACCCGGGTGTAACTGAAGACGAGTGTATCCCTGTAGTGGAGAAAGTCAGCGGTCTGAAGTTCAATAAAGACTTCTTCGCGGGATACTCTCCTGAAAGAATTAATCCCGGTGACAAGCTTCATACCGTAGAGAAAATCAAGAAAGTCACTTCCGGATCAACACCTGAAATTGGAAAAATTGTGAATGATGTCTACTCCAGCGTAATCACAGCCGGTACACATCTTGCTCCCACTATCAAGGTAGCAGAGGCGGCAAAAGTAATCGAGAACTCCCAGCGGGACATCAATATCGCGTTCGTCAACGAGCTTTCCAAGATATTCACACTCATGGGTATCGACACTACTGATGTACTTGAAGCAGCCTCCACAAAATGGAACTTCCTCCCCTTCAAACCGGGACTGGTGGGCGGTCATTGCATCGGAGTGGATCCATACTACCTCGCGCAGTGTGCCCAGCGCTACGGCTATAACCCGGAGATTATTCTTGCCGGCCGTCGCATGAACGACGGAATGGGTGCCTACGTGGCCGACCGAGTCATCAAACTCATGCTCAAGAAAGGTATTCAGGTCCTTGACAGCCATATCATCATCTTCGGTTTCACATTCAAAGAAAATTGTCCTGATGTGCGCAATACTAAAGTTGTTGACATAGTAAAAGCTCTTCAGGAATACAATCTCAACATCACTATATATGACCCATGGGCAAACCCCGCTGCCGTGAAACACGAATACGGACTTGAAGTGGTGAACGAACTTCCGAAGGATGAGAAATTTGATGCAGCAATCGCCGCCGTAGCTCATCGCGAGTTCAATGATCTCGACATCACCACTGTGCTCAAACCGAATCACGTCATCTTCGATGTAAAGAGCACCCGGAAAGTCTCTGAAATCGACGAGAGACTGTAAGATGTAATCAGCCACAAGATTACGACTATCAATGCCTGAGGAACAAAAGAATAAAAGGATTGCAAAGAACGCCATAGCGCTTACTTTGAGAATGCTTCTGGTGATGATAATAGGATTGTTCACTACCAGAATAGTCCTAAAATCCCTTGGAGTCGTAGACTATGGTATATATGGAGTAGTAGGAGGTGTGATAGGCATGGCTTCATTCTTGAATTTTGCCATGGCCTCCGCCACCTCACGCTTCATTACCCTTGAATTAGGAAAGGGTAATGCGCAATCAATGAAGGAAGTCTTTTCCTCCTCCCTGCTAATTATGATGGGGTTATGCGGGTTGGTATTACTCCTCGCCGAGACAGTCGGACTATGGTTTCTCAACCACCGTATGGATTTCCCTTCGGACAAAATGTTTGCAGTCAATGTGTTGTACCAATTTACAATCATTTCAATGATATTTTCATATACTCAGGTGCCGTATACAGCTGAGATTCTTGCACATGAGGATATGAAAATATATGCTTACATTGAAATTTTTAACACACTCTCAAAACTATTAATCGCCTATCTTCTGTATCTATTTGCAGATTACCGATTAATAATTTATGGGGCTCTTATTCTAGGATTATACCTTATCGTAACTCTTTTCTATCGTTTCTTCGCACTACGTCATTACCCTGAGGCACGTCTCACTTTCCAAGTAAAAAAAGAAACGATAGTAGGTATGCTTAAATTCGCAGGATATGACCTCTACGGAAATATGTGCGTCTCAATTAGAGGGCAAGGACAGCCAATCATTCTAAATATGTTTTTCGGAGTAGTGGCTAATGCCGGCGCCTCAATAGCATCTACAATTTCCAATTGTCTTTCAGGTTTTACCAACACTGTATCTCAGGCTTTTCGTCCACAGATTATAAAGAACTATGGCTCCCATAATCTCTCAGAGATGCAGACAATGGTCATCCGGGCTGTTCAATTCTCTTTATTAGCATATAGCCTTATCACCATCCCGTTCTTAATTGAGACTCCGAGGATCATTTCTCTATGGTTGGGAGAAACTCCGCAATATGCTGTGGAATTTGTCCGATTAATGGCATTGTCAGTAGGATTCAATGCGCTCTCGGGCATCACAACCATCGCAATCTATGCCCATGGGAATATTAGAAATGTCTCTTTCATAACAGGCTCGGTACATTTATTATCAATATTTACAGGCTATATAGTTCTGCGATATGGAGCCCCGGCATGGACAATCTATGGAGTGGGATTGGCATTAAACGTTGTCAATTTCTTCATTTCTCTTTTCTATCTCAAGAAATATATCAAAGTATTTCAGATAAAGAAATATATCTTGAAAATATTATATAGCATGATGGCAATATTAATAGCCATCCTTCCTGTTCTTTCTCTTCGCTATCTCTTACATTGGGATACTCCTTCTNCANCATCAANACTNAANAGNATTTTNATCATCATATCCCTTACNNTTGCTTANGATATANTTTTAGGNATAATATCNTATTNNATCACNTTNACAAAGAGTGAAAGNGAATTNCTCAATCANTTCATAAAATCNAAAATCAGCAAATAAANNNTAAAATGGAATATATTGAAATNACANAGNTTGTTGTATCCCATACAAGATTNAATATNAAATTTAAATGTAGNAATCAGGANTTANCTTNATATTTTAAAAATANTNATTTTNANGCNGANTACTCTCTNCCNATAGATTCCGTANCATCCTCCATNCTTATNATNCCCTTCNTCGTACAAATACTNCCNTTNTCNTGGTTGCTCAATTTTGANATNCGNNTAAANGAGATTGACCGGGATTTTTATGAATCNATNCCNGANTTCAANNAAGGTTACATNNANATGTATCCNNTNNTTGAATTCAAAGGNNAATTATNCGTNGAATCAATCATTGANAACATCTANNCNTCCNCNNACNNNTANAGGNACTCTATATAGTGGAGGTGTNGATGCNTGNGCTACATTGATTGCCCATGCCGATGAACANCCNGATCTNATNATAATTCANGGAAGCGATATACANTTAGANCAAANAGANGCNTGGAATNCAGGTTCGNAANCAGAANGATANNATNGCTGNATTATTCNNNGTTGAACTCTTTATGGATATCCTCCAATTATTGNGAGATGCTNGAATATNNANAGTTTAANAAGATTTCATATAAAGNNGGAGANAANTGGTGGCATGGNATNCAGCATGGNATTGGNATTTTAGGANTNTGTGCNCCAATNGCNTATNTACNAGGTTATAATACNCTNTATATTGCNTCTTCNCATACNGANAANGANAANGTNAATTGTGCNTCNGATCCNACAATTGATAATCATGTNGCTTTCTGNGGNTGCAAAGTTATNCATGATCAATANGAATTCAACCGAATTCAAAANACTNAACATATCGNANAATATTCNAAAAANNAATCGNNNTANCCTTTTCTACGNGTNTGTTATTNTTCCGGAAATGANACNAANTGCTGTAAATGTGANAAATGTTTNCGTACNGCNATCACATTATCANTNATGGGAGAGGATATCACCAAATATGGATTNANGAATCCNGNNGTAATGTTCAANGGATCNAAATGGANAATAATTCGNTCNGTNAATTANTCTGCNATTCCTTTATGGAAAGATATNCANNANNATGCNAANTCNGNCGATTGNAAATNCATTCATCCTCTNATAAANTGGATNCTNANAACANANTGGGATAAGGANCCTNTTTCACTGANAACGAGAGGNAGAAGNTNTATNGAACGANAAATTAAANNAGNTNTTCNAATANTATGANNCCNTCNGTNAGTATAATANTNCCTACATTNAANAGAGCNAATTCNTTATNNNAAGCNGTNGANGCNATTTTNANTCAAAGCTATNCNGATTTTGANNTNATNATNGTCAATGANGGNNNNTCCGATAANACTNNGGAAATTCTTGNNCAAATAGCTNNAAAGGATTCNAGAGTAAGAGNNATNNNNAANATCAACGGNGGNNTATCNTCNGCTNGAAATANGGGTATAGAANANGCANNCGGAGAATNTNNTAATCTTCATTGATGATGATGATAGAGTNGGAAAAGATTATATCNNGAATCTGATGAA
>JAAVEO010000001.1:104077-142756 GCA_014801225.1 Bacteroides sp.
AGGANGATATTGTTACNGTGGTGGGAGGNGGNAATATGGGAGATATGTATGGCGACCTTGAGCTTCTCAGACTTATGGCGGTCAATACATTCAAGAAAAATAAAGTTATTCTTTTCCCGCAGACAATTGATTATTCGGATTCTAAAGAAGCAAGATGGCTTCTGAAGAAAAGTAGAAAGATATATTCCTCCCATCCTAATCTGATAATGATGGCTAGAGAAGAAATTTCTTTCAAAAGAATGAAAGAATTATATCCAAGCGTGAATGTAATTCTTACTCCGGATATTGTAATGACATTGAATGAGAGAAGAGAATCAACCGGACGAGAAGATATTCTTACACTTTGTCTACGCAAGGATAAAGAAAAAGCCGACAATACAAATCTCTTGCAGTCTATTCTCAACAACCTCAAGGAATATAACTTGAATATTGAGAAATATGACACCCATATTGGTGGAAACAGATATTCTGAGGAAGAGAAGTATGATGAATTGGAAAAAATATGGGCACAATTCAGAAGAAGCCGATTAGTCATAACCGATCGTTTACATGGAATGATTTTTGCCTATATAACCGGAACACCAGCCATTATCCTCCCGAATTCCAATTTCAAGATTAAAGGATGTTATAAATGGATTAAGAATTGCGAAAATATACTATTCATTGAGAATGAAAAAGATTTGAATTTCCCTCTGACTCTTGACACTTCAAAATATACTAATTTAGAAATTCAATTTCCATATATAATCTCAAAGTAAAAGAATCTTATTAACTTCTTTTGAAGAAGAAGTAATGTTGAAGTCTATACTTTTTACGAAAATAAAATAACAGTTTAAAATATTTTCTTCAAAATTAATCATAATTTCTAGAATTTAAAAAAATTAGAATTATGTCAATAAGAAAAAAACTTGCAAAACTAAAAAACGAAAATATGTGGTTGCGGCTCTTATGGTTTTATTCCTTGGCAGTCCGCGCAAAGAAATCGAGAAAACTCTCTGATGAAGACCTGATCAAAAGAAATTATAAATTTGCATTCGGCCATGAGCCTGATTTAGAAAATCCTAAAACATTCTACGAGAAACTAAATTGGATGAAACTTCATTATAGAAATGAACTTCTTCCTATTGTTTGTGATAAATATCTCGTACACGACTATATTAGAAGTAAGGGATATGGTCATCTTCTAAATGACGTGATTGGTGTATGGGACAATATTGATACGTTTGATGAAAAGAAGTTGCCAGAAAGATTTGTACTAAAAGCAACTCACGCCAGTGGAAACGGCTGGAGCCTAATAGTGAAGAATAAAAAACAGATTAAATGGCGTCCCTTAAAAAAGGTTATGCGTCAGTGGCTCAAACAAGAAATTGAATGGATGGGACGTGAATGGCACTATGGAGAAATGACTCCTCGCATAATTTGTGAAAATTATTTAGAAGACAAGTCAGGAGAACTAAGAGACTACAAATTTCATTGCTTTGCAGGCGAACCTAAATTCGTAAATGTGTGTATAGGTAGATTTTCTAATCATAAACAATTTCTTTGTTTTAACCGAAACTGGGAGCTTTTACCTTTTACAAAGGATGCTCTCACCGTTGGAGCGGACTTTCAATTAGAAAAACCGGAAAACCTAAATGAAATGTTTAACCTTGCAAGAGAATTAAGCAAAGAATTTCCATATGTCCGGGTGGATTTCTATAATGTTAATGGTAAGATATATTTTGGAGAGCTAACATTTTTTGATTTTTCAGGATTCTTTTCACCCTACACAACAGAAGCTCAAAATACAATTGGAAAGTGGCTTATTCTTCCAGAGGCCAATAAGTAAGACCATGAAAAAAAGAATCCTATTTTTTATTGCAGATCTTGGAGGAGGTGGTGCAGAAAAAGTACTCGTAAATCTTGTCAATAATCTGGACTCCGAGAAATATGATATAACGGTTCGAACAATTTTCGGGAAAGGTGTTAATGCAAAATTTCTTAAGCCCCACATTAAATATAAACCAATATTCCCATTTGCTCCATTTCATGGTTATACGCAAATTCAAAAATTATTCTCACCCAAAACTCTATACAAGCTATTTATCAAAGGAGAATATGATTTAGAGATAGCATATATGCACCATGTTCCAACCCGAGTAATTGCAGGAAGTACCTCATTGTCTCCTAAATTTGCATGGGTCCATACACAACATGTCTCTCCCAAAATATATAAGAGTAAAGAGGAACTGATCTTGTGTTATCAAAATTTTAATGGTGTTGCTTTTGTATCAGATATCTCAAGAGATTCATTCCCATTGGATTATGGTATAAAATTATCTCACGCAGAGACAGTGCATAATGTAGTCGATTCTTACGAAATTAAACAAAAGGCAGACGAACCGATTGAATATTTAGATAACTCCAAGATTAATTTATGTAGTGTCGGGAGATTATCAGAAGAAAAAGGATATGACCGCTTATTGAAAATATTAGGAAAACTTAAGAAAGAAAATTTCAATAACTGGCACTTCTATCTTCTTGGAGCCGGTAATGAATTATTAAAATTAAAAGAGATAGTAGAAAGTAACCATCTGACAGAGAATGTAACGTTCTTAGGCTTCGATGCAAATCCACATAAGCATGTAAAGAATATGGACTTGTTTGTCTGCTCATCTTTTACGGAAGGATATAGCACTGCCGTTACAGAATCAATCATCGTAGGAACCCCAATTCTTACAACCGACTGCTCAGGCATGCATGAGATATTAGGGGAATCCGGAGCAGGCATAATCGTAGAGAATTCAGATGAAGCCCTATATTGTGGTTTAAAGAATATTCTTAGCCATACAGAGGCCATTACAGTACTGAGAGAGAGGGCAAAAGAACGCTCTACTCACTTTTCTACTGAAATTTTAATCCAAGAATTTGAATCTTTTATCGGAACTCTCGATGCCTAAGATTTCAATAATAATGCCGGCATACAATGTAGAGAAGCACATCTCTACCGCCATTGAAAGCGTATTAGCACAAACCATCTCGGATTGGGAACTAATCGTTGTTAATGATGGAAGTCCCGACAATTCAAAAGAGATAGCCGAGACTTATGCCGCACAAGATGACAGAATTCGCGTAGTCTCAAAAAAAAATGGAGGTCTATCTGACGCAAGAAACTATGGTTTGCAATTTGCTACAGGCGAATATATCCACTTCTTCGATTCTGATGATAGAATCCTTCCTCGCCACTACGAGCTATATCTACCAACTCTTGAATCAAATCCGGATATTGTAATTGCAGGTTATCAAGTGGAGTATCTTGATAACAACAATTACGTAGAGAATCTTATTAAGAGAAATTTACCTATCCAAACTGGTAATGAGATTAATCCATGCCATCCAATTGACGTAATTCAATTTGTATGTTATGCGTGGAATAAACTTTTTAAGCGGAGTTTTCTGATCAAAAATCATTTACTTTATGAAAAGGGATTATCAAGGATTGAAGATGCTGAATTCATGAGTAGGTTTATAGAACATGCTCCTAAAGTAAAATTCTCCGAAAAAGGCGAATATGTGTATGTACAACGCACGGAGATTACACTCAGCAAAGGATTTGACCCAGCCATCACCGGAATCCTAAAACGAAGAAAAGAAATAGACAAGAAACTAATATTTTTTTTCAATAAAGGATTATCAGATAGAGAAAAAGAGATAATAGAGAAACTTCTAAATGCGTCTGCACTTAGAAGTGCAATCAATAGATTATTTGATTCGGCACCAAACAAAGAATCTTTATCCGCAAATCTGAAAAGAATCAAATCTTATCTTATGACAGATAACATGTCTTTTTCCAATCGTTCCATAGTGCGAAAATATTATGATTACATCATTTATCATGCACTAAAACATAATCTATATTCAATTATCAAATTACTTCAAAACTTTCGATAATAATTATCTATATTTTTAAACCTCCCACATATTAGATAATTATTAAAGTCAATCCTTTAAAACTGAATACCGGAATGATAGATGGTGGTTACTATGAGAGTATATATCTGACTATAATCACGATATACACCATTATACTCTCCAATAAATATAGTCATTATCCCAATTCCCGACTTTCTCAAAAATCGGTATCCTCTAAAGTACCCTCTATTATATTAACGGTATTCTTGATTATCTTTATCGGGTGCCGTCCTCTTCACAGTGCCTTCGTGGATATGTGGAATTACACAGACAGTTATTATCGACATATAGGTAAACCATTTTCATATGATTCTAATGATAATAATCTAATATTCGGAAACGGATTTCGATATCTATCCTCAAGATCAATAGATATAGTGATCTTTTTCCTAATAATGGCCACAATATACTTCGGAGGATTATATAAGGCTTGTTGCAAATTATTTCCAAAAGACACATTATATGCTATAATTATTTATCTTGCTGCATTTTCTACTTTTGCTTACGGAACCAACGGTATAAAAGCTGGAGCAGCAGCCTCAATATTCTTATTGGCATTAGGATTTTATGACAAGAAAGCAATCTGTGCTATTTTACTTTGGATCTCATTAGGTTTTCACCATTCTATGATAATGCCAATCTCTGCATTGATTATCTGTTTTGTCTATAAAAATCCCAAATTATATTTAGCCGTTTGGTTTATTAGTCTCTTGATAGCGTATGCACATATTGGTTATTTTCAGACACTTTTTCAGGGCCTAGCAGATGAGAAGGGTGCTGAATATCTTTCCTTAGACTCTACTCAGTCCGGAGGATTTTACACCGGGTTTAGACCGGACTTTATAGTATATAGTGCTTTTCCAATTTATATTGGTTACTGGGCAATCTTCAAAGAAAAATATTCTTCTAAATTCTACAATTTAATTTACTGTACTTACTTACTTTCCAATTCAATCTGGATGTTATGTATGTACGCGAGCTTCACAAATAGAATTGCATATCTCTCCTGGTTCATGCTTCCTATCGTTTTAGTTTATCCATTCTTTGATAAACAGTTTGTCATTAATCAATATAAAAAACTAAATATCGTAGCATGGGGACATTTAGGTTTTACCCTATTTATGAATATAGTTTATTACGGATTTATAAAATAAGAATATATGATTGAAAATAATAATTTGTACAGAATCTCTGTACTAATGGCAATTTACAACTGTGCTGACACATTAGTTGAAGCACTAGATTCCCTTTTTATTGCACAGTCATACCAAGGATTTAAAGTAATACTCTGTGACGATTGCTCCACTGACAATACGTATGAAATTGCAGAAGAATATGCAGAAAAATATCCTGATCGCATCATTCTTTTAAAGAATGAAACCAATTTGAAGTTACCTGCAACCTTGAACAAATGTCTTGAGTATGCAGATACCGAGTTTATAGCACGCATGGATGGTGACGACTTAAGTAAACCCGAACGATTTGAAAAAGAAATACAATTTTTAGATTCAAACCAGAATTTTTCGTTCGTAAGCTGTCCAATGGAATACTTTGATGAAAATGGGGTCTTCATGATTGGCACAGTAATTCAAATTCCAAATAAAAAAGACCTGAAACGTACATCTCCCTTTGCGCATGCTCCTGTAATGATTCGTACAAAAGCTTTAAAATCCGTAGGAGGATATACGGTTGAGAAATGGACCGAGCGCGGCCAGGATTATCATCTTTGGGCGAAGTTATTAAATCAGGATTTTATAGGGTATAACCTGGATAAGCCGCTCTATCAGATGCGTGACGATAAAAAAGCATTCAAAAGAAGGACGTTTAAAAGCAGAATGCTTGGCATTAAACGTAGATATAAGATTTACCAACTGGCAGGAATATCCTATTGGCATCTATGGTATGTTATAGCGCATGCGTTTGCATCCTCAGTCATTCCATACTCCATCTATAATCTAATTCATAGGAAATCAAAATAATTATTACTATGAAAAAAGTCATAACCTACGGCACTTATGATTTACTTCATCATGGTCACCTAAACCTTCTGAAACGTGCGAAAGCATTGGGGGATTATCTAATTGTAGGCGTTACCTCAGATAGTTATGATCGAGAAAGAGGAAAATTAAATGTACGCAATAATGTTTTAGAGCGAATTGAAGCTGTCAAAGCAACAGGATATGCTGATGAGATAATCATTGAAGATTATATTGGGCAAAAGATTGATGATATCCAAAAATATAATATTGATATATTTGCCATTGGATCAGACTGGGAAGGTAAATTTAATTATTTAAATGAATATTGCAAAGTAGTTTATCTCCCCAGAACAGAAGGAATTAGTTCCACAATGCTTAGAGCCGAATCTACAATTGATGTAAAATTGGGAATAATAGGATGTGGGCGAGTGGCAAACAGATTCTTTGGAGAAGCCCAAGTTGTTAGCGGCATACAAGTCACCGCTTGTTATGATATAGATCCTATAATTGCACTTGACTATTCCCATAAATATAATATAAAAGCATACAACACAACAGAACAACTTTATTCAGATGTTGATGCTGTATACATTGCAACTCCACACCTTTCACATTACAAGATAGTAAAAGAAGCTCTTCTCCATCATAAACATGTCCTCTGTGAAACACCATTAGTATTAAAGAAAGATCAGGCTATTGAACTATACGTGTTGGCAAAAAGAGAAAATTTAATATTACTCGAAGCTAATAAAACTGCCCATTGTCCTGCTTTTAATCACTTGATTGTAATGCTGAAAAGTGGAGTAATCGGTCAAATTGTTGGTGTGGACGCATCTCTTTCCAAACTATGGGACGATGACTTAACCTTACGAGAATTTGATCCATGTCAAGGAGGAGGATCCATGTATGAATTGGGTAGTTATCCACTATTACCTATTATTAAATTATTGGGTACAGATTATCTGAACCTTAACTTGTATTCTCGTATAAAAAATGGAGTTGACATGTTTACCAAGGGGATTCTTCTCTATCAACATGCCGTATGCTCTTTCAATGTAGGACTCGGTGTCAAAACGGAAGGAAACCTTGTAGTTTCTGGCACTAAAGGATATGCCTATGTGCCGGCACCATGGTGGAAAACTGACTATTTTGAATTAAGATATGAAGATCAAAATAAAAACAAAAAATTTTTTTATAAGTGGGATGAAGCAGGATTAAGATATGAAATACAAGAGTTTATCTCATGTATCCTTAACCATCGACATTCCTCGGCTCGACTAAGACGAAGAGAGTCAATCTGTATGGCACAAATAATGGAACAATTTACTAATAAAGAAAACTTTACAGAATTATGAAATATGCAATAGTGACTGGAGGAACCTCCGGAATTGGATTTGGAGTTGCAAAAATGTTATTAAAGAAAGGATATTATGTATTTGCGACTTATGTTGGAGAGGAATTCAAAGAAGAAATACCTAATTTTAATCCAATAAATATTGATCAAAGTTGCCGTGATAAAGTTTATAATTTTATAAAGTATATAAAATCACAAATAGATCATATTGATTGCTTAGTATGTAATTCAGGAGTAACAATTCGCAAGAACTTTACTGAAACAACCGATCAAGATTGGGATAAGATGATGGAAGTTTCTGTCAATTCACACTATATCATGGTAAGAGAGTTCTTTCCCATCATTCCCAAAGGGAGCAGAATTATATTCACAGGATCCCAAATGGGATTAATGCCACACGCTACAGTACTGGCTTATGGTGTTACAAAAGCTGCCATCCATGGGTTAACCAAAAATCTCGTAAAAGAATTTGAAGGTACAGGTACTACAGTAAATGCAATTGTTCCCGGTTTCGTTGAAACTCCATGGCAAAAAGAGAAACCGGAGGAAATAAAACAAAATATCTATCGCAAAACAGCAATTCATAGATTTGCAACAGTCGACGAAATTGTGGATGCTTACAGATTTTGTATAGACAATCCCTTCATAAACGGAAGTTTGATTGAGATAAATGGTGGATACTCGTATAAATAATTCTTAAAATAATTAATCATGACAATTTTCAATATAATAAACTATGTAAAATATAGCCCAATAGCATTTAGGCTATACAATTATATAGGAAGCTCAATTTTAAAAATATGCAAATATTTTATAAAGAAAGATAAGAATTTAGTTATATTTGTCTCATATGGAGGAAGGAAATATGATGATTCGCCCAAAGCTATTTATGAAGAAATGATTAAAGATGAAAGATTTTCCTCTATAAAGTATTTATGGGCTTTNTNAGATCCATCTGCTCATAATCTTCCATCTGAAAGAAAAATCAATATAAGTAGCTTTAAATATTTTATAAAATTACTTAAGGCCAGCGCTTGGATCACAAATAGCTCGGTGGAAAGAGGACTTACAATTAACAATAAAAATACTTTCTACCTTAACACATGGCATGGAACTCCAATAAAAAAAATGGGATTAGATGCATCCAAAGAATCTAATGCTTTTAGTAAAGAAGATGGACAATTTCCAAGTATCATGTTAGCTCAAAGTGATTATGAAATAGATATACTTTCAAGAATATTTTCATATCCGCAAAATATATTTAAAAAAATTGGATTACCAAGAAATGATGAATTGGTAAAAGGGAATAATCCGAATACCATATTAGAGATAAAACATAAATTAAAAATCCCCCAAACCAAGAAAATCCTTCTATATGCTCCCACCTTTAGAGAATATGACAAGGACAATCTTAAAAATTGCATTTTTAGGCCGCCTTTAAATTTTAAGAATTGGGAAAAAGATCTTTCACAAAACTATATCTTATTAATTAGGGCGCATTATGAAGTAGCAAAACAGCTTCATATTCAAAATTCAGACTTTATCAGAAATGTCTCTGAATATGAATCGCTTAATGAACTAATGCTAATCTCCGATATATTAATTTCCGATTATTCCAGCATCTTTTTTGATTTTTCAATTTTAGCACGTCCAATGCTTACATTCTGCTATGATTATGAAAATTACAGTTGTAAACGAGGATTATATTTTGATATAAGAGAGGCTCTTAAATCAAGAAATAATACAGAAGAAGAATTACTAGATGAAATTAAAAATATTAATTTCATCAATCGATCACAGATAGCGTCTAATTTCAGGGATACATATATTGAAGCATATGGAGATGCTACTTTATCTTGTTGCGATATAATAGCTCATCATATTCTATAATTATTCTTTTCTAAAACTCACTTTTTTAGTAACACAATTATAAACTTTAAAGAATTATATATACTATGACAAAAAAAGTATTATTTGTAGCTTCAGTAAAAGAACATTTAATTAGTTTCCATATTCCATATATGAAGTGGTTTAAAGAACAAGGATTTGAGGTTCATGCGACAGCTCGTAATGATGATGGTAATGAAATTCTTGAGGCATGCGATAAATTCATAGAAATTCCATTTTGTCGCAGTCCCTTTAAACTTGATAATGTCAAGGTGTATAAACTATTAAAAGAGCTCTTATATCAAGAACAATACAATATAGTACATTGCCACACTCCAATGGCAGCGGCACTATGCAGATTAGCTGCAAAAGGACTTAGAAAGGATGGCATGAAAGTAATATATACCGCTCATGGTTATCACTTCTTCAAAGGTGCTCCCGCAATGGGGTGGCTGCTTTATTATCCTGTAGAAAAATTTCTTTCTGCCTACACCGACATCCTCATTACTATAAATAAAGAAGATTATGATAACACTATCTCTCACAAATTCAAGTGCGGAAAGGTCTTTCTAGTGCCCGGGGTAGGCGTTGATACTTCCAAAGTAATTGTAAGTACACCTGAAATCAAACATAAATTGAGAAAAAAATATGGGTACGCTGATACGGATTTCCTTCTCTTTTATGCAGCTGAGTTTATCCCAAGAAAGAATCAGGAGTTAATTATAAGACAAATACCAAATCTAATAAAATCAATTCCAAATCTCAAAGTTTTACTCGCCGGAAAAGGTGTACTATTAGATGCCATGAAAAAATTAACAAAAGATCTTAACGTAGACGACTATGTAGATTTCTTAGGTTACCGAACTGATGTACATTCATTAGTAGCAATGTCAGATGTCGGAGTTTCTTCCAGCAGACAAGAGGGTTTAGGAATCACAGTTGCGGAAGATATGTTTGCCGGGTTACCGGTTGTTGTCAGCATTGATCGCGGCCATAAAGAAATGGTACATGATGGAGAGAATGGCTTTTTCTTTGATATTAAAAATCCGAAACAATTCTCTGAAAAGATTCTTCAACTCTATCATACTCCAGAGTTATTGCATAAAATGGGAGTTAATGCCAAGACCACAATCCAAACTTTCTCCGTAGAAAATGCCTTAAAGGCCCATTCCCAAATATACAAAACAATAATTTAAGATATTTAAGCACTTTACGCGAAATTCATACCCTTTATAGATGAGTTTACACCTTTTTCCTCAACTCTATTATCCCCTCTATTTATTATTTATAATAGTATTGACCGGCTGGCTTATGCGGGAATATGCCAGTGAGGGGGAGAGGTTGAGGTATCGGGTGGATTTATGGCGGCAGCCTTGGCAGTTGATCTGGACGGTAGCGATTCTGTCGCTCTTCTTGGGATTCAGGCCATTGACTCCAGATTTCGGGGACTCAATGTTTTATGTAAGAGTCTATGAGGAGTTCAAGGGCGGAGTGTTCTGTTTCAGATGGACTCGCACGAATGTGCTTTATGACAATCTCCTGCATGTGGTGATCTGCTATGAGTGGGGGATGAAGTCGCTCTATTTCACTATCAGCGCCTTCTATTTCATCTTTATTGCCGTAGCCTGCAGGAAGCTCTTCTCGAAAGATTATTTCTATGCTTTCGTGATTTATCTTAGTAGTATCTCCACTTATAATTACTGTGTTAACGGGTTCAAGGCCGGAGCGGCCGCGGCTGCTTTCCTCTGTGCTTTGGCTTATTGGAGGAAATGGTGGATATGGATTCCATGCCTCGTTCTGTCGTTTGGCTGGCATCATTCCATGGTAATGCCGGGATGCGTGTTCGTGGTCTGCCGGTTCTTTCATCGCCCCAAGTTCTTTTTCGTGGTGTGGGTGCTATGTGTGGTCTTCTCAGTGTTCGGATTGCAGGAGATCCAGCATTTCTTGGTGGACTATACCGATGAGCAAGGAGCCAAATATCTCACCAACTGGAAAAACGGATATGACACCGGTTTCCGACCGGATTTCATCCTATACAGTGCCGCTCCGATTCTTCTCGGATTGTATCTGAAGATTTACAGGGGCTATAAGTCATGCACATACGATTTCCTTCTCAGCACATATATTGGTATCAATTCGGTATGGTTGCTTGTGATGTATGCGAGCTGTACCAACAGGATTGCCTATCTCTCATGGCTGATGTTTCCGATTGTGTTGGTGTATCCCTTCTTTGACAAGGGATTCACCACCCGCCAGTTTGACAAGTTGAATTTGGTTGCTTTCGGACAGTTGGCATTTACAGTGCTAATCGATTTCAGAAATCTAATTCGTTAACTACCCTACATACAATTATAAAGTATAATGAAATTATACAAGAATTTTTTTAAGCGGGCCATTGACGTTACTGCTTCCGGTGGTGCACTTTTAGTACTTTCGGTGCCTTTGGCAGTTGTTACAATTTGGCTCCATTTCGCCAACAAAGGTGCCGGTGCTTTCTTCTTTCAAGAGAGACCGGGCAAAGATAGTAAGATATTCAAGATATGCAAGTTCAAATCAATGACCGACGAGAAGGATATTCAGGGCAACCTTCTGCCGGATGAAAAGCGATTAACCAAGGTAGGTAAATTTATACGGAAAACATCAATAGATGAATTACCTCAGTTATGGAACGTGCTTATCGGAGATATGTCCTTGATTGGACCACGACCGTTACTTCCACAATATTTACCATGGTACACTGATCGTGAATCAACACGTCACAATGTGCGTCCAGGAATTACTGGGCTCGCTCAAGTAAATGGCCGCAATAACTTATCTTGGGATCAGAAACTAGAGTATGATGCTCAATATGTTGAAAATATTACTTTTCTAAATGACTGCCATATTTTATTTATCACTATAAAAAATGTATTGGCAAGAAAAGATATAGAAGCACCTAAAGATAATTATTTAGATAACGAAAGGAGAAATAAAAAATGAAGATTATAATTGCAACAAAAGATAACCAATTCAGTAACAATATGCCACCAATATATACTTGGAATAACAAGTATTGTTAAATACATACTCTATACAAAGACACTATTTCTTATAAGAACAGGTATTCGTTACATATATTGGCACCTTACCTTTCTATGGCGCACATTCATTGAAAAATATGGAATTTCTTATAGCTATAATCAAAGACTAACTCATTTTGGAATGGAGATAATAGATTTATTACAAAGCGATATATGGGATAAGATTGTAAAATCCTTTCCTAATTATGATGTTTATTATTTGAGCGGATATGTTAAGGCATTTGAAGCACATGGAGATGGAAAACCGGTTCTTTTATATTATAAAGAATCTAATGGTAGCCGTGCTATTTGTACCTTGATATTGCGGGATGTCGCGAATGATGTGTTATTTAGGGACAAAATTTCCTCAAATGTATATTTTGATGCTGTAACCCCTTATGGTTATGGAGGATTTATATTTGATGGAGATGTAGATATTGAAAATCTTACTCGTGAATTTCATCATGTTCTCAAAGAAAATCATGTAAACTCTGTTTTTTTTCGCTTTCATCCTGTTCTTGAAAATGCAAATCAAAATTTGAAAATTGCTAATGTTATACCATTAGGCAAAACTATTGCAATAGATTTGTCCTCCCCAGAGGTTATTTGGGAAAATATAGTCAGTAAGAACAGGAATGTTATTCGTAAAGCTGAGAAATCGGGGGTGAAGATTCATAATTCAAGTGAGTCGACTCTATTTAAAGTGTTTAAAGAGATTTATGATGAGACTATGCGAGGTGATAATGCAGAGGATTATTATTTCTTTAATGAGCAATTTTATGATTCGATAGCCAATGATCTAGAGGGTAATTATGAAATCTTTTACGCAACGCATGAAGAGAAGATAATATCAATGGCTATCATGATATTTGCAAATGATCAAATGCACTATCATTTGTCAGGTTCTCTTCGTGAGTACCGTTCCATAGCACCAAGTAACTTGCTTCTATACAAGGCTGCCCTTTGGGGATATGAGCATGGGTATAAGACTTTTCATCTTGGAGGGGGTATAGGCTCCGGAGAAGATTCGTTATACCGATTCAAGGCAGCTTTCAACCGTAAATCCGATTATGTGTTTTCAATCGGAAAGATCATAGTCGATAAGAAGCATTATAATGAGCTGCTTAGTTTAAGAGGATTTTCTATTGATGATAGTAATTTTATATCGTTCTTCCCCCAGTACCGCGTACATTTAAGTAATAAATAGTCGTAACTAAAACTTCTGTACAGAATATTATAATTTTTGTAGGTAATAAGGCAAGATACAACTATGAGCATTACTTCTACAAGGCTCAGCAAGAGAAAACATTTAGAGTTAAGTTATATGAAATACTTTTACTCCAAAGAGTTTATGCAAAAAATAAGTTTGACTGTCGGCCATAGCCGTTCTCAAAAGAGGTAGCGTCAAGACTGACATGAATTGATATATAAGGTCTATCTTGGGGGCAACCGATATCTTGAACAAGGCATCAATATCCTTTAAAATAAGTCGTGGCACAAAACTAAACCCCAATGTATTCACCTGAACAATAAACCCCTAGACTAACACTAGGAAAGATAGAGCCAATGTCATAAGTGCCAAAGAACTTTATATACTGAGAGAATCCCACTCCATAAAACTTATGCAGAAGAACATGTCTATTTCATCTGTTTCTAATTGTAACACATTAATAGAGAAGCATCAACAGCATCGAGAATCCCGTCAACATCGGCGGCTATGACGATGATATGCTGCTGATGATGTACGATGACGTGGTCATCGTACACGCCTCCGAACTCGCCGACCGCAACTTCTCCATCCTCTGATCCTTTCTCCCTCTCTATATTCTCTCTCCAAATTCTCTCTCTCCACTCTCCACCTCCTCGTTACCATATTTCTCCCATCTATAGCTATCCCTCCCCACTTCATACCCTAACTTACATTGACAGGCACGCCCTCCTTGCGGCGTGCCTGTCGCTATTAAAATCTCTTTTACTTCTCTCCTGTCGCTTCACACCCTCGTTGGACTAGATTTTCACCCTTATGTTTGCTTTTTTAGGCAACTTATATTAATTTTGTACGTTCTAATAACAGAATCTATTATCTAACACTTTGAATTATGGGTACACTCAGCGAACAGTTGGAGAAGTATTTTTCTGAAACCCNAAAAAATATTCTTGANCTGGATTGGAAGAGTATGGAACCTCTTAATGAAATAGGTCCGGACGTACTCGCATATGCTGAGTGGGTCAGGGAATATTATGCAAATATTTTACCAACTCAAAATTCTGTGATTAAATAGTATTGCGAACCGTTTACTCCTGAACAAGAAGTTGGTCGCACGTTTTTTTTGGTCGCAGATCTTCGCAGATTGGGCCCNCGGGATCGGTCGCAGATCTTTTTATTTTGCTAAGTGGATGCCCGCAGATTGGGAACCGGCCTGCTTCGCAGCGGCCGGATCAGCGCAGATTGCCAGCGCAAAAGAATACTTAATGACGCGCAATTTTAAGAACGCTGAACCGGGATTACCGATTGGCTCTCCATTATCAATTCCCATCGAATCAATTCTTCAAATTCTATCGGGTTTGCATTTCTCCGAATGCCTCGAACTCCCTACTCTTATTATAGCAGNCAGCAGTGGGTCCGGGACAAGATTCACGTGCGGCTTAATGAAGATTATTTGCGTAAATTGCAGTTATCCATGTATTTAGTGGGTAGCTTTGGATTATTTTTACTAATTTTGTCTCGTATTCACATCAATAACAGAGATGAACATACCTTTTCCTCATATTGAAAATAAGATAACTTATACCAAAACGTTTCTTGCTGAAACTTCGGTAAAGATGTTCTTTGCGGAATCTTCCTTTACGGAAGAGGTTGCAAAGAGGCTTTTTCGCGACTCTTTCGGTATTGAGCTCTCTGCGGAAAATTACAAGCAGTTGACACTGACCAAGCTTAAAATCTCTGATAAAGATAATGGTGTATATATNTCTTTTGCTAAGGAAAGTATAAAAATACGTGTGGATCAGGCTCATTATTCGAATTTCAAACTTTCTATGGAGCCGATTCTNACTAATCTTGTTAAAGGTCTACCNTTCGGTTTTGAATTTTCCGGGNTAAAAGTCAAGAAGATTAATGTTTGGCCGGTGATTTCCCCCACTGATAGCAAAAATATTAAGAGTCGGGATGAATGGTTTGTTCTGAAACGCTCTGTACTCTCTTCCGAGTTTGNCGAAAAGAATGAAATCTCGGAATTAGAAAGTTTGGCGGAATTTGATAATCCACCTTATGGTAAAGTACGCCTTAACTCTTTTTTGGTAATTCCTGATAATGAGGAAATGGTAGGGGGGATAATGCTGATTAGTAATTATGACCTTTTTGNGGATATTAAGGCTTCCGGAATCATTTCGGAAACCGAACGTATGAATAATGTACTGTATGATGCTTATCATTGGGCAGTAAGCCAAAATGTGATAGACAGCATGAAATAATTTCGGATATGGCTTTTAAAATAGTTGGAAGTATTGAAGGAGCAAAAAAGTTCCTTAAAGAAGTTAAGAGGGTAACGCAGGTAACGATTGCCGGTTTCACTATTGGGNTCGCGTCAGTAGTCGCTCCGCNAGACTNTCACGCCAAAGAAAATCCGATAGTCGAAGTCGATTCAGNAAGAACCGGCTCNATCATGACTCCAACNCCCCAGGTCTCGATTTCTCTTAATGAANCTACNCGCCGCAATTTACTTGAGGATTCTCTTAAAAAGTATTGTCATGGAAATATGTCGGAGTATGCTATTTCGGTGTGGGGAAATATTTTGGAAGGTGCTGNAAAGGTGCCTTTTGAAAATGNAGCTGTAATTTTTCAGGAAAGTGCAGACGTCTTCAACATTACCTTCTTTTTCCCCCATGATCGAACCGTCACTGCAAATATCTATATTGATGATGAGGAAGAGATGAACCCTATGGCATATTTTTCTGTACGATCTCAATCGGAATTGTTCTATCAGAGTATGCTTCCCATGTCAGAGTTCTTGATAAAGACTGCGAATATATGGACCGATGCCGATTTGGCATAGTCAGACTCCCTGATTAACAAATCTNTATAAATAATGGCTGATTCATATCCTTGGCATATCTTACCGCAGAGTAATTATAAGGCATCAATGGAAGATAAGGATCTTCTTAATCTTGATGTAATACTGCAGAGNAAGTGTTTCTGCAATCTGGAAGAATGTCTGCATCCTCTGACNGGNGAGATTCTTCCCGTGGCTTTNGGNAAAAAGGATTCTTTGAAGCAGCTCTCACTTAATATCTTAGGCGGATGCTTCTTATTAGGAGATGAAAAATGGCATCCNAAGGATTGTGAGAACGACGCATGGCAAAAATGTCCCGAAGAATTTGATCAGATTAAAGATAGTGTAGGATATTTTGAGAATTATCCATCATTGTATTTCTCTTTTTCGAAAGCGGACTCAATCCAATTCAGCTTGCCTCGCAGATTAGGAAATAAGGCTCTCTTTGATTCCCAAAAAGATAAGATTATTAAGGGATATGAAGAGGGTGATGAGTTTGATCCGAATAAGGATTATTATTTCAACGTGACTATTAAATGCCATCACGTGCCTAACAAAGCTAATTACTGGCATGCACAGGCTCATACTTTAATTCATACGAATCCGGAAGAAGATGTGAACGCCACTAAGAAGAAATATCAAGGAAATGCTTTAAGAATGATGGTGGAGTATCTCATACCTATTTCTTCTATCTCAATACCAAACGAAATCCCTACTATCCCCAAATCTCTATATATCCTACCTTGAATAAGCTTCCACACAAGAAAACGTTAGAAGCCGGCAGTGAAGAATGGAGGCTCACGACAGCGGATGTGATACTTTTTGCGGAGAGGGGCGTTATATGGGTATGAGAAAGTGTATTTATTTGGCGGGCGGTTGCTTCTGGGGCACCGCTCATTTGTTTTCGCTTGTGAATGGTGTGGTGGCCGCTGTNGCGGGCTATGCCAATAGTGTTGTGCCGGATCCTTCGTATCAGCAGGTGTGCTCGGGAGCCACTCATGCGGCGGAGACGGTGAAGGTGGTGTATGACCCGGATGTGGTGGGGCTCACNGATCTTATCATGCTTTATTTCAAGAGTATCGATCCTCTTTCGCTGAATCGGCAGGGGAATGATGTGGGCTCGCAGTATCGTACGGGTATATATTATTCGGATCCGGAGGATGCGGCTGTGGTGGATACGCTTTTGGCTACTCTCCAGCGGCGTTATCGCGAACCGTTGGCCATAGAGTCGGGTGAGCTCGTGAATTTCTATCCGGNGGAGGAGTATCATCAGGATTATCTGTATAAGAATCCGGGGGGATATTGCCATGTGTCGNCGGNGCTTTTCGAGGAGGCCCGCAATCTGGGCCGAAAGAAGGTGGATACTCCGTGTGATAAGAAGNNTCNGGACAAGGAGGAATTGCGTAGGCGTCTCACTCCGTTACAGTGGGAGGTGACGCAGAATGGCGCTACGGAGCGTCCTTTCACGAATGAGTATGATCATGAATTCCGCAGGGGAATTTATGTGGATGTCACTGACGGCACTCCCCTCTTCCTTTCTTCGCGTAAGTATGATTCGGGATGCGGATGGCCGGCGTTTACGCGTCCTATCGATGATTCGCTGATCGATGAGCATCTCGACACTTCGTTCGGNCGTGTACGTACGGAGGTGAGATCGGCTACGTCGGGCGCGCATTTAGGTCATGTGTTCCCTGACGGTCCGNNGGAAGAGGGAGGTCTGCGCTATTGCATCAATTCGGCTTCGCTGCGCTTCATCCCGGCCGAGAGAATGGAGGCGGAAGGGTATGGCGATCTCCTCCCTCTCCTNGACGACTGANGCCGCCGAGGCCACATCGGTATCTCTGAGAAAATCCTTTAGCAAACGACAGGGAATTTTGCCGTAACAGATTTATTTGCTAATTTTGTCGGTTAAGCAGGGAGAGATACTTCGAGAGGCAAAAATCAGGCTACTCCGAAGGACTTTCTTTCTTATCATTTTTTGCGTATGCCTACAATTCGGATTAAGTCAATCGGTCCTATAAAGGATACCGGCGTAATTGACCTGAAAACCATTACTCTTTTCATTGGTAAGCAAAGTACAGGTAAAAGTACTTTGCTCAAGATCTGTAGCCATTGCCGATGGGTGGAGAAGATTATCTCTATTGGTAAAAAGAAAGATGGAACAACAAGTATATATCTATATACTCATTATTCCCGCTTTATCAAGGAGCTGATCAAATTCTATCGATTTGATACTGAATTCTTTTCTTCGGATAGTGAGATTATCTATATCGGCGATACGTACAAGATTGAATTCAAAGGGAATCACACAGCCAATGCTAAAATCGATCCTATATCGGATACCACTCCATATAATGCCAAGTTGTGCTTTATCCCTTCGGAAAGGAATCTCATATCTGCTATAAAAGGTATTGAATCTTGGTATCGACCCAAGGATTTCGACTTGTTGTTTAATTTCATTTTCGAATGGGATGAAGTCAGGGAAGCTTATAGCGGCAGCAATCCTCTACCTCTTGTAGTGACTCCCGAGATGGAATTTTTCTTTGACAAGACTAAGGGAGAACAGATTAGATTCACAGATAATCCTAAGAAGGAGTTCTCCCCGTTCTATGCCTCAAGCGGTGTGCAGTCAGCCTTACCTCTTGAGGTAATGATCAATGCTATCACCGGAACAGTGGGCTCCAAAGCCAATATGAGTAAGAACGACCTTATGAATATCGTGAGCTCGCTACTTGACGATAGTTCGGATATCAACAAGGTTGTGGCAGAAAGCAAACTGAGCAAAAGCCTCATGACTTATCAGGGTGCTATATTCTTCATTGAAGAGATCGAGCAGAATCTTTTCCCGGAATCACAAGCCAATCTTTTAAGACATGTTGTAGGCGCCATTAAAGCCGCCAACCAGAAATATAACGGTAGCCATTCTATGGTAGCCATGACTACGCATAGCCCTTATATTCTATCGGTACTCAATGTTCTTATGGCGGCCTCGGAGACGTATGAAATAGATCCGGAAGCCACTGCGAAAATCGTTCCTGAGGAATTTATTCTACCGAAAGGAAGCATTTCCGCCTACTATCTTTCTGCGGATGGCACAGCTTCCAATATAATTGACTCGGAATTATATATGGTAAGCGGTCGGAATCTCGACAGTGTGTCATCATGGGTAGAGGATGACCTTGATCGTATCAACGATATAATCTGTGGATAAGATATGGCTGAATCGTTGCATACGCTACTTTCCAAATCATTTTCTCCGAAGCATGAACTTGCTGACAGGGCCAATCTGTCATTGAAAGAGAATAAGACTGTATATCGGCTTGACTTCGGGAAAAGAAGGAAATGTGTGGCTTATCAAGTGGATGGAAATATTATCAAGGATGGCAATAAGTGCGACTATCTTATTCTTGCAAGACAAGATGACGTACATCCGAATGATGAGAGTTGGAAATCAATTTTTGTTGAGCTTAAGAGCAAGAATAATGTATTGCATGCCCTTGAACAGCTTGACGCTACTTTGGACAATAAGATTTTCCGCCATCAATCGGTAAATGAAGTTCATGCAAGAATTGTGGCCAAGACATTCCCAGCAAATAGAGCGGACCCTGAATTTGAGAAAGCCAAACGGAAATTTAAAACAAAACATAAGGATTGCTCATTCAAGCAAGTGACCTCAGGACAACCGGATTTGATATTATGACGCGATTAGCTTTGTTTGTGAAGGAGATGCGGAAGACGTATGGGCTGACGCAGGTGGACCTGGCGCTGAAATCGGGGGTGGGTCTGCGGTTCGTGCGCGATCTTGAGCAGGGTAAGAAGTCTACACTGAGGCTCGATAAGGTGAATCAGGTGCTTCGTCTGTTTGGCGCGGAGATGGCGCCGGTGAAATCTCCGGCTCCGGAAGATATTACGCCGCCGGCATGACTCATGATGCCGGCATGACCGAAAAAAACTATTACATTATACATTATATATGAGAGAACGCATTTTGCTTTGTCTGGCTCATATGAGCGGCAAGGAACAGGATTTTATAAAGGAAGCTTTTGACGAGAATTGGGTGGTGCCTCTCGGCCCGAATGTCAATGGGTTCGAGAAGGACCTCGAGGAGTTTGTAAATGATCGCGAGGGCGCGGAGCCTCTCCATAAGGAAGTGGTGGCGTTGTCGGCCGGTACTGCTGCAGTGCATTTGGCTCTTATCGGTTGTGGCGTGGAGGCCGGCGACGAGGTGCTTGTGCAGTCGTTCACTTTCTGCGCCTCTTCTCATCCTGTGACGTATCTCGGTGCTACGCCGGTGTTTGTGGATTCCGAGCGTGAGTCGTGGAATATGGACCCCGACCTCCTTGAGAGAGCGATTCTCGACCGTATCGAACGTACGGGGCGCAAACCGAAAGCCATTATCCCCGTGGCACTCTACGGTATGCCCTATCAGGCCGACCGCATCATGGAGATTGCCGACAAGTATGAGATTCCCGTTATTGAGGACGCTGCCGAAGGTTTCGGCTCCCGCTTCAAGGGACAGGTGCTCGGCACGTTCGGCAAGTTCGGTGTGCTGTCTTTCAACGGCAACAAGATGATCACTACCTCCGGTGGCGGCGCTCTCATCTGCCCGGACAAGGAGGAGAAGAACACTATAATGTGGTATGCCACTCAGGCGCGCGAGTCGTATCCTTACTATCAGCATGAGGCTATCGGCTACAATTACCGTATGAGCAATATCTGCGCGGGTATCGGCCGAGGACAGATGACTATTCTTGATGAGCATATCGCCCACCATAAGCATGTGCAGGAGCTCTACTGCGAGTTGCTGAAGGATGTGAAGGGTATCAAGATGCATGAGAATCCCGGCGCGGATTTCGATTCCAATTTCTGGCTCTGCACAGCTACGCTTGACCCCTCTCTCCATATCAAGGGGGAGGAAAACGCTTACAAGCAGGTGATAACGGGTGCTGTGGGTGGTGCCGCCGGTGTGATTCACGCCGCCTCCACCGCCACTACCGATTGCCAACCGAACGCGAATGTGGAGGCGCTGCGCGTTGCTCTCGACAAGGCTAATATCGAGGCTCGTCCGCTCTGGAAACCTATGCACAAGCAGCCTGTCTACAAGAACAATCCGGCGTATGTAAACGGAGTATCGGAGGAGTTGTTCGCTGTTGGTATCTGTCTGCCCGCAGGCCCGTGGGTGACCGATGATGATGTCCGCTATATAGTGGAGAACATCAAAGCCAATATACTTGACTAATATTCCGACCAACTTCTCCCGAAAGAGTATCAAGGGATATAGAAAACAAACCATCCGGATCAGAATGTATGGTCCGGATGGTTTGCTTTTTATCTAAGTCTTACTCGGGGAGTGGAGAGTCGGGTGATGAGATGGGAACGTTCATGCGGGTCCAGATACAATTCGGCAGGAGGCGCCATGCCCCTACGAGGAGATTCCAGCGCCAGTCGATGACGGCTACTCTCTTCTTACGCACAATGGCCTTTATCACCTGCGGCACCACATAGTCAAGCTCCATCTCCATGGGATATTTCAGCCCTTCCACAAGAAGCGGAGTATGTACCCATCCCGGTCGGATATCCGTGAAGCGGACATCTACCCCCTCTTCATGTGCGAGTTGCTCAAGGGCCACAAGATAGGTCTGAGCGAATTTCTTTGATGAGGAGTAGGCTGAAAGACGACCGATCCCTTTGGTGCCTGCTACCGAACTGATCGCGGCAATCTGTCCTTTGCCACCTTTATCGCGGAAATAGCGGTAGGCGGAGCAGAGCATGCGAGCGAAGCCTCCGGCATTCGTGGCGATGATCTCAACTTCGCGCTCGGGCTCCAGTTCAAGATTCTCATATCCTATTCCCGCAACATGGAAATAGATATCCATGCCGCCAAGACGATTTATCAGTTGGCCCATCTGCTCGGGAGCGGCGGGATGTGTCACATCAATCTGAGCGTATTCCACCATTTCCGGGTATCGCTCCTTAAGAAGACGGAGTGGATCTGTATGACGTGTGGCCAGACCTACCTTCACTCCTCGCGAGGCCAATGCCTCGGCTACGGCGAAGCCGATACCGGAGGAAGCTCCCATTATCACTACTTTTTTCATATTTCTTTCATTTTTAGATTTACCTTTTCCGCCCTTTCCGTATATACTTATGTGAGCTTCCTCGGAAGTGTCACGAAAAAACGGTATGAGCTCTTGTGGATATAACAACCCGGAGGCAAAATTACCTGATTTCACGGCCTGAAAATATTTTTTGCGTAAAAAATACGCAGAAAATTTGACGGGTAAAAAATTTAGTTGTAATTTTGCGTCATAATAACGCAACCAAGGGAAATTTCCCCTCTTCGGAGAAGCTCCCCTATGTCGCCGAAACAAATTTTGAAAAACAAAGGAAAATATTAGTAAAAACATTCACGATCTTTTTTCTTAATGACCACTTGAAGCACACCCCACTCCTCGCCACAGGCAAAGGCGGCTTAGAGAAGCCGAACGGAGCCGAAAATATAAACTTTATCTAAAACAAAACATTAAATTATGGAAAAAACAAGCGTTTTCAATCTCATCATCCTTGATGAGTCAGGATCAATGGGCCCCACATGTCGGGCCACTATCGATGGATGCAACGAAACCATCAACATGATCAAGTCGGCTCAGGAAAGCCATGCCGACACCCAGAAGCATTTCCTCTCCATCTATGCGTTCCAGAGTAATTCCAATCGCCCCTCGCATTATATCTGCAAGAATGCGAAGGCCGAGGTTGTCAAACTGCTTAACGAGGCTGACTATCAGCCGTGGGGAGGCACTCCAATGCTGGATGCCATCGGCATGACAATCACGGATCTCAAGGCTGTGGCGGCTACACATGAGGATGCCGTAGGAGTGGTCACTATCATCACCGACGGGTATGAGAATTCCTCGAGAGAATACTCCTGGAAGATGGTGCGCGACCTTATCAGCGAAGTGAAGGAGCTGGGCTGGCAGGTGAATTTCATCGGCGCCAATATCGATGTGGACAAAGTGGCGGATGATCTCAATATCCAGGCACGCATGAACTACCGTAGTGACGAGATCGGCACACGCATGATGCATAAGGAGTATCGAAACGCTATGATGGCCCACATGGACAACTGTGACACTGACGTACAATATTCGAAAGCTGAGCGTATAGAACGCCGCAAGAAGCGTGCCGCCAACTTCTTCAAGCATCCCGACAAATCTTAATAATACCGGACTCGAATTCTTCGTTCACACCCGGCAAAGAGAAATAATACCGGACTCTTACTACTAACTTACAAGCAATCCGGTGAAGCCGTGACGGCTTGACGCCCATATATATTTGTATAAGATATGTGGCCCCGGAGAGTGCGCTCATCAACGCGCACTCTCCTTTTTTGTCTACTCTCGAATTTCTTATTAACTTTGTGGTGCAAATGGGGGCTGACCCGGCGCATTCCTGACATAGACTCGGGGAGCGAGGAGGTCTCCAATTTGCGTCTTATCTCTCTAACTTAGGCTTAACGCGATGGCTAAAGATCTTTTCGGACGATATGTGTGGATTGTAGATACCCTCAACAGGTATGGCAAGCTGACACGTGCCGAACTTAACCGACTTTGGAAGCGCTCCTCCCGTAGCGACGGTGAGGAGCTTCCGGCACGTACTTTCTTCCATTATCGGCGTGCCATCGAGGAGAATTTCAATATCGAGATTCTCTGCAACGGGAATGGGGAATATTTTATCAACTCTGATAATTCCCGGCAAAGCCGCGCTTATACCAACTGGGTGCTCGATCAGCACGCGATGAGCAGCGCCGTGCGCCTTTCGCCTGACGCCGCGGCCAAAGTGGATGTGGAGGATGTGCCGTCAGCCCGCGAGTTCTTCCCGTTGGCTTACGATGCCGTGAGCCAGCAATGCGCGATTGTATTCGCGTATGCGGGGTTCAACCGTGCCAGAGTGGAATATGATATCCGTTTCCTTCCCTATATGCTCAAGCGCTACAAGCAGCGTTGGTATATGGTAGGAATCAAGGAGAAGAGCGGGGATATGCGCACGTATGCTCTCGACCGAGTGCGCGACATGCGCCTTACGAGCGAACATTTCGAGATACCTGCAGAGACCGACCCACGCGATATTTTCGCCAATATCATCGGAGTGACTTCCTCGAAGGCCCCGGTGAAGAAGGTGAAGATTATGGTGACACCCACGCAGGCAAAGTATTTCCGCGCGCTTCCTCTCCATGGCTCGCAGGAAGAGGAGATGGTGAGCGACAATTATTCTATCTTTTCCTATACTCTCCAGCTCAATTACGAACTGGTGCATGAAATTCTCTCTTTCGGAAATAATGTGAAGGTGCTGGAGCCGAAAGAATTGGTCACTATGGTGACCAATGAATTACGTACCACTCTTGATCTTTACGATTCGCCGGACGCTATCCCCGCCGGGGAGATAGCCGGACGCCGGCCACTACAATCTACTGATAACGAATTCAACTGATATGCAGACACAGGAGCAGGAACACAGTCATAAGGAGTGTGAATTGGCAGCGCTGGTTCGAGTAGCCTCAGCTATGCGGGAGAAAGCCTCGCGCCATATCATAGCCTCTTCTCGCTCTCTGAGAGAGGCGCTGGAGGCAATCAACAGTCTCTCGGGAGACACGATGACTCTTTTCGCCACTGACGAAGAGGGACGTATCTCCGGAACTGTCACCGACGGAGATATCCGCCGCGCGATATTGCGCGGGGCATCGCTGGGGAGCCCTGTGGCCGAGGTGATGTTTCGCGATTTCATGCGTGTGGAGGGGGAAGCTTCCCGCATGCAGGCGATGACTACGGCACGCTCGAAGGGTATAGATCTCCTGCCTGTAATCACGGAGGGATTCCTTACCGATATCCTTGACCTGCGGCGCCTTCGCTCGTCGCTGCCGCTCGATGCTGTGCTTATGGCCGGGGGGAAGGGGGAACGCTTGCGTCCGCTTACGCTTACTGTGCCCAAACCGCTGCTTGAAGTGGGTGGCCGTCCTATCATAGACTATAACATTGAGGAATTGCGCAGATGCGGTATACGCAATATCTACGTCACCGTGAATTATCTGCGCGAGCAGATAATAGAGCATTTCAGCAGCGACGGGGATGTCACTTGTGTGGAGGAACCTTGCCGTCTGGGCACTATGGGGAGTCTGACGCTTGTGGAGGGACTGCGTCATGACAACCTTATCCTCATGAATTCCGATCTTCTCACTACGCTTGATTTCGAGCGTATGTTTATCCATCATGAGGAGAGTGGCGCGGAAGTGACCGTGGCTGCCATACCTTACAATGTATCCATTCCCTATGCCATAATGACTATGGAGGGGGACAGAGTGACCGGGCTGACGGAGAAACCGACTTTCAACTATTTCGCCAATGCGGGCGTTTACATCATGCGGCGAAGCCTTATCTCGGAGATGAAGCGTGGAGAATATCTCGATGCTCCGGATTTCCTCCAGACGCTTATGGATGCCGGGAGGAAAGTGGCCTGTTTCCCTATCGAGGGAATATGGGTGGACATCGGTTCGCCCGATGATTTCCGCTATGCCAACCGCCTGATGAACCAGCGCCGACGCCTCTGAGCACCGGGCCTACTGTTCTTATTTTATTTAACCCAAAATTTCAGATTATTCAAATCATGGCAGATTCCAATTTCATAGATTACGTAAAGATTTTGTGCCGCTCTGGCAAGGGTGGCGCCGGAAGCCGACATTTCCATCGTGCGAAATATGTGCCCAAGGGTGGGCCTGACGGTGGCGATGGCGGTCGCGGCGGCCATATCATCCTGCGGGGCAACCGCAATCTCTGGACTCTTCTTCATCTCCGTTATCAACGCCATATCTTCGCCACTGACGGCGAGAGCGGCGGAGCCGGACGTTCGTTCGGCAAGGATGGCGAGGACCGTATAATCGAGGTGCCTATCGGCACTACCGTATTCGATGCCGAGACCGGGGAGTATCTTTGCGAGGTGACTCGCGACGGGGAAGAAGTGAAACTCCTGCGTGGCGGCAAGGGAGGATTAGGCAACTGGCATTTCGCCACTTCCACCAATCGCGCTCCCCGCTATGCTCAGCCGGGACAGCCGGCTATCGAGAAGGCTGTGGTGCTTGAGCTGAAGCTTCTTGGCGATGTGGGTCTGGTAGGATTCCCGAATGCCGGAAAATCCACACTGCTTTCCACTATCTCTGCGGCCAAACCTAAAGTGGCCGACTATCCCTTCACCACTATGGAGCCTTCGCTCGGAATCGTGAACTATCGCGATGGCCGCTCTTTCGTAATGGCCGATATCCCGGGTATCATCGAAGGCGCGAGCGAGGGTAAGGGTCTCGGATTGCGCTTCCTCCGCCATATCGAGCGTAATGCGGTGCTACTCTTCATGGTGAGCGCCGACACTACCGATATTCGTCGCGATTATGAGACTTTGCTCAAGGAGGTGAAGGAATTCAATCCGGAACTTATGGATAAATCAAAAGTACTTGCCGTCACCAAGGCCGACCTCCTCGACGATGAGCTCCGCGAAGCTCTCAAGGAGGAGCTCCCGGAGGGTGTGCCGGCTCTGTTCATCTCTGCCGTCACTGGGGAGGGAATCACCGAACTCAAAGATCTCCTTTGGCGCGAAATCAATTCCGAAGAACATTTGGCTCCATCCACTATCACGCATCGTCCGCTGGATATCCGTCATCGTGTGCAGGAGGAGGATGAATTTATATTCGATCAGCCCGAAATAGACGAGGATGAGGAATTCTTCCCCGAGACTGACGAGGAATGGACTGATGAATTCTGGGACGAAGAGGATTCCGTAAATGGCTGAGCTTACTCAACTCAATCTTGACAGTATACTCCGTTCGCGCCTCTCTCCGCGAGCGGCGAGGATGCTTCCGCGTTTCGCCACGCGGATGCTGGAAAATTTCATCTGTCAGGACCGCCTGAACGAGATTCTGCGTAATGCCTATCCGGCCGAGGGGAGTGCCTTCTCGGAGTCGGTGATCCGGCAGTTAGGGCTTAAGATAAGAGTGGAGGGGATTGAGAATATCCCGCTCCATACTCCTGTAACTTTCGCTTCAAATCATCCGATCGGAGGGTTGGACGGTATCACGCTGATAAAAGTGCTGGGCGATCTCTTCACTGATGAGAAAGTACGTTTCCTCGTGAATGATATGCTGATGAATGTCACTCCGCTTCGAAGCGTATTTCTTCCTATCAACAAATATGGAGCGCAAGGGCGGGAGGCAGCGCGCGCCATCAATGAGGCTTATGCCTCGGATGCCCGGATATTGGTATTTCCCGCGGGACTCGTGTCGCGCCTCGGAGATGACGGCAAGATAGCCGACTTGAAATGGCAGAAGGCCTTCGTGGTGAAGGCGTTGGAATATGAAAGGGATATCGTGCCGGTGAAATTCGAGGGGCTCAACCGCAAGCGTTTCTATCGGCTGGCGCGGCTTCGCAAGAGGCTACATATCGGAGTGAATCTTGAACAGGCACTTCTCCCCTCGGAGTTATGCGCTTCGGAGGGGAAGGAGTTTGTAATCAAATTCGGGGAGCCGGTCACTCCGGCTGAGATGAGAGCCTCTGGGCTCTCTCCGCAGCAGATAGCTGACCGGATTCGCGAGAGGGTCTACGCCCTGTGACTCCCGATAACGAGAGTCAGTATATAAATTCCTCCAATCATAATTACCAAATATAGAAAAGCCGGAAATTCACTTTTTCGGCTTTCTTTTTCCTCATTCCAAGGATTCTATGTAAATTTGCGGCTTGAATTACATGATATTCCTCATTAGAATATCATATAATGACAATTTTATTACGAAACTATAATACTTACCTGACAGATAATAATGGATAAGAACACCATCTACGGCTTGCTTCTGATGGCCGCTGTCTTCCTCGGGTTCATGTGGCTGAGCCCTAAGAACGACAACCCTACGGAGCCGCAGAAAGAGCCTGCGGCCAAAGAGGCACAGACCGCCGCCAAGGGTGCCGACGCCCTATCTCCGGAGGAGAAGGGTTGGCTTGTCAATAACATCAATACCAACGGTGAATCCGTAGTGCTTCCTGACAGTACGCATGCCATGCGCTATCAGGATGGCTCTATCGACCTGACCGCCGTAGGCGATTCCGTATTCGGCACCGTCAAGGTGGGAGGTCGTGCTCTCGCTTGGAATGATGTGACGGCAGGCGATATGAGCAAAATGAGTGTGGCCGAGCAGCGTAAGGCTGTGGACCTTGTTCGCGAGTCGTCCACATCGATGGGGCGCTATGGCAAATTCTCCCGCTTCCTTTCGGGAGAGGATAAGAAGGTGGCGCTGGAGAATGACGTGCTCAGTCTGGAACTCAGTGCGAAATCCGGCTCCATCACACGTGCCGAACTTAAGAAATATGACACTGAATATAGCGCCGATGAGAATAAGAAGGTGAAGAATAAGGTGGTAATCTTCGAAAATGGCTCCAACAGCTTCGATTTCGAGCTTCCCCTCCCCCAGCCCGTGAATTCCTCGATGCTCTATTTCACCCCTATGCAGATCAACGACTCCACCGTACGCATGGCGCTTGAAATGGGCGACAATGCTTATTGGGGTATCGAATATACGCTCCCCAAGGGGAACAGCTATGTGGTGAAGATGAAGGTGGTGCAGAAAGGGATGGCGGAGATTGTGCAGAGCAACAACCGCAATCTTGGTCTGAGCTGGCATCAGAAGGTGCGCCGTCAGGAGCAGGGCAGAATGTTCGAGGAGCGCAATTCCGGCTTGTTCTATAAGTTTGCCGGCGGCTCTGTGGAGAATCTTTCCGAGTCGAAGAACGATAGGGAGGAGCGTGAGGCTAAAGTACGCTGGATCGCTTTCAAGAATCAGTTCTTCTCCACTGTGCTTATCTCCGACCGTGCTTTCAATACGGCTGATTTCCAATCGGAAGTGATCAAAGGTGAGGATTATCTCAAGGAGCTTGATGCTCAAGCTGTCGTGAATGATTATGATTGGCGTGCCGATAATCCGGCTTCGTTCTCTCTCTTCATCGGCCCCAACCTCTATCCGCTCCTCTCTTCGCTCGATAAGACTGTGGATGTAGGCGAGGATCTCAAGATGACGCGCCTTATACCGCTGGGATGGAGCATCTTCCGCTGGATCAATACGGGTGTCGTAATCCCCGTATTCAACTTCCTCGGAAGCTTCATATCCAACTATGGCATAATTATCCTTCTCCTCACTATCTTTATCAAGATAGTACTTTTCCCTCTCACTTGGAAGAGCTATAAGAGCTCGGCCAAGATGCGTGTGCTCGCGCCGGATATCAAGGCTCTCAATGAGAAGTATCCCGGCCAGGAGAATGCTATGAAGCGCCAGCAGAAGATGATGGCCCTCTATTCGCAGGCCGGAGCCAACCCGATGTCGGGATGTCTGCCGATGCTGCTTCAGATGCCTATTCTCTTCGCAATGTTCAGCTTCTTCCCCTCCTGCATCGAGCTCAGAGGGCAGAGTTTCCTATGGTGTCACGACTTGGCGGCGCCTGACGCGATTATCTCATGGAGTGGCAATATCCCTATCATCACTGAATATTTCGGTAACCATATCTCCTTGTTCTGCCTCTTGATGACGGCTACCAATATCATCTACACCTACATCAATATGCAGAACAATCCCGGACAGATGCCGGGCATGAAATGGATGATGTATCTCATGCCGGTATTCTTCATGGTGTTCTTCAATAACTATGCAGCGGGTCTTTCCTACTACTATTTCCTCTCGCTTCTCATCACGATTCTCCAGACTTATATCTGCCGTGCTGTCGTGACTGAGGAGAGTGTGCGCCACACTATGGCCGAGAATGCCAAGAAGCCTAAGAAGAAGAGCGGCTTTATGGCTCGCCTTGAGGAAGCTCAGCGCCAGCAGCAGGAGATGCTCCGCCAGCAGCAGGGTGGTAAGAAACGGTAATGAGGAATCTGAAGGTCATAAGGATTTTTCTGGCCACATTGTTTTTCGTGGCGACGGTAGCCTATCTGTTTTTAGGCCCGCAAGTACATCCTATGGCCGTAAGCGCGCGTAGCGTTCAGATTATCCCTTCAGCAATAGCAGTGTCGCTGGGAGCCATCATCGTGTGGCTCCCGGCCACTTTTCTTTTCGGGCGTGTGTATTGTTCCACAGTGTGCCCGGTAGGCACTCTCCAGGATTTCATGCTCCCTCTTAGGCGCCGGCTGATGAGACATCCGCGTTTCCGTTGGCGCAATGCAAAGAGCCTACGGTATCATATCGCCGTGATTTATCTTCTTGCTCTGTTGGCGGGCGTTATGGTGGTGCCATTCGTTATCGAGCCTTGGAATATCATGCGCAATATCGCCTCGGTGGTAAGATTGTCGGCCATACAGGAGAGTTGGCTTACTTTAGGCATCGGCGGATTGACGGGTATCTGCGCGGGAATCGTGAGCCTCGTGGCGCTTCTATTCGCGGGGGTACTTTTCGGCAGAGAGTTCTGCAATACGGTGTGTCCTATCGGCACCGGGCTCGGCATCCTGAGCAATGCCTCGCTCTATCGTATCGAGATCGATCCCGACAAATGTGTGAGCTGTCTTGAATGTGAGGATATATGCAGGGCATCATGTGTGAAAGTAGTGAGCAGATATGTGGATAATTCAAGATGTGTAAGATGTTTCGACTGTCTCAAGGTATGCAAACATGACGCCATACGCTTTCAGCAGGGACGCAACCGTACGGCTACTCCGCTGATGCGTAAGAAAATGAAGGCTTGATCTCGTTATGATTTCTCTTCCTCTTTATCAAAAGCATCCTATCCCATCTTTCGGGATGGGGTATTAATTCTGAAACAACGATGAAGCAATATCTCGACTTATTACGCCATATTCTTGCGAACGGACATCGCAAGAAAGACCGTACCGGCACCGGCACAATTTCTACTTTCGGATACCAGATGCGGTTTGACCTTTCGAAAGGATTTCCTCTCGTCACAACTAAGAAGACTCATCTCAAGAGCATCATATATGAGCTTTTATGGTTTCTGCGTGGCGACACTAACGCGCGATGGCTGCAGGAGCGTGGCGTGAGAATATGGAATGAATGGGCCGATCCGGATGGGGATTTAGGTCATATCTATGGTTATCAGTGGCGCTCATGGCCCGATTATTCCGGAGGACATATCGACCAGATAGCGGAGGCTATCCGTCAGATAAAGGAGACTCCGGATTCAAGGCGTATTATCGTAAGCTCTTGGAATGTGGCGGATCTGGGGAATATGAATCTTCCTCCGTGCCACATGCTTTTCCAGTTCTATGTCAGCGACGGGCGTCTCTCCCTTCAGCTTTATCAGCGTAGCGGAGACTCTTTCTTGGGCGTACCTTTCAATATCGCGAGCTATGCGCTGCTGACCATGATGGTGGCGCAGGTGTGCGGGCTGGAGCCGGGAGAGTTTATCCATACTATCGGCGATGCCCATATTTATCTGAATCATCTGGAGCAGGTGAAGCTTCAGCTCTCGCGCGAACCGCGTGCGTTGCCGCGTATGCGTATCAATCCCGATGTGAAGGATATCTTCTCTTTCCGTTATGAGGACTTCTCGCTGGAGGATTACGACCCTTGGCCGGCTATCAAGGGAGAAGTGTCGGTATAGGTATAGGAGTAGCAATCGCATAAGGGCAGACGTAAAAAAATTTTGACTATTTCTTTGCGCTCTCAAAATATTGATATAACTTTGTCGGGAAGAAGCCCCGGCCGCCCCCGGCCGGCCATACACTGACAATAAACAGAATAAAATGGCAGACAACAAGAAAAATATGGAGTTCGAGCCGGAACCTTCCGAAGTCCTCCTCGATGAAATGGGTGGAAACTTTGTAATCGGTCTCCTCGGCAATAATCCCGACAATGACGAGACCCGTTTCCTTCTTACACCCGAAGCGTGCGGTATGCTCACAGCTTCCGGTATCCATATCAAGATGGAAGCCGGGGCGGCTGTGGATATCAGTTTCAAGGACGAGCAGTATGCTGAGTTCGGAGTAGAGATAGTCACTCGCGAGCAAGCGCTCAAGTGCGGTATAGTACTGTCTTATCTTCCCCCCTCCTCCGCTGAAATACGCAAGATGGAGACCGGAGCGGTGCTTCTCACGATGATGGATAATTCCCTCTTCGAATTGGAGCATATCCAGGCGCTTCTCGACCGCCGTATCACTGCCGGATGTCTCGACAATTTCTATAGCTATAATGATGAGCCGGTGTTCGCCAATATCATCGATGAGATAGATGGCCGGGCTGCTGTGATGTATGCTCAGGATTACCTCTCTTTCCTCGGCGGAGGCAAGGGAGTGTTGCTCGGCAGTGTAGCCGGATTGAATCCGTGTGAGGTGCTCGTAATCGGCGATGGCAACGATATCTATGCGGCTTGCAAGGCCGCGATAGCATCCGGTGCTTACGTCACTCTCATGAATAATGATATCTCGGCGCTCCAGATGGCTAAGCAGGTATGCGGCGATATGCTCAACACTATCGCTATCCATCCGCGTGTACTCTTCAATAAGGTGAAGACTGCCGACGTAATATTTATCGGCACCACCACCCGTCCGTTTGAATTCCCGAAGAAGCTTTCGGTAGCTATGAAGGAGTCGGTATATCTGCTCGATTTCGAGGAGAGTCATCCTTCGGTATCGGTGCCCCGCACTGTGGCTATGGCCCTAAGCAATGGTCTCGTGAATTTCTTCGACGAGATGATTATCAAGAATGGTTTCGAGGGTATGCTCGTAAGCACTCCGGGAGTGCAGGCGGGTATCGTCACTTATAACGGTCGATTGGTAGACAAGCTTATCGGCTCTTATCTCGGCTTCCCTTGTGTGGACATCAGTGTGATGCTCACAGCGGCCAACTGACAAAGGGCACGGCAACCTGATCCGGAACCAGAATCATGAATTGTGGCCCAAAAGAATGAAATCATACAAGTAGTAAGTTCCATACGTTTCGGAGGTCCGGAACGCTATGCACTCGACATAAGCCGTCACCTTTCAGCCGCGGGCTGGAAAGTGACGGCTTTCACTCGCGATGCCAAGGCGGTAGATGCCGCTTTCCGCGAGGCCGGGATTCGTCTGCGCCATGCGCCGCTGGGCGGCTATCTGGATGCCTCGTCGGCTTTCTTGCTCGCCCGCATGATGAAGCGTATGGCCGTGGGGAGAGGTGTGGTGCATGTGCATCATTGGCGTGATGCGTTCACGGCGCTTTTGGCTCGTAAGCTCGCGCGTAGGCGTGATGTAAGGGTGATAATGACTCTCCATGCCGCAAAAAAGGGGCGCGACTCGGCTTTGGCTCGGCGTATATATCGCAATCTGGATGCCATAATCTTTGTGTCACGTTATGTATCCCAACGCTTCCTTTCCTCATGGGAGGGGCGCGACCTTCCCATGCCGAAGCGTCTGCTCCATATTCTTCATAATTCACTGAATATTCCAGCCGGAGTAGCCCCCGCCGATCCTCCGGCTCGCGGGCCGCTCATAGCTATGTTTCATGGGCCTATCGCTCCGGAGAAGGGCCTGGAATATCTTATCGACGCCTTGCCGCAACTTAAACCGTTGAAGATGCGCCTACGGATCATGGGGAGCGGCGATCCGGATTATGTGGATTCTCTTCGCCGAAGAGCTCAGGCAAGGGGGGTAATGGAGATGATCGACTGGAAGAAACATTCTTCCGAACCGCTGGAGTATATCCGTGACATACATATCGGGGTGCTCCCTTCTATAGCCGAGGAAGCTTTCGGTCTGTCCAACACGGAGTATATGGCGATGGGGCGTCCCCAGGTGTGTACGGCTCGCGGTGCGCAACGCGAATATCTTAATGATGGCGTGGAAGCCTTCATCGTTTCTCCCGGTGATACGCAGGGGATTGCCGATGCATTGCGCAAACTGGCCTCCGATCCGGATTTGCGGGCCCGTATGGGACGCGAGGCTGCCGCCGCTTTCAGCCGTAGGCTTGCGTGGCCTCGGTTTATATCCTCTCTGCTGAAAATTTATGCCCTCCCCTCTTGAAATTTCCCTTCTTATTTGAGTGGTAATCCTCTCTCTTTACCATTATTGTTAGTTTTCTGCCTATGATAATCCTTATAGCCGAATCAAAGACAATGGCACCATGCGACTCAATCATATCCCCTGAGGATTTACATGCCCATACTCCCATTTATTCTTCCGTGGCCGACACGATAATGCATCGCATTTCGGAGATGCAACCCGAGGAGATAATCACGCGTACAAAGCTAAGCACTGCCATGACTCGTAATCTTATCCAGATGGCTTATGAATTTCCTAACAAGTCACTGGGTGGAAAGGCCATAGAGGCTTACACCGGGGTGGTATTCAAAGCGCTTGACTACTCCACCCTCCCGGCAAAAGCGCAATCACTCTGCAATACTCAGGTGCGCATCATATCTTCTCTTTATGGCTGGTTACGCCCGTATGATATCATCAAACCTTACCGTCTCGACTATACCTCCTCTATAATAGAGAATATTTCCCTGTCCAAATTTTGGCAACCAGACATCACCTCAACTCTGATCAAGACTCTCCAAACATCCGGAGAGTCCGACATCATCAATCTTCTTCCGGCCGATGCTGCAAAGTGCATAGATTGGAAACGCATCGCACCTTATGCCAAAGTGTGGAAAATAGACTTCCGTACCTATACCGATGGCTCCACACTCCGCACACCTCATTCCACACGCCTCAAAACTCTCCGTGGCCATCTCCTCCGCGAACTGCTCCTTGCCAACCTGACAACACCGGCCCAACTCAGTACGCTCCATACTGACAATCTCCTCCCTGACCCATCTGCGGGCGCCGACCAACTCCTCTTCCTCGTCTGACGCCACTTCCCCCAGCCTTCATTGCACCATCGATTCGCATTGAACCATCGATTCTCATTGCGTCCATGACTGATGCCGTCCCTCCTCTTCAATATCCCTCTTCATTGAGACCGTTTGCACAGCTCGTCTCTCATCCTCCTATCTCGGCATAAACCATTAATCTTCTGCAATATTTCTCCATTTGATATTTGTGCTTCTTGGCCACCTCAAAAAACATTATTCATCAACCGCCTATAAATCAACCACTTACCCCATCAACTCAAAAATAATTCAAAAAAAGTTGCAAAAAAATTTGGTCATCTCAGAAAAAGGCAGTAATTTTGCAACGCAAACGAGAAACAACGACGCCTCGAAAGAGTTCGAAGCCAATCTCAAGCAAGGTGCCATAGCTCAGTTGGTAGAGCAAAGGACTGAAAATCCTTGTGTCCCCGGTTCGATTCCTGGTGGCACCACAAAAGACCGCTAATTCTCAATGAGTTAGCGGTCTTTCTTTCACTCATACCCCTCCAAGTCACCACATTAGTCACCACGCCCACTCTAATTCACTGAATTACTGTGAGTTGTGTGTGTTATGGGATACACACATCTATCTCGTTGATGTTGTAATATATTGATTATCAATGCATAATTTATTATCATTCGTCATCATTCGCAGCCATTCACCNCACCNNTNCGNTCCAAGAAGGGCAAACTTTAACAGACTTTAACCATAATCAAACGGTAAAAATGTGGTGACCTCAGCCAAAATTTCTCTTGGGTCACCACGGCATAATATAAAATAATGTTAAATTACAGTAAGCATACGGTGAAGCACGTATTGCAACATTCGGCAAAATAGCACGAAGAAGCTCAACCGTTGTGGATGTTCGGACTTCTTCGTGCTATTTTGAGGATGTTTGATAGTGAGTATGTCAGTCAGGATCGGGAAGATTCCAAGGTCTAGTATCAGGGGATTTGGCGTATTCCATCGGAAGGAGATCTTCCATAGATTGGCCGGTCTTTCTTCGGGATGGTATCTCCACGAGTACATGTTCAAGCCACTGCCGGGGATCCACATCGGCAGCCCGGCATGAGGCAAGCAGTGAGTAGACTATGGCGGCTCGGTATGCCGAGGCATCGTTGCCACAGAAGAGCCAGTTCTTGCGTCCAAGTGCCAACGGGCGGATAGCGTTCTCGATGAGATTGTTGTCTATGTTGATACTACCGTCATTGACATATATCGCCAGCCGGTCCATCAGGGAGTAGGTGTAGGCTATGGCTTTACCTATAAGACTCGATTCCAGCACTGTGGCGTAGGTGTCCAGACACCATCTCTCCATGAGCTGTATCACGGGATAAGCTTCCTTCTGACGCAGTTCGCGCCTCTGTTCCGCAGTCATGCCGGCTTCATCCGCCTTACGCTCTACCTCATACAGCTTGCCGATCATCACTATGGCCTGCGTTGCGAGCTTCTGATCCTCCTTCAGGGCATCGACGAACTTACGACGCGCATGTGCCCAGCATGCGGCTCCCTGTACTCCGGGAGTGTTGCAGAACTGTTCGTATGCCTCATAGCCGTCGCTCTGGAACGTGCCGCGGTAGCCGCCAAGGAGTTCCCGGGCGGTCTTTTTCGACCGTGACCCACGGTCATACCAGAAGAACAGCGAGCCGGTGAGTCCATCACGCACAAACCACTCATATCCCTGGCGTGCCTTGTGTTTCTCATTGTCTAAAACCGGCACCACGCTCTCGTCCACCTGTATATATTCACTTGCCATCACCTGCTTGCGCAAAAGTTTATACAGGACATTGAGGCTCTCGACCGATTTCTCGTACCAGTCGCCTATGGTGGAGGCCGGCAGACGAAGACCGAACTCGCGGAAGCGGTTGATCTGACGGTAGAACGGAAGGTGATGGAGAAACTTCCCGAGTATAATGTCGGCGAGAAGTGAGGCACCTGCCATGCCATGTTCAATCGGCATCGGCGGCAGAGGGGCGATCATGATGGTTCTGTCCTCGGCATTCCGTGCCATATCCTTGCGGCTTATGACCTTATGACGTATCGTGCGCTCCACATATAGCTTTGGGGCAACCATCTCCAGACGGTCACTTGTCTCGGTGCCGATTTCAACAAAGGATTCCAGAAGTTTTCCCTCAGAATCGGTACAGCCTTCAGGATAGAGATGGTTCTGCACCACCATAAGACCGGTGGTGTCAAGATTACGGCGCTTCGGCTGCTTACGCACTGTGACGGTCTTTGTGACGGTTTCCTCCTGCTTCTGCGCCTCGGCTTCCAGTCCCTCTTTCTCTTCAGGACTCATCCGCGCCAGATCTTCGGCTGAAAAAAGGGATAATTGGTTTGGGTCAAGAGGAAGATGCTTCTTTTCGCTCATACGCCCGAAGAAACGTTTTTTCCAATAGTCGAGCTGCTGCAACAGAGATACGTTCTCTTGTTCAAGATTCTTTTTTTCCTTTTCAAGACTACCCTTATCCCTTTCAAGACTGATTTTGTCACTCTCCAAGGCGGCCACACGTTTACGAAGATAAGCTATTTCCTCTGCCTCTGAGGCAAAGGAAACCGAGATCATATCTTCATTACGCTCTTCTGTCATCCGGTCTTGATTTACGCCTCAAAGATACAAAATATCAGCGACTTATACAAGAAAATCACTGATATTCTTTCATTAATCCTCATATTTTCCCGGCTTCGCGCCGCAGAGTATCAAGACGTCGCCGGCGGGTGGTGTTATCGGCCATTATCCCCTCTACCACCATCACAAGATCGCGCCATTCCATACTGCCATCTTCCTGAAGCCCGGAGGGTCTGCCGAAAGTGCCGCGCTCCAGCATCTTGGAGTAGAGCACCAGTCCTCCCGGTTCCCAATGAAGAAGCTTCATGCGGTTACGGTGACGGTTGATGAAGATATAGACATCTCCGTCAAGGGGATTGCGACCCATCCGGTCGCGCACCAGTCCGGAGAGCGTATGGAAACTCTTGCGCATATCAGTAGGCTCGGTATAGAGCCAGTAGCGCATACTGTCGTTGAGGCTGAACATGGCTTACAGATTTTTTACCAGAACCGAGAGCAGCTCGGCATTTATCTTTCCGTTTATTCTCACCATGCCTCCGCGGCTTGTCTGACACTCGATCGTCATGGACTCTGACGAAGTATGTAATTTTCTGCTCGGATTGAGACTCTTCTCCATCTCAGTGACCGAACAGGGCACGAAACCTCCGCCTGATTCCAATTGGATGAATGATCCCGAATCTTCATGAGGATGAGACTTCTCATTCTCACGATACTTGCGTCGTGGTTTATAAAACTCCCAGTGAGTAATCCCTGATTCTTTCAACCTTACGGATCGTTGGATCTTGTGGGAATCGCAATAGGAGATAATCTCAAGTACTTCTTCTTTGCTCAGCATATTCTTTTTTTTGCCTACAAAGTTACAAGCTATCCCTCATCCCTGAAATACGTGCTTAACCGTATGCTTACCATTTATTGAAGAAAATGAATTATTCTATCCGCTTTCAGAGGATACTCGTAATAGGCTAAAACTTTCCCG
>JAAVEO010000002.1 GCA_014801225.1 Bacteroides sp.
TGACCGATGAAAGTATTGGAAGATGCCAAAAGATTAATGAAGATTAACCTTGAAGAAAATCCTTTTTAACGATTATTTTATTTTCGTAAAAAGTTTAGACGACTTCTTTATAAAGTGGATTTTTTTAGTTAATTTTGCGATTGAAAATCATTGAACGCAACGAAGCCGCATCCTCTTTGGAGCTGAGCTTCAGTAGATAAAATCTGTTTTAATGGCAAAATACGATAATTATACTCCTGAAATACCATACGGCGAGTCCATTTCCCCAACGCCTTCAGAATCTGTTGAAAGAAAACCGACGCCCCCCCGCAAAAATGGTAAGGGGAACGGAAAATCACGTCCGGCCGCTAAAGTGAAGGAAAAGGATAGGACTTCAGCCACTAAGAAGCAACGTGATAAAGCTTATGACGGATTCTCTTCTATCAAGAAATTCGCCTCCGATTTCGTTGCTTGGGTCTGCGGTCCGAATGCTCGCTTGTTGCTCGGTATCTTTTTGGCTTGTATTGGTGTCTATATAGCAGTATCCTTCATTTCTTATTTCACTGACTGTATGAAGGATCAGGCCCTTGTCAATAATTCTCCTATCGGTTTTTCTCCCGATGTGAGCAATGCCGGCGGAGAGGGTGGCGCTCGCTTGTCGGAATTTCTTATCAACGAATGTTTCGGGCTTGGCTCATTTGTGATAGTGGTGTGGCTTTTCGCTATGTCGCTGAAGCATCTTGTGGGTAAGCCCCGATTCAAATCGGTAGATTTTACAATCAAATGTATTGTCGCTCTTATCACAGTGTCGCTCATAATCGGGCTACTGACTATCAAAGCTAATACACCTGTCAATTGGGGCGGTTATCACGGGCGTTATGTCAATGAATTTATTGTACATTTCTTCGGATGGACAGGCGGAGTCGTGCTCTGCGTGTTTATGCTTGCTTCGTTTATTGTGATATGTCTTCGCGATTTTGTGAAGTGGATTATCCGTCTGAAAAGAAAGGCGGCGAAAAAGCGTCATATCATTATGGAGGCCCGTCGTCGCAAGGAAGAGAAAGAGCGTGCGCGTGAAGAGATGCTGCGGGAGGAAGATAGGGATCTTGCCAAGGCCGGGGAGTCAGTGGCTCCAGTAGCGGAGGAGACGGCTGAGGAAGATCCGCAGGTTACGTTCAATCCCGAAGATATGGAGGAAATATATTATACACTTCCCGATTTGGAGGATCCTGTATCCACGTCCCCTGTGCCCGCTTCATCTGATGTGGCGGTAGTGACCGGTGAGGCCTCGGTTGTTGCCTCTGATTCAGCCGAAGTGCTTCCATCCCTTCCGAAAGTAGATCCCGCGACCGGAGAAATTATTGAGGAAAATCCCATTGTTGCCGCAGTTCCGGCTATCCCGGCTGATATGGAGGATAATGAAGAATCAGAACCGGAAGCTGACCCGATGGTGGTCAACGTCAATCAGATAGAGACTGTAGATTCAAAGCATTTCGAACGGGTGGATGGTCTCCCCGGATCTACTCCTTATGATTTCCCTCCTATAGATATTTTGCGTCCCGGAGTAGAGAAGATAAGTGTGGATGCTTCCGAGCAGCTTGAGAATAAGGAACGGATCCGTAAGACTCTGCTTGACTTCGGTATCCCTATCGTATCTATCGAGGCTACCGTCGGCCCGACTGTCACTCTTTATGAGATTGTCCCCGATAAAGGTGTGAAGACTGCCAAAATCCGTAGTCTTGTTGACGACATAGCGCTCAGCCTTGCGGCTGTGGGCGTGCGTATTATCGCTCCGATTCCGGGTAAAGGCACTGTCGGCATCGAGGTTGCCAATAAGGACCCTCAGACTGTATCTATGCGGACTGTGATACAATCTCGCAAGTATCAGGAAAGCCGCTATAAACTGCCTATTGCCCTCGGCTCTACTATTAATAACGAAGTGTTCATTGCCGATCTTGCCAAGATGCCTCATTTACTTGTGGCAGGTGCTACAGGTCAAGGTAAATCCGTGGGCCTCAACGCCATAATCACATCCCTTCTCTATCGAAAGAGTCCTGATGAACTGAAATTCGTGATGATCGACCCTAAGATGGTGGAGTTCTCTCTCTATGCCAAGATTGAAAAGCATTATCTTGCAAAATTGCCCGACGATGATGAACCGATTATCACGGATATGTCGCGCGTTGTGGCTACTCTCAGTTCACTCTGTGTGGAGATGGACGATCGCTATCAGCTTCTCAAGAGCGCACATGTGCGTAATATTGAGGAGTACAATGCAAAGATGCAAGAGCAGCGTCTCGATCCCGCCGAGGGGCATCGTTATCTGCCATATATAGTGCTTATAGTGGATGAGTTCTCCGACCTTATCATGACTTCGGGTAAGGAGGTGGAGATGCCGATTGCCCGTCTCGCCCAGAAGGCGCGTGCGGTCGGAATGCATGTGATTATCGCTACCCAGCGACCTTCTACGAATGTCATTACCGGTATTATCAAAGCCAACTTCCCTGCACGAATGGCTTTCAAGGTGTCCTCCGGTGTAGATAGCAAGACTATTCTCGATACATCCGGTGCCCAGCAGCTTATTGGCCGAGGCGATATGCTTATTCTCAATAATTCCGAGATGGTGCGTGTGCAGTGTGCTTTCATAGATACTCCTGAAGTGGAAGCTATCTGCGATTATATCGCGGAGCAGCCTGATGGCCCGGGGGCATATATTCTTCCCGAACCGATTGTAGGCCCCGACGGTGATGGCGACGAGATTGGAGGAGGCACATTCGGTGACCGTGATCCCCTCTTCGATGAAATCGCCCGTACTATTGTCACTTCCAATACGGCCTCCACTTCCTCCCTCCAGCGCCGCTATTCCATCGGATATAACCGTGCCGGAAAGATAATGGATCAGATGGAAGCGGCCGGTATCGTTGGTCCCTCACACGGTGGTAAGCCTCGTGCTGTACTCGTGGATGCCGCAACACTCGAATCTATACTCAATTCGATATAATACTGCTTCGGGTGATTCCGTTATCATTTAATACGGTCTAAGAGCCGTATCCCCCTTGTCTCTTGATAAGAAAAGATATATGGCTAATAATATTATTCATTATGAAAGTTTGAAGTCACGCAGGATTGCCACCGGTATATCACCTTTGGCTATATTCTTGTTTTTGATGCTTATGATGGTGCCGGCTTATGCCGGTGCTCAGCTTACAGCGCCGCAGGTGGCCTCTCAGGCTTCTGCCAAACTGAAGAACGCCACAGGCATAAAGGCTGAGTTTCGAATTGATGTCAACGGGAAAAGTGTCAATGGTTCGCTCTTGTCTGCCGGACGGAAATACCGTATCATGTCAGGTGCGTATTCGGCCTGGTATGACGGCAGAAGCCTCTACACGTTGAATCCGCGTACTAAAGAGACTACACTTGTGACTCCCACTGCATCCGAGCTGCGCGAGTCCAACCCGTTGATGTTCATGGATGGGGCATCGGAGTCTTATGATCTTGCGTTCGCCGCTCATCAGCCCGCAGGGAAATATATGTTGGTGCTTACACCGAAGCGGAAGAATGAACCGATAAAGTCGGTATTCATCACGCTCGATAAGAAAACTCTTCTCCCTGAAAATATCGTCGTGACGGGATCTGACGGGAGTGTGTCGACACTCAGCGTCACTTCTCTAAAGACAAATATGAAGATTGGGGCCGGTATTTTCATTTATCCAAGGGATAAATATCCGGCCTACCGTCTCAATGATCTACGTTGAATTACTTAACCATAAAACTAAAATACCAGAAATGGCAGAAGAAAATGCAAGAGTCCTGGTCATTGGATCAGGCCCCGCCGGATACACAGCCGGCATCTATGCTTCCCGAGCTAACCTCAAGCCCGTGATTTACGAAGGCAATCAGCCCGGCGGACAGCTCACACAGACTACAGAAGTTGAGAATTTCCCGGGTTATCCCGAGGGCGTGCAGGGTCCTGAGATGATGGATCATATACGTCAGCAGGCTCTCCGCTTCGGTGCGGAGATTCGCTCTAAGGTAGTTTCCAAGGTTGATTTCAGCAAGCGTCCTTTCCGTTGTGAGGATGAGAATGGAGATGTGGTATGGGCTGAGACAGTGATTATCTCTACCGGAGCATCGGCGAAATATCTTGGTCTTGCCGATGAGGAGAAATATCGTGGTCTCGGCGTGAGCGCTTGTGCTACGTGCGACGGCTTCTTCTATCGCAAGAAGGATGTGGCGGTGGTAGGCGGTGGCGACACAGCCTGTGAGGAAGCTCTTTATCTTTCCACTCTCTGCCGCAAGGTATATCTTATCGTCCGCAAGGATTATCTCCGCGCTTCCGATGTGATGGCCAAGCGTATCAAGGAGCGTGAGAATATCGAGGTGCTTTTCAATTGCAATACTGAAGGTCTCTTCGGTGAGGACGGTGTAGAGGGTGCGCATATCGTGCGTAATCTCGGAAAAGATAATGAAGAGCATTTCGATATCGCTATCGACGGATTCTTCCTCGCTATCGGTCATCGTCCCAATACTGAGATTTTCCGTGGTCAGATCGATCTTGATGAGGAAGGATATATCAAGGTAGAGGGTGCTACCACTCATACCAATGTCCCCGGTGTATTTGCTGCCGGTGACTGCGCTGACCCTCGCTACCGTCAGGCCATCTGCGCCGCCGGCACAGGTTGTCGCGCCGCTCTTGATGCAGAGCGCTTCCTCATGGAGCATGAGCAACTTTAATTCACGTCACAGTGTTAATTAATTGCGTGTGTTTTGTCAGTTAGTTGCAAAAGCCACGTAAATCCATACCGATACAGGAGTTCGCGCCCCTGTATCGGACAAAGATTCCGGTTATGTCCGGATGCTCTTTAATTCTAATTCTCTCCATAAGATATTAACAGAATATGGTTACCGATAATAAACAATTCCTGCTCGACTGTCGCTATCTCCGTATGGCACGAATATGGAGCGAGAATTCATATTGCCGACGTCGTCAGGTAGGTGCGATCCTTGTCAAGGACAAGATGATAATATCCGACGGATTCAATGGGACGCCTTCCGGCTTTGACAATGTTTGCGAAGATGAGCACGGACTTACATTCCCTTATGTGCTCCATGCTGAAGCAAATGCCATTACCAAAGTGGCCCGAAGTAATAATTCAAGCGAGGGGGCTACTCTATATGTCACTGCATCTCCATGTATGGAGTGTTCGAAACTCATCATTCAGGCAGGAATCCGCAGAGTTGTTTTTTCTGAGATGTATCGTATTACGGATGGTCTTGATATCCTTCGTGATGCCGGCATTGAAATAGTATATATTCCTGAGGAGGATTTTCAGAAATGAAAAGAAAGAATATAGCCGCTGTCTTGCTTCCCGTTGCTCTTGCCTTAGGAGTGGTGGGTGGTATTTTCATAGGTAGATATATCACCGTCTCACCTCTTACTCCGGCGGAAAAGAAACTTCATGAGATTTTGGGTATTATCCGGAATGAGTATGTGGATCAACTGGATATTGATTCCCTTCTGGAGGCTAATCTTCCCCATATACTTGAATCGCTTGACCCGCATTCTACATATATTCCGGCAAGCGAGCTTCAAGAAGTGAATTCTCAGCTGGATTCTTCTTTCTCGGGTGTTGGTGTCACTTTCCAGATCGTTTCCGATTCAGTCCGGGTGATGGAGGTGGTTCCCGGTGGACCGGCTGAAAGAGTAGGCGTTCTTCCCGGCGACAGAATTATCTCTGCCAATGGAAAAGTGCTTACCGGCCCTGAGGTGACGAGCGATTCCGTGTTCCATACCCTACGCGGTAAGAAAGGCACCGAGGTGAAACTCAAGGTAGTAAGAAATTCATCTCTCAAGCCTCTCGAATTTGATGTCACCCGTGATGATATTCCTATGAACAGTGTTGATTGCACTTACGTTATGGAAGATGGAGTGGGCTATATTCGTGTGAGCAAATTCGCGCGTACCACTTATCAAGAATTCTTTCAGGCTCTCGGTGCTCTTAAGGAGAAGGGAGTAGAAAAATTTGTGATTGACCTCCGTGGCAATACGGGTGGCTATATGGATCAGGCTATTTTTATGGCCAATGAATTCCTGCCAGAAGGGAAACTGATAGTGTATTCCAAGGGGCGTGTACGTGCTAATGAGACTACAGCCATAAGTGATGGCAATGGCTCTTTCCTTGATTCGGAGATTGTGGTGCTCACTGATGAGATCACAGCTTCCGCATCCGAGATTTTTGCCGGTGCTATCCAGGATAATGACCGTGGGCTTGTGATAGGCAGACGTTCATTCGGTAAGGGACTCGTTCAGAATCAGACGGAATTCAAGGATAATTCAGCTATGCGTCTTACTGTAGCGAGATATTTTACCCCCTCCGGAAGAAGTATCCAGAAACCATATACTCTCGGTGCTTCAGGATCGTATGATCTCGATATAGCCGACCGTTTCTCTCATGGCGAGATGTTCAATGTGGACAGTATTCGCCTGGACAAGAGTAAAGTATTCAAGACTCCCAACGGACGTGAAGTATATGGTGGCGGTGGAATCATGCCCGATATCTTTGTGCCCGAGGATACTGTCGGTATCACCTCATATTATATAAATGTAGCTAATAAAGGGCTCCTCCAGAAGTTTGCTTTTGGAGTCGCTGACAAATATCGAGGAATGCTCAACGGTGTGAAGACTCTTCCGCGTCTCATGAAAGTGCTTCCCCGCGATAATACTTTGCTGGAGAATTTTGTGAAATTCGCTGCCGATAATGGCGTTCCGGCCCGATGGTATTACATCAATGAGAGCCGCGAGTTGCTGTTGCGTCAGATTAAGGCCTTCATTGCGCGCGATGTGCTCGGACTTGAAGCCTGTATTCAAGTGCTCAATGATGGCGACCCTACGGTCACTAAAGCTGTACGTCTACTCAAAGAGGGGGAATCCCCCGTATCTATAAAGAACACACAAAAGAAAACTTAATTGATTTAGACCATGGAAAAGAAAGAGATTAGAAGAAAGATAAAGGCTCTTCGCACCATGCTCACTGAAATGGAGCGCGAAGCGGCTGCCCAACAGGTTTTCGCCCGTCTTGAAGCCACGGCGGCTTTCCAGATGGCTGACCGTATTCTCATGTACCATTCTCTACCTGATGAACTCTCTACAATATCTTTCCTCCGCAAATGGAAGGATATCAAGAGTTTCTTTCTCCCGAGAGTGAATGGAGTGAATCTCGATATTCTTCCTTATGATGAGACTCGTCTTGAACTCGGAAGTTTCCATATTGAGGAGCCGCAGGGTGAGACCACTGTCGATCCCTCTGAAATAGAACTGATTGTTGTGCCCGCGGTAGCCTATGATCGTGCCGGAAATCGTCTGGGTAGAGGTAAGGGTTTCTATGATCGTCTGCTCTCCACCACCCGTGCTTCAAAGATTGGAGTGGGATATGAATTCCAGTTGCTGGATTCTCTGCCGGCAGAGGAACATGATGTCCCTATGGATATGATCATCACTCAGAATACTACAATAGTGGTGAGAAAAAATCCTCGCAAATAATATTTTTAGCTGATTCTGCATGATCCTTACAGATAATTCCTCGCTTGCCGAGGCTATATTCTCGAATCCATCGCTCATCCCTGTGATCAATCGCTTTGGCGTTTGCCTTGGGGTGGGCGATGCTTCCGTTTCTGAGGTATGTCGTTCCCACGGCATAGATTTGGCTTTTTTCCTTGCCGTTGCGAATACTTTCTTAAATGATAATTATTTCCCTACTGCTCTTTCCGGGGCTTTCCCTACGGAGAAGGTAGTAGAATACCTGTCTCTTACCGACCGATATTATGCAGAGGTACAGCTTCCCAATGTGGAACGTCATTTCGGAATGCTTCTGCAATGTTCGCCGGAGGGTAACAATCTCCCCATGCTCAGAGGATTCTTTCATGAGATGAAGCGCGAACTTCTTTCTTGCATCGATTATGACTGCAATGATGCTTTTCCGGCCATATTTAGCCTCTTGAAAGGGGAGAGAGGGGAATTTCTCCCCGATACGGAGAGACTCGAACGCAGGGGTGTTGTGGAGAAAGTGGATGATCTCGCGGCCTTCTTCGTTCGTCATTTGCGTGGGAGTTATGACCGTAATCTTTGTGTGGCTGTAGTGAGCGCGGTCTTTCTCTTGGCAAAAGATATGCGACAGAACAATCGTATCCGCGAGAGAATCCTTGTACCCTCTGTTCGCGATCTTATTTCCGGTTTGCATGACGAAGGCGTGGAGGCCCGTTGATGTTATGGAGACTCTTTTGAGATTTGCGGTGATTGGTGTCAATGCGCTCGAAGGGGTAGCCTTGCGACGTATTTTATCCGACGACCTTGGAGCACACGCGGATATTTATTGCCGGTTTACGGATTTCGAACCTCATGCCGAACGTGCCGATGCTTTTGTAGTTTCTTCCGACGTGATACTTCTTAATTTGGACTTCTTTATGCCGCGTAAACAAAGGGTGGTGGCTGTAACATCTTCGGAGGGAGTGGGAAAATTGCCGTTTCTTGTTCTGAATAAGGAGGCGGACGAGAAGGAAATTGTCGGCATTTTGCGAAAGGCGGCTGAATCGGCCCATGAGGATACCACCGTACAGGGAGAACTTTCCTCACGTGAGCTTGATGTGCTGCGTGAAGTGGCACGCGGCAAGACAAATAAGGAGATTGCCGACACTCTGTGCATATCGATCAATACGGTCATCACTCATCGACGCAATGTCAGCCTTAAACTTGGCATTCGTTCGGCATCCGGACTCTCCCTCTATGCTCTTATGAATGGTATAATTTAATTGGATTCCTATATTTTGAAATAAAAAATTATCGTTTTTCAATAATTTTTTTGGAGATTTCAAAAAGATATTCTAACTTTGCCCTCGAAACGGACACCTTAGTGGCCGTTACCCCGAATTGTGACAAGAAAATAATTTAATAACCAATCTAACAACTTGATCTATGATGAGGAAAGTTCTTAGCATCGCGATGGTACTCCTTACCATCCTTTGCGTCAACGCTCAGCAGCCTCAGTGGACTCCTCTGCCTCTCAACCCCAATGTGAAGAGCGGCAAACTGTCCAATGGTCTCGAGTACTTCATTCTTCACAATGAAGAGCCGAAGAACCGTGCCAACTTCTACATTGCCCAGAAGGTAGGCTCCACTCTTGAGACTGAGACTCAGCTCGGTCTTGCTCACTTCCTTGAGCACATGGCCTTCAACGGTACAAAAAATTTCCCCGGCAAGGCGCTGCTCAACTATCTCCAGGACAAGGGTATCCGCTTCGGATCCGACATCAATGCTTACACTGGCTTCGATGAGACTGTCTACAACATCAACAATGTCCCCACTACTGACAAGAATCTTCTTGACTCCTGTCTGCTCGCTCTCCATGACTGGAGTTGCGCTATCGAACTTCTCGATGCCGAGATCGATGCCGAGCGTGGTGTGATCCGTGAGGAATGGCGTCAGCGTAATGATGCAAACTTCCGTATGTATTCCGCTGTCCTTCCTCAGATTTATAAGGAGTATCAGTATCATCAGATGCCTATCGGTAAGATGGAAGTTGTGGAGAACTTCAAATATAATGAACTTCGCGATTACTATCACAAGTGGTATCGTCCCGACCAGCAGGGTATCGTGGTCGTAGGTGATTTCGATGTGAATGAGATGGAACAGAAGGTGAAGACACTCTTCTCTCAGATTCCTATGCCTAAGAACGCTGCAAAGCGTACATATCCTGAAGTAAGCAAGAATAAAGAGCCGATATTCGCCTTTTATCAGGATCCCGAACTTCAGCAGACCACAGTCCGCATCGCATTCAAAGAGGATGCTACTCCTCGCGAACTCCGTTCCACTGTGGAGAATTATCTCTATGGCCCCGTTATGGAATGGGTAATTTCTTCTCTTATCAATAATCGTCTCTCTGAATTTGCTACTACTGCCGAGTGCGACTATGTCAATGCTGCCACATACTTCGGCAATTTCTGGATTTCCAATACTCTGAAGTCTTTCAATGTATTTGTAATGCCTAAGAGTGGTGATGTGCAGAAAGCCACTGAGCAGGCTATGGGTATCATCGCCCGCGCTTGCAAGACTGGTTTTACTGATTCAGAGCTTGCTCGCGTGCGTGATGAGATTCTCAGCCAGTATGAGCGTCAGTACAACGAACGTGATAAAACAAACAACGATAATCTCGCAACCGAAATTATCCGCTACTTTATCGACAATGAGCCTACTCCCGGTATTGAGACTGAATACCAGATCATAACTCAGGTGCTTCCTTCTCTTCCCGTTCAGGCTGTGAATGAGCTTGCTGCTCAGATCCTTACTCCCGATAATCAGGTAATCGTAGTGGCTCAGCCTCAGAAGGATGATATCAAGGTGGTTGCCAAAGGCGACATGATCGCTGTTGTTGACAATGCTCTTAAGGCTGATTATGAGCCTTATGTTGACGAGGTCATCACTGAGCCCCTCATCGCTCAGCTCCCCAAACCCGGTTCCATCACTAATATCAAGGAGAACCCTGTAATCGGTGGCACTGAGATCACGCTCTCCAATGGTGTGAAGGTAGTAGTGAAGTCTACTGATTTCTCCAACGACCAGATTCTCTTCGAGGCATATCGTGAGGGTGGTAAGCGCACATATCCTATGGATCAGGCTGCCAATGTCAACCTTTCCTCTATTGCTTTCAACGTCTCCAAATGGGGTCCCTTCAATCTTACTACTCTTCGTAAGTATCTCGCCGGTAAAAATGTAGGTCTCGATTTCGGTATCAAGAATTATACTGATATATTCGAGGGCTCCAGCTCTGTAAAGGATCTTCCCACTTTCATGGAACTTCTCTACACTGCTTTCACCAATATCAACCCCGATGAGGAGCTTTACAAGACTACTGTTGCTTCTCTTCGTTCTCAGATGGCTATGCTCGACAAGAATCCCGAGTATAACTTCCAGAAGCGTGTCGAAGCTGCTACTTATGGCGACAACCCCATGATGGCTACTGAGGATTTGAAGATGATCGATGCTGCAAATTATCTCCAGATGGTGGATATGATCAAGAAGGCTACTGCTAACGCTGCCGATTATACCTTCATCTTCGTAGGTAACGTAGATGTGGCTACTCTCCGTCCTCTTCTTGAGCAGTATGTGGCTACTCTCCCTGTAGCTCGTCGTAAGAAAGTACAGGATGTGACCGACATCAAACCTCGCTCCGGCAAAATCTCCGATAAGTTTGATTTCGTATCCGAGGTGCCCTCCGTTTATGTTCAGGATATCTGGTCCGGCACTAATCTTGAGTACAATCTCAAGAACAGCATCTACCTCTCCGTATGCTCCGAGGTTCTCAATATGATTTATACTGAGACTCTCCGTGAAGAGGAGGGTGGTACTTACGGTGCTGGCGTATTTGGCAGCATCAATCCCAACACCGGCATTTGGGAAATGAACGTTGAGTTCCAGACAAATGCCGAGCAGGCTCAGACTCTTATCGACCGTGCTGAGAAAGAGTTCAAGGGTCTCCTCGCCAACGGTGCTGACAACGAGAAGTTCAGCCGTGTTAAGGGCAACCTTCTCAAGCAGCACGAGCAGAGCATCCGTAACAATGGTCGCTGGTTGAACAATATCTTTACTTACCTCCGTGGCTGGAATATGATCAGCGGCTGGGAGGAGACAGTGCAGAACATGACTCTTGCCGACTTCAACAACTGGATGAAGACTCTCTACAACGGTCAGAACGAGATCGAGGTAGTGATGAACGCCGCTCCCGCAAAGTAATCCCAAATTACTTACAATACAACCCTACTAAGCCAGCCTGCGATGCCCCGCATCGCAGGCTTCCTTTTTGTTACCCTCTCTTCCTCCTCCCAATGCTGTTTACTTAAGACTCAGATTCCTTTTGTAGTTTGATTTTTTTGATTGAAGATTCTTTTGGACGCTCATTTTTTTTGGTCGCAGATCTTCGGAGATCGGGCCCGCAGGATCGGTCGCAGATCTTTTTAATAATAATCGGAGGGAACGCAGATGAAGAACTCGGCCTGCTTCGCTGCGGCCGGATGGTACGCAGATTGCCGCTCCCGGAGATTACCGGGGGCATTGGTAATCCGCGTAATACCAGCAATGTAGGGTTCGCGACCTGTCGCGACCTCTGCCGCGGCCCCGATTCGCAACTGACCAACCCGAAATAATCAATCCCCGGGGGATATACGGCAGCGGTCGCGACAGGTCGCGAACCCTACATGTGCAATCGGGAATGGATTCGATGGAAATTGATGAGGATGGAGATACAATCGGTAATTTTTGCAATTGACAATCCGCGTTAATCCGGCCGCCGCGAAGCAGGCCGAGGTCCCACATCTGCGGGTCTCCAATTTGATAAAAATGATCTGCGCCCGATCCTGCGGGCTCTGTCCCCGTGAATCTGCGACCAAAAAACCTTCCGTGACAAAATGAATCTGCAAACAAAAAAATGCTTGAGAAAGTAATCCGCGACCAAAACCTGCCCATCTGAAGGTGATTTATACCCACTACTTAAGTAAACAGCATTGCCCCTCCTCCCTACTTCCATCTCTTTATCTTCCCTCATATACACTCTCTATATATCCACAAAGACAGGTTCCTCATCCTTTCCGTAGAAATGTTTGGAAAAAGAAATATTGCTGATGAGAAATTTTTTTTGCGGATAAGAAATTTTTTGTAACTTTGCAACGCAGACCGCCTCGCAGAAGCCCCGGTCTGGGGTAAAGCGGAGCGGGATGTATCGGAAACGAAGTGTCGTCTCCGAATTAAATACATAAGAAAGCGTTTATCCGCGCTGATTCTTGACGAACTGGAATGTCTCGCAAACTTTCATAATAAAGTCAAGGATTGAGCAACGGTAGATGCCCGTGGATGTGTAATTATCTTGTTTCCGGCATGATATCTCGAGAGAAATATAGCCGGATACAATGATTACATATACAAGCGTGGGCTTCTGCGTTGCCGTCCGACTTTATTAGGGCAATGCGAGAAGCCTCAGTTCGTAGGACGGTAACAGATACAGACTCCTACGCTTTTTCTTTTATAAACCATTCACGCCAACGAGAGGATGACCGCGGCAATACTATGTGATGCTCTCGTCAATTTCATCTAAGCTATCATTGTATGATGTACTGGGAATACTGCTTCCCGGCTTTATGGTTGTAAGTGTCATCTTTATATTGCCAAAGAATATAGAATCAGTTGGAAAAGATATTGGTTTCAATGCAGTCCCTTATTGGTGTAAAATGGCTTTATTTTTAATATCTACATATATAGTTGGTATTGTTAATTCGAATTTTACAACAATAATTTGGTCACGATTTAGGAACAATATAAAAGAAATTGAGGCATGTGAGAGCGTAATCATTACATGTGAGAGTGCAATCATTAAAGGATTGAAACGTGAGAGACTAATTAACTATTCTATTATATTGTCATGGTACTTAGTTATCACACTTGCCACATACTTTATTATTATTGGTGAATACTTATTAAGAGTGGGAATTTCTTTAATCTGTACATTTACTTACTTTCGGATTTCATTTAAAAAGATTTCGTATTCATCCGATAGAGTATTGCATGAGTACTATAAGAAATACTATTACGTAGAGAAGTCTCGCTCGGTTAATGGAGTTAAAATACTTGAGGGACAAATTGCTCTGCTTCAAAATATTTGTTTACCCTTATGTATTTGGAGTGCAATAATTATTGTAAATAAGAATCTTACATTATACTCTTTCCTTCTAACTATTTGGCTAATTGCCATTTTGATTCTTCTGGGAACTGTATTTATGCGTCAAGGTATTGTATATAGAATTATATTAGAAGATTATAAATATTTAAATGAATTAAACGATCATATACAATAAAACTTATTATTAATATATTCTTTATTAAATATGAGTAAACTAAAAGTGTATTTATTATTAGCTTTCTTATTGAGTCTATCCAACTCATTAAAGGCGGCTGCTGAATTCGTAGACGTAGATGAGCTTAGGTATAATGTCGATACCTTCGCAATGACTGCGGAGGTTTGGGGACCATCATCTTCTCCTGCATCAATCGAAGATCTTGTAATTCCGGATTATATTGAGTATAATAATACCCAAATTCCGGTAGTATCAATTAGGGAAAGGGCTTTTACTTATCAATATGGCCTTACTGGCTCCTTGACAATCGGTGATAATGTGCAGACTATTGGTGATTTTGCTTTCAGTAGCTGTGAGGAGTTAACAGGTCCGCTGACAATAGGAGACAGTGTGCTCACTATCGGAATGAAGGCTTTCTACAAGTGTACAGGTTTTACCGGCTCTCTGACAATACCCGACTCGGTGCAGACTATCAGTGATTCCGCTTTCTTTTATTGTACAGGTTTTACCGGCTCTCTGACAATACCCAACTCGGTGCAGACTATCGGTGCATCCGCTTTCTTTTATTGTACAGGTTTTACTGGCTCTCTGACAATAGGAGACAATGTGCAGACTATCGGAATGGAGGCTTTCTCCAACTGTATTGGTTTTACCGGCTCTCTGATAATTCCAAACTCGGTGCAGACTATCGGGAACTTAGCTTTCTATGGTTGTACCGGTTTTACCGGCTCTCTGACAATCGGTGACAATGTGGAGGCTATTGGTTACAGCGCTTTCTGTGCGTGTACCGGTTTTAACGGTTCTCTGACACTTCCAAAATCGGTGAAGTCTATCGGGGAAAGAGCTTTTGATTATATTCAATTTAAGGAGGTGATATGCAATGCGATTACACCACCTGGAACAAATTCACATATATTTGATTCTAAGACAACTTCTTCCGCATGTTTATATGTTCCATCTCAGTCTGTGTCAAAATATAAAACTTCCATTGGTTGGCAAGATTTTTCTTGTATCAATTCAATAAAGATTGAGCCGACGGGAATTTCATTGGATCCTACTGAGGCAGTAATAAAAGTTGGAGACCATCTGTCTTTGCATGTTGATTTGAGTCCTGATGAAGCATGGGATGCTGACCTGACATGGATTTCATCAAATCCTCAAGTGGCTTCCGTAGACGAAAATGGCAAAGTAATTGGTATGTCTATAGGCAAAGCCACCATCACTGCCACAACCGCAAGCGGTCTGACCGCAACCTGCGAAATCACCGTAGCGGAAACCCCGGCTTCCGGTGTTGTCATTGACAAGGAGGCTCTCGGTATCACCGGTGACAACCTTGAGATGCGCGTAGGAGATACCAAGACCATCAACGTTACTGTAGAGCCGGCCACCACAACCGACAAAGCTGTGACCTTTGCAAGCAGTAATGCTGCGGTTGCCACAGTTGATGCCAACGGCAGTGTTACCGCACTCGCCCTCGGTCAGACAACCGTCACCATCACAGCCAAGTCCGGTGTCAGCACCTCGATAACTGTCAATGTCGTTGCCACACCCGCAGCCTCGATCACTCTAAATAAGACCGAGGCCACACTTAAGTCCACAGAGACATTAGGCCTCGAAGTCACAGTAGGCCCTGCAACTACCACCGACAAGACAGTGACATGGTCAACTTCCGATGCTACGATCGCAACCGTAGACGAGAACGGCGTAGTCACCGCCATATCCGTTGGCAAAGCCATCATCACCGCAACAACCGCCAATGGTCTGACCGCAACCTGTGAGATCACCGTAGCGGAGACCCCGGCCTCCGGCGTTGTCATAGACAAGGAGGCCCTCGGTATCACCGGCGACAACCTTGAGATGCGCGTAGGAGATACCAAGACCATCAACGTGACCGTTGAGCCGGCCACAACAACCGACAAAGCGGTGACCTTTGAAAGCAGTAATGCTGCGGTTGCCACGGTCGACGCCGACAGCAATGTTACCGCCCTCGCCCTCGGTCAGACGACAGTCACCATCACAGCCAAGTCGGGTGTCAGCACCTCGATAACTGTCAATGTCGTTGCAACACCGGCTGCCTCAATTAGTTTGAACAAAAATGCAGCTACCCTGAAAGCGACTGAGACTACAACACTCGAAGCCACCGTAGGCCCTGCAACCACTACCGACAAGACAGTGACATGGTCAACTTCCGATGCTACGATCGCAACCGTAGATGAGAACGGCATAGTCACCGCCATATCCGTCGGCAAAGCCACCATCACGGCCACTACTGCAAACGGTCTGACCGCAACCTGCGAGATCACCGTAGCTGAGACCCCGGCCTCCGGCGTTGTCATAGACAAGGAGGCTCTCGGTATCACCGGCGACAACCTTGAGATGCGCGTAGGCGATGTCAAGACTATCAATGTTACTGTAGAGCCTGAGACGACTACCGACAAGTCGGTGACTTTCTCCAGCAGCGCCCCTGAGGTTGCCACGGTCGATGCCAACGGCATTGTGACAGCCCTCGCCCTCGGTCAGACGACTGTCACCATCACAGCCAAGTCTGGAGTAAGCACCTCAATAACTGTCAATGTCGTCGCTACACCTGCCGCCTCGATCACGCTAAATAAGACCGAGGCCACACTTAAGGCCACGGAGACATTAGACCTCGAAGCCTCCGTAGGCCCTACAACCACCACTGACAAGACAGTGACATGGTCTACTTCCGATGCCTCGATCGCCACCATAGACGAGAACGGCGTCGTAACCGCCATATCCGTCGGCAAAGCCACCATCACCGCCACAACCGCAAACGGTCTGACCGCAACCTGCGAGATCACGGTTGTTCATCGTGATGTTCCCGAGCCTAAGGCCATGATTAATGGAGATCAGTTTGATCTGCTCAGTGGGGAATCTCTGAATCTGAAAGTCAGCTATAACGGCGGACTTGAAAGCGGTTGGAGCTTTGACTGGCATATAAACGACAATCAGACTCCTGTAGCTGATAAGGCAGAGTATGAATTTGTTGAAAGTAAAGCCGGTGAATACCTCGTCAGTGTGCGTGCAGTCAATAACTGCGATGGAGAGGTGATATATGACCGTACATTTACTGTCGCAGTGAGCGTATGGGCACTCCCTCAGCTACCCGACGAAGATGAGATCAATGTAGATGCCCCGACTTCGGCTACAGTCAATGATGGTGTTGTGCGTGTCCGTCAGGACGAGACACTCACCCTCAGTGTGGAAGAAGGTAGAGGGGGATATGCTGACGGTTGGACCTATGATTGGACTACAGATGAAAACTTTATAGCCGACGGCTCTGCAATAGAAGTCATCGCCACGATGAAAGATGGAGAATCCAAAGCCATTGAACGTCGAAACTATCTTGTGAAAGTCAAGAACAGCATTCCTGATGGAACCGTTTGGGCTGAAAACTCTTTAAGCATCGCAACTGATGTATATCGCCGTCCGGTGACGCCGGCCTCCTTGGTTCGCAAAGGGGATGGTACCACCCATACCTTGATATGTATGCTGACAGTCGCCAACGATCAGCTGTCTCCATTGGGGTATAGTTTTGTCTACGGTTATGAGGCAGCTGACGGCAGCGATCATGAGATTGCACGTACCGATAAGCGATATTGCCGTGCCTCGGAGCAGGTGTATGACAATCCCTCCAACCGCTTCTGGGTATATGCTGTGTGGACGTACGACGATGGTTGCACCGTAAGCAGTGGCAAGCGCTACCTTGACGGCAGTGTGGATGAAGAGTTCAACGCCTCCGTATTCAATCCATCGCAGACAGATACACGCGGTGCTGATTTCAGCAAATCAGATAATTGGATAAAGATTTCAGGTAATTCTGTGGGTATTTCTGTTGATAGCGATAGCGATACTGCCATAGCCTTATACAATGCCGTCGGAATCATGATTCGTTCAATGATTGTAGAGGCCGGAACTTCTGTACGTGAGCAGATAGACTTCAGCACTCTTTCCGAGGGTATATACATTGTTAATGTGACATCGGGCAATGAAGCCGTATCACGTAAATTCAAGGTTAAGTAAAGATGAAAACAGCTTTAAAATATATAACTACTGCGTTCCTTGCCGTGGGAGCCTTAAACTCCCACGCGCAGGGGAACGCGCTCGGTAGTCGTTTTTCCGTAAAAGCACATGGTGAAATCGGAGTCGGCAGTGCTTTGAGTATGAAAACTCCGCAGGCCTTTTTGTCAAATAAGTCGTCGATGAACAGTTTCGGCGTTGATTTCGGCTACATGTTCTGGCAGCATAATGGCATGAGTCTGGGTGTTAATGCCGGTCTTGATTATGACATGATTAATGCCAAGTTCAGCATCGGAAGTATGAAATACGACTATGCGGCCGGAGCGGATGCCGATATGGATGGCAATACCTACCGCCGCTATTATCAATTAAGTAATCTCTGTCAGGAAATTGGCTTGGAATACATTTCCATACCGGTGTATTTGAATTTCACCTACCGTTTCAACGAATGGATAGGTGTGTATGCCAATGCGGGCATTAAACCCGGCTTCAACACCTGTGGCAAGATAAAATCGGTAAGCGGTGAGGTGTATAGCTATGGTATATATCCACAGTATGACAACCTGATGATTGACGAAGAGTGGCTCAATGACTTTGGTAATAGTAAACTGACAGACTCGCAAGTAGTCGCTCCCGAGATTAATAGCTTCAATATGTCGCTACTTGCCGGTGCGGGAGTTGAAGCGAAAATTTATGGTCCGCTGTTTGCTACTGTCGGGATGAACTACAATGCCGGACTTACCAATGTATTTAAGAGCAATTCGGAAGTAGGGTCTACAATACCATTGGTAAGTTATACCGTGGCTGACGGTCAGAAGGCTGAATCGCTCTCATCCATGATGAGCAAAAGCAAATTCTCCCATTTTGCCGTTAACATAGCTCTCATCTACCGATTCTAATTTGTCAGTCATTATAGACTTTGAATTTGGCCCGGAGTTCAGAATGGGTGTTTTTCTTAGCGAAAAACACCCATTTCCGTTTTTATAGATCAAAATGATGAGGTAATTTGATGGGCCGCAGATGGGGACCTCGGCCTGCTTCGCGGCACCAGGATTTTCGCAGATTGCCGCTCTTTTAAATTACCGCAGGGATTGGTAATCCGTGTAATACCGGCAATGTAGGGTTCGCGACCTGTCGCGACCTCTGCCGCCACCCCGGTTTCCAATTGACCAACCCGGAATAATCATTCCGTGGGATTGGCAGCGGCGGTCGCGA
>JAAVEO010000003.1 GCA_014801225.1 Bacteroides sp.
GCTGCAACTAAAAAAATCAGAGTAGGTTCAGGTGGAGTTATGTTACCCAACCATAGTCCCTATATTGTAGCTGAACAATACGGTACTTTGGCAACACTTTATCCTGGTAGGGTTGACCTGGGTTTGGGACGGGCTCCTGGTACAGATATGAAAACTGCCCAAGCATTAAGAAGAACTGAAAGAACGGCTAAATTCCCAGAAGAAGTTCAAGAATTAGCTGGTTATTTTGAAGATACTAATTCGGTTCATGCATATCCAGCTGCTGGTATAAAAGTGCCAATTTATATTTTAGGTTCAAGTACTGATAGTGCTCATTTAGCAGCTCGTCTGGGTTTACCATATGCTTTTGCTTCACATTTTGCCCCTGGGATGCTTATTGAGGCTGTAAAAATTTATCGTGATGAATTTAAGCCTTCAAAGACTTTAGATAAACCTTATGTCATAGTTGGTGCCAATGCCTATCTGGCTGATACTAATGAAGAAGCAAAGCGTTTAAGTACTACCCAAACTCAGGCTTTTGCCGACTTAGTATCTAATAATTTACGTCCTTTGCAACCACCAGTTGATAACGATGAGGCGGTTTGGGATAAGGTACGTGAAGCAGATACGGCTAATGTTCCTAATTTTGGACCGGTTAAGTTTAATGCAGATGATTTTATTCGCAGAAAAAAGCAAGTCGCTGACAATATGGCGCGAGTAACTTTTATTGGTGATAAAGAAACTGTTAAAAAGCAAATTAACTATCTTCAAGAACAAGTACAATTTGAGGAATTAATGATTAATAGTTATATCTATGATATTAAAGTACAATATCATTCATTCGATTTACTTATGCAAGTAATTAAAGATTTATAAAATTTAAAGAGCATGGTTGATACATGCTTTTTTAGTTTTATACCACATTAATATAAAGTACCGGTTATAAATATTGAGTACTTTTAAATAAAAAATTAAATAAATTATTTAATTTAGGAATTTTATATAAAAATATGTAATAATATTAAAGAATAGATAAGAGACTTTTATCAGGAATCAAATAATATATAATAAGCATAAGTTAAGGGTAGTTGCTTAATTAGTTGGAGGAGTTTAATGAAATACTGGATAACGAGCTTGCTGAGCTGGCTGGTCTTGTTTTTTGTGATGGCTAGCGTAATTCTGACGCAACAAACAGATGGAATGGAATTAGAAGAGATATGGTCATTAAAAGAAAATTTCTTAATGGTATTAGGATTCTTTGGGATGATTGTTTTAGTGGTTCATGGAGCGTGGCTATTATCTTTAAATAATAAATAATAATAAAGAGTTCTAATTCAAAATTAGAACTCTTTTAATTTATAAAAGTTATTAACCACGCGAGAGAGAATGAAAAAACAAGACTATTTATTTTTTGAAACTTCCTTATAATATAATTAACTTTAAATAAGGAGTAGAAAAATGGGATATCTTGAGTTAGTAATCGCAATTGTTGCAGAAGTAATAGGGACTAATTTTATGAAAGCGTCAGATGGCTTTTCTAAACTTGTTCCCGCAATAGCGACTATAGTTTCCTATATTATTTGTTTTTATGCTTTGTCTTTAAGTTTAAAAACCATAAATCTTGGCGTAGCTTATGCCACATGGGGTGGAATAGGTATTATTTTAACCACAATTGTTGCGGTAATATATTGGAAACAAGCCATAAACTTCCCACAAATTATTGGCATTATTCTAATAGTGGTGGGAGTAGTAGTAACTAATATGTTTTCAAAAGGATAACAAAAAAAGAAGAAATGAATTCTATCTTGCATAGCTAATCATTTCTTCTTTTGCTTTTTTTAGACGATTAATTTCCTGTAGTAAAGCTTGGTTTTGATCTCGCAATACTTTTAGTTCGCGTTCTTCAGGAGTCATTGATTCTATAGATTTTCTAGGACGTCCTCTTCTCTTAGGAGTAGCTAATGCTCCTTGTGCGTCTAATTTATGCCATTTATAAATAATGGATGAGCTAGAGATACCGAAGTGTAAAGCTGTAGCTTCATAAGATGCCTTGTTTTTTGCTTTCCAGTCTAATACTTCAAGCTTGAATTCAATGTCATATTCTTGGTGACGTCTTTTTTCTTTAAGAGCATTTACTCCATGCTTCTTATATTGCTTTACCCAAAATAAAAGTTGTGAACGAGAAGCAATATTAAGATCGTTTACTATTTTATCTGAACTTATGCCTTGTAAATAAAGATTTACTGCAAGTTGTTTTTCTTTAAATGTAAATTTACTCAAAATAAATCCCTCGCAATTAAAATTTGATAGTTTTATGATAGAAATTAAATAAATATAGTTTTATTTCTGCTAACAGTTAATAATATAAAGTGGAAAGGTAAAATAAACGTAAACTTAAAGAAAAAACATAAAATGACAAAGATATTAATTGCTGAAGATGACAAAAACATTCAAAAATTACTTAAAGCTTATTTAGAAGCTGATTATGAAATAGCGCAAGTTTGTGATGGCCAAGAAGCGCTTGATTATATAAATAAGAATCCAATTGACCTCTTAATTACTGATGTAATGATGCCAAGAATAAATGGATTTGAATTAGTAAAAAAACTTCGTCAATCTTATCCTGATTTACCTATCTTGATGTTAACAGCCAAAGATTCAATTCAAGATAAGACAATTGGCTTTACCAATGGTGTAGATGACTATATGAGTAAGCCTATTAATTATCAAGAACTTAAGTTGAGATTATTGGCTTTAGTTCGTAGGGCTAAAGTAGAAAATCCTCAAAAATTAGAAATTGGTAACGTAATAATTGATAAAGAAACATATAGTGCCTATTTGAATGGCCAAGAAGTTGATTTTTCTAAAAAGGAATTTGAACTACTATATAAATTACTTTCTTCACCAGGACAAATTTTTACTAAGGAACAATTATTAGATTCAATCTGGGGGCAAGATTCTTTTAGTACAGAAGATACGGTTAAAACTCATATTAGTAAATTAAGAAAATTATGTGTACCTTTTAAAGACGTATTCAAATTTACTACCGTTAGAGGTTTAGGATACAAGGGAGAAATCATTGAAAAATAAAAAAGTATCTTTTTCAATTTTAATGGTTGTTTATGCGGCCATTCTTGCGCTTGTTGCTACACCTTTATTTGGTGCAGCAGTAGGTGTATCAGTTCATCTAGGTACAAATACCTATATTATGGGCCAAGTTATCTTAGGAGCGATATTTACAGCTAGTTTTCTACTAAATTATGTTGTATTAACTTATTTATTTGCTTATATCAAAGTTTTGACTAAAGCTATTAAACAAGTAGCAAATGGTGACTTTAGCATTCGATTGACTAGACCTCATTTTCATCCTTTAGCTGCTACCTTTTCAGATTTTAATAAAATGGTTTCTGAGTTAGATAGTACTAAAATTATGAAAGAAGACTTTATTAGTCAGTTTTCCCATGAATTTAGAACGCCAATTACTTCGATTAATGGCTTTGCTAATTTGTTATTGGATAATAAACTTGATCAAGAAAAACAAACTGAATATTTACAAGTAATTGCTGAAGAATCGAAAAGATTGAGTCGGTTATCGACTCAGGTAATGACTTTAACTAACTTGGAAAACAAAAAAATTGTTACTAATCAAAAAACAATTGAATTAGATGAAGAATTAAGAAAAAGTATTATTGCACTTTTACCTTTAATAGATGCGAAAAAAATCAAGTATCAGTTAGATTTTGAAAAGGTAAAGTATAAATCTGATCCTGAATTATTAAAGGAAGTTTGGTTAAATTTACTTAATAACTCAATTAAGTTTGCTCCAGAAAATGGCGCTATCTATGTATGTTGTAAAAAAGAAGAGGACCAAATTAAGGTAATAATTGGTAATAATGGTCCGCAAATTGCAGAAGCAGATCGAAAAAAGATTTTTGATAAATTCTATCAAGGAGATACAACAGAAAAACACGCTGGTCTTGGTTTAGGCTTAGGGATTGTTAGACAGGTTTTAATATTAATCGATGGTAAAATTTCGATTAAATCAAGTTATCAAAAAGTTGAGGGAACATTTTTTGAAGTTGTTTTATAAAGTGAGAAAAATATATTGAAAAAGAAGAAAAAATTATATTCGCGATCGACGATTATTTATTCAAGTGTAATAGCTTTTATTATTGTATGTATTATTTGTGATTTGCTGTATGGCATAATAGTGTATTCGCCGTATGGAATAATGCCCAAAAATAGAGCTCCTTATATTGTAGGTTTGATCGCTATTGTCAGCTTGTTTACTTTAGTATTTATTATTGTTTATGTAACTTTAAATCCCTTACTTAAGTCATTAAATAAATTAATTGTTGGGATGCAAAAGGTTGCTGATGGTGATTTAAAAGTTCGCTTGCCTGAAAAATCAAGTCGTTTGCTTAAGAAACCATTTGAAAAATTTAATAAAATGGCGGCTGAATTAGATAGTACAGAATTACTGAAGGAAGATTTCGTTAGTCAATTTTCCCATGAGTTTAAAACACCGATTTCTTCAATTAATGGCTTTGCAAATTTACTAACAGATAAAAATGTACCTGTTGCTAAAAAAGAGGAATATGCAAAAATCATTGCTGAAGAATCAGCAAGATTAAGCAAACTGTCTGGACAAGTTATGATGTTGACCAACTTAGAAAACCGGTCAATTGTAACTAAAAAAGAAGATGTAGAAATAGATGAAGAGTTACGTAAAACAGTGATTTCTTTATTGCCAGCAATTGAAGCTAAAAAGCTTGATTATGAACTTAACTTAACTAAACTTACTTATTACACCAACCCTGAATTATTAAAAGAAGTTTGGATTAATCTAATTAATAATTCGATTAAGTTTACTCCAGAGGGGGGGTACGATTTTTTTGGCATGTAAAGAAAAGCAGGGGCAGGTTAAAGTTCTGATTGGAAATAATGGTCCGGAAATTAGTAAAGAAGATAAAATGAAGATTTTTGATAAATTTTATCAAGGAGAAACTGATGCTAAAAGCCAAGGCTTGGGCTTAGGATTAGCAATTGTAAGTAGGATAATTAAATTATTGAATGGAAGAATTAATATTTTATCTAATTATCAAAATAATAAAGGGACATTTTTTGAAATTGTTTTGCCCAAGTAAAAAAGCACCCATGTGGGTGCTTTTTTAGATTTCGGGTTCAAGATAAAGTTTTTTCTTTTTGCGAATAATATTTTTTAACAAGATAGAGAATTGGTAAACCAATGATGACCATCCCTAAAAATAAACCAACACCTGCGGGGTCGTTAATGATCTCACTAACAATAATATAAAGCCCTCCAATAATCGCCACGATTGGAACTAAAGGATACAAAGGTGTACTAAAAGGGCGCTGACTATTCTTTTTTCTTAAAATAAAAATTCCGAAAAAGGCTAAAACATAGAAACAATAGATGGTGAAAACACACAAGTCTGATAAGTGATCTGGATCAAAAAAGATCATCAAAATTGTTGCTAAGAGAACAATGACTGCTGTAGCAACTAAAGGAGACTTTCCTTTTGGAGTAAGGTATGCTAGAAATTTTGAAAACGGTAAATCTTTTCTTTCTGCCATCGCATAAACAACTCGGGGAAAGGTAATAATTTTACCATTTAATGTTCCCATCATTGAGATAATAATGCCGGCTGTTAAAAGTTTCCCACCAATTTGTCCAAAAGCTTTGGTAGCTAAGTAAGCTGTAGTGTTTTCACCAAGTTTATGAATTAAATTAACCGGAATAAAACGTAGAATTCCTGCAGTAATTAAGGTGTATACAATTAAAACAGCACTAATTCCCAAGATAATTGCTTTTGGTAAAACTTTTTGAGGATTTTTCATTTCTCCTCCTAAAGTAGCAATCAAAATCCAACCATCATAGCCAAATAAAGTGGCTAAAATTGCTACTCCAAATCCACCACTTGTATGGTTAATTTGAGTCAAAGTTTGACCAAAGGCATCTTGCTTACCCCAAAAGACACCGAAGATAATGATGGCAGCAATGGGAACCATTTTTCCGATTGTAGTAATTACAGAAAAAGCAGCACCTACTTTATTGTCAAAAAAGTTCAAGATACCAATAAAAATGATAGTAATAAGGGCTAAAGGGATGCGCCAAACACTTGATAAGCCAAAGAAGTTCGCCATTAAGATGCTCATAAAACCAGCAACTGAAGCAATAATTGCTGGACCGTAAACGATAACCTGCATCCAGCCAGCTAAAAATCCAGCAATGCGACCATAAAGTCGTTCAATATAAATGTAAAGTCCTCCAGTGTAAGGCATTTGTGCACCAATTTCTGCAATGGTTAACCCACCGGTTAACGTAATTAATCCCCCTAAGACCCAAGCTAAAATGGTCATAGTGGAACTTTTGGCACTATCTAAAACAGAGGCTTGTTTAAAAAAGATTCCTGAACCGATAATGGTTCCAATCACAATTGATAATGCTGACCAAAAGCCAATCGAACGTTTAAGTTTATTAGCAGGTGGTTGATTATTCATTTTAATTCCCTCCAAATCAAAAGAAAAAGCCCAGTTCACTACTTCACTTAAAGTGATGAGAGTGAATTGGACTTTAAAATTTATTATTTTCAGCACACCAAATCACTCAATCCCGCTAGAGGAGATTGAGGAGGAAAATGAATTTACGCTGATAATGTTGTAAATCATAGGTGTACCTCTTTAATTCATAATCTTATAAAAAAGAATAGCATGGATAAAACTAGAAGGCAATGATTTTAGGTGTAGGTCTTAACAAATTAAGTTAAAGAGAGGAGTTTTAGATAAAATCATGCTTAGATATATAAAAACAAAATTCATAATCTATTTATAAGCTAAATTCAACATCTTTAGTCATAATTGCGTTAAAGTAGAAATGAGTAGATTAAAGAAAAGAGGCTTTATAAAATGATTAAAGTGGGAATTATTGGGGCTTCTGGAATGGCAGGAAGTGCGATTTATAAATTAGCTAGTCAACAAGCTGATCTGGAAGTAACTGGAATTATTCGTAATGAAGAAAAAGCCAAGAAAGTATTAGGTACTGATGCAAATTTACTTGTTGGTGATGTTTTAACAATGGATGATGCATTACTTAAAAGGTTTGATGTAATTGTTGATGCTTTTGCACCAGCACCGGAAAAAGCTAATGAACAAATCACCTTAGCTAAAAAATTAATCAACCTTTCTAAAGATGATAATAAGCGTATTATCTTTATTCTAGGTGCTGGTAGCTTGCATACAGGTGATGACGAGCATCTGGTAGTAAAAGATATTGAAAAAATGGCTGGTAGTGAGCACTGGGTAAATATCCCAAGACAGCAATTGAAAGAATTGGAATATTTACGTGGCGTTAATGATGTTGATTGGCTTGGTATTTCACCAGCAATGACATTTGAAGCTGGTCCTGAAGCAGCTGAATATGCTTTAGGTGGTGATGAGTTACTTTATAATGATAAAGGTGAATCAAAGGTAACTTCCGGTACGATGGCCCGCTTAGTAGTTAATGAAATTTTACATCCTGAGCATCATAAAGAGAGAATTACAATTATTGATAAATAGCAAAAAAAGAGAATTTGAAAAAAATTCTCTTTTTTTTATATTTTTTCTTGCATTTAAAAATGATTTTGCTATACTAATATTTGTTGATGAGTTGCTGACTTAGCTCAGTTGGCAGAGCACGTCATTAGTAATGATGAGGTCGAAGGTTCGAATCCTTTAGTCAGCACCGATTAAAAGCTCTAAGCATTTGCTTAGAGCTTTTTTGTTTTATTATTTTAATTACGTTCTAAACTCAATATTGAGAGGTATATGATGTAACTAGAAATAAACCATAAAAATAAGAGTTCTGCTTAATCAGCAGAACTTTTATTTTGTCTATGTCTTCCTGAGAAGTTATTTGAAGGAAAAATAAATGAAAGAATTGGAATTGCTAGATATAGGATCATAGCTAAACGTGGTAGGAATAAAGCAAGAATAATTAAGACGATATTTAATATTAAAATCCAAATCATTCGACGCAAAGAAGCTCGAGTCATAAAAACATTCATAATTTTGTAATCCTTCATTGTCGGCATGGCACCTACATATTGTTCAATAATTCGAAGAATTTTAGCAATTAAAAATACTATTCCAAAATTAGCCACCGCAAAACTAGATGGATCTTCCATGATCCACTTGGTCATTATAGGTAACAGTGAAAGGTCGGCTAATAAGAAAAAATCTATAATAGCAGTGGCTTTACTTGGTTTTAAAATGAAATAAGAAAAATCTAAGTGAAGGTCATACCAAAAATCTGCGATAATAAAGAATGAAATCAAGAAAACTATAATATCACTAATAAATTTTGAATAATTGTTTGGTGCAAGTGGAGGTTTTATTTCTAATACAATAATAGTGATAATAATGGCTATAACACCGTCGTTAAATGCTTGTAAATGTTCTCGTAATTTTTCAGGTTCTTTGGCTTGGGCTTGATGCATTTTCTCTCGATTTTGATTTAAGATTTCTTTTTCCTTGTCGGTTAATCTTTCAAAATTATGTCGATTTCTATTTAGCATTTTAATCGATTCTCCTCTAGTTAGTGTTACTTCTTTTCAATAATACTATTTTAAACTTTTGAAAAGCAATTATTAATTTTAAGCGCTAAAATTAAAGAAAGGATATTGCCCAGGAAATTAATAGAATTTAATATTTTTAAGGAGGATAATAATGACTTTAACTATTAACCTTTACTATACTGGTAAAAATGGTAGTGCTCGTCGTTTTGTAGAAGAAATGGAAAGAAGTGGAATTGCACAACACATTAGAGAAGAAGAGGGTAATGAGCGCTATGAGTATTTCCTTCCAATTAATGATCCAGAAACTGTTTTATTGATTGACAGTTGGACGGATCAGGCGGCTATTGACAAGCACCATGCAAGTCCAATGATGGCTGAGTTAGCAAAGCTTCGTGAAAAATATGATTTGCATATGAAAGTTGAACGTTATGTTCCTGCATCGGAACCAAAAAGTGATGAGAAATTTATCAGAAAATAAAAAAGAGCCTGAGTGCTCTTTTTATTTTGAATTTTAATTATTACTATGTTTAATCATGTAACTAGTTAAATAGGTTGCGTTTAATAGGGTAACAAGCGCAGTAACAATAGCAAAAATAGGAAAAACATGCCAGCTAAGGCAGATCAGATAACCAACTAATGTAGTAAGCGAAAAGGCAATAATAATAGTTTTATTAACGATGATTTTGTTATAGTAATTAGCAATCCATAGACCAATATAAAATAGTACTAAGCCAATAAATAGACAAGTAACCGCGAAAATTGGTTGTGCTGATTCTTCATTAATAAAATTAAGTGAAACGGTAACGAGACTAATACCAAATAAAATGAAATAGTGTAAATAAATCAATAAGTTTCCAGTTTCCTTTGTTTGTTCTTCATTAATCATATGATCAAATTCAACAATATATGTAAAAAATAGGCTTACTACACTAATAAAAATTAAAATTGAATAAATAGATAAATTGCTTTGAGTAAAATAGTTGGCAATACCAACAATAGTTTCACCAAACATTAAAATAATTAAGGCAGTTAGCCTTTCTAGTAAATGTGAGAAAATAATAGGATGGTGCCGAGTATATTTTCCAGTAAATGCAGGTCCAATCCAAGAAAATAAAATTCCAATTAGGGCAATTATTGTACCAATTTTATTCGGGAAAATACCACCAATTAAAAGAGTAATTGTACGGACTGCCAAGATGAGCGCAAATGCACGAGCAATATCTTTGTCGTACTTTTTAGTCGCTTGAGCATAGACAATTATATATTGAAGGCAGAGAGTTAAAGAAAGTAATCCGGCTGCCAGAAAGAAAGTAGCTAAATGGTGGTCAAAGGTGGCTGTAAATGCATTTGACATGTATAGTACAATCCCCATATCAATAAAAGAGAAAATTACATTTGTCCATGAAGAAGTACCGTAACGGTTGGTAAAAACAGTTTGTATCATCCAAGAATTAATAAAGACAATAATTACTAGAGCAAAGATGATAAATGTTACCGGACTAATAACACCATGATGAAGGTGGTGAATTAGACTTGTTGCCCGGGAAATCATGTAAACATAGACTAAATCATAAAATAGTTCAATCAATGAGACACGTTTTGTTAAAATATGATTCATAGTAAATAACCTTTCTGTAATTGATAATTTTAATTATATAAAAGGCACCTTAATAATGTAAATGAATCTTAGAGAGAGAAAATTGAAGCTAGAATTAAATAAAATAGACTTGCCCCATGCTAAAGAAGAATATGAATTATTTTCAACGATGCCTAAGGATGAAAATGGCTTTGAAAATGAATATGCAGGAATTGGGTTTGAAGAATTTAAAACTAAAGCAATTCCAGCAATGCTAGAGATGGCCCAAGGGAAAAATTTACCAAGTGGCTATGTTCCTGCTAGTACTTATATTTTATGGTTAGACGGTGTGCCAGTAGGTATATTTAAATTACGTCATTATTTAAACGATTTTTTACGTCAAGGTCCAGGACACTTAGGTTATGGAATTAGAAAAGAGTATCGGGGACATGGTTTGGCTAGTCAGGGGCTTACTTTAGCAATTGAAAAGGCTAAAAGTATTATTCCAGAATCAGAACTTTACCTCGCTTGTCATAAGGATAATCCAGCTTCATTGCGAGTTATGCAAAAAAATGGTGGTTATCTTGATCATGAAGATGAAAAAGAATACTATGTTCGAATACCTTTAAATGATTAATTTCTGATATAATCAAAACTATTACTTATGAAAAAGGAAGTGAGTTTAATGAAATATAAACAGATAATTTTTGATGTAGATGATACTTTAATTGATTTTGCTTCAACCGAAGATTATGCTTTACACACCTTATTTCGCTTGCATAATTGGGAATTGAGCCCCAATATACAAAAACAATTTCATACTTATAATCAGGCGTTATGGCGCCAGCTTGAACAAGGTGAAATTACAGTTGATGAATTAAATGAAAAAACTTTTCGTGATTTCATTAAACGCATTTATGGCGAAACAATTGATGGTAAAGAAGTAATGAATGAATATCATTCCTACTTTGGTGAAGCTCATAAATTACTTCCAGGAGTAGAAGATACTTTGCGTTTTGCTCAAAAAGAAGGATATAAGTTAACCGTATTTTCAAATGGTGAAAACTTTATGCAACACCATCGCTTGCAACTAGCAGGAATTGAAGATTACTTTGATTTGATTGTTACTTCTGATCAAGCTCATTATTCCAAACCAAGTGAACATGCCTTTGATTATTTCTTTAGTCGAACAGAAATTGGCCCTGATGAAACGATCTTCTTTGGTGATGGACTTCAATCAGATATCTTGGGTTCTGAAAAATATGGCGTGGATAGTGTTTGGTATAATCACCGTCATCGTAAAAATACATTAAACTTACATCCTTTATTTGAAGTAGAAACATATCCTGAATTTGTTAAGTTGATGCAAAATGACTTTGAAAAAGCATATTAAAAAGGTCTTACTAAGAGAATAAATAATTTCTTAGTAAGACCTTTTTCTTTTTAAAATTAATTTTTATTCAAAAGTACTATTTATTTTTCATAACCGACCATGATGCCGCCTTCTTCAGCATAGTAGCTACATAAGCCACCACATTCGCCAATTTTAACATCTGCATCAGGAAATTTATTTAAAATTACTTGTTTAAAGGCTTCAGCACCTTCAATATTATTTACTTGGTCAATTTGTACACGACCACCAATATAGCCATTCTTAATCATATCAGAAAGCATCTTTGTTTGAGCTTTTTTGACACCGCGTGCTCTACCAGCCATATCAAATTCACCCTTGTTATTGGCTGTTCCAATAATGTTCATCTTTAATAAACTTGCCATCTTAGCTACTGTATTAGAAACACGTCCATTATTTGCTAAATTAGTTAAGTCTTTTAAGGCAAAGATTAAAGCAATATGGTGTTGGTAAGCTTCTGCTTCCTTAACAATTTCCTCGAAAGAATAGTCTTTGTTAACTAAACGAGCTATTTTACGAGCTAAAAGTTGAAGTTGAGGACCGGCAGAACGAGAATCAAAAACTAAAATTTTAGCTTTTGGATCTTCTTCGTGATAAATTTTAGCTGCTTGTACAGCCGCATTATAACTACCTGATAATGCCCCAGTAATTGTAATTACAAAAATTTCGTCGGCACCACGGTAGGCATCAAGCCAGGCATTTAAGTTTGGACAAGATGAAGTGGACTTATCATCAGTAGCCTTTAAAGCAGCTTGAAAAGCAGTAAGGTCTAAATTCTCATCATCAATCCATTCCTTATTATCTACTCTTAAGGAAAGAGGGACACTGATGTGTTCAATCCCATCAAGATTTTTATCATAAAAATTTGCACTTGAGTCTGTAATAATTCTTGTTGTCATAGGAAAAACTCCCTTGGTGTGTAATCTATTTTTTTATAGAATTAATTCTTATTTTTAGTCTAATTTAGGTTAAATAAACTGTCAAAATTTAAACTAACGATTAAGTAAAGTTTAAGAAAAAAAGGTTCTAGAATTCTAGAACCTTTAATGATATGACTTAGCGAGTAGTGCCCCAAGTCCTACTAACGCCAAAATAGCAAGTAGAGGTAGCAAAATGTAAGAAACGAAAATTGCTACTATTCCAATTGCAATTAAAACAATTAGGGCCTTAGCAATCCCTACACCTAATTTCAATAATAGCCACACAATAAAGAGGCAAAGTAATAATGAAAACATTGTATTCTCCTTTTAAATTAAATGACTATCAAAATAATTCTCTTCTATATTATACATCAGGTTAGAAATAGATAGTTGTAAACAGTTATTAAGAAAAGCTTAAGAGGTTAAATTGGCAGAGTTTAAATTTTGAGTAACCATTAGCAGATGATAATATAATTATAACAAGAAAAATAAATTGATTGGCCAATCGCTTATTTTCTTAATTATCCCTATCCAGAAAGGACGGATATATTTATGACGAAAGATAAACATGGCTTAAAAGACAAAGTCGCTGGCAAACTCAAAGAAGTTGAGGGCAAGATTACAGGTGATAAAGCCCGTGAACTTGAAGGAAAAGCTCAAGGAGCAAAGGGTAAAGCCAAGGATAAAGTTACGCATATGGCACAAGATTTAAAAGCTAAGAAAAAAGAAGCTGAAAAATCTCACGCTAAATAATAAAAAAATAAATTCGAATAAATAATATAAAAAATATTTTATAAAGGAGGCGCATTCTTATGCTGCACTGGTTATGGGTTTTAATAGTAGGTGGAATTATTGGTTTGATTGCGGGAGCAATCACTCATAAGGGCGGTTCAATGAACTGGATCTTGAATATTATTGCTGGATTAGTTGGATCATCAATTGGTGAAGGACTTCTAGGAGCATGGGGCCCACAACTGGCCGGCATGGCTATCGTCCCATCATTATTAGGAGCAATTATCTTAGTACTTATTGTTTCATGGATTCTTTCAATGATTCATGGCAGAGAAGCTTAGGTAAAAACAACTTAAAAATAAATTTTAAAAGTGATTTTCATAAACTTAAAATAAAACTCCAAAAAATAAACGGCAGTCCGTAAGGGCTGCTTTTTCTATATTGTGACTACTTAGCGGTAAGATAAGAGTGAAAGAAATAATTAAGAAAGGAAAAGAAGTATGATTTTTATTTCCTGGAATATCGATTCACTTAACGCTGCTTTAACAAGTGATTCTAGTCGTGCACAAGAAACTCGTGAAGTTTTAAAGAGTATAAAAGAAAAAATGCCAGATGTAATAGCAATTCAAGAGACAAAGTTACGGCCTACTGGACCTACTCCTAAGCAGATAGAAAAATTAACAGAATTTTTCCCAGATTATAAATATGTCTGGCGTTCTTCAGAAGAACCAGCTAAAAAAAGCTATTCAGGAACAATGTTCCTTTATAAAAATGAATATGATCCAGAAGTTTTATATCCCAAGATTGATGCTCCAGAAACTATGGATGATGAAGGTAGAATTATTACTTTAGATTTTGGTAAATTCTTTGTTACCCAAGTTTATACGCCTAATGCTGGGAGTAAATTGGCACGTCTTGAAGCGCGCGAGATTTGGGACAAAAAATATTGTGAATATTTAAAGCAATTAGATAGCCAAAAGCCTGTAATTGCAAGTGGTGACTATAATGTTGCCCATGGAATGGTAGATTTAAAGCATCCTGAAAAGAATCAAAATTCTGCTGGTTTTACTCCTACTGAAAGAAGAGATTTCGAAAATTTAATTGATGCAGGTTTTACTGATACTTATCGCTTTAAGCATCCTGATGGGCGTGATTATTCATGGTGGGATCAAAGAATTAGAACTAGTAAGTTGTATAACTTAGGCTGGCGAATTGATTATTTTTTGGTATCTAATCGGATAAAAGATTTAATTCAAAAAGCTGAAATTTTAGATAGTGGAAGTCGTAAAGATCATGCTCCAATTTTGTTAGAATTAGATTTAACGGTATAATTTTAACGAAATAATTGGAGAGGAATAAAAGCAATATGATCTTAATATCTTGGAATATTGATTCTTTAAATGCGGCTTTGACAAGTGATTCTAATCGTGCGCAAGAAACTCGCGTAGTATTGAAAACAATAAAAGCAAATGATCCTGATGTAATTGCCATTCAAGAAACTAAATTACGTGCAACTGGACCAACCAAAAAACATCAAGAAAAATTAGCGGAATTTTTCCCAGAATATAAATATGTCTGGCGTTCTTCAGAAGAACCTGCACGTAAGGGTTATGCTGGTACAATGTTTTTATATAAAGAAGAATATGATCCTGAAGTAACTTATCCTCGTATTGATGCTCCAGATACAATGGATGATGAAGGCCGCATTATCACCATGGAATTTCCAGAAGTTTTTGTTACTCAAGTTTATACACCTAATTCTGGGAATGAATTAAGGCGATTGGATGATCGCCAAGGTTGGGACCATCAATATGCTGACTATTTAGCCGAGTTAGATGAAAAAAAGCCAGTAATTGCAAGCGGTGATTATAATGTGGCTCACACAGAAATTGATTTAAAGCACCCGGAAAATAATCACCATAATGCCGGCTTTACTGATGAAGAACGTCATGATTTTGAAGAATTACTTGCTAAAGGCTTTACAGATACTTTCCGTAAAGTTCACGGTAATGTAGAAGGTGTTTATTCATGGTGGGCTCAAAGAGTACGTACAAGTAAAGCTAATAATTCAGGCTGGCGAATTGATTATTATTTAGTTTCTAACCGTATTGCTGATGCAGTTAAGCGTTCAGAAATGATTGATACGGGTGAACGTAAAGATCATGCACCATTATTATTAGAAATTGACTTATAAAAATATTGAATAAAAGGACGATGAAAATCGCCTTTTTTATTTTGCAGTTTTTAGTTTAAAATGGTTTACGTTAACTAAGTAGAAAGTAGATTGATTAATGTCACAAAGAAAATTAGTAGTAATTTCGATTGATTCTATGGGTTATAAAGATCTAGCTGACCTATCGCATCTTGCCCCTAATTTAACTAAGTTACGTGATAGTGGTAGTTGGGTTAAACGAGTTGAAGGAGTTTCACCAACTTTAACTTATCCTTCTCATACCACTATTGTCACTGGGCAATATCCCGCACTTCATGGTGTGATTAATAATACTAAACTACAGCCTAAGCGTAAAAGCCCGGATTGGTTATGGTATCGTCGCTATATTAAAGTACCAACTCTTTATGATTTGGCTCATCAAAAAGGTTTAACTACTGCTGCACTACTTTGGCCAGTTACTGGTTCAAGTAAAATTAATTATAATTTAGCAGAAATTTTTTCTAACCGTCCTTGGAGTAATCAGGTTTTGGTCTCACTAAAATCGAGCTCGCCAAAATTCATTTATGAAATGAATAAAAAATATGGGCATATGCTAAGGGGAATAAAGCAACCTTGGCGTGATGATTTTATTACTGCGTGTGCAGTTGATACGTTAGAAAATAAACAACCTGATTTAATGCTACTTCACTTAGTAGATATGGATAGTATGCGACACCGTTATGGGGTTAATTCCAAACAAGCTCGTGCTGCATGGCAGAGACAGGATAAACGAATTAGTGAGATTATTGCTGCTACTAAAAGAGCTGGAACTTATGAGAATACTAATTTTGTTATCGTGGGTGACCACTATCAAATTGACGTTCAGAAAATGATTCACTTGAATATGATCTTTGAACAACAGGGGTGGCTTGAAGGAATCCCAGGAAAAACAACTTATAAAAATAATTGGCAGGTAACAGCTAAAAATTGTGATGGTGAAACATATATTTATACACGTGGAAAAGTTGATTTGGCAAAAGTTAAAGCAAGTTTTACACATGTGGAAGGAATTGAAGCAATTTATGATCATGACCAGGCTGTGGAAAAAGGTGCCGATCCAAATTGTTCTTTCTTAGTTGCTGCTAAAGCAGGCTATTATTTTACTGATGAAGTCAATCGTCCGGCTATAGTAGAAGAGGTTGATCCAGCAACTTTAGATGAACCAAATCGTTATCGGGGGATGCATGGTTTTGATCCAAATGAACCAGATTACTATACTTCGGCAATTTTCTTCGGCCCTGATATAAATTCAGGAGTAACAGTAGAAAATTCAAAAATGGTTAATGAGGCACCAACTTTAGCTCATTTATTAGGTGTAAAGTTTCCTGAACCAATTGCAGGAAAAGAGATTAACGAAGTAATTAAGCAATAAGAGATTGGATAATTAAGAATGAAGAAACTTACGAAACAACAGTGGGAATGGATTTTTTATGATTGGGCCAACTCTGGTTATGGCATTGTGGTCGTGACAGCAGTTTTGCCAGTTTATTTTAAAACTGTTGCAACTCAAGACGGAGTGAGTGCAGCTAATTCAACGGCCTTTTGGGGTTATGCTAATAGTTTTGGCACTTTAGTGATTTCTATTTTGGCTCCCTTATTAGGTGCTTTGGCAGATTATCCGCATGCGAAAAGAAAATGGTTAAATATTTTTACCTGGATTGGCATAGTTTTAACCTTTGGCTTAGCTTTAGTACCTACAGATCAATGGCTCTGGCTTTTAATTATTTATATTGGATCCTTGATTGGTTATTCAGGTGGAAATTTATTTTATGATAGCTTTTTAACTGATGTAGCTAGTGATCGCCAAATGGATCGAGTTTCATCTTATGGGTATGGAATGGGATATCTTGGTGGAGTCTTGGCCTTCATCATCTTTTTGGCTGCCCAGTTAAGTCATGGTTTTAATGGATTGCTTGATGGTTATGGAATCGCCAAATTTAGTTTAATTTTAGCTGCAGTTTGGTGGATTATTTTTGCTTGGCCACTGATGCGTCATGGCCAACAAATTTATAGTGTTGCGCCAGTAGCTCATCCATTTAAGGATAGCTTGCATCGCTTAAAGCTCACGGTGCAACATCTAAATCGTTATCGAAAATTATGTTGGTTTTTAGTGGCTTATTTCTTTTATATTGATGGTGTAGACACAATATTTACGATGGCAACAATGATTGGGACTGATATCGGGATAAAAACTACTACTTTAATGTTAGTTTTATTAGTCGTACAATTAATTGCTTTTCCATTTTCTATTTTGTATGGCTGGCTTGCTAATAAAATATCTACCCGTTATACGATCATGTTAGGTTTAGTAATTTATTTGGGCATTTGCTTAGATGCCTTAACTTTACATACTTTACGGGATTTTTGGATTTTGGCTATTTTAGTAGGAACTAGTCAAGGTGGTGTACAGGCTTTAAGTCGTTCGTATTTTGGTCGTTTAGTACCAAAGGATGAAAGTAGTGAATTTTATGGCTTTTACAATATCTTAGGTAAATTTTCTGCTATTTTAGGACCAGTTATTGTTGGAATAGTAACTCAATGGACGGGGAAATCAACAGTCGGGGCTGCTTCTTTAAGTATTTTATTCTTAATTGGTTTAATTTTATTATTTACGCTTCCATTTCAAAAAGATAAAAATTATTAAATAAATGAATCTTTACTGCTGTTGTTTTTAAAATAGGTGCTATAATACTGAGTAAAAGATGGTATTCAACTTCATGTGGGCCTCGAAATTCAAATGAATTTCGAGGTTTTTTAGTGCAAGGGAGGCGAAAGAATAGATGAATAAATCAATCAAGGATGCAATCTTGAATGGTTTTTACGATCAAGCATATCAAGGGCATGAATTGTACGGGCCACAACTTTTAGTGAATAATGAACAAGAAAAAATCTGGTTTACTTTACGCCGAGAATTAGTAACGGCTAAGAGTTTTACTTGGGCCGTGGCCTTTGTAACTAAAGATATGTTGGTACCATTAAAAGTGGTTTTAGCAGATTTAGCTAAAAAGGGAATAAGAGGTACTTTAATTACAAGTAATTATTTAAATTTTAATGAACCAGGAGTCTTTGAAGAATTATTAAAGATACCAAACTTAGATGTGAAAATTAGTCAAAAAGCAGGTTTTCATGCTAAGGGTTATCTATTTGAGCATGATAATTATGAATCTTTAGTTATTGGAAGTGCTAATTTCACTCGCGCTGCCTTATTAAGTAATTATGAATGGTCTTTAAAAGTGACTACTAATTCGAATGCGGGATTACTTAAAGGAGTTAGTGAACAAATTAAGCTTTTAGAAGAAAGCAGTTTGCCGCTAACACAATCTTGGCTTAAAACTTATCGAGAAAACTGGATAAAGCCAACTGCACCTGTTACTTCACATCAGGTCAAAAATGTAATTAAGCCAAATCAAATGCAGGAAGCAGCCTTAAAAGAAATAAATGCCTTAGTTGCGGCTAAACAAAAGCGAGGATTAGTTGTTTCAGCTACTGGAACAGGAAAGACTTATTTGGGTGCTTTTGCTGTAAAAGACTTTAAACCTAAGAAATTTATTTATGTAGTTCACCGCGAACAAATTGCCAAAAAGGCTTTAGAAAGTTTTTATCAAGTAATTGGTGGTGATAAAAAAGATTATGGAATTTTATCTGGTCATGATCATAATTTAGATAAAAAATATCTCTTTGCGACTGTTCAAACTTTAAGTCAGGATAAGATACTTGCTAAATTGAAAGCTGATAGCTTTGATTATATTTTAATTGATGAAGCCCATCGTTCCGCTGCCCCTTCATATCAAAAAGTGCTTAATTATTTTAAGCCTCAATTTTGGTTAGGAATGACCGCCACGCCTGAACGAATGGATGACCAAAATGTTTACCAAATTTTTGATTATAATTTGGCCTATGAAGTACGTCTGCAAGATGCATTAGAAGAAAAAATGCTTGCGCCATTTCATTATGTAGGAGTGCAAGATTATGAACAGGATGGCCAAATAATTGATGAAACGAGTAATTTAAGTCACTTAACTGATCAAGCTAGAGTTGATTATGTTTTAAAAGAACTAGATTATTATGGCTATTGTGGTGATCAGGCTAAAGGACTCGTATTTTGCAGTCGTCAAGAAGAAGCAAAACAATTAGCAGAATTATTTAGTAAAAAGGGCCATCCAGCGCATGCTTTGACGAATCAAGATAGTGAAACAAAACGGCAAGCAGTTGTAAAACAATTAGAAGAAGGAAAGTTAGAATATATTTTTACTGTTGATCTTTTTAATGAAGGGATCGATATTCCAGCTTTAAATCAAATTGTAATGTTACGAAATACCCAATCAAGCATTATTTTTATCCAACAATTGGGTCGTGGATTGCGAAAATTCCCTGGTAAAGATTATGTAACGGTAATAGATTTTATTGGTAATTATAAGAACAATTACTTAATCCCACTCGCTTTAAATAATGATACGAGTAGAGATAAAGATAAGGCGAGGGCAGAAATTAAATTACCTGAAGTAATGGGTGTTTCAACCATTAATTTTTCACAAATTGCTAGCCAAAAAATCTTAGCTTCACTTGAAAAAATAAAGCTGGATAGTATGAAGGAATTGCGGTCTTCTTATAAGGAATTGAAAGCAAAATTAGGTCGATCTCCATTTTTAATGGACTTTGCTAAATATGGGTCAACTAGTCCAACTGTTTTTATTAAAAATCATGCTTTAACTTCTTATGCTGATTTTTTGAACAAAATGGGAGAAAAGATTGAACTTACTGAATATGCAAGACAAATCCTAAGTTTTGTTACTAAAGAATTGGCTCTAGGTAAGCGACCCCATGAATTAATTTTATTGCAATTACTTTTAAAGAATAATCAAGTTTCACGTGAAACTTATATAAAAGAATTAACGCAATTTGGTGCTTATATTGATAATGAAGTGCTTGATTCAATTGAAAAGATTTTAAGCTTAGACTTTTTTGATGTTAAGTCTGGTAAGACTACTAAAAAGCAACAATATGGTGGTCAACCAATAATAAATTTTAATCACGATAGCTATGAGTTTAATGATCAAATTAAGCAGAATTTAAACAATGGTGATTTTTACAAATTATTAACTGATGCAATAAATATAGGGCTCAAGTTAAATCAGACTTATAATAATCAAGCTCCATTTACCCTCTATCAACAGTATGATCGTAAAGATGTTTGTCGTTTGCTTAATTGGCCGCTAGATGTTAGTGCACCAATGTATGGTTATCGAGTTGATGAAAAAGTGACACCAATTTTTATTACCTATAAAAAAGATTCAACTGAAAAACGTAATGCAATCTATCAAAATACTTTTGAAGATGGTCGCAGCTTACGCTGGTATACAAGGTCACCGCGACATCTTGATTCTGATGAAGTAAAAAGATTACTTGATCCAAAAATGAAATTAGAATTATTTGTTAAAAGAAGTGATGCAGCTGGCAAAGATTTCTTCTATCTCGGTCCAGCAACTATTCAAAATGATTCAGTCAAAGAAGAAAAAATTGGACCTAAGCAAAAAGCAACAGTGGGAATGAATTTGATTTTAACTAACCCGCTTGCTAGTGAAATGTATTCTTTATTATTAGATGAGTGATAAAAATGAAAAAATTAAAACTAGTAAAACTTTTATTTTTACTGACCTTAGTCTTGGGACTAGTGGGATGTAGTAAGACAACACATTCAACTAAAGGGTCTAATAAACAACATTTTGCTCGTAGTTATGTAGTTAATGCAACGCCAACACTTTATTTTCATGGTGCACTAAGCAATTATCATAGTGAAGAGTCACTGGTAAAAGCAGCTCAAAGTGCTGGTGTAACTAATAGTGTAATTCGAGCTGATGTAAATGCTGATGGCAAAGTGAAATTGGTCGGTACGATTCCGCAAAATGCGGTAAATCCCATTGTGATGGTAAATTACAAGAATAATTTACAAATAGACTTTTATAAGGCCGGACGCTATGCAACTAATGTTGTTCGGGCACTGCAAGAAAAGTATGGAATTACTAAAATAAACATGATTGGTCATTCTTTAGGCAATATGTCGATCATGTATTATATGCTAGAAAATGATACAAATCCTAAAATGCCGCAATTGCAGAAACAAGTTGATATTGCTGGTCATTTTGATGGTGTAGATTCACAAGGGTTGACGGCTGATTTAACGCAACCTAAGGGATTAAAAGTAGTTAATGGCAAACCAAATAAAATGAATAAGGCTTATAGGCAAATGCTTAAATTGCGGCAAACTTATCCTAAAAATCAGGTAGATGTATTAAATGTTATTGGTAACGATGGCAAGCAAAGTGATGGAGTAGTTAAAAATGTTTCGAGTCTTTCGTTAGGATATTTAGTACAGGATCGTGCAAAATCTTATCAAGTATTAACTTATACTGGCCATAATGCCGAACATGGACGTCTAACTTTTAATTCAGAAGTAGAAAGAGATATTATTAATTTCCTTTGGCAATAAGAGTGAATTAGGTGATAGAAAAACGTTAACAATATAGTATAATTTATATGCCAAAGTTATGAATTGTGCGATATTTTTTATTTGTCGTGATGATCGATGTAGGTTAGCAAAACTAACACAAATATAAAAAATATAGCAAAAAAGCTCCAACGGATGTTGGAGCTTTTTCTATAGTCAATCTTAGCTAGTGTCTTATATTAGCTAACGGTCTAACCGGCATTTCATCAGTAACTACACTAAATTCCTTATTTTAGATAGTCAATTAGTTTAGTAAATGGGTATATTAGTAATAGTAATTAGAAGAAATTCTTATTAAAAATATGATATAATTTAAATGAAAAAAGGAGACCCGAAGGTCTCCTTGCAACCCGCTTTAAGAGCGGTGGGTAAGATTATTTTTTGCGATAGGCGCTACTCAATAACTCTTCCAAAGTTTTAACAATTGAGCGGCGTTTTTTATTTGTCATGGTGATCGATGTAAGTTAGCAAAGCTAACACGAACATCGCAAACAAAAGCATTAACGAAATGCAATCGTAAACCGACATGGTTGAACCCTTTCATTAGTGTATTGCCCATAGGCCTCACCTCCGGGAGGAAAAACAACCACCGCTCATAAAACTTGCTGCAGAAATAATTATAGCGAAAATATGTTCGAAATAGAAGACGAACAAGAATAAAAGCCCGCAATCTTGCGGGCTTTTTAAGTAAGGTTATAGTAGATATTTAATTCTCAAGTTCTATCATCAACTCTTTCATTATTTCATCTGTATCGCCACGTAAATTTAAATCAGCGCGTTGATCAAAGTTATTACGCTTCTTATTAATATTTACTACAGTTGCTTGAGAGTTAATGTTACTGTAGTAACCATTTGAACCTAAAGTGATTACTAGATCGGCTTCATCCATCCAGTGATTAGCTTTTTGATAGGCCTGATTATCAATACCAATATGATGATAAACTGGGCCAGGAGAAATTAATCCACCACAACTAGGACAAGTGGGAAGGGCTTGTTTTAAAATTTTAATATCATAACTGTGCCTACAATTGATGCAATAATTAGTATTTAAGGAGTACCAAATGTCAGCGACATTTTTACTACCAGCCAGTTCATGAAGATAATCGACGTTGGTAGTGATAACTCCGCTCAACTTTCCTTGTGTTTCGAGTTGAGCAAGAGAACGATGGCTAAAAGTAGGCCCATTCTCAAAGATCGGATCGATAAAAATTTGATGAAAATCTTGATAGAATTTAGCTGGATTACTTTCTAAACTACTTTCTGAAGATAAAGAACTTGAAGTGTGTCCAGATAAATGTTGTAAATCGGGGATCCCAGCATTAGTTGAAATTCCAGCACCAGTAATGGCATAAACATAATTTGAATTTTGGATTAAGTCTGCGAATTTCTGGATTTCAGTTTTAGTAAAATTTGAATGTTTAAAAAGCATAATCTTTTCTCCTTAATAAACTGGGACAAGGTGAAAATGGGCATGATTTATTTTTTGTCCGGCAATCTTTCCTACATGACTAAAAACTTGATAACCACGGGGAGAATATTGTTGGTCTAAAAATTCTTTTGCTTTGTTCATTAATTGGATTAATTGAACCTGTGTTTTTTCAGGAATATCAAACCAGGTTTGGTAATGTTCTTTAGGAATAATCAACATATGACCTTTGGCCATTGGATGAATATCAAAAAATGCTTTTGCCTGCTGGTTTTCTAAAATGATTTCTGATTTTGCCTTGTCACAAAATACGCATTTAGATGAAAGCATATTTTTGCCTCCTGATAAAAAATTGATTTTAAAATATATTAGCAGCCACTTTATAAAAGTCAATAAGTAGAAGAGAGACTAATTGAAATATTAAAAAATTCACTTATTATTTGTGTAATATAAAAAAGAGATTAACGAGGTAGAAGCGTTAATCCCTATCATTCAAGTTATTACTGCAACAAAAAATGATATAAATTGAGTGGCGTTTTTTATTTGTCGTGATGATCGATATAGGTGAGTAATGCTAACGCAAACTCATTTTATCTTGAAAATCCTCTTATCTGTTTGTATAATTATAAAAAAAAAGGGATTAACGACTCCTACTCGTTAATCCCAATCGTAACTTGAATGACTGGGTGGAAGCTAATCTTTGTGATTAGCTTTTTTATTATTGCGTAGGCTTTGGCACACTTGATCGCAAAATTGCCTAAAGCATTAAGCACAAGACCTAACGCAATAGCCAAAGCAAACTTCTACTCCAGTCTATTCGATTTTCCATGGCTTTCACCTCCGTAACTTTTAAATAGATGAGGGGTGAAGGAGCCATTCAAAGTTACTAAGCTGTTGGGAGCGACCCAAGAGCCTATTACTATTTTAACTTAAATATTTTAAATCATCGATTTCAACTTTTAGTAGTTGTACCAAGTATTTGATACAAGTAATGAGCTGTGGCACACTTTTTATAATTTATAAGCGTTAAAAAAGAATGAATTTAAGTTATCGTGCTATAATTTTTATAGAAAGTAAATTTAGTGTGTATATAAATTAAAGATTTTTCTTATTCAGGTTCTGCATTAAGCAGAGCCTTTTTTTGTTCTCCGAAGTAGGGGTTTATATTATAATGAAGATTAAATAAAGCTTAAGACATGGAGGACATCAATGCAAAAAGCCTGGCAAAATTTTAAAGCAAATGTGCCACTGCGACGAACAGTCGTTCTGGCGATTATAATTTGTGTTCTTTATCTGTCACGTTCGATGATGAATACAATCTTATTAACTTTTATTTTTACTTATTTGATTGTGCATTTAGTCAACCTAGTTAAAAAGCATCTTCCCAAACTACCGTCACAAGTTGTAGTGGTAGCAACGTATCTTTTGTTAATTGCTTTGATTTATCTCGGAGTCACAATCTATATTCCGATTATTTCTCACCAAACAGTTAAGATGGTGCATTCGGTAGTAGAATTTTATCAAAATAATGACTGGGATTGGATAATGAAATCGGTCCATCACTATGTTAGCAATGCGGAACTAGCCAATCAGGCTAAAAAAGGGATGGGGATAGTTTTTCATGCAGTAACTGGATTTGGAACTTTAACGGTTTCAATCGTAATGTCGCTACTATTGAGTTTCTTTTATACCATTGATTTAAAGGATTTACATAAGTTTTCTCAAGCATTCGTTAATACAGGAATTTTAAAATGGTTCTTTCAAGATGTGACTTATTTTGGTAAAAAATTTGTTAATACTTTTGGTGTAGTACTAGAAGCACAATTTTTGATAGCGATTTGTAATACAGTTTTGACTTTAATTGGTTTGATTGTCCTACATATTCCGCAGATTTTGGCTTTAGGAATTATTGTCTTCGTTTTAAGTTTGATTCCGGTAGCGGGAGTAATTATTTCGTTAATACCTCTAGGGATTGTTTCCTATACTGTCGGTGGTATTCAATATGTGTTCTATATCTTTATTATGATTATGATAATTCATGCAATTGAATCTTATGTGCTTAATCCGAAGTTGATGGCTAGCAAAACAGAGCTACCAATTTTTTATACTTTTGTTTGTTTACTAGTAGGAGAACATTTCCTTGGAATTTGGGGCTTAATCGTAGCTGTACCAATCTTTACCTTCTTATTGGATATTCTTGGAATCAAACCTGTTAAAACTAAAAAACGAATTCATCTAGAAAAAACAGGTAAGCTGTTTAAATAGGAAAAAGCCTGAGCTGTAAAGCTCAGGCTTTTAATTTTGACTACTTTCGCGCAAAATGAGTTTAGTTTTAAGGGTGATCTTATACACATCTTTGAAAGAGTCATTGATAATGTTGTTTAACATATTCATTCCCAGACGTCCCATTTCATGTGTATCAACATGGACACTACTTAGTGATGGGTTAGCAAACTCAGCAGTTGTTGTATCATTGAAAGAAATAATGCTGATATCATGAGGAACATCAATCTTAGCTTCGCGAAGGGCTTTAAGTGCTCCAATAGCCATTGCATCATTTGCAATTACTAGTCCTTGTGGTAAGGGCTTGTCAGTAGTGAGATATTTTTTTAGTACTGCGTAGCCAGATTCAGGAGTGAATTTCCCTACTAATACCTTATCAAAATCAAATAAACCTAATTCTGACATATATTTTTTGTAATCTTGAAACCGAAAATCAATTAAATTATTTTTATCAAAATCATCATTAAGATCGCCAGCGAGCATACCAATGTCTTTTTGTCCATGTTGGAGAAAATGATTAATAACTTCTCTTACAGAAGTATGAAAATCAGAAACAATACAAGGATAGTTCTCGCTTAAAGTATCAGCATCAATGAAGACAATAGGTTTAGTTAGAGAATAGATTTGTTTAAGATATGACTCTTTATATTGATTAAAACCAATCACAATGATGCCGATATTTTCATCGAGCTTGTCTAGAGGATTAGAATTGTAAAAAAGGTTAACATGATAGCCTAAAGTAGCAGCTTCATCTTCAATACCTTTCCGAATTGAATAGTAATAAAGATCTTTGATTTCTTGGCTGTTATCGGACCAAAAAATTACTGCAATACTTTTGGCTTTATTATTTATACGTTTTTTTGTTTTCTTATAATGAAGTTCTTCAGCAATACGAAAAATTCTTTGTCTGGTAGACTCGTTGACTGATAGATTTTTGTCATAATTAAGTACTCTTGATACGGTTGCAGGAGAAACATGTGCTCTTTCTGCAATGTCTTTGATTGTAGCCATTACATCCTCACGATTCTAAAAGAGATTTCACTTGCGTGTGCTAAGAGTATTTTAGCATTATTTAGGGAAAACTGGGGTGATAGTAAAGCTAAGTTCGTATTCTTGTGCCGCATCCAAACAATACTTTGCATGAACTGGAGCACCCCATGAATCATCACCTCCTATTCCCATTTGATTAGTTAAGACCCGAATCCAAGTGTAGGCAGGTGTAGGTAAATCACTTGCGTGGTCAGCATTTTCAATTTCAGCAGTTGAATATGGTAAGGCTGAAACATTGAGGTTAGTCTGATTAGCTTCAATTGCAAGGCCAAAATTATTTTGATTAATTAAGCTAAATTTTCTAACTTTACTACGATTGCCACATTCTTGTGGTCGCAGATAAGGTGTAAAATTACTCATTACTTTACCTGAGTAATTTCCAAGATATGCCCCGGCTAAGCGGTCAGGATAAGATTCTTGCGGACCTGCTCCGTAGTAATGATATTGAGAAAAGCTTTTTGGAATTGCAAAACTTAACCCAAATGCGGGCAGCTTTTCATGTTCTTCTCTTCCAGGAAAGATAGCTTTAATATTAATTTTGCCGGTTTTATCGATCCGATAAATAACTTTAATTAAATTATTTAATTTAATTGGTAGGGCAAAATAGGAAGTTAGAGTGAAAGAGTCCTCCTCTTGTCGATAAGTAAAATCAACTAAATTGGCATATTTTCCTGCATTTTCCCATTTAGCCATATCAAAACCGTAACTGGCACCACGATCATTATCAGTAAGAGGACGCCAAAAGGTTAATTGAGGGAACTTTTGCATAAATTCTTGACCAGCATATTTGATTGATATTAAGGTTCCTCTTTGCTTTGAAAAAAGAATTGAGAAATTATTGCCTTTAATGCCAATATTATAGTTACTATTAACGACTTCAGGTTCTCCCGCGAAGGTCGGAGTAGGAGTAAATTTTTGCTTAATAAATTGTGTTTTACCTATTTCTAACCCAGCCGGGGCCCAAATTTTGTCACTTGCTAAATATTGGGTGACTTCGTAGATAACTTCGTCATTAGGCTTAGGAGAATAGGTGGGGAAATTAAGCCTAAAAGTTTTTTCTGCTTGGGCATCTACAAAAAATTTAGTATGAGGTCCAGCATAAATTTTTTTACCATTTACTAAAATGCTGGCTACAAAATAATAATCATCAAGATTAATAAAGTTATTATCATTTTTAATAGTTAATTTTTCGTCATCTAAGGTAAGTTTTACATTATTATAAAGTGCCTTAACTGCTGCCATCTTGGGTGAAATTTGTCGATTAGCAAAGACTAAGCCGTCACCACAAAATTCATAATCACTAGGACGGTCATTAAAGTCACCTCCATAAACTAACTTGCCATTTTTCATTAATCCTTGATCAATAAAGTCCCAGATAAAACCACCTTGATAATGGGGATATTTTTCTAAGGCAGTATATTCGGCAAGATTACCGACCGAATTACCCATAGCATGAGCATATTCACATAAAATAAAAGGTTTATTTTCGTGACCTGCTAAATATTCTTTAACATCGTGTGGCGTAGTATACATTTGGCTTTCAATATCAGTAATATCTTCAAAATCACGATTGTGAGTTACGCCTTCGTAATGAACTAAACGACTAGGATCAGTAGCTTTAAAATATTTTGCCATCTCGGCTATTACAGTACCCGCGTATGATTCATTACCACAAGACCAAATCAAAATTGAAGGATGGTTAAAATCACGTTTTAACATGTTCCGTGCTCTAGCTAAACAAGCTTCTTGCCATTCTTTTTTATTGCCAGGAACATTATGTGATGGATCTTCATGTCCAACCATTTCCCAAGTGCCATGACTTTCTAAATTAGTTTCATCAATTACATAAAGACCATATTGGTCACAAAGTTCATAAAAGAAACTTTCATTTGGATAATGTGAAGTACGTACCGCATTGATATTATTTTGTTTCATTACTTTTAAATCCCAAATAATATCTTCTTTGCTGAGAGTACGACCATGGTAACAATTAAATTCATGTCGGTTTACACCTTTAAAAATGATACGTTTGGAATTTAAATACATAATCCCGTCTTTTAATTCAATATTTCTGAAACCAACTTGAATCCTGGTAGTTTCTAAAACTTGGTTATTACGATATAGAGTAACCACAAGATAATAAAGGTTAGGCTTTTCTGCACTCCAAGGTTTAACCTTTAAGTCCTGCCAATTAGAAGTAAAAGTAAGATTAGTTAAAGGCTTAGTTTCGGTAAAAATTGTCCGCTTATGTTGATCTAATAAATTTAATTTAATTTGATCAATCCGTGTAAGTTTACCAGTTAGTTTAATTTGAGTGTTTAAGGATCCTAGTTGGTAAGTAGTTAATTTGGGCTGTAAATCAATATCATCTAGGTGTACTTCTGCTTGTGCTTTAAGTTCTACACTTCTAAAAATTCCGCTTAAGCGCCAAAAGTCCTGATCTTCTAGCCAAGATGCTGTAGAGAATTTAAATACGGCCACACAAAGGCGATTATCTTTCTCTTTTACAGCATTAGTAATATCAAATTCACTTGGCGTAAAAGAGTCTTCACTATAACCAATAAATTTACCATTAAGCCAAACATAGAAGGCAGTCGCTACACCATTAAAAGTTAAGGTGATTTTTTTATTGTGGAGTCCAGAATTTAAATCAAATCTTCTCACATAAGAAGCGACTGGATTATAACTTTGAGGAATCATTGGCGGTAGGATTTCTTCACTACCATCCCATGGATATTGAATATTCACATATTGTGGTGAACCGTATCCTTGTAGTTCTAAGTTCCCAGGTACATTAACATAGCTAAAGTTACTGTCATCAAAATCATTTTGATAAAAATTATTTGGCCAAAGTTTTGGACTTTTAACATAGTTAATTTTCCAGCGGCCATCCAAATTTTGAATTAGACTTGATTGATCAGCCAACATTTCACTTTCACTAGCAAAAATTTTGTTGTCAGAATGTGCTGGCAAAGTATTAACTTCAAAAACTTCGGGATCTGCTAACCAATCTAAATTTGCTTGATTAATATATTTCGTTTTCATTTTGTTCCTCTTAAAGATATTTCTAATTTTTATTTATTGTTTAATCTTTCTTCTAGTTCTTTAACAATAGCGGCATGGTCTTCTTCAGAAAGATGTACCTTCTTGGCAAAGAGGAGACCGCTGATAATTAAAACAAGAGCAGGGAGACCTAACATGCATAACTTAAAGAGTAATTGATGTTGGGAAGTGATTTGACTGGCAGTAGCACCACTAGTCATTCCAGCAGCGATTGCGACCATGGAAACGAACCAGTTGGATAAAGCTCCACCCATTTTGTCGACCAAAGGTCTAACAGATAAGGTTAAGGCTTCATCGCGGTGGCCAGTTTTAAGTTGACCGTATTCGACTGTATCCGACAAAATCATCAGAACCACTAAAAAGGCAAGTGGTTGAGGGATGAAGAATAATTCTGAACCAATTAGAGAAAGAATTAATGAATGACTAGCAAAGCAAAGAACTAAAATTCCAGCAAAGAAGAAGGCTAGACAAATGAAAAATAGACGTTTACGGTTGAATTTTTTAGCAAGTGAAGGAAAGAGAGTTACAGAAATTAAACTAACTACAGTATTGATACTGAATAAGAGAGTATATCCATCTGAATTACCTAGAATATATGAAAAGTAATAAAGTTCTAGTGCATTTAAAGTATTAATTCCTAACCCATAGAACCAATAGGAAGCAGAGAGCCACATTAATTGATCATTCTTGAATAACACTTTAAATACTTGACTAAGATTAGTTTTTTCATTGCTTTCGCGTAATTTTGACTTAACTTCATGAGTTCCAACCCCAACTGCAATCGCAGTTAAGATACCAACGACAGCAACAATAAAAGCAAACCAGAACCAGCCCTGTTGGTCACCATTAGGATTAGACTTTGATTTAGAGAAAAATAAGACTAAGGGCATGATTACTACACCAAGTAAATTGGCTCCGAGAGTAGAACCAAATCTACCCCAAGTTGCTGTTTTTTCACGATCACGTGAATCAAGTGAAAGTGCCGGTAGCATTGACCAAAAGCCAGTATCTCTAAATGAATAAAAGAGGTCCATTATTAAGTAAATGATACCGAACAAAATAAAGTAGAGTAGGGGGTTAGAGGTATTTAGTCCACCCAAACTAGTAAAAAGAATTAAAAGAGTAATTGAACTAACAATTCCTCCCCAAACAATCCAAGGTTTGAATTTACCCCAACGTGTATTAGTCCGGTCAATCATGTTACCGATTAAAGGATCAAGAAATATTTCTCCAATTCTGATTACTGTAATTAAAGTAGTGATCGCAAAAATCATTTGTTTATCACTAGCCTTAAATAAGTGTGTTGTAACAAACACGATGAAATATGTTGATAGAGTCGCATAAAAGACGTCTGTCCCAAAAGCTCCTAGTGAATAAGAGAGATTGGAAATGAATTTCTTTTTCATAAAAGAACCTCCGTTTAGTTTTATATTTGTAAACGATTACAGTATAAAACTATTTAGTAAATAAGTATACATTTTTACTAAACTTATTTTTGAATTCGATCTCATAAATTGAAGATAATCATTGATATAAAAGGAATTAAGTAACACAAATAAATTTAGTAAATAAAATATATTTACTAAATTTTATCTTAAAAATTGAAAAAAGCAACAAAATTTATACAAAAAGGCATTGCTTATAAAAACAATGCCTAGATTGAGCATAAAAATAAGCGCTGCTCATAAAAGCAACGCTTACTTTAATTATTAAATTGATAGGTTGAATTAGTCTTGATCTAACTTAACTGGTGATTCAGGTTCTTTACCTTCAACTAAAGCTAAGTTGTTATCAAAGGCCTTAGTAACCATGTTTCTAACTGCGTGAGTAGTGTAGAAAGCAGTGTGTGGAGTTACTAAAACGTTTGGACGATCGATTAAGTCAGCTAACTTCTTGTCTGGGAATTCTTTACCTTCCCAATCTTCGTTAAATACACCAACTTCACCTTCGTAAGTATCCATAACGTAACCAAAGATCTTACCTGAGTCTAAGCCACGGATAACTGCGTCGATGTCAACAAGTGGACCACGTGATACGTTGATGATAACTACGTCATCCTTCATCTTGCTGATTGAGTCATCGTTAATCATGTGAACGTTAGCTGGAACATCAGGAACGTGAAGTGAAATTACGTCAGCTTGCTTGTATAAGTCATCAAGGCTGTCTACGTAGTAACCCTTCTTTTCAAGTTCTGGGTTCTTGAAGATATCGTAAGCAATAACTTTTGCACCGAAACCTTCCATAATTTGCATAAATACTTGACCAATGTGACCAGTACCGATAACACCAACAACTTGGTCACGAACTTCACGACCAATAGTTGGAGCCCAACGTAAATCACGTTTAGCCATCTTTTCGTCCATACGCTTGTCTTGACGTAAGATACGTGCTGCTTGGATTGCTGCGTGTTCAGCAATTGCGTCTGGTGAGTAAACAGGAACGTTAGTAATTTCGAAGCCTAATTCCTTAGCCTTGTCCATGTCAATGTTATCAACACCAACGTTACGTAATGACATCTTAGTAACACCAGCATCAGCTAAAGCTTGAAGAGTTTCTGGAGTGTAGTCTAATTGTTGGTAAACAACAACACCATCAGCACCCTTAGCTAACTTAGCAGTTTCTGGAGTTAAAAGTTCTTCAGTGTAGTCAACGTCAATATCCTTGTGAGCGTTCTTCCATTCTTCTAAGAAAGGCTTTTCGTCGTCACGGATTGCGTAAGCAAAAATCTTAGTCATAAAAATTCAACCTCCGTAAAATAATATTTTTACCATAGCTAATTATACTCTTTACATTGTTAAATAAAACACAATTTCAAAGATATTTAATAAAAATAAAAATCGGTCTAGATTAATTTTNATAATTAAATAGCTTAACCATAAAGATTTGATAAAATTATAGCATCAAAAAATAAAACTGGTATAATTAAGAAAGATTTTAACTTAGGAGTGAAAAANGTGGAAGAAATAAATGATACGTCCCAAACACGTGCAGAAGACAAAAGATATAACAGTCTAACTGCGCTTAAGTTGTTTGCGATGACTAGTTCAATGGTTATTTCCGTTAATGAGCTAGCGCCNTTTGGTAAAACTGGTCCAACTGCTTTATTCTATCTACTATTAGCAGGAATTATCTGGTTTATTCCGATTACTAGAATCTCAGGAGAGATGGCCTCNGTTGATGGCTGGGATAAAGGNGGTATTTTTACCTGGGTCAAAGGAACTTTGGGTGAAAAGACCGGTTGGACAGCAATGTTTATGCAGTGGATTCATATTACAGTTGGTATGAACACCATGATGTANGTAATTATCGGAGCTTTATCTATTACTTTCGATACACCTTGGTTTAATACCACCCCAGCAGTTAGATTTGGCCTAATGATGATTATCTTGTGGGGNATTGTTCTATTTGAATTAGTAGGAATAAAAAAAGTNGGGCACGTAGCTGAATGGTTATTTGCAGTTGGTATCGCTTTACCAGTTATCTTATTAATCCTTTGCTTCTTTGTTTATTTNATTCAGGGGCGTCCNGTACANTTCACTCTTAATTGGNGTAATATGATCCCACATGAGCTAACTGGTGCAACTTTAGTAGCCTTTGTACCATTTATGTTAGCCTTCTGTGGTGGGGAAGCNTCAGCACCAAACGTTAAGTACCTTAAAAAGCCTAGTCAATATTCTAAAGTTATGCTNGCTTTGGCAGCTACTGCAATTTGCTTTGACTTNTTAGGAAGCTTGGCAATNGGGATGACTGTGCCNAAGGGTAGTATCCAAAACTCNACTGGCTTTGTTTATGCNTTTGAATCTTTACTTAATTCAATTGGCTTACCAGGCNGTGTTTTAGCTAAAATCATTGGTGTCTTATTAGCGTGTGGNGTTATCGGTGAACTTGGAAACTGGTTAGCAGGTCCTAGTCAAGGGATGTTTGAAGCAGCTAAAGAAGGTTACATGCCAAAATACTTCGCTCAATCAACTAANCGTGATGTACCAATTCGTTTAATTGCTTTGCAAGCATTGATTGTAACAATTTCTGCGATTGTGGTGACTTTTTCTAGTGGTGAAAACTCTGACTTTGCCTTTAATGTTTCGCTNGCAGCTACTACGGCGCAATATTTAATTGTTTATATAGTAATGTTGATAGCNTANATNGTNCTTAAGTACAAACANGAAAATNTAAAACGTACCTATTATATGTCNAAGAGNAAAATCTGGAGTATTATCGTAGCAATNATAGCTTTAATTATTACAATCGTTGCTTTCTTCATTAGTTTTATTCCTGCAGCTGGTACTCCACATAAATTACATGGTCTATATGTAGGAATAATGATTGGTATGTGCTTATGTACTGTGATTTTGCCATTAGTGATCTATNATTATCATCATGGATTTAAAAAAGTAGATTAGAATAATNAAGTATTTTAGAAAATAGAATTAAAGTCTATTAATAATATNTTCCTATGATAAGATAGGATGAAACAATAAAGCACATTTAAACTTTTCTANAAATATAGAAAATATAAGATANTTAAATAGTAATTATATAAAAACGTCATTATACAATTAATACATTTTGGATTGTATAATTAAAAACTAGTAGGCAGTCTAAGGACTGCCTTTTTTGATATAAGGGAAGTAGTAATAAATAATATAGAAGTAAAATACAACTTTTATCTTTAGTTATGTATTTAAATAAGTAGAGATAAAAGTTCGAAAGAATAAAAAAGAAAAAATGACTTGTTTCCTATTATAAAATCAAAACACCTTTTACAGGACATGCTTTAACAATGCGTCTGTTTTTATTCTGAATACTGATCACCTTTATTTGCTTCATCCATAAAAGCGCGGTATAACGTTGTTGGTGACTCATGAATTACCTATAAGCGCTTAATAAAAATAAATAACAAAAAAGTAGGTAATTTTAAAAATAGTATTTGAAATTATCAATATATAAAGAAAAAGAGAAAATGTAATAGAAAAAAGAAAAAAATTTTTTATTTTTTTAAAAAAATTAAAATTGCTCAATTACATGGGAGAGTTGATGATAAGCTCTGTTGAAACTATAAATTTAAGTTAATATAATAATAAAAAGTTGAAAAATAAAAAAACAACGGTTATAGTATTCATGTAAACAAATTAAGAATTGATTTTAAGGAAGAAGAGAATAGGATGTTATCAAAACGAAATTATAAAGAACGTTTACGTCAAATGGAACAAAAGACTGAACGTTTCTCTATTCGTAAATTAACAATTGGTGCTGCTTCAGTATTAATTGGTATTTCATTTTTAGGATTTAATGGTCATACTGCTAAAGCAGCTACTGACGAAGGTGTAAAGCCTAATGAAAAGGTTGCAACTGTTTCATCAGTAAAATCTGCTGATGCTCAATCTAAATTGAACGTTACAACTAGTTCAGCAGCTAACAGTTCAGCTGCTGCTTCAACTGAAGCAAAAGCTTCACAAGCTCCAGCATCACAAAGTGTTGCTTCAAGTGCAGCAAGTTCAGCAACTCCAGCATCATCTAGTGTAAAAGTTGCTTCATCAGCAGTAGCAAGCTCAGCAGCTAAGAGTGAAACTGTAAAACCAGCTTCATCAGCTACTTCAAGTGCAGCAAGTTCAGCAGCTAAAGATGACAACGTTATTACTTCAAATGGTAACGGTGTTGTAACTGGTAAGAACGCACAAGGTACTTGGGCAGCTATGGATGATACCCAAGGCGTTAAAATNGCTGTAACTAACTGGGCTGAATTTGCTAATGCTTGGAACAACTCAACTGTTACACAAATTGACTTACAAGNCGATATCAATGTTGATGATTCTTCAAACGTTACTAAGAAACCTAATCCAGTAGTTGCAAAGCACAAGTTGGAATTCACTGGTAACAGTATTTCACGTAAAGTAACTGTTAACGGTAACGGTCACGCTATTAACTTTGGCGATTGGTACTTTGATAATAGTTGGGAAAATAAGGTAGGTCTTATTCATACCAACGGTAATCGTGCAATGGCTACTCCTTGGAACGTTACTTACAATGATTTGACTATTAATGCCAACAATACTAACCCATTTGGTTTTAGTGGTAATACTAACAATGCACCTTCAGGTGATGCATACGACAACCAAAAGTATGACCTTGTTAAATTTAACAATGTTACTGCAAATATTAAAGAAGGTTCATTAATTGACTCCGCTAATGTTAATGTTCAATTTAGCGGTGATAACAAGGTTACTTTACAAAGTATTCAAAATAAAATTGCCGGAATTGATGCAAACTCAGTTCAAGTATTAAATGGTACTACTATCATTAACGCTGCTTCAGAAGATAAAACTGGTGGTGGTGTAATTGATGGTGAAGGTATGAACGTTATTTTGGTAACTCCACATAACGCAGCTGACTTCTCAGATCCTAAGACTGCTTATGATTCATTACATGTAGCTGAAGGTTCAACTTTAACTATTAACGCTAACACTAAGGATCAAGACGGTAACCTTATTAACTCAGCTATTCCAAACCAATACGACCTTCGCGGTATCGTAACTCGTGGTATGGGTATTGCCAACGCTTCTGACTGGACTGATGGTACTTTAACTATCGATGGTAACTTAAATGAAACCTTAGGTAGTGGTCACTCATCAGCTATTATGGCTCGTAACTTAACTATTAATAAGACTGGTAATGTTAACATTCTTACTCAACAAGATAACGAACATGACGGTTTTGAAAACAGTATTGTTGGTGCTNCTTCAGTCTTCAACGGCTTCCACGCTGGTGTTATTGCCTTAAACGTTGGTGGTATCCAAAGTTCTAACATTCAAGCTCATGATAGTAGCTTAATTGACAATGGTACTTTGAAGATTGTTCGTAAAGATGTTCCAGCAACTAACAAGGCTGATGGTAANGTATGGGCACCATTAATTGTCTTTGGTACTTATGGTANTAACCCAGTTAAATACACCATGAATGTTGGTGAAGGTGCTACTTTAGATCTTCAAGATCAAGCTACTTTCGTAAGACCAGCTTTATACACTGGTAAGATTATGACCAACACTCCATTTGCTGGTTTAATCAACATGTATGGTGTTAANTCAAATGACGTTTTGAGCTTCACTAAGCCAGCTTACGTAAACTTACAAAGAACTGGTCAACAAACTGGTACTTTAATTCGTCTTGAAGGTAACAACGACTCCAAGAATGCTGGTAACATGATTCAATTGAATGGTGTAACTCCAGGTGGTACTCCATTATCACAATGGGATACTGGTAACTACACTGATAACCCATCAAACACTTGGCGTATTCAAAACTTAACTGCTCATGATGCTAAGGGTATGAATGCTATCTTAGGTTATGAAACTGTTAAGGGTTCAAAAGATAATCATACACTTAAGTTCCTTGATTCTAACGGTGCTGTAACTCTTACTATGGATAAGACTGGTCAAGTTGTTTACACCCGTAATGGTGATGGCCAAGTAGTTAACGANCCACAAGGTACTGTTCAACAAGAAGTACAATTAAACAACTTCTTAAACAACTTTAACTTCTGGACTCCACAAAGAATTNNATTTGGTAACAAGGCTGCTATTTCACAATCAATCTATGCACCTACTGATGTACAACAAGGTACTACTAAGACTGTNAAACCAACTGTCTTTNACAAACCAGCNNATNCTCCANAACAAGATCAAATCAAGACTACTTATGCTAAGACTGNTGATACTCCAGCATGGGTAAGNGTTGATGAAAACACTGGTGAATTAACTCTTACACCAACTGCAGATAACAGTAAGGTTGGTATGTACAACGTACCAGTATTAGTAACTTACACTGATGAAACTAACAGTGGTGAAAGTTCTACACAAACTGTTTTTGCCCCAGTATTNGTAACTGATGGTAATGAAACTGTTGTATGGCCAAAGGANCCAGAAGGTAACCTTAACGGTGCAATCGTAATTACTACTGATCCAAGCGCAATTAAGGCACACGAAACTTCAGATAACAACATGGACTTAAAGGCAGACGCAGCCGTTAAGTCAATTGATGAATACCAAATGGATACTGTTAACACTATTAGCACTACTCCAACTTCTATCGCTAAAGATAGTAANGGTATCACCATTGCATGGGGCACTGAACCATCAACTGTTGTATCAGAAGCTACTAAGGGTGAAACTATTAAGGGTACTGTAAACGTAACCTTTGATAAGGATTCACAACCATTTACCGACCAAGTTGTAGTAGATGGTGACAATTACAAGACTACTTCAGACTTAANNATTGATGCACCAGGTGCTGTAGCCCAAGAAACTGCTCCAGCTACTCCGGTTAAAGCAACTGCTGGTACTAAATTAACTGATGAACAATTTAAGGCATTAGTAAACAGCTCAGTTCCAGCAAGCGAAATTGCTTACGAAACTTTACAAAGTGTTGATAAGGATAACGCTGTAGTACGTATCACTTTCAATGATAAAGATGCCAAGGGTCAAAACACTTACTTAGATGTTAAGGTTCCAGCAAGCTACGTTGATACAACTACTCCAGCAAGCGATGCTGATACTTACAACCCACACTACAACCCAGTAAACGTAAACCAAGGTGGTAGTGTTGAAACTGGTGTTCCATCATATGGTGAAGGCGTAACTGCTCCAACAGGAACTACTTACACTATTCCAGAAGGTACTAAATTACCAGAAGGTGTAACTGCTAAGGTAGATAAAAACACTGGTAACGTAACTGTAACTACTAGTTCAAACACTCCAGAAGGACCAATCTTTGTACCAGTAACAGTAAATTACCCAGATGGTTCACACGAAACTATTGATGCCCCAATCGCTGTTGGTGCAAACACATTTATTGGTACTGATTACAGTGTAAGTGTTGACACTAATTTAGATAACCTTCACGAAACTACTGCTAACAGTATGAATCCAGATGCCAAGGATGCAATTACTAAGATTACTTGGTGGAACAACAATGATGTTCGTGCCGGTAAGAACTTAGATGGTACTGTAATTTACAACAAGGCTAATGGTACTGGTGACCTTAATGACGTAACTGTTGAATGGATTAACCCAATCAACACTAACGTAGATAAGGCTACTATGGATGAAGTTCTTCCAGGTTCTAATACTTCAACTGTTGATATTAAGAAGAATCCAGCAATTAAGATTACTTACGGTNNAAACAGNCAATTAATTAAGGATACTGGTANTGGTNTNTTCNCAGCTGTAAATGGTGGTAGTCAAACTGCTAGATGGTATGGTAATGGTGTAACTGTTCAAGGTGCAGATGCTAAGAACCCAGCTAAGCCAGTTGATGTAACTGCAGGTGTAAACGAATTAACTTCTGATCAAGTAGCTGCTTTNATTAACACTACTAACTTAGATAAGTTAACTGCTAACAAGCCTGTATCATACACTTGGGCAACTCCACTTAAGAAGGGTGATACTCAAGGTACTGTTAAGATCACATTTAGTGATAAGGCTGCAAATGGTCAAGCAACTTACTTGAACGTTGAATTACCAGCAGGTTCAATTAACGTAACTGATCCAACTGACGTAATTAACCCAACTGATCCAACTGANCCAAGTCAAAAGGACTTATTCACTACAGTAACTAGAACTATTGAAGTAACTAACCCAGAAACTGGTAAGACTACTTCAACTCCACAATCAGTAACCTTTGCACGTACTAAGACTATTGATAAGATTACTGGTGAAACTGTAAGCTACGGTGAATACAAAGTTTGGGACGGTACTAAGCAAACTGATAAGACTACTGGTAGCTTCGCAGAATTCGATGTACCACAAATCAAGGATTACACTTCATTAGTTGATGGTAATGTAGCAACTAAGGTAGCCGCAGATAACAACGTAACTCCAGAAACTAAGAGTTCAACTGTAAACGTAACTTACACTAAGAACCCAACTGATGCAGATAAGTACACACCTAAGGGTCAAGATGTACACACTAATGTAGGTGATACTCCAGAAGCTTCAGAAGGTATTGCCAACAAGGGTGATTTACCAGATGGCACTAAGTATACTTGGAAGACTACTCCTGATGTATCAACTCCAGGTACTAAGGACGCAACTGTTGTTGTAACTTACCCAGATGGTTCTAAAGATGAAGTTCCAGTTCATGTTATTGTTGATACTCCAGAAGTTCACTACAGTGAAAATGCAACTGGTACTCCAATTGTTACTGAAAAGGGTGTAATGCCAAGTCCAGCAGATGGTATTGGTAACAAGGATGAATTAGATCCTAAGACTACTTACACTTGGACTAATGGTGAACCTGATGTAAACAAGATTGGTAAGACTACTGTAACTATTACAGTTCACTACCCAGATGGTAAGACTCAAGATGTTGATACTCCATTAATCGTTACTGGAACTGAAATTCCAACTAACCCTAACGATCCAAGTCAATCTGACTTATTCAAGACCGTAACTAGAAATATCAACACTACTACTCCAGAAGGCAAGACTACTACCCAAACTCAAAAGGCAACCTTCGCACGTACTAAGACTGTTGATAAGAATGGTGATACTACTTACAGCGCATACACTGTTTACAACACTGAAACTAACAAGTTAACTAATGATGCAGAAAGTACTTTACCAGAAGTTCCTGTAACTCAAATTGATGGTTACTTCTCAGAAGTAAATGGTACAAAAGCAACTAAAGTTTCATCACTTTCTGTAAATGCTGAAAGCAAACCAGAAGATGTAAACGTAACTTACGTTGAAACTGATGCTCANAAGTANGATGCTAATGGTGGTAACATCACTGTTGATAAGGGTCACAAGTTAACTGATGGTGATGCTGAAAACGGTATTACNAACNNNACTAAGTTACCAGAAGGTACTAAGTACACTTGGGAATACGCTCCAGANACTGATACTGTTGGTGATAAGAANGGTATTGTTACTGTAACTTACCCAGATGGTTCAGTAGATGAAGTTCCTGTAATGGTTCACGTAACTGATGATGCTGATAAGTACGACCCACAAGGTTCTACTATCACTATCAAGAAGGGTGATCCAGTTCCAANCGCAGAACAAGGTATTAAGAACCCTTCAGAATTACCAACTGGTACTAAGTACACTTGGGACGTAGCTCCAGATCCTGAAAAGGTAGGTAACCAACCAGTTATCGTAACTGTAACTTACCCAGATGGTTCAGTAGATAAAGTTCCAGCAACTGTTGTTGTAACTGATAACAACAGCGGTAATCCAACAACTACTACTGATGCAGATAAATATGCTCCAGTTCCAGAAGTTGTTAACGTAAACAAGGGTGACAAGCTTCCTGATGCTTCAAACGGTATCAAGAACAAGGATGACTTACCAGAAGGTACTAAGTACACTTGGAAGACTCCTGTTGATACTACTACTTCAGGTGACAAGCCAGCTATCGTAGTAGTAACTTACCCAGATGGCTCAAGCGAAGATGTACCAACTGTTGTTCACGTAAACCCAACTGATGCAGACAAGTACACTCCAGAAGGTCAAAACATTACTGTTGATAAGGGTTCTAAGGTTCCAGATGCATCAACTGCAATTACTAACAAGGGAGACTTACCAGAAGGTACTAAGTACACTTGGAAGGATACTCCAGATACCAATACTATCGGTGATCACCCAGCTATCGTAGTAGTAACTTACCCAGATGGTTCACAAGACGAAGTTCCTGTAATCATTACTGTTAAGAACCCAACTAAGCCAACTACAACTGATGCTGATAAGTACAACCCAGAAGGTGGTACTATCATTGCTAAGATTGGTCAAGACTTGAGTAACGATGCTCCAGAAGGAATCGTCAACAAGAATGACTTACCAGATGGCACTAAGTACGAATGGACTGATGGTACTCCATCAACTACTGAATCTGGTTTAACTTTACATGACATCACTGTAACTTACCCAGATGGTTCAAAGGAAATTGTTCCAGCTTACGTAAATGTTGTAAGTGATGCTGACAAGTACACTCCAGTTCCAGAAGTTGTTGATACTAACAAGGGACAAGTTCCAGATCCTTCAGAAGGTATTGGTAACAAGGGAGACTTACCAGAAGGTACTAAGTACACTTGGAAAGATACTCCAGATGTAAATACTATTGGTGATCACCCAGCAGTAATTGTCGTAACTTACCCAGATGGTTCACAAGACGAGGTTCCTACTATCGTTCATGTAATTGATAATGATGATAGTAACCAACCACATAATCAAGATAGTGATAAGTACAAACCAGAACCACAACCAATTAATACTGATAAAGGTCATATGCCAAACCCTGGTGACGGTATTGCTAACAAGGGCGATATGCCAGAAGGTACTAAGTATGAATGGGCAAATGGTGAACCTGATGTAAACACACCAGGTACTCATGAAGTATCAATCAAGGTAATCTTCCCAGATGGTTCTTCAACTATCGTAACTACTACTATTACTGTTCGTGATACTGATAAGGGCAGAATTGCTCCATCAGACAACAATAACAATAACAACAACGGCAATGGTGCAGCACCTGCTACTCACCAAAACACTGTTGTTAAGAGCAATGGTAATGTAGCTCACACTAACTTCTACAACACCACTAAGAGTAACAGCAAGACTTTACCACAAACTGGTGCAGAAGCTAACATGGCCGGCTTACTTGGCTTAATGATTGCTAGTGTTGGTGCAATCTTAGGCTTAGCAGCTGACAAAAAGCGTAAGAACTAATTGATAACATCTAATTCTTAATCCTCTAAAATAATTAGTTTTAGGCTTAAATAAAAACACATTCCGATAGAGTCGGAATGTGTTTTTTTGTTTGTTTAAAAACTAGTTTGAATAGAAAAGAAAAATAAATTTAAACATTAAAGTTATCAAATATTTTAAATAACAAATATATAAAAATAATCATTATATTAGAAAATACTTCAATTTAGCTTTAATTAAAATGTTTTTCTATCAAGTTAAAATGTTATTTTATAGATGAATTAAGCAAAAAATTATGATTTTTTAAATAATAAATTATCCAATAATAAATAACAAACTGGTTTAGCAATGAAAATAAGGTAAAAAATAAAAAGTAAAAAACCACTAAATCGATAAAATTTATCTAATTTAAGATAAAAATGTGAAATTTTTGTGAATATTGTAAAGCTTGATATATCAACGTAATCCTAAAAAATCAAAATTTCTTACTTAAAAAATAGTTGCTGAAATAAAAAACAACAGTTATATTATTCCTGTATATTTAAGTAGGTATAAATAAGGGGGAAATAAGAGAAATGTTATCAAAACATAATTCTCAAGAACGTTTACGTCAAATGGAACAAAAGAGTGAACGTTTTTCAATTCGTAAATTAAGTGTAGGTGCTGCTTCAGTACTTATTGGATTATCATTTTTAGGATTCAATGCACATAGTGCTAAGGCTGCTACTACTAATGACAATATTACTGCAGTTCAAAAGAATGTAACTAATACTGAAAATACTAATGTTGATAACAAGAGTACTGCCGCAGTTGATGCAAACCAAGTACAAGCACAACAAAATACTGCTACAACTCAAGTACAACAATCACAAAATACTAATACAAATCAAACACAAAAAGAACAAGCTAAGCCACAAATTGTGCCAACTGTTCAAGCAAATATCCCAACCAACTTTAATAATTCAGTTCAAGTAAGCAATTGGGATCAATTCTCAAATGCATTTAAAGATAGCAGAGTTGATCAAATTGTTTTGAATAATGATATCAACGTTGATGGTCGTCGTGAAAAAGCATTTACTCAACGTGGTATTGCTAGAACTGTCGAAATCACTAGTAAAGATGCTACCAAGCCAGTAAACTTTAACTTTGGTGATCACTTTATTAGCACTTGGGACAATAACCAAAGAGGAACTAATCAAAACTGGAATATTATCTTCAAAGATGTAAATATTACCAGTACTGACAAGGTATTTACTCCAATTTTCACTAATAATAATAGTGTTAACTATTCAAAGAGAAATACTGTTACTTATTCAAATGTAAATTACACTGGTCACCAATTTAGTAGATCAGATGCTACTAACATTGTTTTAGATGGCAACGTTAACATTAACTCAGTTTTAGAAAGCGGCGATTACTCAGCAATCACTGCCTACAGTGTAAAAGTAACTGATGGTTCTAATGTTGTGATGAATGTTAAAGAAGATCCAAGATTTTCTAATAATTCAACTCAATTCCTCTGGGGTAACTCAGCAGTTCATACTTTCTACAATGACAGTAATGATGCTGTAGTAATTGGTTCTGGTGCTACATTTAAATTTAACCCTAACCAAGCAGTTACTAACACTAAAGGATTTATTTTTAAAGACAAGGCTAACATGATTATTGCAGAAAATGCACATGTTGATATGAACATGGGTGATGGTAACTCAACTGCAATCTTAGCTCCACGTCAATTAACAGTTAAAAAAGGTGCTGTATTAAACATTACTACTAAGCAAGATAATAATGGTTCACATGCTTGGGGTGACAACAATAATGGTAACCACGTAGCTCCAATTAGTTTAGGTAACTTAAAGGGTAGCCATGGTAATACTGGTTTCGATATTGAAAATGATGCCACTGTAAGAATTGTTCGTACTCAAAGTGGTCGTCCAGCAGTTAGTCCATTAATTTCATTTGGTAGTACTGGTGAAAACCCATATAACAACTACACTTTAAATGTTGCTGATGGTGCTACTTTAGATTTACAAGATGCTGGTCAATCTAACTGGCATGAATATGGTGATAAGCTTGCTTCATACTTAGGTAATCCAAATGACTTAGCACTTAATGGTTTAATTGCCATGTACGGTATTAGATCAGTTGATAACTTAAACTTTGGCAATGTTAAATATGTTAACTTACAAAGAACTGGTTACCAACACGGAATTTTAATCCGTCTTGAAGGTGGTCACAACATTTCAGGTTCAAATGCAGTTAACATTACTGGTAATGCTGTTCCATTAGAACAATGGAGTGCGGGTAACCATTCTGACAAGAGCAATTACAGCTGGGATGTAGATCGTCTTTACACTGAAAATAAGATGGGTAACTACGCTTACAACTATAATGGCAAAGGTCAAAAGACTGGTAACAACCCAAGCAAGAAGCAATACAGCACTGATTTAAAATTTGATCAAACTTCTGGATTTGTTTCATTTGCTGACAGAAAAGGTTTAAACCAACACAGTGATTTCAACGATAACTTTAACTGGTGGAAAGCTCAAAGAATTGCCTTTGGTAGCCAATTAGCTCCAGATGCTTCTAAATACTTTGCCGCAGCTAAAAGTGAAGTCGTAACTCACGTAGGTGCAAATATTAATACTCCATCATTAAATCCAAATAATATTGAATTAACTTGGAAAGACAAGAATGGTAATGCTATTGCTGCTCCAACTGGTTACAAGGTAAGTTGGAAACAAGCTCCCGCAACTTCAGCTATTACTAATGAAACTGCTGAATTAGTAATTACTTTCAAGGATAATTCAACTGAAACTATTAAGGTTCCTGTAACTGTTAAAGGTGCAACTGCTATTAACGGTAACAAGGTTTACCAAGGTGAAGCTGCTCCTAAGGCAAGATTAGCTGTTAATACTAAAGCTGTTGATAGCTTTGGCATTAGTGGAATGACTTGGGCACAAGAACCAAATACTAATACTGCAGGTGCTGCAATTCCTGGTGTAGTTAAGGTTGATTACTCAGACGGTACTTCACAATTAGTTAATGTAACTATTGATGTAATCGGCGTTGAAAAAGGTACTGATCACAAAGATGATACTAACTTGTATAGAGTAATCAATCTATCTGGTCAAGTTTCTGGAACTAATGGTCAAGATAGTGGAAGTGTTGAAGTTATTTACACTAGAAATAGATTAACTGACTATGCATATCCAGTAGGTAATCCAAAACGTGTAACTTACACTAAATGGGAAAGAATCAGTGAAAACTAAAAAGGAGGACTTATTAATGCTATCAAAGAATAATTACAAAGAAAGATTACGAAAGATGGAACAAAAGAAAGAACGTTTCTCAATTCGTAAGTTTTCAGTTGGTGCTGCGTCTGTATTAATTGGTTTCTTTTTTATGGGAGTAGGGTCACAAACTACCGTTCATGCTGATACAGTAAATCCACAAGTTCAAACTGTAAAATCTAATACTGATTCAACATTAACTAGTGTAGATAAGAAAGCTGAAAAAGCTCCTGCATCACAAGCAGTTGCAAATAGTGTTGCATCATCAGCAGCTTCAAGTGTTGCAAGTGAAAGTACTTTAAGTAGTGCTGCTAGCGTTGCTCCATCAGTAGAAAAGAAGACGATTTCAGCAACAAATGAAACTGCTTCAAGTACTGCGGCTAATCAATCAGCTAAAAGTGAAGTAGCTACTACATCAGCTGCATCTGCAGTAAGTTCAGCAAATCATGCAAATGGTACAGGCGGTTATACAGAAAATGGAATAAATGTTCCTGAATTAACTGAACCTCAAGCAATGGAATTTTGGGATGCATTTGATCAAGAAGTTCAACCAATGTCAAAAGAAGATTTGACAAAAATAGGTTTAGATGAAAATACTTTTTATGAATCACCTAACAATAAAACCAAATGGCATGCAGTTGGTTGGTTGAGTTTATCTAACTTTAAGGGAGACAAGGCCAATTTAGGAACTTTCTTATATCACAACTCGGATGGTACCGTTGCCACTGTTTTTCAATCTGATAAATGGTTGAGTAATAATATATCTGATGCATTGATGAATACTGATGATCTTTTTACATATCAAGTTCATCAAGATGCATACTTAGTTCCAATTGTAAATGCAGATATGATTTATGTTCATCAAGGTAGTACTTTAACTTTTGATGACATTAAGAGAGCATTGGCTTCTAAGCCTGAAAATACAACTGGTTTGGTTTCGGGCGATTGGGTAACTGATCAAGAAAAATATGGTATCAAAGTGGTTGATACTTCTAAAGTTGGTACTCAAACTGGTGCAGCACGTTTGAATTATGTTAATGATACTAAGACCTCAGTTTCTATTCCTGTTACTGTAATTGGACCTGAAGGGAAGCAAACTGTGAATGTAGATCAAGATGATCCAGCTCCACTTGCTTCAAGCGTAATTACTAATGATCAAGAAATTCAAAAGTATTTCCCAGGCACTACTTACTCATGGAAAGAAACACCTAAGACAAATGTTCCTGGTACTTTCCCTGCAACTGTTGAGGTAAAATGGCCAGATGGTCAAATTACAGAAGTAAATACCAACATTGTAGTTAAACAAATGTACCAAGTTAAAGATGAAAGTAAGACAGTTACTCGTACTATCATCGATAATGTACCTAAGCAAAATCCAGTTGTAGTTAAGCAAGAAGTCACTCTTACTCGTAAAGTTACTGAGGATATGAGTGGTAAGCAACTTTCTGCTACTGATTGGAAAGCTACTGGTTCAGATGAGTGGGCAGCATACACTGCTAAAACCGCTGAAGGTTACACTCCAAATATTTCACGTGTAGCAGCACAAGTGGTAACTGGTGATACTCAAGATACTAGAGTAGAAATTAATTACACCGCTAATACTTTAAGTCAAGTTGTAAATTATGTAGAACGTGCAACTAATAAGACTATCTCTACACAAAATGTAGCTGGAAAATCAGATAGTGTAGTAACCTTTAAGGCTGAAATTCCAAGTGGTTGGGTATTAGATCAAAATAGTATTCCATCAACTATTAACTTTGGTACAAGTGATCCTGCTCCAATGACTATTTACATTAAGCATGGTACTGAAGCAGTAACTGATGGTACTAGCAAAGAAGTAACTAGAACTGTAAATTATAAAGACCCAGTAACTGGTACAGTTAAAGAAGTAACTGTCCAAAAAGCAACTTTAACTAGAACTGGTGAAAAAGACTTAGTAACTGGTGAAATCACTTATGGTCCTTGGAGTACTGCTAACTTTGATAAAGTAAATGCACCAGAAATTGCAGGTTATACAGTAACTAATCCAGATGCAGCACCAACAATGACAGTAACTGGAAATACTGTTAACTCAACCGTTACCTTTGATTACACTGCTAATGATCAAAAACAAACTGTTGAATTTATCGATAACAATGATCAAAAGACAGTAGTAAGTCAATATGATGTAACTGGTAAGACTAACGAAACTGTTAAATTAAATATTAATGATAACGTACCAAAGAATTGGGTAATTGTTGATCCTACAAGTGTTCCATCTGAAGTAACCTTAGGTGCAACAGAAAAAGCTCCAATTAAGGTTTACATTAAACATGGTACTAAGGACATTACTGATGGTGAAGGCACTAGCAAAGATGTAACTAGAACTATCAATTATATCTTGGGAGATGCTAAAGATTCAGTCACTTATAAAGTTCAAAAGGCAACTTTACACCGTACTGGAACTGAAGACTTAGTAACTGGTGAAATTACCTATGGTCCTTGGAATACTGCTAACTTTGAACAAGTAAATGCACCAACTATTGAAGGTTACTACATTACCAGTTCAGCTGTAGCCCCAGCAATGACAGTAACTGGTGATACTCCAAATTCTACTGTAACTTTTGTATATGCTGCTTCATGGCATAACCAAGTAATCAGTTATGTAAACAAGAAGACCAATGAACTTGTTTCAACTGGTGTTGTTACAGGTAGAACTGGTTCAACAGTTCAATTTACGCCACAAATACCAACTGGTTGGGAATTGAGTTCTGGACAAAACATTCCAAGTAGTATTACTTTTGGTACAACTGATCCAAAGACAATTACTATTTACATTCAACACCAAACTAAAGATATTGATGCAGGTACTACTAAGACCGTAACTCGTACTATTTATACTCAAATTGCTGGTCAATCTCCAATGTTGGCTAAAATCCAAAATGTAAGTTTAAGTAGAACAGCAACCCAAGATTTAGTAACCGGTGAAATTACTTATGGTGCTTGGAACACTGCTAACTTTGATAAAGTTGCTGCCCCAGCAATTGCTGGCTACACCGTAACTAATCCAGATGCAGCCCCAGCAATGACAGTGACTGGAAATACTCCAAATTCTACTGTTATCTTCAATTATGATTCAAACGAACAAAGTCAAAAGATTGAATTTGTAAACAATGCAAATCATAGTGATGTTGTAGGTCAATATGCAGTAACTGGTAAGACTGGTACTACTGTAAATGCTAATGTTCAGAGTCACGTTCCAACAAATTGGGTAATTACCCCAGGTCAAACTATCCCAGCTACTGTAACTTTTGGTACTAGTGAAAATAATCCAATTGTAGTTTATGTACAACATGGCACTAAGGATATTACTAATGACCAAACTTCAAAGACTATTACTAGAACTATTAACTTGGTAAATCCAACTAATGGTAAGACTGAAAATGTTACAAAACAAAGTGTAACTTTGACTAGACCAGCAAGCCAAGACTTAGTAACTGGAGAAATTACATATGGTGCTTGGAATTCATCAAACTTTAATGCTGTTAATGCTCCAACAATCGCAGGTTACTATCCAGAAGGTGAGCAAACTGCTCCAGCAATGACTGTAACGGCTAATACTCCAGATTCAGTTGTTACTTTCCACTACGCAGCAGCATGGCATAACCAAGCAATTAACTTTGTAGATAATGCTACTAAGACTACTATTAGTGGTTACGAAGTAGCTGGTAAGACTGGTGAAACCGTAAATGCTGATGTTCAAAGTCATGTTCCAACAAACTGGGTAATTGTACCTGGAACTAGCGTACCAACTGAAATTAAATTTGGCGCAAATAATCCAGCACCAATTACAGTTTATATTCAACATGGCACTAAGGACATTACTAATGATCAAACTTCAAAGACTATTACTAGAACTGTAAATGTTGCCAACCCAGCAACTGGTAATACTGAACAATATGCTGTTCAAACTGCTAAGTTAAGTAGACCAGCAACCCAAGACCTAGTAACAGGAGAAATCACTTATGGTGCTTGGAATTCATCTAGCTTTAAGGCAGTAGATGCCCCAACAATTGGTGGTTACACAGTAACTAACCCAGATGCAGCTCCAGCAATGAACGTAACCGGTAATACTCAAAGTTCAATCGTAACCTTTACTTATACTGCAAATTCACACAAGCAAGTTATTAACTATGTAGATAACAGTAATAAGGCAACTGTTGTGGGTAGTTACGATGTAACTGGGAAGACTGGTACTACTGTAAATGTTGATGTTCAAAGTCATGTTCCAACAAACTGGGTAATTGTACCTGGAACTAGCGTGCCAACTCAAATTAGCTTTGGTGCAAATGATCCAGCCCCAATTACGGTATATGTACAACATGGCACTAAGAATATTACTAATGACCAAACTTCAAAGACCATTACTAGAACTATAAATGTTGCTAACCCAACAACTGGTAAGACTGAACAATATGCTGTTCAAACTGCTAAGTTAACTAGAACTGGAACTGAAGATTTAGTAACTGGTGAAATTACTTATGGTGCTTGGAACACTGCTAACTTTGATAAAGTGGCTGCCCCAGCAATTGGTGGTTACACAGTAACTAATCCAAATGCAGCTCCAGCTATGAATGTAACTGGTAATACTCAAAGTTCAACAGTAACATTTACTTACACTGCAAATAATCAACATGCAACTATTGAATATGTAAATGTTGATAACCAAAGTCAAATTGTTAAGACAGATACTCTTAATGGTAAGACAGGTCAAACAGTATCTTATAAGGCACAAGCTCCAGAGGGATGGGTAATTGTTGGTAATGCTCCAACTCAACTTACTTTTGGTGCTACTCAAATGCCTGTAACTAAGATTTTGGTAAGACAATTACAAAGCTACAAGTACTCAGTTTCAACTAACACTACCTTTACAACTCACGTAGGTGCAACTATTAATACGCCATCATTGAATCCTGCAAGTGCAAGCTTTAACTGGACTGATAAGAATGGTAACCCAATTGCTGCACCAACTGGCTACAAGGTAAGTTGGAAGCAAGCTCCATCAACTTCATCTATTACTGAAGAAAGTGGTACTTTACAAATTACTTATAGTGATGGTACTACTACTGATGTTAAAGTTCCTGTAACTGTTAAGGGTGCCACTGCTATTAACGGTAACAAGGTTTACCAAGGTGAAGCTGCTCCTAATGCTAGATTAGCTGTAAATACTAGAGATGTTGATAGCTTCGGTATTACTGCAATGACGTGGGAACAAGCACCAAATACTAATACTGCAGGTGCTAATATTCCAGGTGTAGTTAAGGTTGAGTACTCAGATGGTACTTCACAATTAGTTAATGTAACTATTGACGTAATTGGTGTAGAAAAGGGTACTGATCATAAAGATGATACTAACTTGTATAGAGTAATCAATCTATCTGGTCAAGTTTCTGGAACTAGTGGACAAACTAGTGGAACTGCCGATGTTATTTACACTAGAAATAGATTAACTGACTATGCATATCCAGTAGGTAATCCAAAACGTGTAACTTACACTAAATGGGTAAGACTTTAAAGAATAGTTAGTAATAATGAAAAAGGAGATAGAGCGGTCTATCTCCTTTTTTATGGGAAAAATTAGGCAAATTAATATATGGAAAATATACTTTTATAAAAATAACAATTTATTAAAAATTTTTCTCCATTTTACGAAATTTAATTAATTTTAGTATCTTTATAAATTAATAAAAAGATATGATTTTTGTTAATTTACTAACTTAAAACTTATAGCAAGTTTAATTTTGTGTTATTTATTGTTAAATAACGTTGTAGTGAAGTGATAAAAATAACAGTAAAATAAATAAATAAAAAACAACAAAAAACAATAATTTTGATTAATTTTAGAATAAAGTGTGAATTTTATATGAAGTTTTAAAAGCTTGCTACATCAATAAGCATAAAGCTACTTCGAAAAAATAGTGACTAAAAGTGGTTGCTAAGATAAAAAACAACAGTTATATTATGTTTGTATATTAAGTAAGTATAAAGTAAGAGGGTATTGATAAATGTTATCAAAGAATAATTTCAAAGAAAAATTACGAAAAATGGAACAAAAAACAGAACGTTTCTCAATTCGTAAATTAACTATCGGTACTGCTTCAGTATTAATTGGATTATCATTTTTAGGCTTTAATTCACATACTGCTAAGGCAGATACGACTTCTAGCAATGAAGATATTGCTAATAAAGGAAATGTAACTACTGCTGAAAAGACGGTCAAGGAAAATAATAGTACTGCTACTGGTTTAAAGTTTACTGATGCAGTTCAAACTAAGGAAAATACAGTAGCTCAACCATCTAAATCATCTGAGGTTACTAATACACAAGATGCTTCAACAAAAGAGAAAAATGCAGCAAACAATGTAACTAATACTACTAAAAAAGAGGCTGCAGAAAGAATTGCTAAAAATAATAAAACATTAGTTGCAACTAATTCTACTGTTTCAGCTACTCATGCAAATGGTACCGGTGGTTATACAGAAAGCGGAATTACTGTTCCTACACCAACTGAACCACAAGCAAGTGAATTCTGGAAAGAATTTAATCAAGTTGTTAAACCAGTATCAAAAGAAGATTTGACAAAATTAGACTTAGATGAGAATACTTTTTATGAATCATCTGATAATAAAACTAAATGGCATGCAGTTGGTTGGTTGAGTTTAACTAACACAGACGGAAAAAAAGTTGATTTAGGAACTTTCTTGTACCACAATTCGGATGGTACACTTGCTACAGTATTCCAAAATGATGCATGGTTACGTAATGAAATCTCTGACGCCTTGATGGGAAGTAATGATCTTGTTGGCTCTCAACCTATTCAAAATGCATACTTAGTACCAATTAATTCAGATACCTCAACTATATATGTCAATAAGGGTGTTGCATTATCATACGATGACATAAGACGTGCGCTTGCTTCAAATAGTGAAAATATTACTGGTTTAGTATCAGGTGATTGGGTAACTGATGAACAAGCTCAAGGTATAAAGGTCGTTGATGTAAATAAGGCTGGACTTCAAGAAGGTGCTGTTCGTTTAACCTATATAAACGGAACTAAGACGTCAGCTTTAATTAATGTTGATGTAGTAGAGTTAAAGGGACAAACTACTTACGTTAATGTAAATAGTCCACTTCCAGATGCTGATACTGTTATTAGTGGTCAACCAGCAGGATCTAAAGATATCAAGTGGATTACAATGCCTGATTTAAGTAAAACAGGTGTAAGTACTGGTGTTGTACAAGTAACTTATCCAGATAATTCTACTGGTACTGCAACAGTAACCTTTAACGTTGAAAATCCACAAGGAAAAGATATTACTATTCATGTGGGTCAAGATGTTACTCCAAATGATGTAGTAGTTTCAAATACTTATCCAGCAGGTTCTACCATTACTTGGGTAACTGAACCAAATAATGATATTGCTGGAAAACAAAATGTTAGTGTTGTAGTAACTTATCCAAACGGTATTTCTTCTCATGAAATTCCTGCCGTAATTACTGTAATTGCACCAAANGGTCAAGANATTACAACACCAAANGGTGAAGTACCATCAGCAGAAAANGGTATTAGTAACGTACCAGANATGCCAGCAGGNACTAAGTACAACTGGAAGACCACCCCAGAAGTAAAGACNCCAGGTAAGAAGCCNGNTGTAGTTGTTGTAACTTTCCCAGATGGNAANANTGTTGATGTNCCAGTAANNGTNACNGTAGAAGATCCAANACCAAANGGCCAAGACATTACAACACCAAATGGTGAAGTACCATCAGCAGAAAAGGGAATTAGTAATGTACCAGAAATGCCAGCAGGCACTAAGTACAACTGGAAGACCACCCCAGAAGTAAAGACTCCAGGTAAGAAGCCAGCTGTAGTTGTTGTAACTTTCCCAGATGGAAAGAGTGTTGATGTACCAGTAATAGTAACAGTAGAAGATCCAACACCAAAGGGCCAAGATATTACAACACCAAATGGTGAAGTACCATCAGCAGAAAAAGGTATCAGTAACGTACCAGAAATGCCAGCAGGTACTAAGTATGAATGGAAAGACGTTCCAGATGTAACTACCCCAGGTAAGAAGCCGGCAGTAGTTGTAGTAACCTTCCCAGATGGTAAAACTGTTGATGTACCAGTAACTGTTACTGTAACTGAATCTGTTCCACAACCACACGTAACTACTCCTGAACCAGAAGGCCAAGACATTACAACACCATATGGTAAGGTACCATCAGCTGAAGAAGGAATTAGTAATGTACCAGAGATGCCAGAAGGCACTAAGTACAACTGGAAGACCACCCCAGAAGTAAAGACTCCAGGTAAGAAGCCAGCAGTTGTAGTAGTAACCTTCCCAGATGGTAAGACTGTTGATGTCCCAGTAAATGTAACAGTAGAAGACCCAATCCCAGAAGGCCAAGACATTACAACACCAAATGGTAAAGTACCAGAAGCTGAAACAGCAATTGGTAATGTACCAGAGATGCCAGAAGGTACTAAGTACGAATGGCAGACTACTCCAGACGTAAAGACTCCAGGTAAGAAGCCAGCAGTCGTAGTAGTAACCTTCCCAGATGGAAAGAGTGTTGATGTCCCAGTAAATGTGACAGTAGAAGACCCAATCCCAGAAGGTCAACCAATTAATACTGATAAAGGTCATATGCCAAACCCTGGTGACGGTATTGGTAATAAGGGTGATATGCCAAATGGTACTAAGTATGAATGGGCAGATGGAGAACCAGATGTAAACACCCCAGGTACTCATGACGTAACTATCAAGGTAATCTTCCCAGATGGTTCATCAACCCTTGTACATACTACTATCGTTGTTCATGATACTGATAAGGGCACAGTTACTCCATCAGACAACAATAACAACGGCAATGGTGTAGCACCTGCTGCTCACCAAACCACTGTTGTTAAGAGCAACGGTAATGTAGCTCACACTAACTTCTACAACACCACTAAGAGTAACAGCAAGACTTTACCACAAACTGGTGCAGAAGCTAACATGGCCGGTTTACTTGGCTTAATGATTGCTAGTGTTGGTGCAATCTTAGGCTTAGCAGCTGACAAAAAACGTAAGAACTAATTTTGATAACATCTACTAAATCTATTCTTTAATCCTCTAATAATAATTAGTTTTAGACTTAAATAAAAACACATTCCGATAGAGTCGGAATGTGTTTTTTGTTTATCTAAAAAATAACAAGAAATGACAGATTAAATAAAAGGACAAAATAAGATATTAAAAGAAGTGTTATTTTAATTAAAAAAGAAATAACGAAAGCTTTTCAATTCTCTAAAAACTGATGATATCAGTAAATAATAGAAATTTAAAAAGGTGATATTGGAAGAATAATTGCAAAAAAATAAAAAAACAACTATTATATTAACGTAAATTAATAGTTGTATAAAGAGGAGAATAAAGAATGTTATCGAGACGAAATTATCAAGAACGTTTACGTCAAATGGAACAAAAGAATGAACGTTTTTCAATTCGTAAGTTAACCATTGGTGCTGCCTCTGTGTTAATCGGTATTTCATTTTTGGGATTTAATGCACATACCGCTAATGCAGCAACAACCGATGGACCACAACCTAACAGAGATGTGGTAAAAGATTCAAATGTTAAATCGGTCACTGATCAATCTAACTTGAATATTAAAAATAGTTCAGATGTTAAATCAGAAGCTTCAGTTTCAGCAACTGTTGCATCTAAATCAGCAAGTTTAGCTGCTTCAAGTGCTGCAACTAAGAGCTCATCAGCTAGCGAAGCTACTTCTTCAGCAGCAAGCTCAGCTGCCTCATCAGCTAACTCAAATGCTGTAGTTAAGAGTTCATCAGCTTCAGAAAATACTAACGATAAAGCAACTGTATCTACTAAGAGTTTATTTACTAACTTAATGGCAAGTCCAGCTGCATTGACTCAAAGTAAAGCAGCAGCTAATACCAATGCATCTGGTAAAACTAATGTTGCTGAAGAATTAGGTTTAAGTTACCCTGCAACTGAAGTTCACCAGGGGAGTAACACTGTTATTTCTGTAAATAATGGTCAAAAAGCTTCCAAAGGTACCACTTATGCACTTGCAACTGATTTCCAACGTCCAGAAGGTGTAACTGTAGATGTTAACTCATCAACTGGTCAAATTAATGTTGCTGCAACTACTGCTGCTCAACTAGCTACCATTAATATTCCAGTAACAGTAACCTACCCAGATAAAAGCCAAACTCCAGATACTCTTACAGCTGCTGTAACTGTTGTTCAAGCTTACAAGAACACTGCAAATGTAGATGACTGGCAAAGTTTTGCTAATGCTTTAAACAATGCTAATGTTGATAACATTAACATTACTAAAGATATTACTGTAACTGGTGCTGTTAATGGTATTACTGGCTCAAGTGCATTCCACTTCCCACGTTACAAAGGCTTAATGGAATTAGATGGTACTAACGTTGCTCGTAAAGTTACAATTACTGGTAATGGTAATACTATTGACTTTGGTAAATATTACTTAGAATTCCAAGATCAAAACCAAAAAGATGGTGGTTCATGGGATATTACTGTTGACAACACTAAGGTTAAAGCCGGCGATGTAGCAAGTGTTGAAGCTGGACAATACCCACCATTCTACTTTGGTGAAGTAGGTGCTGATAATCAAAAGAAAGATACGATTACTTTCAAAGATATTAATGCTAACATTAGTGATCGTGGTTTAGTACGTGGTGCTAAGGGCCATGATCATGGTAGTGAATATATTACTGTAGTACTTAAAGGTAACAACACTATTTATGATAAAGCTAACCAAGATGGTGCGGCTGATAGTGGTTCAACTATTAGTGGTGGATATGTAAGAGTAGAAGACGGTACTACAAGCATTGAAATGACTGATGCTGGTAGTGGTGCTAACAACTACGGTGGTGATGCTATCCGTACTGCACAAACTGATATCCATAATAATGATGGCTCAACTGTTTATACCTTTGACATTAAGAAGGGTGCCACTTTAAACATTAAGGGTGGTAAAGACGTTAGAGGTATCTATGCTGTCGATGGGGTTCATGGTACTGCAAATATTGATGGTACTGTGAAGATGGACTTAGGTACTGGTCACTCAATGGCAGTCTTTGCTGGTCAGTTAAATGTTGGCAAAGATGGTGTTCTTGATGTAACGGCTGCTACTGATGCAACCCCTGACTTTGGTCAAATTGCTAGATCAATTTCTAACTTTAACGGTGGTCAATATGGTGTGATTAGCATTGGTGTAGGTCAACCAATTAACACGACTAATGTAGACTCAACCACAATTAATGATGATGGTATCATTAGAGTAAAACGTACTTCAACTAATGAAGGTATGAACCCAATTATCTCAATGGGATCAGGTTCATCAGCTGTTTTAAAGGGTACATTTACTATTAATGTTAACCAAGGTGCAACTTTAGACTTACAAGATTCAAGAACTCAAAATAATCTTGGTATGATCTTTGTTTCAGGTTCATCAGCTAACTCAAACATTAATATCGTTAACCCTAAGTACGTCAACTTACAAAGATTAAACACTCCACTTCCAAGCAATGGTTCAGATTTAATCTACCTTGAAGGTGGTGGCCAAAGCGGTAGAACTAATGGTGTTCACATTTCTAACGCTCCAATCGCAGAATGGCAAGCAGCTAATACTTCTACTGCACCAAACTTCACTTGGATGGTTCAAAGTGTTAACTCAATGAACAACTGGGGAACTAATGCAGGCACAGGCTTTACTGTAGCTGGCCAAACTGAGGCTCAAAATAAAGATGGTCAAGAAAAATTCTTGTACTCAAATGGTAATGTTATCATGGCACCAAGCCAATCAGGTACTAACTCATTTGAATACAATGGTAGTCAAACTGTAAACAAGAACAGTAACCAAGGTATTATCGTTCAAGGTGCTGGTAGCGTAAATTATTACACTCCATACTTGAACCAATTCTTGAACAACTATAGTTACTGGACTCCACAGCGTTTAGCAATGGGTTCAAGCTTGCTTACTCCTGATTCACCAGTTCCAGTTAAGGATAACGATTTATATGATCCAGAAGTTCAAACCATTAATGGCAATACTCGCGAAACTTTAAATGACCTTGATCCAAAAGATGGTATTAAGGATCTTTTAAAGGCAACTATGGATGAAAACGGTAACTGGACTAAGACTACTGTTCCAGTTGATGGTAATGTTCAAAGTGTTGCTTGGTACACTCCAGCTGATGCCACAGAATGGTCAAACATTATGGGTGGTGAAAATGCACCAACTAACCCAGAAGGTGATTTGAAGACCACTGATACTTCAGCATGGGCAAAGGTTACTTACAACGATGGCTCAATTGATTTCGTAAATATTCCATTAAACATTACTGATAAGACTAACGCAGATATTTACACACCAAGTTACCAAGATGCTAGTGTAAAACAAGGTAAGAGTGTAACTACTGAAGCTCCAACTTACACTACTGATGATGGTAAGGCTGCAACTGCTCCAGCAGGCACTACTTACAAGATTGATGATAGTTTCCAAGTTCCAGCAGGTGCTACTGTAACTATCGATAGTACCACTGGTAAGATTACTGTGAATGCTGGTGCAAACACTCCAGTCGGTGAAATTGACGTACCAGTAACAGTAACTTACCCAGGTGACAACTCTACTGATAACGTAACTGCTAAGATTACTGTCACTGCAAGTGATGCTAATACTTACACACCAAGTTACCAAGATACTACTGTAAAACGTGGTTCAGATACTACTATTCCAGTAACTATTACCGGTGCTGATGGTAAGACCACTACTGTACCAGCAGGTACTCAATTTAAAGCAGGTGACTTTACTACTCCAGATGGTGCAACTATCACTGTTGACCCAACTAGTGGTGAAATTAAGGTAACTACTAAGGATAATACTCCAGTTGGTGAAGTTGATATTCCAGTTACTGTAACTTATCCAGATGGTTCAGTAGATAACACTACTGCTAAGGTAACTATTAGTAAGAATGATGCTGATAATTACAATCCAAAATATAACCCAGCAAAGGTAAACCAAGGTGGTAAAGTTGAAACTGGTGTTCCATCATATGGTGAAGGCGTAACTGCTCCAACAGGCACTACTTACAAGATTCCAGATGGCACTACTTACCCAACTGGTGTAACTGCAACTGTTGATCCAAATACTGGTAACGTAACTGTAACTACTAGTTCAAACACTCCAGAAGGACCAATCTTTGTACCAGTTACAGTAACTTACCCAGATGGTTCACAAGAAACTATTGATGCCCCAATCGCTGTTGGTTCAAACACATTCATCGGTACTGATTACAGTGTTACTGTTGAAACTAACTTAAACAACCTTCACGAAACTACTGATAACAGTATGTATCCAGATGCTACTAGCATCATTAGCAAGATTACTTACTGGAACAATAATGATGTTCGCAAGGGTATTAATACTCAAGGTACAGTAGTTTACAACAGAGCTAATGGTACTGGTAACCTTACTGGTGTTAGTGCAGAATGGACGACTCCAATTAACACTAATGTAGATTCAGCTACAAGTTCTGAAACTCTTCCAGGTACTGGTACTTCAACTGTTTCTGATGTAAACCCAGCAATCAAGGTAACTTACGATGAAAACAGTGATTTAATTAAAGACACTGGTAACGGATTATTTACTCCTCAAGGTGGTAGCCAAACTGTTCGTTGGTATGGTAATGCTGTAACTGTACAAGGTGCTACTCCAGTTGTTGATGCAGCTTCTAAGAAACTTGTAGTTAGTCCAGCTAAGGCCGGTGATGCTTTAACTGATGCAGAAAAGGCTTTACTTGATCTTACTAACTTAGATAAGTTAACTGCTAACACGCCAGTATCATACACTTGGTTAACTGACCTTAAAGCTGGTGATACTAAGGGTACTGTTAAGATCACATTTAGTGATAAGGCCAAAGATGGTCAAGCAACTTACTTGAACGTTGAATTGCCAGCAGGTTCACTTAATGTCGGTACTGAAGATGCAACTGGTAAGCCAATTGTTACTCCACAAGGTCAAGAACCAACCCCAGAACAAGGTATTGGCAATGTACCAGACTTACCAACAGGCACCACCTACACTTGGAAAGATGGTGAACCAGATGTAAGCAAGATTGGTGAAAGTCCAGTCACAGTAACTGTTCACTACCCAGATGGCAATACCCAAGACGTACCAACTACGATCATCGTAACTGGTACTGAAAAGCCAACTGATCCAACTAGTGACGATCAAAAAGACTTATTCAAGACCGTAACTAGAACTATCGATGGAACTACTCCAGATGGTAAGAAGGTTTCAGATCCACAAACAGTAGTCTTTGCACGTACTAAGACTGTAACTGAACAAGGTGGTAAGGCTGTAACTACTTACGGAGACTACAAAGTATTTGAAAATGGTGTACAAACTGATAAGACTACTGGTAGCTTTGCCAAAGTAGATGTACCACAAGTAGATGGTTACACTTCACAAGTAGATGGTAATGACGCAACAGTAATTCCTGCAGTTGACAATGTAACTGCAGGAATTACTGATGTAACTGTAAACGTAACTTACAAAGAAACTGATGCACACAAGTACACTCCAGAAGGACAAGATGTTCACACAAACATTGGTGGTACTCCAGAAGCATCAAAAGGTATCGCAAACATTCCAAGCTTACCAACAGGCACTACCTACACTTGGAAAGATGGCGAACCAGATACCAAGACACCAGGAACTAAGGACGCTGTAGTAGTTGTAAACTACCCAGATGGTTCAAGTGAAGATGTTCCAGTTAAGGTAATCGTAAGTGAAGCTACACCAACTCCAATTGTTACTCCACAAGGTCAAGAACCAAATCCAGAACAAGGTATTGGCAATGTACCAGAATTACCAACAGGCACTACCTACACTTGGAAAGATGGTAAGACACCAGATGTAAGCAAGATTGGTGAAAGCCCAGTAACAGTAACTGTTCACTATCCAGATGGCAATACTCAAGACGTACCAACTACTATCATCGTAACTGGTACTGAAAAACCAACTGATCCAACTAGTGACGATCAAAAAGACTTATTCAAGACTGTAACTAGAACTATTGATGGAACTACTCCAGATGGTAAGAAAGTTTCAGATCCACAAACAGTAGTCTTTGCACGTACTAAGACTGTAACTGAACAAGATGGTAAGGCAGTAACTACTTACGGAGATTACAAAGTATTTGAAAATGGTGCACAAACTGACAAGACTACTGGTAGTTTTGCCAAAGTAGATGTACCACAAGTAGATGGCTACACTTCACAAGTAGACGGTAAGGACGCAACAGTAATTCCTGCAGATAACAACGTAACTGCTAAAACTACTGATGTAACTGTAAACGTAACTTACAACATTGATTCAGAAACTCAACAATATCAATTTGTTGATAAGACTAATGGTCAAAATGTTGGTGAACCAATTTCATTTAAGGGTGACTTTGGTAAACAAGTTCCAGTAACCTTAACTGTTCCAGATAACTACAAGTTAGCTGACGGCCAAACTTTACCAACTGAAACTCCTGTTTTAGGTGTAACTAACCCAGTAATTAAGATTTACTTAGATCACAAGACTGAAGATGTAACTAACGATCCATCAGAAGATAAGAACGTTAATAAGACAGTAACTAGAACTATTGACTATGTAGATCCAACTACTGGTGAAACTAAGCAATACGAAGTTCAATCAGTACAATTCCATAGAACCGCAACTAAGGACTTAGTAACTGGTGACGTAAGTTACGGTGCATGGTCTCCAGTTGGTACTCCTAAGTTTGATGCTGTTACTGCACCAACAATTGATGGCTACACTGCATCAAATGCAGATGCTGCTCCAGCAATGGATGTAACTGCAGAAACTGGAGATTCAACAGTAACCTTCGTTTACGGTGCTGATCAACATAGCCAATTAATCAACTATGTTGATAAAGATGGTAATGTAATTAAGCATTATGACGTAACTGGTAAGACCGGTGAAACTGTAGATACTAACATTCAAAGTAAGGTTCCAGAAGGTTGGGTAATTAGTGGTAAATATCCAACATCAATTACATTTGGTTCAGATAACCCAGCTCCAATCAATGTAACAATTGAACACGGAACAAAGGATGTAACTAACGATCCAAGTCAAGCAGATAAGGTAAACAAGACAATTACTAGAACAATTGATCTTGACATTGCAGGCAAGACTAGTGAATACACTAAGCAAACTGTAACTCTTCACAGAACAGCAACCCAAGACTTAGTAACTGGTGAAGTAACTTACGGTGCATGGAACGTGGAGGGAGCTAAGTTTAAAGCTGTAGCTGCTCCAGAAGAAGCTGGTTACACAGTAACTAATCCAGATGCCGCACCAGAAGTAGCAATTACTGGTAAAACTGAAGATTCAACCGTAACCTTTAACTACACTGCAGAAGGTCAAACTAGAAAGATTATCTTTGTAGATAATGGCAACACTGTTGGAACTCAAACTTTAACTGGTAAGACAGGAACAAGCGTAACTATTGGTAACGGAAATGGTGAAACTCCATTACAAGTACCAACTGGCTATGAAGTAGTACCAGGAACTGAAATTCCAACCACTGTACCATTTAACGCAGATAGTAAAGATAATGGTGACATTACTGTTCAAGTACAAGTTAAGAAGGATACTGATGATGGACGTAATGATAAGGGCAACAAGGATGTTTACCGTGAAGTAACCAGAACAATTACAGTAAATATTGAAGGTCAAGCACCACAAACTGTTACTCAAACTCTTGCATTCTATAGAATTAAGACCACTAATGAAGCAACTGGTGAGGTAACTTACACTGACTGGACTTCAAACATGACAGATGGTGCAACTAGCTTCCCAGAATTAGAAATTCCAAGTGAAGCAGGTTACACCAGAACTATTACCGGTGGCACAATCACCACCAAGGATGGTAAGGATTATGTAGCATCACAATCAGGCTTAGCAAACGGTGAACCAGTAAACAACATTACTGTAACTGTAGATTACAAGAAGGCAGATCAAACTAGAAAGATCGTCTTTGTAGATAATGGCAACACTGTTGGAACTCAAACCTTAACAGGAAAGACTGGAACTAGCGTAACTATTGGTAACGGAAATGGAGAAACTCCATTAGAAATTCCTGCTGGTTACGAATTAGTACCAGGAACTGAAATTCCAACCACTGTACCATTTAACGCAACTGATAACCCAGACATTACTGTTCAAGTACAAGCTAAAAATGATACTGATGATGGACGTAATGATAAGGGCAACAAGGATGTTTACCGTGAAGTAACTAGAACAATTACTGTAAACATTGAAGGTCAAGCACCACAAACTGTTACTCAAACTCTTGCATTCTA
>JAAVEO010000004.1 GCA_014801225.1 Bacteroides sp.
AGATACTTTCAATTTGCGATGGGTCAATAGTATTTATATCTTTGGTGAATCTGACGCCGTCAACAAAAATTGCTGCTTTGCTTTTACTCAAATCAAGAATTTTCTTCGTAACTACATAAATCGCGCCATTCGGAAACTCCGGCATATCTCTTCTAACTGTGATACTCTCAATATCCGATTTATCAATAGTCTCTAAACCTCTGGTATATCTGACACCATCCACAAACACTGCCGGTTTTGCTCCTGATTTTTTACCGCTTAACATAGCTTCAAGCTCCGGATCCGAACCTTTACCGACTCCGACAACTATAATGGAATCTCCCTTTTCAGTACCAACTTTTAACACATCTTTACTATCTCCTCCGTCTTTGTTTTTATCCACTTTTTTCTGAGCCGACACAACTTCGGATAAAGTTGCGACAGGTTTCACAGAATTGATAACTCTCTCTGTCTGGGGACGGCTTACTCCATAGGATGTTAATGCAATCAGCGGCAATATTAAAACGGCTGCCCATCCACGCAATCGAGTGGAATTTTGTTTGTTAATCATTTTTAATCTAATTTTAAGGTTACTATTTAATCCATCGGTTATTCTGAAATGATGTTTATATGTGGTCTTCTGAAGAAGCATCAGGCTGTATTCATATCTATCGTCAGAAGGAATAGCTGAATCCACTTCGAATTCATGATTTATCTTCAATCCATGAAATATTAGCCATACGACCGGATTATACCACTCTATTATTAGAATTAGCTGAACTAACAGAAGATCAGCCCAATGTTTACGGCTTATATGAATCTGTTCATGCTGTATCACTCTTTGTAAATTCTCATCTATATCCCGATACCCCAATATTATATATTTTCCCCAACTAAATGAACCGGCGACTTCATCCGAAACCTTTATATAGGGATAATCGGCATCGAGATTATGAGATTTCTTTATTATTGACATCAGACGTATATTGCTGATCAGCATCCATAAAACAACACATGCAATCCCCAAAGCATATAATGAAACTAAAATTTCCCTCCAGTATTTTTTTAAGACATTATTTGTTTCTTCTGCCTGAATAGCTGGAGAATCAATTACCAGACTTGTCAATGCTCCTATCCCCACTTCGGCATTAAAAGAATTATCGGGAATAAAAGATATAAGAATTGGTAATACCATTGAGATGAATATACCTGACAGCAAAACCAATCGATTAAAACGATGAAACGTGGAGCCATACAATAGGAATCTCCATCCCATATATGTTACCAGCAAAAATATTCCCGCCTCGAGAGAATAAGCTAAAAGATCACCTAAAATAAACATCATTTTTCCTCCGTTTTAGGTCTCTGCTTTTCTACCTCCTCAATTAACTCCCGCAACTCTTCTACTGAAATTTTTTCATCTTTCAGCAAAGCCGACACACATGAGAGATAACTGTTACCAAAAAGGTGATTCACCAATTTGGATAATGAAGTTCTTCTATATTCGCTAACCTCCACAACCGGGAAATATCTATAGGTACTGCCAAACGTTTCATGAGCAAGCCACCCTTTACTCTCAAGCCCACGCACAAAGGTAGACACGGTGTTGAAATGAGGTTTCGGATCCGGCAACATCTCTACAACCTCCCTGACAAACAGTGCTCCCTTCTTCCAGAAACAAGACATTATCTCCTCCTCTTTCTTAGATAGTGACTTCAAATCTTTCTCATTCTCTCTCTTCATATTCTAAGCTAAATTATTAAAGACACTCCTAAGTTAAAACTAATTTTTTAATTATACAACTAAAATTTTAGTTATATAATTATTTTTTTAGTTTTTATCTCTAAAAAATGTTCATCAATTCAACTTACCAGGTACTTTAAATGTGTAGCCTCGTATAGAATTTTTAATAATTTTTTGGAGGTATAAAATTAAATTTATAAATTTGTTTATCGTTTATCAATAAATAATCATCGAAATTCAATTATACAGCTATGACAAAATTAAATGTAAAGTCAATAAAACTTACCGCATGGATTAGTATCTGCTACTGTATCCTATTAGCATGTTATGAAATCTATAATCTTTTTATCCGGGATTACAGTATTAAATTAATATTATTGGATCAACTATCCGGATGCGTAATACTCCTTATACTCAGCTTCATTGTCGTGTTCATGACACGTATATTGCGAGGAGTAACCAAACATAAACAAGTATTTATACCCAATAATCACCGTTGGCTACTTTATTCGGCAGCGTGCCTGTTTGTAGAACCTTTCATTGTTACTTGGGCGATAGCATACCGACATTATCCACCCGAAGAGGAATTCTATTGGATGGAACTAATATTAGCTCCTATCCTATCTCCCAAAATGATACAATATATAATAGTCGGCCTGATTCTATTGATGGTGGGATACCTGTATAAGCTTGGAGCNCAAGCGGCNGAAGAACAACGTCTAACTATCTAAACAGCAGAAGTTATGGCAATTATTGTAAATCTTGATGTAATGATGGCTCGACGAAAGATTTCTTTATCGGAATTATCAGAGAAAGTTGGTATTACGGTTGCAAATCTATCGATACTTAAAACGGGCAAAGCAAAGGCAATCCGATTCTCAACCCTCGACGCTATCTGCAAAGCGCTCGACTGCCAACCTGCCGATATTTTAGAATACCGATAAATTTCTACGAGACTGGCAATATTTTANCAGAGCAGACNGATTTTGTCAAAACAAAATCTGTCTGCTCTGNTATTCAGGTACGTAAATAATATCTCCGTTTTCGAGTTCNTAAGCTGTTCCCACACGCTTNCCTTTATTCCCGGACGANTTTTGATCATCGGAAGGTGTATAACGATTTATTTTTTCGCCTTCTTTTGTAATTATTTCCATATTCTCCTTACCGGGATTTTTCACCATTGTAAAATCCTCCTGAGAAAACATTTCGGTCATNTTNTANCGACTTACAAGAGCNACCATCANTGCNACCGCAAACACCATTGCCACATCAAANANGTTGCTCACAACGCTCATAGGATCAGAATCCTCTCCGCGCCGNAGTATTGAACGTCTCCGTGCCATCATTTTTTATCTTTGAGTGTCTGTACAATGAAGTCAAGTATCATCAGGTTATGCAACGCCCACCGTTCCTTAGCCTGTTGTGTAATGAATCCGATAGCACTAACCACAAGACCAACGACTGTTGTAGCAAAAGCAACCTGCATATTATATGCCATCGANGCTATATCGCCTGTAGCGAGACCCACAAGAGCCGGTCCCATAGGTATNAGAGTTCCCATAAGTCCAAGNATCGGTCCCATTTTTGTCAGAATNTTTGAGGTCGCGATGTTTTTCTCAGCTGNAAGCTCGTACTCAGAGACGAGCATATCCAATCTCGCGGGACTATCTGCAGATTTATNAATTTCATTCAGATAGTCAAGGACCAAAANNCCTTTCTTGTCTGAAAAAGANGCAAGATATTCGCTGATGTTNGANGGATTNATTTCCTTNACNTTTTCGTCCAACATNGNTGCGGTCTTCTTTTCAGTCATATANTGTCCGAAGAANCCACCAATGAGGATTATTGACCTAATGAAGAAATAGATNAGNAACACGATGACAGGCACGAGNAGTCCTGTCGAAATCCAGTAGAGGATATTTGAAATTACATTCATAACTNATTATTGTGTTTATTTTGATTTTTGCGAAATAGTANTAATCCNANAATACNGCCNATGNCAGNGATGCCNATAATNGCNAGCANGGAATAAATATTGACTTCATTGACACCTGTNGTTGCTGTCCGTCCNTTCACGGTAGCTATGATTCCAAGGAGCCCAATGATACAATTTATATAGAATATCACTTCNAGACGTTCNGAGNCCTCCGGCANCAAATATCTTGCAACATAAACGAGTAATGGAATCATAACTGTTATCGCTACTCCCAAACANTAGCTGATATGGTTAAAATCCATTCCNGCATTAGAGAATATAATCTGCACGAGCANATAAAATGAAACGGGGAATATAAGCAAACCNGGAATAAATAAAAGNATATTCTTTANAATTCGANNTTTTAGNTTGNTTGGNTCNGAAATCATACANAGGCAAAATGCAATCTGTAATGCAACGTCCAATGTNAGGANTACCGCCAAGTCAAGCATTAAGTCCGGNGTCTGTAGCCATTCTGAAATCTGTATTTTCGACTGGCTGATTGCGANGTCGGTTGTTGAAATGGTGNCAAGTGCAAGNACCACAACTTCAGCTAACATTTGCCAAGGGCGCATAAAGGTCAGTTTGAGCACGAAACTCAAACCAACCATAAACATGATGAGAATTATAACCGTCTCCATTACTTATTCAATTTTCTGCGATGCCTTATAACGAGGAAAACAACGAGGACGCATATCGCGACAATTCCAAGTACAAGTCCACTGTTGATATGACTTGTGGTCTTTTCGAGATTGCTCAATTCTTCTTTCCTCATTATCTTACCATCATCAGCGCCGAAATTCTCTGCACGAATATTGCTTATAGAATTGTTATACGCTTTGGCAGTCGTTTTGTCGACGTTTGAAGCGATATACTCACGGAGTTTGGCGTTGTTACATACAAATCCGGAGCAAGAGGGCTGATACTCGTTTACGACTTCCGTATGAAGTTTGGCCAACGCAGAAAGCTGTTCGTCGGTAGCGTTCCACATTCCCTTTCGCGCGGTCTCCATCATTACAGCCGTAATTTCTTCTATGGCTGCGGGATTGACAGACTTGAAGTAATCATTTGTTCCGAGATTATGCTTGTCAGCGATGTATGTGTCGTAGATATCGTTCCACAGTTCGTTGTCGATTACATCAGGTTTCATCACATTCCAACCATATGTGTTTCTGACGACATCTGCAATTCCGGAAGCATCGCCGGCACCGCCGCTCATCTTCTCCTTTATATATGTAGGATTGAGAATAGTAGTTCTACTTTCAACACCTATAGCTTCTTTCACTTCCTGCATTTTTGCATGGTTTCTGTTTCGATAGTCGGCAAGGTAGGCATCCGGGTCTTTGCCTGTAACGTTTCTTACGGCGAGATTCATGCCACCCATAAACTCATAGACATGATCAAGACTGAGAGCCCCCCAAGTATTACTCTGTCGTGGCTGAACCACTACATCCGTTCGGGTCAAAGCTGCCTCGAATGCGTAATCTCGCATTTGTTCCCAATCTTTTTCCGAACCATAAGAAGCTCCCATATTATGGATATAAGTCTCAGCTATCTCACTCTCGTCATCCCATCTGTCGCCGGCCTCGACCATCTCCTGAATTCCGCTTCCGTAGTTGCCATCTACACCACCAAACACTCGTGCAGTTGACATCTCACGGGCCTCTTTGGGTGAAACGCCCTTATTTACAAGATGCTTTTCAGATTCAATCACACCCTCTGATACATAGTTGGGATATTTGTCATCCTTGGCCTGCGAAGCCAT
>JAAVEO010000005.1 GCA_014801225.1 Bacteroides sp.
TGTGGCTTTGATAAGCACGGCGCCATACTGGTCATTAAGGTTGACCCATTGACTGTCGGCTCCCATGCGTACCCAACTGCCATAATCTTCATCATGATCCACATTATCCCAGATGATGGGGGATTGCTTGTCGTTGGCGGCTTTCAGTGTATATCCGATATAGAAGCCCTTGTCACCATCTATTACGTATGGATCCTCGAGTGATATGTCGGTATAGCTTACCATATCGGAGGAGAGTTTGCCGGTAGTGGCAGTGAAGGGAGTCTCGTCAAGATCGTAGGATAGCCATACCGTAGCCTCGGGAATGGTATTGGTGTAGGTGTCCGGGTTATAACCGGCGAATACACTAACGGATTTTACGGTGGCACCCTTGAAGCGGGCGGCTGTCTCGGCCGGGATATACATTGCGGCCGAACACTCGGTGCCGGCTTTCACCAAATCCGGGGCAATGCCCATGGCATCGCAATAGCAGAAATCCATGGTGGCCTGTACGCTGCGCGGAGTAGGCGTATCTACAGGCACCTGTCTGATGGTCACGCCTTGTGCCGCCGCTGTCAGTGAATATGCGGCACAGGCTAATAGTAGAAATTTCTTCATATCGGTTTTTCGTTATTGTCAGTAGAATCACTTTTTCATCTGATATGAGCAGTGAAAGTATTCAAAGCGTAAAATTACACAAAACTACTGACATACACAAAAAGCGACCGCAAGTGCGACCGCTTATTCAACTATCGGAAGTATTTCAGCGAAACTGGTTGATTCCTTCTATATATTGGAAACCGGCATCGCCAAGCTTCTTCTCCAGCGCTTTGCGATCCACGTCGTAAGCTCTGCAGAACGCATCCAATCCGGCATATTCATCACGCAATTTCATATTCACCATGCTCAGTAGCATGAAAGGGTCTTGTGGTAGATTCATAATCGTCAAATTGGGAGAGGGATAGGGTAGTGGTAGTTAAAAAATATTCTTGGTTTGTGTATGATGCCGATTTTAAGTATATTTGCAGTGAAGTTGTCTAAACATTATTCGGGAATATGTTTGGATCGCTTCAGTCAATAATATATACCAATCATGACATCAATCATTAAACGGATATTACCTCTTCTTTGTTGCGCGGCGCTTCAATCTGCCGATGCCTTCTCTTGTACTTCTGCCATTATCTCTGCCGATGCCAATCCTTACGGACGTCCGATGCTATGGAAACATCGTGATACGAGCACTATTGACAATAAGGTGGAATATGTGGAAGGAAAGAATGGCGAACATTCTTATGTGGCTCTGTTCAATGCCGACGACCGTGATCTCGAGCAGGCCTGGACTGGCATGAATGATGTCGGTTTTGCAGTGATGAACACTGCCTCCTATAATATCAAGGATGATAATGTAAGCGCCGGGAAAATGGATCGCGAGGGTTACGTCATGACCATAGCTCTCAAGACTTGCCGCACTGTCGATGACTTTGCGCGCCTTCTCGACTCTCTTCCTCGTCCTATGGGGGTGGAGGCCAATTTCGGAGTAATAGATGCCTCCGGTGACGGAGCTTATTTCGAGACAAACAATCATTCTTACGTACGCTATGATCTTAAGGATGCGCCCGATGGGATGATGGTTCGCACCAATTACAGTCATTCAGGTCGGCCAAATGAAGGCTACGGCTTTATAAGGGAGGCTAACGCTGAGTATATACTCGCCCCCTATGCCGCAGAACAGGCTGTTACTCCTGAAGTGCTTACGGAAGTGGCGAGTCGCAGTTTCTATCATGATATGAAGAAGCGTGATATGGCGGAGTGCGGCGAACGATGGGTGATAGATCAGGATTTTATCCCCCGTTACAAGTCTACGGCTACAATCGTGATCGAAGGTTGCCGTCCTGTGGAGGATGTGATGTCGGTAAAGCCGTTTGATCTGAGCCGCCAGTATATAATGTGGACTGGTATCGGATACCCCCCTTGTGCGGAGATTGTGCCTGTATGGTGTGCTCCCGATGGTGTGGATAAGGAATTGCGAGGTATAGGCCCCGACGGACATTCTCCGATGGGCGACAAGGTAAAGGCACGTAGGGCGGAAGTGTTTCCTCATAAAAAGGGTAACGGTGATAAATATATTGACATGACTCGCCTCTTCAACGAGGAAGGTACGGGATATGTGCAGGTGCTTCGCCGTCAGAATCATGAAGTGTATGAGAAATTCTCGCAACGTTGAGCCATCTCTCGGTTCAGAGGAAGAGGAGTATGTCTCGGCTAAGTTCAAGATGCCGGCGAAGTCGCTTTTCGGCACGATGCTTATGCTCTATGGACGTTGGTGGTTGCCTGTGTGCGCTGTGCCGTTGATTGCCGGTATTGTCGTGTGGAGTATTACCGGGGATCTGCGATGGCTTATAGTGAGCATGATGTTTCTTTTCATAGTCTTACCCATGATTGCCGCTCTTCTCTATTTTAATTATGGCCTGCAACGTGAATGTTTCCTTAACGCCGTTCTGCATGATGTGGCGATTGCCTCGGACGGATTGGTTATAACTCTCTATCGTCGGGTGTTGGAGGAAGATGATATGAATGATGCTGAAGATACGGAAGAGAAATGGGAAAAGGGGTATACCTTTGAAATTCCCTATTCTCAATTGCGCCCGTTCCATATAGTCGGCTCCGCCGTAGTCATCCCCGCAGGAAAAGGTTTTATCTGGCTCCCTCTCAAAGCCTTCCCCTCTTCCGATGCCATGTCCCGATTCATGCAACATATCTCCCAAGGCATAGCTTCCCGTCGTTACGCATAAGGCGTTTTTATGATGCAGGAAGAATTCGGTATCGTTTTTCATGATGGTTGGAGATGATAATTTATGGATTAGGAAATTTTTATTACTTTTGCACTCTCCGAGTGCGAAAACTCCTGTTGAAGGAAATTATTTTTCATCCACCCGGAAAAATGACCAATTATATATGCGCATATTAAAAGATACCAGAAAACGCTATTGCTTCATAATGGATATGGAGGTGCGCGACTATGAGCTCGATTGCGAGCAGATAGTCAACAATGCCAATTATCTCCACTATATGGAGCATACCCGACACAAATTCTGTGGCGATGCCGGTCTCTCGTTTATCGAGATGCACAATCGTGGCATTGATGCCGTGGTTCGTAAAATTGAAGTGGAATATAAGACATCCCTTCGTGGCGGCGAACGCTTCCTCAGCTGTATTCGTCTTGAGCGTAAGGGACCGCGATTCATATTCCATCAGGATATCCTTCGTCCCGGAGGTGAGGTCTGTGCCGAGGGAATAGTCACTGTTGTTGTGCTGAAAGATGGCAAACTCTCGCGCGGCGATGAGCTCGCGGCTATATTCGCTCCCTACCTGAAATAATTGTAATAAATGACTGAGGAGCAGAAAGATCTACTTTATAAGATTGCGGTGTCGATGACGCCGGGTGTCTCTGCCGACATTGTGCGGGCCATGGAGGCACGCGATGTGTCGGCGGAGGAATTTATATGCCTTGAATCGGTAGATCTCTCTGCGCGTCTTGGTCTCGCCCGCGGTGTCACATTCCAGATGGTTCACCGTGAGGCTGCTCTGATTCGTGCACGTCAGGAGATGGATTATTGTGGCCGCCATTCCATACGTCCGCTTTTCCTTTCTGATCCGGATTATCCCTATCTGTTGGCTGAAGCTCCGGATGCTCCTGTCCTTATATACGTATTGGGTGATGGCCCGCTTGATTCGCCCCATTCTGTAGGTGTGGTGGGCACACGCCGTTGTACACCCTACGGAGCCAACTTCGTTCATAAATTTGTGGAGGAACTCGGCGGCTTGTTCCGGGATCTCTGTGTGGTGAGCGGTCTCGCCGCCGGTATTGACAGCATGGCTCATCAAGCCGCTCTTGATGCAGGAGTGGCTACTGTGGCTGTGGTGGCTCACGGCCTCCATACCATCTATCCTGCCGCCAATACCGAATTGGCCCGCAATATTGTGAAGAGGGGAGGGGCGATTGTCACCGAATACCCCTCCGGCACTGCCTCATTCCGCAATCATTTTCTTGCCCGCAACCGTATCATCGCCGGTTTGTCGCATATATCCGTCGTAGCTGAAAGTGAAATCAAAGGAGGCGCGATGAATACGGCCAACCATGCCAATTCCTATAATCGCGAGGTGGGAGCTCTTCCGGGCCGCAATAGCGATCGTACCAGTAGCGGATGCAATCATCTGATACGTACTCATAGAGCATCCCTTGTAGAGAATGCAAATGATATCGTAGATCTTATGGGATGGGAGATATGTACGCAGGTAAAGGCTGTACAACGCAACCTGTTCCCTGAACTTGACGGCGACTCCAAACTAATCTACGACTGTATGCGAATGGAGCAAGATCCGATATCTGTAGACGCTCTTCACTATAAGACCCTTCTCCCTGTGCGTCGCCTTATGGAACTATTGCCGGAACTCGAGTTCGACGGAGTCGTAACCCGATGTCCCGGCAACAAATATACCTTGGTTTAAATCCATTAGATACGGTCAAGCACCGTCTCCACAAGACGCATCACGGCCGGTTTATAGTCGGTATCGGCGTCTTGCGCCACTCTCTGCGCGATAATGCAGCAGGCGGTGACGGCTTTATGTCCCAATATCCGCGCCAAACCCTGCATGACGGCTGATTCCATCTCGAAATTAGTCACAGGCTTTCCCTTATATCGGAAACTCTCGATCTTCGAAATAAGGGTGGGATCAGCCAAGGGTAATCTTACGGAGCGCCCCTGGGGAGCATAAAAGCCTACAGCTGCTATAGTGCTGCCGCGTCGCATATCGTTGCCGCCGATGCGCTGTGTAAGTTCCGGATCTGCGGCCACGGTGTAAGGGGTGGCCCATGTGGCATTCCAATCCGTATGAGCCATAAACTCCCTTTGGAAATCAAGATCGCATACGGCATCACGCCCCGCGTAATAATTTAGAATACCGTCAGTGCCGGTAGCCAATTCAGCGAGCACGGCATCTCCGATACGAAGATCATCCTGAAGCGCACCCGAAGTGCCTACACGCACCATCTCGAGCGTACGATGCTGAGGCTTAACGGTTCTCGTCTCGAAATCAATATTTGCGAGAGCATCCAGCTCCGTCACTACAATTTCCATATTATCCGAACCGATACCATGGGAAATCACCATAAGCGGTTTCCCTTTATACGTACCTCCGATAGCATGAAATTCTCGCGAGGCCACCCTATAATCTATTGAATCAAAGAAAGTGTCAGCGATCATGTCTGCGCGCCCCGGATCGCCTACGAGAAGAATCTTGTCGCGCAGCTGCTCCGGACGCAGATGAATATGGAAAGCGGAGCCATCATCATTGATGATAAGCTCGGAAGGTGGAATCACACGTTTAGTCTCCATGGTAACAATATTATATACATTAATACTATAACTCTACAACATCTTCGCTCCCTCAATTGTTTCCCTACTTCTCTTTATATCGAATGATGTCCTCTCCTGCGTCCTGCCTGACAAAAAAATCCGCATAAATTTTGCAGAAAAAGAAAAAAGTACTAATTTTGCACCGCTATCAAAAACGACCGAGGAAAGATGCCGGAGTGGTCGATCGGGACGGTCTCGAAAACCGTTGTACTCTTACGGGTACCCAGGGTTCGAATCCCTGTCTTTCCGCAATAAAGCTTGATAATCAAGCGATTAAATAAACAACACCCAATTTTACACCCAATTTTTGGCAGTAGGATTGGGTGTTCTGTCTTATTAAGAAATATAGTTTATACTCTAAAAACGTGCATAATGAAGATTACACACCTGAAAATAGAGAACTTCCATTGTTTCAGAGAGACTGAATTTGATTTTGCCGGGCAGACTACAGTATTCATCGGTAAAAACGGAACAGGTAAATCTTCAATTATCAAAGCGATATGTAATGCACTGAGTTTTATTTTCAATAAGAGCAATAACTCGTGGGGCTATTCTTCGCTTGCAAATGAAGTGTCGGATTTGGGAGTGGAAAGAATCAATGTCCGTGAAATTTATCATAACGGTAAAATAGCGGATTATGTTTCGATAAGGGGAGTCGCAATAATGTCGGCATCAAACATAACACACTCTCGAGATGATGAGGATGTTATGCTTAAATGGGATATCCGTAGGAATTCTTATGAAAAATCCACTCTTCAAAGTAGCCTTTACAAGGATGCCTATATCAAGTTTCGCAATATTGTAGGACAGAATGACCGTTATCCACTGCTGGTCTATTATTCAGATCGATATCCGCATATAAACACTAATCTCGGTGCTAATGCTAAAGCCATGCTTAATGAAGATGAGGATATCGGTCGGACATGGGGGTATTACCACTGGAATGAATTCTCATCATGCACTGAAATTTGGCAAAGGCGTTTTATACGTATTTCAAATCAATTGATGCACATAGATCGTTCACTTAACGAAACAGAAGATGGAGGAGCACGTGATACATTGCTGAAGCAAAAAAGGAATATCGTAAAAGAGATAGAGTATGTAGCTGGCTTTCTGAAGTCTTTTACAGACAGTAATATTGAAGGATTGTCTGATCGTAACGGTGATTTTAAGATTAGCTCCATAAGTGTCGACGGCGCTACTGATTTTTATATAAAATTTACTTTCTCGGATGGCATTCAGAGAGCTTGGGATGAGCTTCCAGCCGGATTGGAACGCTTGTTTTCCATTGTATTTGATATGGCATATAGGAGTTATGTCCTTAATAGAGGGATGAGTGTTCCGAATGGAATTGTCCTCATTGATGAGGTAGATCTGCATTTACATCCATCTCTTCAGCAGGATGTTTTGCTAAGGCTTACAAAGACATTTCCTGAAGTTCAGTTTATTGTCACTACTCACTCGCCGCTCGTGATCACAAACCTTCGTCAAGATGAAGACAACAAGGTAGTTAGAATGGAACGTAATGGAAAGGACTATTCTCACTCAGCAGTAGGCAATCTTTTTGTGCATGATTATGCTTATACGCTTTATGAAATCATGCAGACTTCTCCGCGTAATTTCATACTCGATTCACTCTCGGAACGTTATATTCGATTAAAGCGCAGGGAGAAGGTCAAAGAAGCTGAGGAGGTGTTGAATCAATTGCGAAAACTTGTAGGTGATGCTGACTTCCCACTTTTATTCGGTCAACTTGAATCTGACTTAAGGAAGGGGTGAAAGTATGAGGTTTATAGATAAGTCAAAAGTCGAAAACCGCATCAAAGGATTGGCTATAAATCGTCAGATACTTGAGCTTTGTTGGAATGAAAGTGCACGTAGTTACAGTGGCCTTAATT
>JAAVEO010000006.1 GCA_014801225.1 Bacteroides sp.
ATCTTCATTAATCTTTTGGCATCTTCCAATACTTTCATCGGTCACGATGCCCGCATCGCTCCCTCTTCAAGTATTGAAATCTGCTCAAAACCTTAATGAACCTTAACCCTGAAAAAAGTATAGACGACTTCATAAAAATAATTGGGAAAAGATTTGCCGGAGTCAACAAAAAGGATTAATTTTGCGTTATAAGAACAAAGGCAAGAGAGCTGATTAACCGTTTACCACATCAAAGCAGATTGGGAAACTCATCAAATTTACTGAAATACCGAGACAAATTTTCATACCAATGGCGGGCCCCGCGCCGCAAGGCGTTGTTCCCCCCGGGAACACAAGGCGGATTACAAAGGTATGGGGATACTCAAAACCTGTCGTTCGGAGTTTCGTCACATTCCCTTTGGTGTGGGATCTATAGAGAACCGATTGGGGATCCTCCCCTATCGGTTCTTCCTTTTTTATCCGGCTAAGGATAAACCATAGAGCCAATACAAATTGGAAATATTAAAACCATTAAAAACACTAATATAGAATGAAAAGCGTAAAGGATTCTTTACTTGAGCGTACTTCCGTGCGCCGCTATGAGAGAGAGGTTATTCCTCAAGAGTCGCTGGATTTTATCTATGACGCCGTTCGCAATACTCCTACGAGCTATAATGGACAACAATTTTCCGTTATCGATATCGATAATCAGGAACTGAAGGAGAAACTCTATGCCCTCACAAATCAGAAGCAGATCAAGACTTGCAACCATTTTATGGTATTCTGTTCGGATTATAACAAAATCACCCGTCTTGCAGAGAAGAAGGGGTTCGAGGTGCCTCCCTTCACTGACACTATGGATGGTGTGACTATCGGCATCATCGACGCATCTTTGGCTATGATGAGCGCAGTAGTGGCTGCAGAGGCATGCGGACTGGGCTGCAATTGTATAGGCTATCTGCGTACTGTGGATCCGGCAGCAGTAGCCGAGTTGCTCAAATTGCCGAAGGGTGTATTCGTGGTTTGTGGTCTTGCCTTGGGTGTGCCCCGTGAGCATCCCGATCTGAAACCGAAACAGCCGAAGGATCTCGTATTCTTCAAAAACGAATATCAGCAGGATACTGAGAAAATGGTGGATGAGCTTGAAGCTTACGACGCAGTAGTGAAGGAGTACAACCACACCCGTTCCGGAGGCACAACCGACAATGACTGGTGTGACCATATCTTGGACTACTATCGCCATGCCATGAGCTACCGCATTCTCGACTATCTGAAGGCTCAGGGATACGATATCAAGAAATAAACAGTGTTTCATTTTGAAGTAAAGCGGGTATATGCTGATAGCTATCAGCATATACCCGCTTCGCCATATTCAAATTCCTCTTAAGGCCGGAGGATAGGAGATCACTTCCTCACACTGAGGCAAGAGTATAATTCATCATGATTTTACGATAGTAGATACCGTTGACGAGAGTAAAGAGTGGTTGACCGTCGGCATCGTCAATATAAGAGATTCCAGCTTCAGATATCGCTACAAGGGGTGCAGAATCGACATCGTTATCGGAGGTAATCAGACGTAGAGAATCAAAGTGTACCGGTTCGAGCTGGATATCGTTCTCGCGTAGCCATTCGGCATAGGCCGGTATTTCCAAGGCATCTTCTATACGGTCAAATCGTCTACCGCCGATATACATATCACAGCAGGTAAGAAAATTGTCAGGAAGTACAGGATAACTTACTGCAGTACACTCTCCGTCAAGAATCTGACGGAGCTGTTCGGAAGAGATGTGGACGTCTAAAGTCTTCATCAGATTAAGCGCAGATTTTTTATATTTAGGGAATTTGTTGCAAAGGTAACTAATAAATCCGGAAATCAGCGTGATTTCCGGATTTATTTGACTATCAGGAAGAAGATTTCCCTTATTTCACTCTATTGTACAGAAAAGAGCTACCCTTTGGGTTAGAATTCGCTTGAAAAATGGAAGCGGATTTTCGGGAAGTCGTTGCGGGCCATCTGAAGGACGTAGTTACTGTCAGCGAGGAAGACATCGCGACCGTCTTTGTCAGTGGCCATGAATTGATATTTGCGCTTTTTGAAGGCAGCGAGGGCTTCTTCGTCGTCGCTCTCTATCCAGCAAGCTTTGTAGAGACTTATCGGTTCCCAACGACACTGTGCGCCGTATTCATGAAGCAGACGATATTGGATCACCTCAAACTGAAGCTGACCAACTGTGCCGATAATCTTTCGGCCGTTAAATTGATTAGTGAACATCTGAGCCACACCTTCGTCCATCAGCTGGCGGATACCCTTGTCAAGCTGTTTGGCTTTCATCGGGTCGGCATTCTCGATATACTTGAACATCTCGGGTGAGAAGCTGGGGAGGCCTTTATAATGAAGTTGCTCACCTTGAGTGAGAGTATCACCAATCTTGAAGTTGCCCGTATCGGGGATACCGACAATATCGCCGGGATACGCCTCATCCACAATATTCTTCTTCTGAGCCATGAAAGCTGTAGGAGCTGCAAACTTCATAGTCTTCTCCTGGCGCACATGGCGATAACCGACATTACGTTCGAACTTACCGGAACATACCTTCACGAAAGCGATGCAGCTACGATGATTGGGATCCATGTTGGCATGAATCTTAAAGACGAATCCGGAGAAAGCCTCCTCCTCGGGATGAACAGTACGCTCCTCGGCATCTACCGGGCGCGGAGAGGGAGCGATCTTTACAAAACAATCGAGAAGTTCCTTCACGCCGAAAGTATTGAGAGCCGAACCGAAAAAGACGGGAGCGACCTCACCTTTAAGATACTTCTCCTCATCAAATTCGGGATACACACCCTCGATAAGTTCCAGATCTTCGCGCAACTTTGCGGCATCATCAGCACCCACGAGTTCATCCACCTTGGGATCATTCACATCATCAATCTCAATACGCTCGCTGACGGTCTGCTTCGAGGGAGTGAAGAGATCAAGACCATGCTCATAGATATTATATACACCCTTGAATTTCGCCCCGATATTGATAGGCCAAGAGAGAGGACGCACGGAGATTTTGAGTTCCTGCTCCAACTCATCGAGGATATCGAAGGGATCGCGACCTTCGCGGTCAAGCTTATTGACGAATATAATGACCGGAGTGTTGCGCATACGGCACACCTCCATAAGGCGACGTGTCTGTGTCTCCACACCCTTTGCCACATCGACCACGATAATTACGGAATCCACAGCCGTAAGCGTGCGGAAAGTATCCTCTGCAAAATCCTGGTGACCGGGAGTATCAAGGATATTGATTTTGTAATCACCGTAATTGAAGCCCATCACAGAAGTAGCCACTGAGATACCACGCTGTTTCTCGATTTCCATCCAGTCGGAAGTGGCGGTCTTCTTTATCTTATTACTCTTCACTGCACCGGCCACATGAATAGCACCACCGAAGAGTAGGAGCTTCTCGGTAAGAGTGGTCTTTCCGGCATCAGGGTGAGAAATGATTGCAAATGTGCGTCTGCGCGCTATTTCCTTATTAATTTCTTCGCTCATTCCTTGTCACTGTCATCAAAATCGGAGAACCGGAATTTTCAGGGCCGGCATCCGGGATTATAGGAATTTAAATATTTTATCAAAACAACTGCTTGGGAGGTCTCATTCCATACCCTTGATGCAACGCTCGAGAGAATCGCGCCAGTAAGGGATAGAAAGACCGAAAGTAGACTTGATTTTGTTCTTGCTGAGAACACTATACTGCGGACGTTTTGCAGGAGCGGAAAAGTTGACGGTATTGATAGGAGTCACCTTCACATTCTTCATACCTGAAAGTTCGAAAATAGCTATCGCGAAATCATACCATGAAGCCACGCCCTCATCCGTGAAGTGATATATACCGGGATGCCACTCCTTATTCTTCACTACAGAATGGATGGCATCGGCAAGGTCGCCGGCATAAGTGGGAGTACCTATCTGATCGCTCACCACGGATACGGCCCCATTCTCCTTACCGAGACGATGCATCGTCTTCACGAAATTATTGCCATATTCGGAATAAAGCCACGCGGTGCGTATAATCACGGAATCGGGGCAGAAAGATTTGAGAATTCCCTCCCCTTCGAGCTTCGTACGGCCATAGATGCTATGGGGATATGGTTCGTCATTCTCCACATAGGGACGCGAGCTATCGCCCGAGAATACATAATCGGTAGAGATATGTATGATTCTCACATTATAGCGTGAAGCTACTTCGGCCATATATCCTACAGCCTGAGTATTGAGGCGTGCAGCCATAAGATCGTCGGATTCCGCACGGTCCACTGCAGTATAAGCAGCGCAGTTCACGAGGATATCGAAATGATTATCGGAGAAGAAACGCTCCAGAGCGTTGCGGTCGGTGATATCAAGGGTATCGACATCAGTGAAAACAGCCTCGATATCGGGGTCGTTTTCAAATTTCTTACGGAGGCTCCGGCCAAGCTGGCCGTCAGAACCCGTCACAAGAATTTTCATAATTCTATCTCGTCGTTGAAAAGTTCGTTATTATAATCCTTCTTGTAATATTTCGAGAGAGTGGCGAGGAAGCGGGATATCTGCTTCACCGCCTGCTGAGTCTCCGGAGAGATTTCCTCCCCCTTGAGACGAAGCATCAGGATGCCATAGAGAGCATTGAAGCAAGTCTCGATCTCATCAGCCTTATTCTCGCCCGCTTTAGCGCGGATCTCCACAATAAGGGGGAGAGTGCGGTAATATTCGGCGGCATAATCGGCAAACCGGGAATCGGCCAAAAGGCGACGATGAAGATCGTCGAGCGCTATGATGACATTCTTATTGAGCTGGATATGGCCTGATTTCACCACATCCTCCCGCCTCATCATGTCGATAAGCGACTCATACCATTCCGTCATCTCCTTCTTCTTCCGATCGTCAAGCCCTTGATAGCGGTCGATAATGCCCTCCTTGATTTTGTCGAGATCAAGACCATAGGCGCGAATCATATCCTCGATCTGCCACATATAGAGCAGATATTCGGCTATATTCTCTCTTTTCTTTTCTGATGCTGTAATCATAAAACAAGTTTTTTCAGATAATGAAGGAGGCTTCTTCGGGCCTCCTCTTCTGAAACAACACGCAAAGTTACAAAATTCTTTTGACAGAGACAACAATAGCGGCCGTCGGAGAGTTGAAAGAGTATATTATGGAGATCACTTATATATATCATTCATGCTTTTTGGTGCGCACAGAGCGTTGGAGCATGCTTTTCGACTATTTCACAGATCCTTCGGCCGCCGATCCGGCGTTGCCGGAGCAGTTGTTCGCCTCCATTCCCAAGGAGCGTCCGTTCTATATCGTCATCAGTCATCATCATAAGGATCATTATACTCCGAAAGTATTCGCATGGCATGAACGGCATCCCGATGTGCGCTACATCATAAGCAAAGAAGTGGCACGCTTCGCCCGCCATCATATTCATCCCGACTCCCGATTCAAAGGGATAAAGGCCGATCCTGACCGAGTATTCGTATTGAAAGCCGGAGAGACTTATCGCGACTCCATGCTACGCATAGATGCCTTCGGCTCCACCGACTGCGGATGTTCATGGCTTGTTACACCGCTTGACATGGAGGGGAAAGAAGCAGGAAAAGAGAAAACCCTCTTTCATGCCGGCGACCTTAACGCATGGATCTGGATAGAGGAATCCACAAAGAAAGAGGTTGAAGCAGCGATGAGAGACTTCAACGCCATACTCGACACCATCGGAGAGAAAACCGACAGGATAGGGTATTGCATGTTTCCTGTAGACTCACGCATAGGCACACATTGGTATATGGGAGCGGAGACGATCGTGAGACGTTTCAGAGTGGATCACTTTTTCCCCATGCATTTCACCCTCGCCGACAGCGAGGAGGGATTGCGAAAAAGAATGGAGGACGCTTGCCGGTTTGATCTCTATGCCAATCCCTCCTACGGAGAATATATCGCTCTCACCACTCCTTATACCGGTTATCGCGACGCACACTGAGGACAGATGCCCGTGATGACATAATTGCTGTGTTCAACTACATATCCCTCCGGCACCTCCACCTGGGGGACGGGGATATGATGGAAGCAGGAGGTACGACCGCACTTTCTGCACCGGAAATGCACATGGGCGTCATCATCCACGTCCTCCCCTGCGGCATGACATATTTCATACTTCATCATACCGCTGCCGTCGTCCACGCTATGAAGGAGCCCGGCATCCTGCAAAACTGCTACGGAACGCGACACTGTGGAACGGTCAACAGTCTGAAGGAGATCCTCTATCTCCATCTGCGAGACAGGATAATCCGCAGTTGCAATCGTGCCTGCCACAAGGATACGGTTGGCAGTGGGGCGTATGCCATGGGCAATCAATATCTTTTCAATCTCGGAGGAATTAAATCGGGCCATGATGATTCTTCAATTTCTTTCTTGTCGGAAAATACGTGCATAGAGTATGGGAGTAGAATCTTCTGAATCCGCCAAAGATATACTTGATACGAGCGCACCCTCCTCTCCCCTTTCATCGGCAGGACGATCACGACGGAGAATATCAACAGTCATTCCATATCGAGCCTCACGCAAGAACGAGAGTTCAAGACGTGAAACTGCGGTACGGTCGAAATCTTCGAGAGAGAATTGATTTAAAAGGAGATCCACGTATCTCACCGTATTGACATGACGGTAGGAATCCAGATCGCAATACTTGAAGCGATAGCGGGCTGCCGGATAATCAGCGAGTACGGCTCCCGAAGGTATGGAATCCGCAGGCGTATCGGCAGGAAGAATCTGGCGGTGGCGCTGCTGCTTGGGAATGGGGACGCCTTCCCCCGAAATCATAGCCTGAGGAAGCGAGAAATGGCCGAGCCCTACATTCTCATGAGTATCCACACCCATCACCATCCACACAGTGCGGGCATATCCGAGGATATTCCCCTCATTGTCGGAGAATGAGAAATCGCGTTCAGAGAAATGACGATTGAAGGATTCAATCCATGTTGCCACGGTATAGGTCTCATTGACTCGCGGCCAACGCACCATCTCCACCGACACACGCGACAGTATCCAACCGGCACGCATCTCTACCATGGACGGATTGCCGATACCCAAAGCATTGGCATGCGCCGTAGCCACATCTATAATCTTCGACACAAGCACCGGCACCGACATCTCCTGCTCCGGATTTGTCTCCCCGGCAGAGAGAAAAAAAGATTGTCGATATATTTTTTCAACTGTTTCCATACTTCAAAAGTTAAGAGACGACCGAAGAGGTCGCGCGGATGGTGCAAAATTAATAAAAAATCCTTAACTTTGCGCCCGCATTGGCGAGAGAAGACAAGAGAGGATTACCTTTCTCCCTGATAAGGCGCGATGCGAGGGAATACGAGTGAAAAAAAAGAGACTTATCCTGCTTTCAGCTATTGCGGGCACACTCCTTTGCGGGTGTGTCAGTTCGCGTCATGTGCCTCAGGGAGGATACCTTCTCGATAAAGTAAAGCTCCGCACCGCGTCTGATGGCGATAAACTTGACGAGCAGGAGATGCTGATGTACGTACGTCAGCAACCCAACCACAAGATGCTATGGAGTATCAAGCTTCGTCTCGGCATTTACAATATGAGCGGCAACGACAGCACGCGATGGTGGAACCGATTCGTGCGTAAGCTCGGCGAACCGCCTGTGGTGTATGACAGCACTCTTACCGCAACATCTGTGGCACAACTTCGCCAAGGCCTCATCAACAAGGGATATCTCAATCCTATGGTTACGGTAGATACCGTCGTGAATGAGAAGAAGCGCAAGATAGAGGTGACGTACAATCTCTCACCGGGACTTCCACACAGAGTGAAATCCGTGGATTACGAATTTGCCAATGACACACTGCGTAAACTTATAATATCCGACTCATCTCACTTTGTGATCCGGCCCGGCGCTCCGCTTGACCGCGACTTGCTCGAGAGCCAGAGAGAGGTAGTGACCCAACATCTCCGCAACCGAGGATATTATGCCTTCAGCAAAGAATTCATCACCTTCTCCGCCGACACTACGGAAGGGAGCCAAGATGTGGAGCTAACAATGAAAGTGAATCCTCCCTATCCGGCTACCCAAGGGAGAGTATCGCTCGATACGCACAGGGAATACATTGTGCGCAACGTACGCTTCATTACCGACTATGATCCGGCCGATCCTCGTCCGCTATCCACATGGGAGGCTACCGATACCACATATTACAAAGGATACACCATTCTCTACGGGCCCAAACAATACCTGCGCCCGGGAGTGTTGGCCGACAATTGCTTCATAACACCCGGTCAGCAATTCCGGCAAAGAAATGTAGACCGCACTTATCAGGCGCTTTCCCGACTCGATATATTGCGGTTTATCAACATACGTTTCGTTCCGGCCGGAGAGATCGGGAATACAGGCTTGCTCGATGCGTACGTACTTCTCACAAGAGGTAAAAGCCAGTCAGTGACGCTCGAACTTGAAGGTACCAACTCCGAAGGAGACCTCGGAGTGGCCGCTTCCGCAGGTTATACCCACCGCAATGTCGGAAAGGGAAGTGAAACCCTAAATGCAAAAATACGCGGGGCCTACGAATCACTCAGCGGCAACCTTGACGGATTTATCCACAACAGATATATGGAGTATTCCGTGGATATGGGCGTGACATTCCCTAAATTCAAGGCACCCTTCCTACGGGAAAATTTCAAACGGAGAATAAATGCAGTGACCGAATTTCACATGTCACTCAATTATCAGGAGCGGCCGGAGTATACCCGCATTATCTCCACCCTCGGATGGAGCTATAAATGGACCGAACGCTCCACCCGCAACCGTCATACCTATACGCCGATAGATATCAACTACGTATACTTGCCTGAAAGCACCAACAACTTCCTTGACCTGATAGCTCCCGACAATCCTCTGCTACGTTACAGCTATGAGGATCACTTCATCATGCGCATGGGCTACAGCTTCTATCATACCAACAAACAGCCCGACCGACCATGGAACAGAGGATACCAGCCATCGGTGTATACGGTGAGAGTAAACGCCGAGACAGCCGGCAACCTTCTATTCGGACTCAGCAGCCTCTTTGCCCACCGCAGCAACTTCCACTCCGACCCTTACAGCGTATTCGGCATACGCTATTCCCAATATGTGAAAGCAGACGCCGACTATGCATGGCACTATCGTTTTGACGATCGGAACAGCATAGCCCTTCATGCCGGATTCGGTATAGGAATTCCTTACGGCAACAGCCGTATCCTGCCGTTTGAGAAACGCTTCTACGGAGGAGGAGCCAACGGAGTGAGAGGTTGGGATGTGCGCACGTTGGGTCCGGGACGTTATCCGGGCACAAACTCAGTGAGCGACTTCATCAACCAATGCGGCGACATACGCCTTGATTTCTCCGGAGAATACCGCACCAAGCTCTTCTGGCTTCTTGAATTGGGAGCCTTTATCGATGTAGGAAATATATGGACAATCCATAATTATTCCAACCAACCCGAGGGAATGTTCCATTTCAAATCGTTCTATAAAGAGCTGGCAGCTGCTTACGGACTCGGATTGCGTTTGGATTTCTCCTACTTCCTCTTGCGATTCGACATGGGTATGAAAGCCCATAATCCGGCTATAAATGCCGAACCATGGCCACTTATCCATCCGAAATGGGGACGCGACCACTCTTTCCATTTCTCGATAGGTTATCCTTTCTGATAGAAAGATCTTCCTCTTCATAGAGCCTTATTACATAATGGAAGGCCCATATAACTACTACAGAACCTCTAAATCTCGACACATATGAAAAAATTGGTAATCTTTGACCTTGACGGCACATTGCTCAATACAATCTCCGATCTGGGAGCATCCTGCAATTATGCATTGGAGAAAATGGGCTTTTCTCAGCATCCCATATCCGCTTACAACTTCATGGTGGGCAATGGAGTGCGTAAACTTTTGGAGCGGGCACAACCGGATGCCGATGCCGAGACTATCGACCGACTCCTCGTATACTTCCGTGAACACTATGATGAGCATTGTACGGACACAACCGTGCCCTACCCCGGTATTCCCGAACTTCTTGCCACACTCACAGAGCGCGGAGTGGCAGTAGCCGTAGCTACCAATAAATACCAGAAAGCGGCAACAAAGATTATCAATCACTTCTTCCCTGATATTCCGTTTGTGGCGGTGTTGGGACAAGTGGACGACCGTCCCACAAAACCGGATCCATCTATCGACTTCCAGATACTTTCGATGCATCCCACCCCGAAAGCGGAAGTGATGCACGTAGGGGATTCTGCCGTGGATATCGAGACAGCGCGAAGAGCGTGCGTACGCTCTATCGGCGTGACGTGGGGATTCCGGCCTGTGAGCGAATTGCGCAAAGCGTATGCCGATCATCTGGTAAGCACTCCCGGAGAGATCCTGAAGTATCTGGACGATATGTACTGAACAAATATTACCGGGAGCGAGAACTTTTCAATAGTTCGAGGTGTTATAATTATGTAGTTCTTCTTTGAGGAACTGCATGAAAAACACACATTTTATCAAACATTTACACACCTCTTGATTTTAAATTGAAAAACGCTATGAAACACCACGACTGTAAATTCGAGAAGGCTCTCGTGCCGCATTGTGTACACCTCGCCGTTGGAGTGGCAACCCTTGTATTGGCAGCCAAAACCCTTTGCAAGCTCCACCATATCCACCGCGCTCTGAAAGACTTCAGAAGAGGCGAGGAAGAACTCGAGAAAGCATCTCCCGCCTTGGCTCACCACCATGAGGAGAAAGCTGAAAAGAAGAAATAATCAGGTTTTCTCACCTGCTCAGGATTTAGACAAAGGAATCATGAACCGAATCTCGTGAAGATACGGTTCATTTTTCTTTTTGTATGTATCAGTACACGATAGATTCAGGATTGATTTTGAAATAGGAAACATAGAATTATACGGATTATGAGGAAAGTGACGTTATATAGAGGATGAAAGAGAGAAAGAGGTGTGCGTGGCCCGGGATGCGCCGCGTAGTAGGGAAAGGACTCGTGATAGGAAGCGTCGCGGCCGCTTTGGCCGGAGGCGCCTTTTCTGCATACGCCCAGGTGAATGCGGAGCAAGTGTTGGCAATAGGCAGGAATGTGTTTTCAATGGAGGATTATATGCTTGCCATCCAATATTTCAATCAGGCTATCAAGGCGAAACCGTATCTCGCCGACCCTTATTTCTTCCGGGCGCTTGCCAAGCTCAATCTTGAGGATTACAAAGGAGCCGAAGAGGATTGCTCCATGGCTATCGACCGCAATAAATTCAAGACGGAAGCATATAAACTCCGGGGGTTCGCTCGTCAGCAATTGGGCCGCGATTCCTTGGCTGTGGCCGATTATGACATCGGTCTGGATTATAACCCTACCGACCGCTCTTTCCTATTCTATAAAGCTGTGGCCCAGACCGATCTGAAGAAATATCCGGAAGCAGACTCCACCTTCTCTACTTTGTTGAAGCTATATCCTAAGTTTGAGGAGGGATTTTCGGCGCGAGCCAGGCTCAACGTAGTCAGAGGTGATACGGTATCCGCGCTTGCCGATCTTGACCGTGCTCTCTCAATCTCGAAATCTCTCGTCAATGCCTATCTGATGCGAGCGGAAATTGAAGCGAAACGACAGAATTGGGAGCAGGCGTCGTCGGATATGGATGAAGCCATAAGGCTCTATCCGCAGGAACCTGACTTATACGTGAACCGTGCGTTCCTCCGCTATAATCTGGATGACTTCTTCGGGGCGATGACCGACTACAACACCACTCTCGAGATAGATCCTCATAATGCTGCCGCGCTTTTCAACCGCGCCCTGTTGCGCTATGAAGTGAAGGACCTTAGCCGCGCCGCCGAGGATTTCTCCTCCGTGCTTGCGTTGGAACCGGGTAATTTCCACGCTCTTTACAATCGAGGTCTGGTGTATCTGGAGCTTTCAGAGTGGAAGAAGGCGTTGCAGGATTTCAATGCTATTTCGACACAGTATCCGCGTTTCTACCCTGTATATTATGCTATTGCAGAGTGCCGACGGAATATGGGGGATATGCGGGGAGCGATGCAGAATGCTTATCATGGTGATGAACTCGTAAAGCAATACGTGAAGAATCCCGAGAAGAATGCACTCGACCGACCTACTATCGCCCAGGCCACGTCCAATTCAAGCGGCGTCAGTCAGGGTGAGGATGAATCCGAAATCGATGTAATGAACCGCTTCAATCAGCTTGTGACCGTAAGCGAGACGCAGGAGACACCCCTAAGCTTCAACGACAGGATGAAGGGGAAGGTGCAGGATAGAAATGTGGCCGTAGAGCCGGCTCCCTTGTATGCTGTAACATTCTCTCCCAATACTGAGACACTTCGTGCACTCTCGAATTATTTCCGCGAACTTGACGATCTCAATACGGCACGCTATCTGCAACAACCACTCTATCTCTCGGCCGGTCTGCCCTCGCTTTCCTCGGAGGAGGCTTCGGCCGGACTATTCGCTTTTGCCGACCGTATCGGTGTGCTGGAGAAGCAAGGCGGAGCACGCCCGGTAGATCGTATGGCACGCGGTGTGGCACTGACTTCACTGAAGAATTTTCCTGAGGCCATTGTGGAGCTTAACGGAGTGATAGAGGAAGATCCGCGTTTTGCAGTAGCCATTATGGCAAGGGGATATGCTTTGTATGCGCAAGCTGTAAGCCGATTGGCATCGCCTCATCAGGATACCTCATCAGGAGAGACACAGGGGGATGCCGTCTTGGAACGTCGCACAGCAATGAAAGAGCTTTCAGACGCCATAGCCGACTATGACGCAGCATTAGCTTTGAATCCGCGACTGGTGTATGCATGGTTTAACAAAGGATGTATCTACTATCTCCTTCAGGACTTCGGAACGGCAGCGGCCTGTTTTACGAAAGCTGTAGAGACCGATCCTGACTTTGGCGAAGCCTATTTCAACCGAGGACTCTCCCATCTCAAGACCGGCAACAAAAACTCCGCCTTCACCGACCTTTCCAAGGCCGGTGAACTCGGCGTCCTCCCCTCCTACAATCTCCTGAAGCGCATGAAATAACCCAAAATACCCGGTTTTTCTTACTATTCGAGGTCGGGAAGAGGAAAAGATTAACATTACCTGCAAGATGCTGATGAAGGGATTATCGGCTGAGGATATATCTTCCCTGACGGGACTTACTTTGGACAAAATTAGTAATATATAATATTTTGGAATATTAATATAAATCCTGCCGAGAACGCAGATTCTACCTGCAAGTGCAAAATTAAGCAATAAATTTAAAGAACTCATAGACCGGGGACGAAAACCAAGTTTTGCCCTCGGTCTTTTGTTTATTTTGATGATTATTTCCTTCAGCATTTGGTCAGAGACGTTATCGAAGTCAGTACCCTTCGGGATATACTGCCGGATGAGCTTGTTAGGGTATTCGAGACAGCCTTTTTCCCATAAGGAGTAAGGATGAGCAAAGAATATTTTGGTTTTAAGTCGCTTAGCGATACAGAGGTGCTCAACAAATTCACTGCCGTTATCAGTTGTGATAGATCTGATCTTTCCGAGATATGGCGGTAGTTCTGCAATCTACGCCGGCGGTCTGTAGCTTTGACTTGCGCCTGCTGATAGTGGTAGCCACGTTGACCACTGTTGCGCTTTAGCTCTCTGCATAGTGTCGACGGGGAGACCCCGATGCACTCCAAAATTACAATTTTTACTTCGTATAACGAAACAATGAAAAATAAATATTAAATTTGCATCGTCATCTGATGTCTACAGGCTTGAGTGAACTCGCCTCAGACACACTCAGTGAAACACTACCGTTGTATTTAATTAGAAGCATTACACAACATTACCCATAATAAAGATAAACCATGGATGACTTTTCTTCATACGCCGCACAGCTTGACAAGCCAGAATGGCGTAGCCTGAGGCAAAAAATTTTAGAAAGAGATGGTCATAGATGCCAATTATGTGGAAAAGGCAAAAGCGCCTTTATGAGGGATAAGGACAAGATAATTAATTATGGCATTGATTACTCTTTAAAAATTAGTGCCGGTCTAATTTCTGATGAGATTCTCACAGTGGAACAATTCAAAAATCGTCTTAATATTGACTGGATCAAATGTATGCGAAACCACGATAAGATAATCGGAATTACTTCCAATAATACATATGGCTTTTTTATAGTTAAGGACAGTAATAACATTCCCCCTAAACAAGACTTAATGGTAAGACTCATAAGTCTGCCGAATGGGGCCTTGTCATTCATAATCACTGACACCCCTGAGGTTAAGGATTTGGATTACGGATTCTATCTATCTCAAACTCCTATCAGCCTTAATGTCCATCATAAAAATTACATACTCGGGCGTAAGGCGTGGGAATACAGCGATTTAGATTTAGTTACATTATGCAATGAGTGTCATCTATCAGTTCATAAGGCTATCGGAGTAAAAGTCTATTCCAATGAAAATGGGTTTATGACAGAAGTAAAACTGACTCCCTGCTTGCGTTGCGGAGGGACGGGGTATTTCCCGGAGTATAAGAACGTGCAGAACGGCATCTGTTTCCGGTGTAATGGTAGCCGATTTGAAGAATACAAGTCTAATTCCTAGTAAGCACTAACTCAAGTACACCTTTTAGAGGTTGCAATTAGGTTGTAATTTTGCATCGCAAGGTTGCACTAATTGCAACCTCCAATTTTTATGACAAAGTTAGAGTTTTAAGAGCTACAATCCAGAGCATCATCCAGTGGTATGACTCTTAAGGATTTTCTGAGGGCGGAAGGCGTGGCCTATTCCACCTATCATTACTGGAGTAAAAAGATTCGGTCGGAAGCCACGACATATCCGGTCGCACCGATAACACTGACGCAACATACGGAGATGCGGACAGTGGAGCCGCATATGCAAAGTGTGGAACTGCCGGGTGTCACGCTGGTGTTACCAAACGGAGTAAAAGCACATTTCGGACGTGGCAGTGAGAAGGTATTGATGGAAGTGTTGTCACAAAGCATGCGATGAGCCATGTTCAGTCTCAATGATACGATGCGATATCATCTGTGTCCGTTACGGACAGATATGCGCAAGGGAATTAATTCTCTGATCGGAGTTGTCAAGGAGCAGATGGGACGAGATGTGCGTAACGGGGATGTGTTTATCTTCATAACGCGAGTTCGGGATAATAATTGATGGGATGGTATGTTGGATTCAAGCTGCATCTGTTGTGTAATGAGAAAGGAGAGCTTATAAACTTTGTCCTTACCAAGGCCAATGTCGATGACCGCAATGAATCGGTCATTGATACGCTGGCTGACAAGGTGTTCCATCACCGCAGTGTACACAACTTTCTGATGAACATGCTCGCTGCCATCGGCGCATATTGCTTTTTCGCAACCAAGCCCGAAGTTAATTTCGATTTTGAGGTGCCTGAGTCCAACGGGCAACTGGTTCTCNGGCAATAACTGACGGAATTTTAAAAAGTCAGGCGACCATACTTTGGTCGCCCGTCTCAACGTATCATTTTGATTCTTTGAAATAATTAACTTTTTGTCCCGAATTCGCGTGTATAGCCATCGAAGCTCTTGACATACTTCTCTCCGCCGTGTTTTCGGCTAATCTCAACAATCTTTTCACGGTCNAGTGATTTTATTAGCTGTCCATATATCGGCTGTCCGAAGAAATTACTACTTTTGCTCATGGTTATTATTAAGTTTGTTGTGAACCCGAAATAACCATAATATACTCATAAGTAGCTGCTAAAAATAAAGCGATATATGTTGATTTTGAATCTTGAGCAATAAAACGCGCCTCTCGCTTGTCCAATCGGACTTGTCGTTCAGTCGCTTAGCCCGCTAAGCTCCTTCCCTCCGCATCCGATTGGCCGGCGCGATAGCCGCATTTTATATGCTCATTTATTTTTATCAGCTACTTAAGAATTTACCGAAGCATTGATTTATGGACACCAAAATGTCATTCAAGAACTGGCTCCCATTGTTAGGACTGACTTGTGCGGCTTTTATATTCAACACATCCGAGTTTATCCCAATCGGATTACTTAGCGACATTGCTGAAGATTTTTCTACTACGGAGGCTCATGCCGGAATGTTGATTTCTGTATATGCCTGGATTGTGATGGTATTGTCATTACCATTAATGCTGCTTGTCTCGAAAATTGAACTACGCAAACTTATGTTATGCACAATCGTGATGTTTATGGTTTGCCAGTTGCTTTCGAGTTTTTCGACCACTTATTCCATGCTTATGGCCTCCCGAATAGGGGTGGCCTGTACACACGCTATCTTCTGGTCGATTGTCTCTCCGCTTGCCGTCAGTATCGTGCCTGATCACTCGCGTCCGCTGGCCCTAAGTATGATTGTGACCGGCACCTCCATTGCAATGATTTTCGGGCTGCCATTAGGACGCCTCATCGGATTGAGCATCGGATGGAGAACGACATTCCTTTGTGTAGGTATCATTGCATTCATCACAGCTATATATCTGATGTCATGTCTCCCAAAGGTACCGAACAAGGATGGATTCACGCTACACAATCTTCCGGCTTTGTTGAAGAATCCTCTGCTCATAGGGTTGTATATCCTATCTCTTCTTGTTGCCACCTCTTATTATACCGGATATAGCTACATCGAGCCTTTTCTGAAACAAGTGGCAGGATTGTCGGACGGATGGATCACCACAACCTTGATGATCTTTGGCGGAGCGGGTATCATAGGGAGCTTTTCGTTCGCCAAATTCTATCCTAGAAGTTCCTTCCGATTTATGAATACAGTTCTTTTAGGGATAGCAGCAAGCCTGTTATTGTTACGTCTCTCGGCGTTGCTTCCGGCCACAGTCATTATGTTGTGTGCCGTCTGGGGTATAGCTGTCACGGCATTCAATGTGGCACTTCAGGCAGAAATAATAAACTATTCGCCGCAGAATGCCACCTCCATATCAATGTCTATTTTCTCTGGCATCTTCAACCTGGGGATAGGATGTGGCACATTGTTGGGCGGCTATGTATGCACCTATATTTCCATAGACAAAATTGGTTATGTAGGAGGAGTAGTAGCGGTAATGGCTTTCGTGTATTGGTATATGAGGGTAAAAAAGCTCCTACGAGCCAAAACAGATTAAGTGTACCCAAGAATTGAAGAAAACTATGGAGAATCAAAAAATTAGCTATCGGCACGTTTGCATTAGGTATTGCAAAATTTGGCATGAAGGTAATTTGAGAAATGTAGCAAAAGGTATCGGGGTATCGATTGTTAAAGCGAACAATTTTATATTTCTATAATATTACTGTCCGCTAAACCATAAATTAGTGAGTCCAACTTCATGAAAGGTAGGAGTTGGAATTATATTTTGTATATGACAAGCCCCCTCAGTCGTTTTCGGATTTATTAAGATATGTATTACNTTTAATTATCATTCTATTGAAATTTTCTGTTCCGTGGAACACTTTTTTTTCAATACAAAATTAGTGTTTATTCTGAACAAAGTAGCAACTACTTTTTCTCGATTTTCTTCACATTCACCGTGAGAGTCCTTGACAACCCCCATTCTTAATTTTCTCGTTTTTTTTGAGATTTGATTTATTTGTATTATCTTTGTAGGGTAGATGAAGTTTTAAGAATTTCGTTGATAGTTCAGACAATTTCTTAAGTTAGATTAGATATGGAAGAAAGAAGAGACATGTTTCTGAATCCTTTGGATCGGCAGTTTATCAGGATTCTTACGGATTTCGGATTCAAGCGTATGTTCGGCTCAAAAGAACATGCGGGGCTCCTTATGCGTTTTCTTAATGCACTCTTTGAGGGGAAGATGGTGATACAGAGTGTGGAATTCCGTGATAAGGAAGTACTTCCTTTCCATCCGAACGGCAAGAAGATACTCTACGATATCTATTGCACCACTGACCGCGGAGAGCATTTTATCCTGGAGATGCAACAGGTGGAATCTGACAACTTCACCACGCGAATCCTGTTCTACGGCGCCTCGGCGATTATTAAGCAGGGAGTGAGAGGGATTGAATATGACATCGCCTCTGTATATTGCGTTGTCTTTACCGACTTCTATCTTTCAGGTATGAGCCACACGCTCCTGAAAGATATCGTGCTGACGGATAGATATACGAAGGAGGTATATTCCGAGTTGCTCAGACTGATTTTCATAACTCTGCCAGAGGTACCGGCGGAATGGGATGACTGTGATACCGAGATTTTAAGAATTTTATATCTTATCAAGAATATGGAAAACATGACACGAGATTCAAAACCGTACAAGAGCGGATTATACGAGGAATTTTTTGATGCCGCCTCCACTCAGATGCTCAGCGCAGAGGAAGCGGTGGCCTACTCTGACTCCTACTACAAAGAACTCGAGAATCAGAGTGCTGTCAGACTTGCCGAAAGAAAAGCTATGGAGAGAGGTATGGAGAAAGGCTTGAAAAAAGGGATGGAGAAAGGGATGGAAAAAGGTAGGGAAGAGGCGATGATTGACATTGCGCGCAAGATGCGCATGAGGGGAATCTCGCCCGATGAAATATCTTCAATGACGGGGCTTTCTTTGAAAAGACTGCGGGAGCTTTAAAGGCTTTTCCCTCCTGGAACTTCATAGCTTAAACAAGAATTGGAGGCCGAGGATTGAAAACAATCTGTGGATGAATTCTTAGATCTTCCATCTCACAAGAAATGTAAGATCCGCAGATGTGGAATTGGTAAAAATGACAAGAAATCCTTTCAAGAGCGGCTCTTGAAAGGATTCCTTGTTTTATCCGGATATTAGCCCGAATGGGAATTAATCTTCGTCGGGGTCATCGTCTTCCCAATCGAGGAAGAAGTTGTCGGCATAGGTATCTTCTTTGAAGCGGTTGAGCTCGCGGCTGTCGCGCTTTGTGGGACGTCCGAGACCTTTCTGACGGTCTACAAATCCGCTTATCTTTGTCATCTCAAGAAGTTCGTACTGCTCGGGAGCAGTGATATTCTCAAGATACTCAGGTACGAGACGTGCTCCGAGACGGTTGCCTGTGACCTGAAGCACACGGAAAGTATATGTGACAGGTGGTTTCTTTACATCAATTACATCCCCTACCTTAATAGTGCGAGATGGTTTTACGGCCGTCCCTCCGATAGAGACACGCCCCTTCTTACAGGCATCAGTGGCAATAGTGCGCGTCTTGAATACGCGCATCGCCCACAGCCATTTATCTACTCTTTCTTCGGCTTTCGCCATATCATTCGTTGTTTTATTTATTTATCTGTAGTGCGCTCAAGTTGAAGTACGTTCTCTCCTTGAGGATTAAGGAATATTACCTTATTGGCTGATATCGGTTTGGCAGTAGAGGCATCCTCCAACGCCACGACAAGACGCGTCTCATAACTTTGGTCGGGACAAGCCATGCGGGTAGTGGCTATCGCCTGGAACGATATAGAATTGGCTGCGTCCATATCCGTCTCAAGAGTGCCGTTAAGGATATTGCATCCCGTATTGCCATGCAGCTTACCCTCATCCACATCAATCACGAGCTTCATATCAGGTACATTCACAGCCTCGTTGTCGATAGCCGTGACACGCCATGTGCCGTTGAGAAACTCGAAATTCTGGTGCATGAGTTCCAACATCGGTTGCATAGCTTCATCATATAGATAGAGATAATACTCCGAACCTTCCAGTTTCCATGTATAATACTTCACTGAATTGAGAGCCTGCATTATCTGGGCATCCGTGATTCCCTCCATTCCACACGCCATCATAGTGGAGATCGGATTGCTGAAACTCAGCGTGCTGTCAGCAGGATTATATTCATATCCGGCATTGATGAAATTGCAACCGTTATTGCCATATACTCTCTTTTCGGAAGGCACGAATTTCAGGAAAGGAGCCGTCTCCCCTACCGCCGTTTGCCCCATGACCCTTTCTATGGCCCAATCGCCCTTCACCACACCACGTCCGAGTTCTTCGGAGGTATAAGCCTTTGCCGAGGCATTCTCATGAATCTTCTCACGGTCTTGAGGAAGCACGGCATCCGTCTTCACCTTACCACCGCCTCCGCCAAGAAGACCGCCACCTTCACCGCCCGATTTCGAACCGAGCAACGAACAGCTTGAAAGCATAGCCATAGCAACCGCAGCTACGGGCAACATGTGTCTTACACGGAATATCTTTATATCTGCCATAGTAGTTTCTATTTTTATTGGAGAAATATATTCGCCATTGTGTCACATGCCGGGCGGCAATAGTGCCCCCGGACTACTTACACAATATATAAGAATATAACCCTTATTCTGCAAAATTAGTTTAATTCGCCGACTTAGGCAAACATCCTTCCTCCCCGATGTGTTTTCAAAATAGAAATAAATACAAAACACACACATAGACTACCATGGAGAATATAGTAATAATAGGAGGCGGCTTCGCCGGACTAACACTTGCAAAGCGACTTGCACGGGATAAATTCAACGTGCATATCATCGACCGTAATAATTTCCACAGTTTTCCTCCCCTCTTTTATCAAGTGGCCTCCTCGGGACTCACCGAATCCAACATATCCTTCCCCTTCCGACTTGAAATCAAGAAACTCCGTAATGTATCCTACCACATGGGCCATGTGAAGAATATCGATACGGAGGGAAAAACAGTTACCACGAGTTACGAGAGCATTCCATACGATCGCCTGGTGATAGCAGCAGGCTCCACCAACAACTACTTCGGTATGAAAGGACTGGAAGAGACAGTATATGGTATCAAGACTATTGGAGAGGCAGCGCATACACGCGATGAGATTCTTGATCGCCTTGAACGCGGGGCCCTCTGCAAAGATCCGGAAAGGAGACGTCAATTGCTGAGTTTTCTGGTAGTCGGAGGCGGACCGAGCGGTGTGGAGATAGCCGGGGCCATCGGCGAGATGAAGAAAAATATCTTGAAGAGGGAATATCCGGAACTCAAGCAGGAGGATGTCACTGTGACCCTTGTAGAAGGGGCTCCCCGTCTTTTGGGAGCAATGAGTGAGAAATCTTCTGCGCGAGCTCTTGAATACTTGAAATCATTGATGGTGGATGTAAGGCTCAATACCACTATGAAAGGATATGAGGACAAGATGGTAGAGTTTGCCGACGGCCATAAAGAATATTGGGAGACGCTTATCTGGACAGCTGGAGTAAAAGGGGAACCCATGCCCGGTATGCCGGAGACCACCGTGGGCCGGGGAGGGAGAATCATTGTGGATGAATACAACCGGGTGAAAGGGCTTGAAGAGAGCGTACTGGCTATTGGTGACATAGCGCTCATGCAGACCGAAGATTATCCGGCCGGACATCCTCAGATGGCACAGCCGGCAATACAGCAGGCAGAGAATCTCGCCCGCAATCTTAATGCCGGCGAATTCAAGAGCGCGTTCAAATATCACGACAAAGGAAGCATGGCCACAGTAGGAAAGCATTTGGCCGTGGCCGATCTTCCGAAAGTATCCTTCGGAGGTTTCTTCGCCTGGTTCATTTGGCTTGCAATCCATCTTATGTCGATTTTAGGTATGCGCAATAAGGTAGTGGTGCTTCTCAACTGGATTTGGAATTATACCACTACCAGCACATCACTCCGACTATTGCTGCGCCCCACTCGCTTCCCCGTAAGACGACATTGGGGCGACTGATAATCCTGCCGCTTATATACAAAAATAGCGTAATGAAAAAAGAAAAAGAGGCTACCGCGAAAAAATCGCGACAGCCTCTTTTCTCTAATATTAATATTTTACCTTGAGTCGTTGGATTACTCAGCAGCTTTGGCAGCGGCACCACGAGCGGCACGAGTGAGCTGAACAGCGCAAACGACAGCGTTCTTGGCGTTCATGAGCTCGAGACCCTCGAAAGCGAGGTCGCCTACAGCGAGGCTCTGGCCGAGACCGAGGTTGTCAACGTTGACAACGAGACGCTCGGGAATCTTGTCGTAAGTGGCTTTCACTTTGAGCTTACGCATGGAGAGAGTGAGCTTACCACCGGCTTTCACACCTTCGGCGTGGCCCTCTACCTGAACGGGCACCTCCATTACGATAGGCTTCTCGGGATAAACCTCGAGGAAATCGATATGGAGAACTGTATCCTTCACGGGCTGGAACTGGAGCTCCTTCATGACAGCTTTGCGTTTCTCGCCGTTCACCTCGAGATCGATCTCGAAGATGTCGGGAGTATAGATGAGCTTGCGTACGTCCTCTGCCTTCACAGTGAGGTCGGTAGTGATAAGACCGCGCTTGCGGACGGGATCGATCTCTACGATTTTCTCACCGGCACGGAGAGTGCCTGTGTAGGGGAGGTCGATGATTTTGCCGCCATTGAGGACAGCGGGAATCTTACCCTCTGCGCGGAGGGCCTTCACTGATTTCTTGCCGAGTTCTACGCGGGGTTCGGCCTGAAGTTCATAAGATTTCATTTCTTCTTTTTCTTTTTAAAGTGTTACTCAAAATAAGTCTTGCTCCGGGCATTATAGCCATTATGGAGGGAGAACAAATTTCCCATCACACGGTTGCTTCTTCTGCAAAGAGCGCACAAAATTACTATTTTTCCCCCACATACCCAAACGATATCCCTCTTTTTTACTAATTTTGCGGTCGAAAAATAATCAGACCTCATATCCTGACTCTGTGAATTGGATAAAATCTCTACTCGCTCTTCTCGATTCGGAGCGACATAACCCCGCTCCCTCTGACTCTATGAAAAGATATCTTATAGCTTGTCTTGGCAATATCGGTCCGGAATATGCCGATACGCGCCATAATATCGGTTTTATGGTAGGCGATAAAATCGCCTCCGATGCCGGTGTATCCTTTTCGTCATGCCGATATGGCGATATGGCCACAGTCAAAGTAAAAAACTGTGAGCTTCTTCTTTTGAAACCCTCCACTTTCATGAATCTCAGCGGAGTGGCCATCCGCTATTGGATGAACAAGGAGAAATTGCCGTTGGAAAATCTTCTGGTGATAGTGGATGATCTCGCGTTGCCTTTCGGCAACCTGCGTATGCGTACCAGAGGGTCGGACGCCGGACATAACGGTCTGAAGAATATCGCTTCCGAATTGGGTACACAGAATTATGCACGTCTACGATTCGGAGTGGGCAACGATTTCGCCCGCGGAGCCCAGATTGATTTCGTATTGGGCACATTCCCTCCCGAAGAGAAAAAGCTTCTTCCCGAAAAGCTGGAGAAAGCTGCCGAGGCAGTGAAAGCCTTCTGCCTTTCCGGCGCGGCATTCGCCATGAATCATTTCAATTCATAAAAAGCGATATATAACGGAGGCGCGACAGATTGATAAAATTTGTCGCGCCTCGCTATAGTTATGAATAAAGAGGTATCAGATATCAGGAGCCGTATCGGAAGATGATGAAGTGCCGGAAGGAGTACCGGTCTTCCCGGCATTCGGATCCTTGAACATATTGTTAAGATATTTCTCGTTGAAGCGTTGCAGCACCTCCCAGAAGGTAGGTACGAACAGCGTGCCGACAAGGGCATTGAGAGCCATACCGAATACAACGGCTGTGCCGAGTTCTATTCGGCTGTTGGCACCGGCACCGGTGGCGAACATCATCGGCATCACACCAAATACGAATGCACACGCCGTCATCATG
>JAAVEO010000007.1 GCA_014801225.1 Bacteroides sp.
CAGACATTTATGGAGATGGCAAACCTTTCTGATACATTATCTCTCAGAAGGCTCTTTGAGAGTCTTGAACTTCTGACAGAAGAAGGGATTGCTAAAAATGCGACTGCTCTATTCTTTGGACGAGAGCCGGAACGTAAATTTCCTCATGCCGTTATTAGATGTCTCCGCTTCAAGGGTCTTGATAAGGTACATATCATAGATGACAAGACTTTCGGAGGCCCTTTGTATCAGCAATATCTTAATGCTCTTTCATGGATAGAGAGTAAACTTGAAGTTGAGTACATTATCAAGGGAACAGGACCTCGTCAGGAAATATGGGAGATTCCTCTTGATGTCTTCAAGGAGTCCATAATGAACGCTATTTGTCATCGCGATCTATATGAAGAAGGTGGAACAATTATGGTAGAGGTTTATGATGACCGAGTGGAAATATCTAATCCCGGTGGCTTATTACCTGTTGTTGCTGCTGACTTTGGACAAAAGAGTATGAGTAGAAATCCTCTTATATTCGGACTCTTTACCAGAATGCACGTTGTCGAGAAAGTTGGTTCTGGTATTCCTCGTATGCGTAAGCTGATGAAAGAGGCAAATCTGCCAGAGCCAAAATTCAATACTCAAGGCTTCTTTACAGTTACGTTTATGAAGCGAATGATGGCTAAGAGTGTCAATAGTGGCACATTAAATGGCACATTAAATGGCACATTAAATGGCACAGAACAATTAGTGCTGCAACAAATAAGAACTACTCCCGGTGTCTCAGCGAATGAGTTGATTCAACGTACAAACAAAAGCATTAGAACCATACGTAGAGTAGTAAAAAGCCTTATAGATAAAGGCTTGATAGAGTATCGTGGTGCTAAGAAAACCGGAGGGTACTATATACAATGATTCGGTATTGTCATATAATCCTGACTCTACGTTAATCTCAATTTTTCAACCCAGAGAAATTGGCAAAACGGATAACGGAACTCTATATTATCTCACTAATGAAGTTAACTAAGGTCTCGACCAAAAGACCCACCAATATAAACGCCCTGAAATAAAATGAAGATATTACTGGTAATGGTACTCTCCCTGTTCATGTTAGGCTGCCCCAACGCACAGTCTACTACAACAACAGTAAAACTGGAAATATCCGAGGAACCGTTGCCTGCAATAAGACATGTAACGGATATGAAAGTATCCGGTGACACATTGCTGTTTGCCTTTGAATGTGAGGATGGAGACGGTCAGCGGTTTCTTCGTCGCGCTATAATTGACCGTGCCAATAAAATAATCAATATAAGTCCTGATATGGGTAAACGGGAGGACGGATATTATGCTTCCTACATGCCTTATCCTTTTATCTCCGACAATGGCACGATTCGCGTCATAGATTATGACGATTGCGAGATTTTTGCCGTCAAGAACGATACTGCGTTTGTCAGGACAAGACAATATCTAATGGACGGCAACAGCAAAGTGCCGTTTCCTCTTTCCCAATACGTTCAGGATGTATATATGACGAGCCCCGACAAACATGTCTTTATTGGACGTGAGTCAAACGGTGGTCGCCAGTATGCCATGACCGCAGACCTTACCACATCAAAAATTGATACAATAAGACATATAAACATCTCTCCTGAATTAAGGACATGGATGCTTAATACCGGGGAAATGGTATATTCGAGTAAACATAATAGGCTTGCTTTTGCATATAAACTCCACCCAATTGTCGAAATTTTCGACACCGACGGCAAGACTATCAAATTAATAAAAATAGGTGAAGACACATTCAATGCGAAAACCCTTGGGGAAGCCGACTTCGATACTCAGAATATACTACATACGGTAGATGTGACTTGCACTCCCGATTATATATATGCGTTGCATTGGTCATGTAAATATTCTGATGCAGCAAATTTCGCTCCGTCGATTTATAAGATTGATTGGAACGGTAAAGTCATAGACCGATATTTTAACGTTCCTTATCCCCTTTACAGAATCGCTGCAATTGACGATACCAGGCTCATAGGCTGGAACGGTAAAGAATTCAGTATAATTCAGTTATAGCAGCAACCCATACTATATAAAAGACGTCGGTAGTATTGTCGGGGTTTTCTTATGGATTTCACATGAATTTATCTTACGGATATTGGTATTCCTTGATGGGTGTCAGTTCGAACTATCGGCAGGGTAGGGGCGTTATAGGTACAAAAGAATCTTAATAGAAAATTGCTATGGAAACATTTGATCAGATTATCGCCAGTGAGAAACCGGTACTTGTGGATTTCTTCGCCACTTGGTGTGGCCCGTGTAAAATGATGCACCCCATTCTGGAGGAGCTTCACGGAATCGTGGGCGATAAGGCCCGTATCATCAAGATAGATATCGATAAGAATGAGCAGCTCGCTGCTGTCTATAATGTCCGCTCCGTTCCTACCCTTATGATTTTCAAGGGTGGCGAAATGAAATGGCGCGCCAGCGGTGTGCATCAGGCTGTTCAGCTTCAGGCCGAGCTTGAAAAGTATTATTGAGGACATGATAACGGTATTACTTCCTGAGACAATAAGATATATGTAAAAACATTATTCCTTTATTCGGGAAGTGGAAATTTATAAACGGTGAGATACTCATTTGAGTATTCTCTCCGTTTTTTTGTATATCCGGATTCTCTTAGCTGCATATGCTTTCCCGGATTATAAAAAGATTCTCTATGAAAAAAATATTTACCATAGTATTCCTTGCAATTCTCTCGCTTTTGATTCCTTCAATAGCAACTGCCGCTGATTTTGCGAATGAGAAATTGAGTTATGTCATCACATATAAGTGGGGACTGATTCAAAAGGACGCGGGAGATGCCGTCCTTTCTTCCCGGCTTAACAACGGCAAATATACCTTCACCCTTACGGCCAAAACCAAACCCTGGGCCGACAAGTTCTTCCCGGTACGCGATACTCTTACAGCCACAGTGCTGAAAAATGGTTTCGTACCTCAGCGCTACGTTAAGATTGCTCATGAAGGGGATAAGTTTGCAAAAGACGTAATTACCTATACTCATTCTGCCGGACACGTGGGAGGAAAATGCGAACGCTATCGAGATAAAAATGGGAGTCAAAGCACAGCAAAGAATACTCTCACCGCCACCGGACCTACTTTCGATATGCTCTCTGTGTTCTATTTCCTTCGGATTATTGACTATAACAAACTCACAAAAGGGAGTGTTACGAAACTTACCATCTTTTCCGGTTCGAAGGCGGAGACCCTCACTATTCGTGGATTAGGGAGGGAGAAAATAAAATTACGTGACAAGACGCAGTGCGAGGCTTATCGTATCAGTTTCACGTTTACCACCGGAGGAAAGAAGAAATCCAGCGATGATATAAACTGCTGGATATCAGCTGACGACCGCCGGATTCCTCTGCTTCTTATAGGCACTCTTCCTGTAGGGCAGGTGAAATGCTATTATACAGGTAAGTGATATGGAGTTATTGTATGATTACTCTTCATTAGATGAATGTTCCGCCCAAAGCTGATATTATGAAATTCCTTCGTACTGACTTAAATAATTCCATATGGAATCCTCGGGAGTCGGCGGCGGCTCCCGCTATTTCTGTTGCATGGAATATTATACTTGTTTATGTTCTTTATACTCTTTGCCGCATAGAGTTTCTTCTTGAAAACCTTAGTTATTTCCGCGAGAGTATTGCCGATGGCGAGACATGGCGTTTGTTTGCAGGCTCACTTGTGTTTGACACCCCGGGTATAATGTACACCAATGCCCTCTATATACTTTTAATGCTCCTCCCTCTGCACATAAAGGAGCGTAAAGGTTATTATCGGGGATGCAAATATATCTTCTTCGCTATCAACCTTTTCGCCATCATAATAAATGTGGCGGATTCGGTATATTTCAGTTTTACGCTTCGGCGTACCACTACCGAGATATTCGGAGAATTCTCCAATGAAGGCAATTTATGGAAGATATGTCTTAACGAGTTCGGACGTCATTGGTATCTGGTGTTTTACACAGCATTATTGGGTTGGTTGCTTTGGAAACTATACCTCACACCTCTTACCAACCGAGCAACAATCCGTCCTCTTTGGCGCTATTATCTCGTTATGACAGTTTCCCTCATAGCGGGAGGTATAACTGTGGTGAGCGGCATTCGTGGCGGTCTGCTAAATCATTGGTGGAATTATCTTTTCGCTTTAATTGCGATTTATTTCGCTCTCCTTTTATGGCCGGCCTCTCCGGATAAAAAGCGGAGAGGATTATCTATTGCATTCTATGTAGCCGGTCTTCTTCTTTTGGCCACGGCCCCCATAGGAGGGCTTCGCCATAGGGATATTCGCCCGATCGCTCTCTCAAATGTCAATGCCTATACCAAACGCCCTACGGAGACGGCGCTTGTGCTCAACACTCCATTCACTCTCATCCGTACGATCGGTGCTTCCGAATTTACCGATCCTCACTATTTTGACAATAAGGAGGAACTCAACCGAATTTTCAATCCGCTGACAGATCCTCGTGCCGATAGTTCGGCATCCGCTATACTCGGAGGAAAAGGGAAGGATAAGAATGTGGTAATAATAATCATTGAAAGTTTCGGCCGGGAATATATCGGCTCGATGAGTAAGGAGATGCTTGGAGAGGATTATAAGGGATACACACCCTTTACCGATTCTCTTTCGAATCATGCTATGACTTTCCGCTATTCTTTCTGCAATGGCCGTAAGAGTATCGACGGAATGCCGAGTGTGCTCGCAGGTATTCCAATGTTTATCAAGCCATTTATTCTCACTCCGCAATCGCTCAATAAAGTTTGCGGTATCCCGGGCCATCTTGCTCATCGAGGATATGAGACGGCCTTTTTCCACGGCGCCCGCACGGGCAGTATGGGTTTCGATGCTTTCGCCCGCTCAATCGGCTTTAAAAGCTATTATGGCCGTGAGGACTATGTGAAGGACCGTCGCTTTAACGGTGATAAGGATTTCGATGGATACTGGGCGATCTGGGACGAACCCTTCATGCAATTCTATGCTGCGAAAATGACGGAAATGAAGCAGCCATTCATGACGGCAATATTCACCGCTTCAAGTCATCACCCGTTCCATATCCCGGAAAAATACAAAGAGATATATCCGGAAGAGGGTTTGCCGATTCATAAGTGTATCAGATATACCGACAATGCCCTGCGACAATTCTTCAATACGGCCCGCAAGCAGCCCTGGTTTGAGAATACGGTGTTTGTCATCACCAGCGATCATACCAATATGAGCGATCATCCCGAATACAAGACGGATCTGGGCGGATTCTGCTCTCCCATTATCATCTATGATCCTTCGGGAAATATTCCTGCGGGCAGAAGAGACGCAATTGCCCAGCAAATCGATATTATGCCTACAATTTTGAATTATGTAGGTTCTTCCGAACCATACATAGCCTACGGCATCGACCTGCTGGACACTGCTGATGATGATACATGGGCCGTGAATTATCTCAACGGCACATATCAATATGTGAAGAATGGTGTAGTGCTTCAGTTTGACGGTCAGCATACCACCGGTGTCTATTCACTCGATGATAAGCTTATGGAGGATAATCTCACCGGTAAATTCCGTGAGCAGACTGCCATGGAGCAGGAATTAAAAGCTATCATCCAAAGCTATATGGACCGCATGCGAGGAGATGCACTTACCGCGGAATAATCTCTCAATCGTTGTTATAGCGCATGGAGACAATATCCCAGTCTACTATGTCCCAAAGGTGAAGGAGATAGTCGGCACGACGGTTCTGATAGTCGAGATAGTAAGCGTGTTCCCACACATCGAATACGAGAATCGGACGCAAGCCGTCGCACATGGGGTTCTCGGCATTCTTACCCTGTGTGATGAATAGTTTTCCATCGCCATCTGCGGAAAGCCATACCCATCCTGATCCGAACAGTGTGGCTCCTGCATCCTCGAACTCTCTCTTGAAATCTTCTATAGATCCGAACTGCTCGATAATCTTATCCTTGAGCTTCCCTGTGGGTTCGCTTCCTCCGGCGGGATTGAACTGGAAGAAATAGAAGATGTGATTCCAAGCCTGAGAGGCATTGTTGAAGATCTTACCATCGCTCTTCACGATGATATCCTCAAGTGCCATATTATCGAAGGGGGTATCTTTGATCAGCTTGTTAAGCGTATCGATATAGTTCTTCTCATGCTTGCCGTAGTGATACTCAATTGTTTTCTGAGAAATTACGGGCTCAAGTGCGTCTGGCGCATAGGGGAGACGGGGCTGTGTGAAGTTCATGTCGTATATATGATTTAGTTTAACATAGTCTGCCTGCGGAAAATGATTCGGCTTTCCGTGGCGAAAGAATAAGGGTGCATTCTCGCTGTGAGTATGCACCCTTATAACATCATTTCTTTGTGCAGGGTTCGATATCAGTCGAAAATCATATCCCAATCTTTCCATACGGGATCATAACCCTCTTTCCGTATTGCTTCTTCTACTTCCAACGGAGTTCTTTCATCGCTTACCTCAAACTGTTCAAGGGCCTCTGGCGAAGTGGCATATCCTCCCGGTTCGGTCTGGCTCCCGGCGCTCATGGATGTCACTCCAAGCGAGAGAATATGGTCTCTGTATTCCGGCGCCTCACGTGTGGAAAAAGATATATCAGCGTCATGATCAAACAGGCGGAAGGCAAATGTAAGCTGAGCGAGTTGTCGGTCGGAGATGATACTCTTGGGCTGATAACCGCTCTCGGAGGGTCTCATTCGCGGGAAGTTGACTGAGAACCGTGAACGCCAGTATCTGCGCTGTAGATAGCGCAGATGGCGGGCAAGCATCACGGCATCTCCCCGCCAGTCCTCAAGACCCAGGAGCGCACCCATTCCGATCTTATGGACTCCGGCTTCTCCCATGCGGTCGAAACCATTGAGTCGCCAATCGAAATGACTCTTCATCCCCTGTGGATGATAGGAGCGGTAGGCGTCGCGGTGGTACGTCTCTTGAAAACATACCACTCCGTTNANNCCNGCCTGTGTGAGNCGNTANTACTCNGCNGCNCTNAGCGGNTGCACCTCNATAGTGAGNTTNTGGAAATANGGACGACATACNCCAAGCACCTTTTCNAGATANTCCACNCCNGTNAGNGAAGGNTATTCTCCNGANACTATCAGNAGATTCTGNAANGGTCCNAGNCGNTTTATGGCNTTNCATTCNTCTTCNACNTGNCTNAGGGTNAGTGTGGTNCGNGTNAANGGATTGTCATGATTGAATCCNCAATACACACATTTGTTGGTGCANGCNTTGGAGACATACATNGGNATNTAGAGNGAGATNGTCTTNCCGAAGCGCTCGGATGTGAANCNNCGNCTCANNGCNGCCATCTCTTCNATATNGGGAGNGGCNGCNGGAGANATNAGTACGNCGAATTCNTCCGGTGTGAGCGGTTTGCGATTGGCNTTGGCNTTNGCAAGCACTCNTCTCACNTCNGNCTCGGNNGCATTCTCCACCAGCGCTACAGTCTCGTCCCAATCCCATTGGTCGATGATGTCGGCGAAGCCGTGGCCAAAGATGGCCCCGGGTTCGGGGTCGCTCTTGAATCGTTTGGCTTTGACGGTTTGCTCTGCGGTTTCTGTCATTGTGTTGTCCATCACCAACNGGATTATTGATTCTCGCAAGACTCGGCGATATTCTGCGAAATTCTCATCGCGCAGAAATTAGGTCCGCACATGGTGCAGAAGCGGTCGTCAGCCTCGGGAGCATTGCGACGCGATTCAAGATAGTAGCGTTTCGCTTTCTCGGGGTCGAGCGAGAGATTGAACTGGTCCTTCCAGCGGAATTCAAAACGCGCTTTGCTGAGTGCGTCGTCGCGTACGTTCGCACCGGGGAATCCCTTGGCAAGATCGGCGGCATGTGCGGCTATTTTGTAGGCTATCACTCCGTCACGAACGTCATTAAGGTTGGGGAGGGAGAGATGTTCCTTGGGAGTGACGTAGCAGATCATGGCTGTGCCGAGATTACCGATGATGGCGGCGCCGATAGCAGATGTGATATGATCGTATCCGGGAGCTATATCCGTAGTGAGAGGACCGAGGGTATAGAATGGAGCCTCGTGACACTCTTTCATCTGCTTATCCATATTCTCTTTGATCTTGTGCATGGGTACATGGCCGGGGCCTTCGATAATTACCTGCACATCGTGCTCCCAGGCTTTCTGCGTGAGGCGGCCGAGCACTTCAAGTTCAAGGAACTGAGCCCGGTCGTTGGCATCGTGAGTGGATCCGGGACGCATACCGTCGCCTAAGGATACGGCTACGTCATATTTATTGAGGATCTCGCAGATTTCGTCAAAATGGGTGTAAAGGAAGCTCTCTTCGTCATGTTCTACTGTCCATTGAGTCATGATGGAGCCGCCACGCGATACGCAGCCGGTAAGACGCTTCCCTACGAGCTCGGCATGCTCGCGAAGTACACCGGCATGGATTGTGAAATAGTCCACACCCTGCTCGCATTGTTCGATAAGTGTGTCGCGATAGATCTCCCATGTGAGTTTCTTTACGTCGCCGTTTACTTTCTCAAGTGCCTGGTAAATGGGCACTGTGCCTACCGGCACGGGACAGTTGCGGATAATCCATTCGCGTGTCTCNTGGATATTGTCNCCNGTGGAGAGGTCCATNAGNGTATCNCCNCCCCANTAGCAACTCCATACGGCTTTGGCCACCTCCTCTTCNATACCGGAGGAAAGAGCGGAATTGCCGATGTTGGTATTGAGTTTTACGCTGAAAGCTCGTCCGATTATCATCGGTTCGGCCTCGGGATGATTGATATTGGCTGCGATGATTGCGCGTCCGGCCGCTATCTCGTCTCTTACGAATTCAGGGGTGATATGCGTCTTGATNCCGCGCTTCTCATTATCAAGGTTCTCGCGGATAGCCNCATACTCCATCTCGGGAGTCACGATTCCCTGACGNGCATAGAAAAGTTGTGTGACACGCTTCCNTTCTTTAGCCTTGCGGGGACGGTGCTCTATNGGGAAGCGAATTGCATCGAGATCGCGGTTATCACGACGNGCACGACCATATTCGCTTGTGATGTCNTCAAGAAGNTCGGTATCNCCGCGTGNGATTACCCATTCCTCGCGGGTGCGGGGCAAACCNTTGTTNATNTCGATNTCTANGGNAGGGTCGGTGTATGGTCCGCTTGTATCATACACAGTGATATCCTCGTTGGGATATTCCACACGTTTACCGTTCTCAATCTTTACGGTAGGGTGCTGATGAATCACTCTCATTCCCACTTTNANGGGNTGGAGNTTACCCTCCACATANACCTTTTCNGAATCNGGATATGTGGAAAGATCTATGTTTTCGATTTCCATGANTNTTNTCNGTTAGTTGANTTCAATTAATATTTTTTTNANGNTNCGNNNTGCAGAATAATTCTTCAAGGGNNTATCGTNGTGGCATNAGTCNGTGAAGAAAGAGGTNAGGGGGCTNGTAGCCTGNGCNGTNGTNGAGACGGTGCCGAGNCCNGCATTGAANGCNTCTCTNCCGGCTTCNGTNGCTTTTGCGAAAGCNCGNGCCATNGCTACGGGATCTCCGGCNACNGCNATNGCNGTNTTNACCAAGAACNGCNTCCGCACCCATCTCCATNGCTTCAGCCGCNTGGGANGGTGCGCCGAGACCGGCATCCACNACNACNGGCACACNGCTCTGCTCTATGATTATNTCNAGCAAGTCGCGGGTGACGAGTCCTTTGTTTGTNCCGATTGGAGCGGCCAAGGGCATCACGGCTGCCGAACCGGCTTCTTCAAGGAGTTTNCAAAGNACNGGNTCNGCCTGNATATANGGNAGCACNACAAATCCNTNGGCNGCNANTTCTTCNGTNGCTTTNAGTGTCTCNATNGGGTCNGGCATNANGTAGCGNGGATCGGGGTGAATCTCGAGTTTGATGAAATTCGTACCGAAAATCTCGCGACTCATCTGCGCTGCGAGTACCGCCTCTTTGGCATCGCGCACACCGGATGTGTTGGGAAGAAGCTGCACATGGTCGCGATTGATGTGGGTGAGCATTTCATCGGTGGCCTCGTTCATCATATTGACTCTCTTCATCGCCACTGTGATCATCTCGCTTCCCGAAGCCTTGATGGCCTCAAGCATAATTTCGGGTGAGGGGAATTTGCCGGTCCCGACAAAAAGTCGGGAGGAGAATTTCCTTCCTCCGATTTCAAGTATATCGTTCATAAAAATCAGGTTAATTTCTATAGTTTTGATTTTACTAAGGAGATCTTATTGATCTCCTTAGTAAAAATTATTATGCGTTACTCTTTGGTAGGCATGAGCTCCACAAATTTCTTTGTAGCCTCTACCATATCATCGGCAAATGCGATTGCTCCGCTTACGGCTACGCCGTTGACTCCGGCCTCAAGCAGCGGGAGAACATCCTCCAAGCGTATTCCGCCCACAGCCACACGAGGTATTTCTATCTCTCGCTTCTCCATCTCGTAGCATATTTCTCTGATACCGTCAAGACCGAGAATCGGGGCAAGATTCTTCTTTGTGTTGGTAGTGCGGTAGGGTCCGATGCCGATATAGTCCACGTCGAGTGCCTTCACAGCCTCGATATCTTCAATGGTGTTGGCCGTGCATCCTATCACTGCTGCCGGACCGAGCATCATGCGGGCGCGGGAGGGTGCCATATCGGTTTTGCCGAGATGCACGCCCCCTACATCCACTTTCTTGGCGAGTTCCACACGGTCGTTGAGGATAAGAAAGGATTCCACCTCAAGACACATGGGTTTGATTTCGGCTATCACCTTCTCTATCTCTTCATCGGAAGCATCTTTCATTCTTACCTGGATCCAGCGGCAACCGCCTTCGAGCACCGCCTTCACCTGCTCCGCTACGGAGCGGCCACATTCTGTGTTGGTAATATACTGTAACATGTTGTGATTAGATTTTTTGATTGATTCAACTGACCGGATTCATTGAAAATCCTTTAATGTAGTAACAATCCTGTCAAAGGATTTCCCTTCGGGATTATTCCATACATATCCGAGAAGTGCGGCTCCCGAGAATCCCTTATCTTGCAGATAGCGGAAATGAGAGGGTTCGATTCCTCCCAAGGCTATTACCACCCGCTCCTTCAGCAGGGAGTGCAGGCGGTCGCCGTCCCAGTCTCCTCTACAGTATCCGGTTTTGGATATGGAATCGAAAATAGGGGAGAGGGTCACATATTCAGCTCCTTTCTCATGTTCGATTTCATCCAATGTATGGCACGATCGGGAGTAGGAGCGTGCCGAGGCCGGAGCGATGCTGTTTCTGGCGTTTAACTGCACTCCCCCCACCGGGAATAAGTCACACAGTTCAAAGTGGTCGTGCAAGCGAATTCTTCCGAGCAATTCTTGCGGTAAGGCTCTGAGAAATGAGGTCGTCTCCGCTCTGCTCCATTGCGGTTTGCGAAGATGCAGGAGATCGCAGGCGTTCGCTTCGAGGAGTCTGCATACTTTGGACGTCTCGTCGGCAACAGCATTTGGAGAAGTGATCACTATCTTCAGAAACTTACTCATCGCTTCGCTTATTCAGGATTTGTGATTATCCGTAATTTGGAATTTTATCCGGTCAGATTCTTTTCATTATATGATTATTCAACCTCCGAAAGCGGCGTTGACAACAGTTACGCTGTCGCCCTCGGAAAACTGACGGTCATTCCATTCCGTTTTTCTTACAATACGGTTGTTGATGGCGAAGGCCATGGCTTTGGTCGGAATCTCTTTCCATTCGATAAATTCCGCCACTGTCATTGTGTCTTTCGGCAGTTCGATTGTCTCTTTGTTATAGTTTATCTTCATGATGTTAATGTGTCTTGGGTTTCGGTCTTATCTGAGGAGCGAGGAAGTATCTTCAAAACTTGGCGAAGAAATCAAGCGGACCGTGTCCGTGGCCAAACCGGACCCCGGCGTTCCCTTGCAACGCTGCTGTGACAAATTCTTTTCCGCGCGCTACCGCTTCCTCGATTCCGAGTCCGCGTGCCAAACCGGACGCGATTGCCGAAGAAAGGGCACAGCCGGTGCCATGCGTATTCCGGCTGAATATTCTTTTGCTCCTGTATATCTTGGTGATGTGTCCCTTTTCGGTNTGGATGCGTAGAATATCGCAGCATTCATCTCCCTCGGCATGTCCTCCTTTTAGAAGCAATGCTCCGCATTTCCAGTCNTTAAGGAGTTCCTGCGCCAGTTCATCGGGATAAATAGTGTCTTCCTGTTTTCTACCGCTGAGGAAGCAGGCTTCCGGGATATTTGGAGTGACGAGTGTGGCGAGTGGGAAAATATGTTCTTTCATGGCCTCTCCCGTAGCTTGAGCATCTTTGCTGAGNGTTTTGCCNGAAGAGGATATGAGGACAGGGTCNATNACTATNTTCTTCAGATTANAGCGTNGTATAATNTCGGCTACNGCNANTACGGCNTCTNCNGANGGNAGCATNCCGATTTTGACNGCATCGGGNATAATATCNTCCACNACATATTCCATNTGNGNNGCNATCANTNNNGNCGNAACTTCNGTAAAGGCNTTTACTCCNACNGTATTNTGNACNGTAAGNGCCGTNATNACTCCCATNGCNAACNNNTNGTTGGCCATGCAGGTCTTTATATCACCNTGCACNCCNGCNCCNCCGGAAGGATCGCTTCCGGCTATCACAAGCACTGTCTTTCTCTCTNCGTGAGAANGCTTNNGGAGATGAAGTAANTTTNGAATCCGNTGTCATTTTCAGTCCGTTATTATTTAGCGAGGCNNGTTATGGATTGCATCCCGNNNTATNTCGGGATTNNAGCNTGAAGAATCTTCAATTGCTCGCGGCGGACTGAAAAAATAGATTTAGCAAAATGTGGAAAATCTTTCGAAGCTTCCTACGGCGGCATTANCCGCATCAGGTTTTCAGGGTATGATCTCAGCCCGACGGCACCCCTGCCTCTGGCCGCAAAATTACTCAAAATCCTTTTACCCGCAAAAAATTAGGCGACAAATTCTCTTTGCCGCCCAAAAATATTTCATACTTTGAAGATTTCCCCTTTACTCTGCGTTATTCTTCAACCAGTCGGTACGCACTTTGTCGGGAAGATGTGTCACCTTGAAGTTGGAGAACGTAGCCTTGAATCCGTCGCCATCAGGACAAGCGGCAAACATTCCTATCTTCACGGGATGATTGGCTTCTACCCATGCGTTACGCATCATGAAATACTCTTTGTCATCGAATGAGTAGAAGATCTCTATGGCATCCAAGCGTCTTACGGCTTTTATCCATATCTCTTTTACCGGACGGTCGAGAGCAATTACACTCCAGTCGGAAGTATGGTGAGTCACCACTGTGCTGAGATTGTACTTTCCGTCGACATACTCTATTCCNGTCTTGATATAGTTCTCATGNTCAAGACGTATCATCATTCCGGCTTGGTCAAAACGAACTTTATAGTCGCCTTCTATCTTTACTTTGGCTTCGAACTCTCCGCCATATTCGGCGTAATAGAAAGGGGCGTCATCTACGGTGAATCCATAATGGGAGATTCTCCAATAGTCGCTCTTGGGAGTGACGTCCATAATAAGATGGCCTCCTTTTATTTCCCAATTCTCCGGNTCGTTATACCAGTTCATCTTNTCCAGCGTTTGCGCAGATACTGTTTGAAAGAGCAAAGCCGCAAAAGCCGTCATAAATATCTTTTTCATATTGGAAATAACCATTTGTTTTTGTATTTTTGCGAATTATTTCCCTCCATGCTCTATGGGAATTTCCCTTTGAGAATAAGGGGTAAGAGTTTGACAATGCAAAATTACAAAGGCTCTTCAGATTGGGCAATAATCATAAATAACCATTTTTATGAATAGTTTTTCCACTCTCGATTCTTTGCTTAAGGATCAGTCGGCGGAAGGTGTGGCCGATNACGATAATGAAATATTTGCGTTTGCAAAGGGGATCGCATTGATGGAGAATGTGATAGTGGTGGTCAGTGACCTTGTCCGGAATAGAAGCTATATTTTTTCAGGTAAATTTGCAAAAGTACTCGGTCTTTCGGAGTATTCTCAGGAAAATTCCATTTGGGAACATCGTCTGCTTTCTCTTATGACCGATTATGATAGGGAGGAGAAATTTATTGCCGAANTACGTTTTCTCAATACCCTCCGTCATAGGAAGGACAAAGGGAGATATTATCTTATGAGCAAATTGAGGATGCATTCGGCTTCCGGAGATTATATAAACGTTCTGCATAGAATGTACTATTATTATTCTAATGGTACGCATGCTCTCCGATATGCCGTATGNTTGTATGGCCCTCTGTCAACTCATTTTTCNGGTCAAAGTATAATTGTTGATTCTCTGACCGGCTCAACGGAAGAACTGACCACCTCTGCCGACAAAAGCCTTCTATCCAAGCGGGAGAAAGAAGTNCTCGCTTTGATTGATTCGGGTCTGAAAAGTGCTGAGATAGGGGAGCGCCTCAANATCAGCATNCATACNGTAAGCCGNCANCGNCANGAAATCCTCTCCAAGCTAAACGTCAAAAACTCCATAGAAGCCTGNCGNATAGCCNANACCCTGCATCTCCTCCCATCCTTCTGAGTCTCGTTAGGAGGGAGAAANTAAATCACCGCTATATNCCTTATGCCAAGTAAGCAACTACAAGATATGACGCTGGAGGAACTATGGGAACTTTTCCCTATTGTTCTTGTTTCGCATAACCCCGAATGGGTCTATTGGGCTAAAGAAGAAATACGACTATTGTACAAACTGCTTCTTGATTTTAGTCCGATCATCAACCANATCGGCAGTACTGCAATACCGGCTATTTATGCAAAACCGATTATAGATATTCTTATAGAGGTATCGTCAGACATAGATTTTTTATCCATAATCAGTATTTTAGAGAAGAATGGCTATATCTGCATGTCTAAATCAGAAGAACGAATCAGTTTTAACAAAGGATACACCCCGGAAGGCTATGCTGATAGAGTATTTCATATCCATGTGCATAGGCAGGGTGATAATAATGAAATTCTATTCAGGNATTACCTTTGTTCTCACCCGAAAGATGCAAAAGAATATGAAAAATTAAAAATATCTTTATGGCCAAAATTCAAATATAATCGTGATGGGTATACTGAGGCTAAGTCTGAATTTGTGAAACGAATAATCCGATTAGCCAAATTATCCCTGACTTCCAAATGTCAATGACCGAGAACACAAAGCTCCCGGTCATCGNCAAATGCTATTTTCCAGTATGTCATTTCAAATATTCATGAAAGAAATCCTCTATCGCATTGAATGGAATCTTATCTTTCTGATCGTATAGGTCTGTGTGTGACGCACCGGGTATGACCATGAAGAGCTTATTATTGTCCTTACCCGGAGTGACAGTCAGCTTTTTGTATGCATCACTGCCGAAATAGAACGAATGAGCCTTTTCCCCGTGTATTACCATTACNGCATTCTCAATCTCTCCGGCACGACTCATCATNGGAGAATTTATCCAAGGNATTACTGCCGTGACATTGCGTCCGCCGTTTGAATTGAGTGATCTCGGGTGGTAACCACGTTCCGTCTTATAATAGGCATGATAGTCTTTTAAGAACTGAGGAGCATCCTCCGGGAGCACATCCGGAACACCTCCACCCAATTTGGGAGTACCTGAGCGGAAGTCTTCAGTACGCTGTGCAGCAAGGGTTTTACGCATGTCGTTACGTGCTCCGGCGCTATCTGCGCTGTCGAAATATCCATTGGAGTCAACACGGCTCATGTCGTACATGGTGGAGGCGACAGTTGCCTTTATGCGAGGATCGGAAGCGGCAGCATTGATGGCTATACCACCCCAACCGCAGATACCGATGATACCTACTGCTTCGGGATTCACCATAGGATTCGTAACAAGATAATCGATNGCGGCGCTGAAATCCTCAGTGTTGATATCGGGCGAGGTCATATATCTCGGGTGACCACCGCTTTCGCCTGTGAAAGAGGGATCGAAGGCTAAGGTATAGAATCCGCGCTCGGCCATTTCTTGGGCGTACAAGCCGGAACTCTGTTCCTTTACCGCTCCGAACGGACCGCAGACAGCTATGGCTGGAAGCGGCCCTTTAGCATCTTTGGGTATGTACAAATCTGCTACAAGGGTTATGCCGTAACGGTTGGTAAATGTGACTTTTTTATGCTCTACATTATCACTTTTCGGGAACACCTTGTCCCATTCNTGAGTAATGGTCAGTTCCTCTTCCGGAAGTTTGATGGTTTCTGTGTTCATATCTTTGGCGTTTATTGTCAATGATGAGACCGCAATCAATGCGGATATAATGATTTTTATTTTCATGTCGCAAAATTAAAATCTTCTGTTTATAAAGCTTCTAACCTTTTCGCATATATTCCTACCATATTCGCTTATGCNAATCAATCTATTNNTTTTTTGATTAATTTTGTATTCCNGTTNAGTTCAATATCACGATTATGGATAACATTATCATCGATTCAATCGATACATANAACAGTGTGGTNGGTCTTACAACCTACCATCCGCTTGTTGCAGTTGTAGATTTAAAAGAGGCTACCAAGCCAATTCCTGCGACACGCTATGACTATGAGTTATATGCGCTTTTCCTGAAAAAAGGAACTCAATGCGCTATTCGTTATGGAAGGCAGATATATGATTTCCAGAAAGGTTCGGTCGTGACATTCTCTCCCGGCCAGCATATTGAAAATGTTGGAGATTCGGATAATGAACGCCCGGATGTGATAGGACTGTTATTCCATCCGGATATTGCTTATGGAACTGCATTGGCCGAAAANCTNCATGATTATTCCTTTTTCANCTATGCTGATAATGAAGCNGTGCATTTATCTGATGAGGAGCATGCCATATTTATCGACTGCATAGACAGGATTCGTCGTGAACTTGAACATCCCATAGACCGACATTCAGGAAGATTATTATGCNCTGGAATCGACCTCCTGCTGGAATATATGAACCGTTTCTATGACCGACAATTCATTACTCGTAACAAGATGAATTGTGAAATCGAGAAAAATTTTGAAAGAGACTTGAATTCATATTATGACAACACGGAGGCTATTGAGTTTCAGCCTTCGGTAGCTTATTTTGCTGAGAAGGCTAACTTATCAGTAGGATATTTTGGCGACTTGATAAAAAAACATACTGGTTTGTCAGCCCAGNAAATGATTACACGTCGAATCATTGATGAAGGTAAGAAGCTACTTTCAACAACTACAGANGACATCAATACGATTGCATATAAGCTCGGATTCCAATATCCACAGCATTTCTCACGACTGTTTAAAAAATCTACNGGCAACAGCCCAACTGAATTTCGCAGGTTGATAACCGTCAATAACTAATTTAAATTTCGTAAATACTGATATGAAAGAAATAAGAATAGACGTAACGAAACAGACTGATGAGGAATTGGCTCTTGCCAATGAACATGCTCAACTGATTTTCAAGTTTAATCANTCTATGCCGGGNACTGCTGAGTACACAAAGCTTTTGCACCGCATATTCCCTACAATGGGGGAGAACAGTCGTGTCTCCACTCCATTGACAGCCGTCAGACCCCACATGGTAAGTATCGGCAAAAACGTAGTGGTCATGCCCGGATGCCTGATGATGTCGGCAGGAGGAATCACTATAGATGACGGCGCGATGATAGCAGCCAACGTGCAGCTCATCTCCAACAATCATGACCTTTACGAGCGTCAGATCATAACCTGCAAGCCGGTTCATATCGGCAAGAACGCATGGATTGGTGCCGGAGCTACCATATTGCCCGGAGTGACAGTTGGGGATAATGCCGTAGTTGGAGCTGCCAGTGTGGTAACAAAAGACGTAGCNNCGGACACCATAGTAGCAGGCAATCCCGCCAAATTCATCAAGGCAATCCCACCTAAATTGCAACCTTGATTTCCTACGGGGTGCGCAGGATCCGCACCGGTGTGTTCAGTCGCTCCGACATCTCTTTAATAACACGCCCCTACATCTCATTCTACTGTAACTCCGAATTTGCCCGCTCGAAAATTTGTTGTAAATTTGCATCCACAATCCCATCGAAGTCGGTAGTCCCCCGTGATGTAATCGGAATGGTTCGGCTCTCGGTGGGCAGATATACCGTCGTTGGTCCATCTCGCCCGAGTAGTTATCGGTAGCGACAAACCCTCGGCGGTTTTTTCGTAAATATCAACCGAGGTTACCATAAACGAATGAGCGCCGGAAGATGATTTCTCAGAGTGCTGCACAGTTGTCCGCACATAATATTCCTTACCACCGAGTAATATCTTTCCAATGTAATTGTCAAAAGCATCTACATTCGGAAAAGGAGAGCTATCCGATAAATCAGATAGCTCTTCCACTGGGTTCAAGGGCGCCGAAAGTGATTCACTTCGTTCCCTTGGCGCTGCAAAAGTACTCCAGGGAGTTGAGAAATCCTATGACCCGGGTAAATTTGTACTTGACAAAAGCGCAGAACTTCGCCTACCCGAAGAAAATCAAGCCTCCGCAGAGGATGAGCCGGAGGAGAGCGGGCGTGCCGACACCACCCTCGCCCGTCAGGGCACGGGCGAGAAGACAGCCGACGATGTGGCCCAGGCCGCCGACCTCTGGACGAAGGCATGGGGCCCCGACGCCCGCANCCCGGCCCAGCGCCGACGATTCGCCCGCGAGGAACGCCGACGCATGCGGGCCCGCGCCGAGAGCATAGCCGACCCGTCGCNTTGGCCGAACGCTACGAGATGGAACGCCGCCTCGAAGTGGACGACCATGGGCCTGAACGCACGGCGGCCTAACTCCTCTTCCGTTTGTTTATCTGCCGACAAAGTATTCAAACCGATTATCTATCTCAACGCCGGAGCTGTCTCTTCCCTTTTCTCCGGAAAAGGAGGCAATGTTTCGTCGGTGCGCTCGTATTGGTCAATTATATTGTAATATCTGAAATCGTATAACTCATACCTTGGATTGAAACAGGATAGATTCACAATTCTATTTGCCAATGGTTCGATAGACTATCAGATAGACGTAATCGACGGAGTTCAGATCCGGAAGAAGAAAGTCAACCGTCCGAAAGCTTTATGCTTCGACTACCTCCAGTTGAAAGATACGTTCGGAATTGACCTTGAAACGGAGGTATTACTCGAAAATGAGACATAAAATAGTTAAAGTTTTGGTAATAGCTTGCTTATTCGGATATTTTACCCTATCTTTGCACATTTACTTTAAGGAGGTAAATATGCAATATCAAGGTAATANAAAAGATTATATACAGCAGTCGTTTGGCTGGAACGTCAGATTCAGTTCTCTGAACGATGTAAAAAACAGGATTCCATACGGAATTTTTAATGCTGCCGACTATGACTGCGTTGAGATTGATAATTTCAAGGGAGTGGCGATAAAGCCTCATTCGGAGAATGATTTCAGAA
>JAAVEO010000008.1 GCA_014801225.1 Bacteroides sp.
ATCGGAATAGCCGAAGGTTGTGTAGCTGAGACCATAACCGAAAGGATAAAGCGTACGGGCCACACGCACGAATCCGGGAGAATCCGATCCCGGCTTGAAGGGGAAAGCCATAGGAATCTGTCCTACCGATTTCGGGAAAGTCACCGGAAGTTTGCCCCCCGGATTATAATCTCCCCAAAGCACCTGAGCCACCGCATCGCCCATAAATTCTCCCGGGAACCACGCATGTACTATACCTTTTATATATTTATCGGCCCAATTGATGGAGGCGGCCCGTCCGTCCACCATCACGAGAATCACCGGAGTACCCGTGGCATATACCTCTTTAAGAAGCTGCTCCTGACGTCCGCAAAGGTCGAGCGAAGTGCGGGAATATTCCTCGCGTACAGTCTTCTCATTGCCGCCCAATACAAGGATAGCCACCTCCGACTCCTTGGCCAAAGCTACCGCCTTATCCATAGCAGCCCTCTCCGCCGCGTCCAAANGAACATCATACAGCTCACTTTCAGGGAAATAGGGGTCAAGAATATCGCATCCCTTCTCATATCCCACCTCAGCCTGTGGCATATACTCACGGATTCCCTCCAGAACACTCTTGATCGGAGGATTTGCCGGGCCGTAACGACAGACGAGATTACGAGTCTCATCAGCGTTCGGACCAATCACCGCTATTCTCTTAAGATTTTTGGAAAGGGGAAGGGCCGCGGAATCATTCTTGAGAAGTACGATCGACTCAAGGGCCGCCCGAAGGGAAACCGCCTTATTGGCATCGTTATGCACAAGCTTATCCACATTCTTCATATCCCCCTTGTAGGGATTGTCAAATAGTCCGAGCTCGAATTTCACACGCAACACATCAGACACGCGGCTGTCAATAGTCTGTCGCGACACCAAACCGCGCGCGATAGCCTCGCGAAGAGGGAGCACAAACTGTTCGGGCTGAGAGAAATTGGTACGCACATTCAGACCCGCATTTATCACCTGTGCGGCGGCATCCACAGCATCCTCGGCCACACCATGCTTGCTATACATATATTCCACGGCCTCGCTATCGCTCACCACATACCCCCTGAATCCCCATTCATTGCGAAGAATTTCCGTAAGGAATCGGTAGCTGCCGGTGATAGGTTCGCCGTCATAATCATTGTAAGAACTCATCACACCCTTGACCCCCGCCTCCATCACAGCCTTTCGGAAGGGTTCGAGATATAGAGTACGCATCTCGCGGGGAGCCACATGAGGGTCCGTACGTGTCTGACCGTCGCGGCCACCCACGGGAATACTATATACCGCAAAATGCTTGGGAGTGGAAGCCAGCCCTCTGCTTTGCAACCCCATAATCATCTCCTTTCCCAATTCTCCTACAAGATAAGGGTCCTCTCCATAACACTCCACTACCCTGCCCCAACGGGGATCGCGCGAGATGTCCAACAAGGGCGCATATATATTGGTATAGCCGAGAGCGTTCGCTTCTTCGGCCGTGACCCGCGCTATCTCTGAAATAAGCGAACGATCCCATGTGGCCCCCTGACCACACTGTGCCGGGAACATCGTGGCCCTGTCATGGTTGAGTCCGCGTATACCTTCGTTGGTAAAATCCACAGGTATGCCGAGACGAGTCTCCTCCACAAACCATCGTTGTATCTGCCGGCGGTTGTCGATACTCACCCCATAAGGGAACGATATGGAGCTACCGAACTTTCCCAAGCCATTGGCTTGCTCATCGATATTGGCGAGGCCATCCTTCCAGACACGTTCCTTCCATTCCGGAGTGGGGAGTGAATCCTCAAGCACACGCCCCGAACCATAGAGAGTCACCAATTGACATGTCTTCTCATCCATCGTCATCTGCGAGAGAAGATCGGCCACACGCCGCTCCACAGGCAAAGCAGGATTCTCGTAATCATCCATTCTGCCGTTCTTATTAAAATCAATCCATCCTTTATGATATATCCCGGTGTGGGCCGCAACTGTGGCAATTGCTCCCCCGGCGATAATCAAGAGAGCTGATAATCGTTTTTTCATGAAGTTCTTTTTTATCGCTAAATTACGGTCACACCACTAAAAAACATCTACTCCGACAGTTAATTACCGATTAAAAGATAATTAACCACCTCTTTTTTATCCATTTTTCACGGATAATTAAACGCAATGTAACCACCTCTCTAATCACACGCATCTAATTTTGTGGCACTAACTCACAACCGAGGCGCCCGATTCCACGGGGTTCTCATAAAAACACAACGACCCGACACCCAACATGAAAAATTCAAATGAAAAGATGACCAATTACAGATGGCTCATCTGCGCAATGCTCTTTTTCGCGCTTGTGGTCAACTACCTCGACCGTCAGGTACTCTCGCTGACATGGAAAAACTTCATTGCTCCCGAATTCAATTGGACCGATGATGACTACGGATTGATTACAGGCATCTTCTCCATCGTCTACGCTGTCTCCATGCTATTCGCCGGCAAATTCATCGACATGGTGGGAACGAAGAAAGGTTTCATGTGGGCTATCGGGGTATGGTCGGCCGGAGCATGCCTCCATGCTTTCTGCGGCATTCTGACCGACGGCATAGTAAGCGGTCAATGGACCTTATCCTTCCTTTCGGCTCAGGAGCACCTGATGGCCATTCGCAACATCGGGGATGCCGGAGTGATGATCACTACAGTCAGCGTATGGCTTTTCGTCGGGGCCCGCTGTGTGCTTTCTATCGGCGAAGCCGGCAACTTTCCTTCCTCCATCAAGGCTGTGGCCGAATACTTCCCCAAGAAAGACCGAGGTTTCGCTACCGGCATCTTCAATTCCGGAGCGCAGATAGGCGCCCTCATGGCCCCCTTCACTATCCCTCTTATCGCAAAATACTATGGTTGGGAAATGGCCTTCCTCGCTATCGGCATACTCGGCTTCCTCTGGATGTCAATATGGGTATTCGTATATAAGGAGCCTGCCAAGAATCCTCATGTAAATGCCGCCGAACTTGCATATATCGAGCAGGATATAGCCGACGAGGCATCCAGAGAACACATTTCAGAGAAAGAGGAAATTGACGAACAGCTGCATTCCAAAGTGGGGCTGCTTCAAGCATTCACTTTCCGCCAGACATGGGCCGTGATTCTCGGACGTTTCCTTCCCGACTCCGTATGGTGGTTTCTCCTTTTCTGGGCCCCGGCCTTCATCAGTGAAGTGTATGGTTATTCCACAGCATCCGTAGAAGGGATGCTCGCCATTTTCACAATTTATCTAATCTCCATGCTCTCCCTTATCGGCAGCTACCTCCCTACATATATCATGAACCATAGCACCGCCAATCCCTATTCCTCAAGAATGAAGGCCATGCTCATTTTCGCAGTGTTCCCCCTGTTGGGATGGATGGTGATGCCTTTGGGGGAGATTTCAATGTGGTATCCCGTAGCAATTATCGGTATTATCTGTGCGGCACATCAGAGCTGGAGCGCCAATGTATATAATGTGGTGAGCGATATGTTCCCCAAATCGGTAGTGGCTACCGTTATCGGCGCAGCCGGTCTGGCGAGCGGCCTCGGCTCCTTCTGTTCCAACTATGGAGCGGGATGCCTCTTCACATACGCACACGACACCAATCTTCAGTTTATGGGCTTTGAAGGGAAGAATGCCGGCTATATGATTGTTTTCCTGATCGCAGGCTCCGCATATCTCTTCAGCTGGATAATGATGAAGATTCTTGTTCCGAAATATAAACTCGTGGAACTCAAACCTTTCGGAAAGTGATTACGGAATTTTTTAAATACAATTAAACGAAAATCCGATATAATGAGACCCTTCATCCACGAAGATTTTCTTCTTGACTCGGAGAGCGCACGCCGTCTCTATCATGAGCATGCCGAAAAGCTCCCCATTATCGACTATCATTGTCATCTCTCTCCGAAAGAGATAGCTGAAGATAAAAGATTCGCCAACATCACCGAACTCTGGCTCGGCGGTGATCATTATAAATGGCGCGCGCTGAGAGCCAACGGAGTGGACGAGCGCTATATCACCGGAGATGCCGACCCTCGCGAGAAATTCATGAAGTGGGCCGAGACTCTCCCCTACACTCTTCGCAATCCTCTCTATCATTGGACTCATCTGGAGCTCAAGACAGCCTTCGGCATTGACAAGGTGCTCAACCCCTCCACTGCGGACGAAATCTATGACGCTTGCAACGAGATGCTCGCCCGTCCGGAATTCTCCGCCCGCGGCCTGATGCGCAAATATAATGTAGAGGCGGTCTGCACCACCGATGATCCCGTAGATTCTCTCGAATACCACCGTCAGATAGCCGAAAGCGGATTCGAGACGAAAGTGCTCCCGGCATGGCGTCCCGACAAGGCTATGGCTGTGGAGAACCCCGCTACCTACAATGCATATCTCGCTCAGCTCGAAGAAGCTTCCGGAATAAAAATTTCCTCTTATTCCGATTTGCTCGCGGCTCTCCGCAATCGTCATGATTTCTTCGCTTCGAGAGGTTGCACCGTGGCCGACCATGGTGTGAGTGCCTTTCCGTGGGCCGAATGTAGCGAAGAAGAGGGAGCCGCCATCTTCTCCCGCGTGAAAGCGGGCGAGACACTCTCCTCCGCTGACAGCGAGAAGCTGCGCACACATCTGCTGCTCGAACTCTGTCGCATGAATCATGAGAAGGGATGGGTGCAGCAATTCCATTTCGGACCTCTCCGCAATGTGAATTCCCGCATGTTCCGTTGTCTCGGACCCGACACCGGTTTCGACACTATCGGCGATTACAGTTGCGCAGTGCCCATAGCGCGCTTCATGGATACGCTTGATTCCGACAATCGTCTTGCAAAAACGATACTCTACAACCTGAATCCCGCCGACAACACCTGGGTGGCTGCAATGATTGCCAACTTCCAGGACGGGTCGGAGCCCGGAAAGATACAGATGGGCTCCGGATGGTGGTTCAACGATCAGCTTTACGGCATGGAGGCGCAGATGAACGCCCTGTCGATGCAAGGGCTGCTGAGCCGTTTTGTGGGGATGCTTACCGATTCCCGCTCTTTCCTCTCCTACCCCCGCCACGAATATTTCCGCCGTGTGCTCTGCAATCTCCTCGGCTCAGATTTCGAGAAAGGACTTATCCCCTCCGAGGAGATGGAGAGAGTCGGCAAGATGGTGGAGGATATCTGCTACTACAATACAAAATCATATTTTAAATTCTGATAGAAAATGGAAAAGACCTGGAGATGGTTTGGTCCGAATGACAAGATTACTCTCGACATGCTCCGCCAGATCGGCGTGGAGGGTATCGTCACTTCTCTGCATCATATCCCCAACGGCGAAGTATGGAGCGAGGAAGAAGTGAAAAAGATGAAGGACTATATCGAAGCCCACGGACTGAGATGGTCGGTGGTGGAGAGCCTGCCTGTCAGCGAATCAATTAAATACGGAGGCCCCGACCGCGACGAACTTATAGAGAAATACAAGGAGAGCCTCGCAAACCTCGGCAGATGCGGAGTGAAGACTATCTGTTATAACTTCATGCCCGTGCTCGACTGGGCCCGCACTGACCTCGAATATCCCAACCCCGACGGCACATCCAATCTTTATTTCAATCGTGCCGAATTTGCTTATTTCGACATCCACATCCTGCATCGTGAGGGTGCGGAAGCCGATTATGATGCGGAGACTCTCGCACGCATGGAGGAGATCCGCAAGAACATGACACCCGAGGGGGAGCACCGTCTTGTGGACAATATCATCGTGCGTACCCAGGGATTCGTAAACGGTAATATTTCCGAGAACGATAAAGAGCCTGTGGAGAAATTCAAGAGTCTGCTTGAACTCTACAAGGGTATCGATGCCGAGCAACTTCGTGCCAACATGAAGTATTTCCTGGAAGCTATCATGCCGGTGTGCGATGAATATGACATCAACATGTGTGTACATCCGGACGACCCCCCTTTGCAGATTCTCGGATTGCCGCGTATCGTCACTTGCGATGCCGATATCCAAGCATTTCTGAATGCTGTGCCTAATCCGCACAACGGTCTCACGTTCTGTGCAGGTTCGCTGAGCGGAGGTGCTCACAACGATGTGGTGGCCTTGGCCAAGAAATATGCCGGGCGTACCCACTTCGTGCATGCCCGTATCTGCAACGTCTTCCCCAATGGCGACTTCAAGGAATCCTCTCATCTTGATCCGCGCCTGATAGAGATCGTGCGCACCTTCGAGAAGGAGCGTCCCGGAGTGCCCATGCGTGTGGACCACGCTCCCTTGATGCTCGGCGACGAGAAGATGGGCTACAATGCCGGTTATTCATTCCATGGCCGAATGTTGGCTCTGGGAATGGTGAGCGGAATCATGGCCACTGTAAATCAGGAAGGGTGAATCTATTCAAGGGGTGGCAGAGGGCGGCCCGAAGCTACTCCGAAGTCGCCCCTATTAATCAATCATCAAGACACTGAGAGAAAAATGAACGAATTGTTTTCAGTAGCAGGTAAAGTGGTGGTAATCACCGGCGGCACAGGAGTGCTGGGTGCCTGCATTTCAAAATATCTGGCCTCAGAGGGAGCCAAAGTGGTGATTCTGGGCCGTTCTCACGAAAAGGGGAATCGTATCGTGGAGGAAATAAAAGAGAAGGGGGGCGAGGCTCACTTCCTTGCGACCAATGTGCTCGATGCCAATATGCTTCAGGCCAATTGCGATGATATTCTTGCCCGCTACGGCAAAATCGACGCGCTTCTCAACGCTGCGGGCGGCAATATGCCNGGCGCCACTATCTCTCCCGACGGTAATTTCTTCGATGTCAAGACCGAGGAGTTCGAGAAAGTGCTCAATCTGAATCTCACCGGCACCGTAATCCCGACTCAGGTATTCCTGCGTCCGATGGTGGAAGCCGGAAAGGGCGCTATCGTCAACTTCACCTCCATGGCCGCATTCCGTCCTCTCACCCGAGTGATGGGATATGCCGCCGCCAAGGCCGGAATCAGCAATTTCACTGCATTCCTCGCCAACGAAGTGGCTACTAAATTCACATCATCCATCCGAGTGAACGCCATCGCTCCCGGATTCTTCCTCACAGAGCAGAATCGTTCGCTCCTCACAAATGAAGACGGCTCTCTGACTTCGAGAGGCGAGGATGTGGTACGCCAGACTCCGTTCAAGCGATTCGGACGTCCTGAAGAGCTTTGCGGCACAATCCAGTATCTCATTTCCGATGCCTCTTCTTTCGTCACAGGCACTGTTGCCGTAGTGGACGGCGGTTTTAACGCCTTCTCGATGTAATAGAAGGCATTTTTGTAAACATTAACGACCCTAAAATTTTCGATTTAAATATAATGTCCAAGATAGTAACGCTCGGAGAGATTATGCTACGTCTCTCTCCCTCCGGCTNCAACCGCTTCATACAGGTGGATTCATTCGATGTCATCTGGGGTGGCGGCGAAGCCAATGTGGCCGTAAGCTGTGCCAACTATGGTCATCAGGCTTGCTTTGTGAGCAAGCTTCCTACTCATGAGATCGGTCAGGCTGCCGTCAATGCCCTTCGCCGTTATGGTGTGGACACAAGCTTCATCGCACGCGGCGGCGATCGTGTAGGTATTTATTACTGCGAGACAGGAGCTTCGATGCGTCCTTCAAAGGTAATCTACGACCGTGCCGGCTCCGCTATCGCTGAGGCAGATCCTTGTGATTTCGATTTCGATGAAATCATGAAGGATGCCGACTGGTTTCATTGGAGCGGTATCACTCCCGCCATATCCGACAAAGCGGCCGAACTGACACGTCTCGCCTGCGAGGCGGCCAAGCGTCATGGAGTGACGGTATCCGTAGACCTCAATTTCCGCAAGAAACTCTGGACTTCCGAAAAAGCTCAATCCGTGATGCGCCCGCTCATGCAGTATGTGGACGTATGCATCGGAAATGAGGAAGATGCGGAACTCTGCCTCGGATTCAAACCTGAAGCCGATGTAGAGGCCGGCGACACCGGCGCGGAAGGGTATAAGGGCATCTTCAAGGCTATGGCCGAGGAGTTCGGTTTCAAATATGTAGCCTCCACACTTCGCGAATCCTTCTCCGCCACCCATAACGGCTGGAAGGCTATGATCTACGACGGGGCGGAATTTTACGAGAGCAAACGTTATGATATCAACCCCATCATCGATCGTGTAGGAGGCGGTGACTCCTTCTCGGGAGGTCTTATCCATGGTTTGCTCACAATGGCCACACAGGGAGAGGCTCTGGAATTTGCAGTAGCCGCCTCCGCCCTCAAGCAGACCATCCCCGGCGACTTCAACCTTGTCTCCGAGACTGAGGTGAAAGCTCTCGCGGGAGGAAACGCCAACGGCCGTGTACAGCGATAANAGGGGANANNNCNTAATATNNATCTCCCAAACACTCAAGNANCTATGTATTTATTAGGTATNGATATCGGCAGTTCNTCCGTNAAGGTGGCTCTTGTAGACGCTGAATCAGGAAAATGTCTTTCCGAAGATTTCTTCCCCAAGACTGAAGCNCCCATCCATGCTCTCCGCCCGGGTTGGGCNGAGCAGGATCCGGAAAGCTGGCTCGGATATTTCAANGAGGCCCTCACTTCGGTGCTTGCNTCCACNAAAGCCGANCCNAAGGATATCAAGGGAATCGGCATNTCTTATCAGATGCACGGTCTCGTGGCTGTGGACCGCGAAGGCAGACCCGTACGCGAGTCTATNATCTGGTGTGACTCCCGCGGNGTGCCTTTCGGAGAGAAGGCAATGGCCGATCTNGGCTCCGAGACCTGCCTCGATGCGCTTCTCAATTCTCCCGGCAATTTCACCGCAGCCAAGCTGCAATGGGTGAAACAGAACGAGCCGGAGAAATTCGAGCGTATCTATAAAATCATGCTCCCGGGCGACTATCTTGCATACCGCCTCACAGGAGTCATGGCCACTACCCCTTCCGGACTTTCCGAAATGATGCTTTGGGATTTCCGCAAAAATGCTCCCGCAAAATTCCTCATGGATTATTACGGATACCCCGAAGATATACTGCCCGAAATTCTCCCCACATTCAGCGAGCAGGGAAGAGTGACAGCCGAAGCGGCCCGTGAATTCGGACTTGCGGAAGGTACTCCCGTCACTTACCGCGCCGGCGACCAGCCCAACAACGCCCTTTCACTCAATGTATTCAATCCCGGAGAAGTGGCTTCCACAGGGGGCACATCCGGTGTGGTGTACGGTATCAACGGCACAGTGGACTACGATCCTCGTTCGCGTGTCAACAATTTCGCCCACGTGAATCACACTCCCGAGCAGACACGTATCGGCGTGATGACCTGCATCAACGGTACCGGATGTCTCAATTCCTGGTGCAAACGCAATATCGTGCCCGAAGGGGTAAGTTACGCCGAGATGAACGAGATAGCCTCCCAGGCTCCCGTAGGAAGTGCCGGAGTATCCATTCTCCCCTTCGGCAACGGAGCGGAACGTGTGCTCGAGAATCGCGAGACCGGTTGCTCCATCCATGGCGTCAACTTCAACATACATTCACGCCCACACCTTCTCCGCGCCGCTCAGGAAGGTATCGTATTCTCCTTTATGTATGGCATCGAGGTGATGAAGAATATCGGCATGAGCATCGACCGCATACATGCAGGCCATGCCAATATGTTCCTCAGTCCCCTCTTCCGCGAGACATTGGCCGGAGTTTCCGGCGCCACTATCGCCCTGTTTGACACGGACGGTGCTATCGGAGCGGCACGTGGCGCCGGTATCGGCGCAGGCATCTATGCCGACAACAATGAAGCCTTCTCCTCTCTCTCTATCATTGAGGAAGTGGCTCCCGCCGCCGACCGCACTCCCTACATCNAGGCTTACGAGCTCTGGAAAGAGCGTCTGAAAGCCAATTCCTGACATAAAAACTCCCCCGGCCTCTTCCTCGCCGGAACGACCGGGGGATTTTCATATAAAAACTCATTCTACAAACATCAATAACAATCTAACAAAAATGGCAAGAAAAGAATATTTCCCCGAAATCGGTAAGATCCGTTTCGAGGGTACTGACAGCTACAACCCTCTCGCATACCGCTACTATGACGCTGACCGCGTAGTGCTCGGCAAACCCATGAAAGAATGGCTCAAGTTTGCCATGGCATGGTGGCACACACTCTGTGCTGAAGGCGCCGACCAGTTTGGCGGCGGCACAAAGCAGTATCCCTGGAACGAGGCTCCCGATGCCATGACAGCAGCCAAGCAGAAAGCCGACGCCGGCTTCGAAATCATGGAGAAACTCGGNATCGAGTATTTCTGCTTCCATGANACCGACCTNATCGGCGANCTCGGCGAGGATATCGCCGACTATGAGGCACGNCTCAAAGAGATCACAGCTTACCTNAAGGAGAAGATGGCCGCTACCGGCATCAAGAACCTCTGGGGCACAGCCAACGTATTCGGTAACGCCCGCTATATGAACGGAGCCGCTACCAACCCCGACTTCGATGTTGTGGCCCGTGCTGCCGTTCAGATCAAGAACGCTATCGACGCCACTATCGCTCTCGGCGGTCAGAACTATGTATTCTGGGGTGGTCGCGAGGGCTACATGAGCCTTCTCAACACTGATCAGAAGCGTGAGAAAGAGCACCTCGCCACTATGCTCACAATGGCCCGCGACTATGCCCGCGCCAAAGGCTTCACAGGCACATTCCTCATCGAGCCCAAGCCCATGGAGCCCTCCAAGCATCAGTATGACGTGGACACCGAGACCGTAATCGGCTTCCTCAAGGCTCACGGCCTGGAGAAGGATTTCAAGGTGAACATCGAGGTGAACCATGCTACTCTCGCCGGCCACACATTCGAGCATGAGCTCGCTGTGGCTGTAGACAACGGCATGCTCGGCAGCATCGATGCCAACCGCGGCGACTACCAGAACGGCTGGGATACCGACCAGTTCCCCATCGACAACTATGAGCTTACTCAGGCTATGATGCAGATCATCCGCAACGGAGGTCTCGGCAACGGCGGCACCAACTTCGATGCCAAGACCCGACGCAACTCCACTGACCCCGAGGATATCTTCATCGCCCACATCGCAGGTATGGACGCTATGGCACGCGCTCTTCTCAGCGCAGCCGAGGTGCTTGAGAAATCTCCCTACAAGAAGATGCTCGCCGATCGCTATGCAAGCTTCGATGCCGGCGAAGGAAAGAAATTCGAGGAGGGCAAGCTCACACTCGAAGAGCTCGTGGAATACTCCAAGAAGCAGCCCGAGCCTGCCACTACCTCCGGCAAGCAGGAGCTCTACGAGGCTATTATCAACATGTATTGCTGATTATAAGCCATGGAGCGTCAGAACGGCAGCAGGCTCTACCTGTTCTCAATAGTGCTTGTGGCCGTGATGGGCGGCCTGCTTTTCGGTTACGACACAGCAGTAATCTCCGGTGCGGAAAAAGGCCTTCAGGCCTTTTTCCTCGGAGCGCCCGATTTTGTCTATACCGACATTATCCACGGCTTCACCTCCAGCAGCGCCCTTATCGGCTGCATTATCGGCTCGATGCTCTCGGGCATGATTGCAAGCCGTTGGGGACGTAAACCCACTCTGATTGTGGCCGGAATCCTTTTTCTGGTGTCGGCTCTCGGATCTTACGACCCTGAATTTGCATTCTTCGACTACGGCCAACCCTCTTTCGCCCTTCTCCTCGCGTTCAACGTCTATCGTGTGATAGGCGGCGTGGGTGTGGGTCTGGCTTCGGCCATCTGCCCGATGTATATCGCCGAGGTTTCGCCCAGCGAGATGCGCGGCACACTCGTATCATGGAACCAGTTTGCCATCATTTTCGGTCAGCTGGTGGTATATTTCGTCAATTTCCTTATTCTCGGCGAGCATACCTATCCCATCATCGAGAAAATCGGCGAGACAGTATATGCCGTCTCTCCCGACTCCGACCCCTGGACTATCGCCACAGGTTGGAGATATATGTTCGGCTCGGAGGCATTTGTGGCCGCTCTTTTCACAATCCTCGTATTCTTCGTGCCTGAATCTCCCCGATATCTGGCTATGAAGGGTAAGGACAAGAAGGCCCTCGACATCCTCACCCATATCAACGGCACCATCAAGGCTAAGGCTATCCTTGACGATATCCTCGCCACTACGGAGACAAAGAGCGAGCGTCTCTTCGCCTTCGGCGTGAGAGTCATCTTTATCGGCATCATGCTCTCCGTATTCCAGCAGGCTGTCGGCATCAATGCCGTGCTCTACTACGCTCCGCGTATCTTCGAGAGCCTCGGCATGGCCAACCCGATGGTGCAGACGGTGATGATGGGCGTAGTGAATATCGCGTTCACTCTTGTGGCTGTATTCACTGTGGAGCGCTGGGGTCGCAAACCGCTTCTTATTTACGGCTCGGTGGGCATGGCTATCGGTGCGTTTGGCGTGATGATGGCCAACATCGTGAATCTCCCTCCCCTCTTCCCCGTAATCTCCATCATGATCTACTCCGCTTCGTTCATGTTCTCATGGGGTCCCATCTGCTGGGTGCTTATCTCGGAGATTTTCCCCAATACCATCCGAAGCACCGCTGTGGCAATCGCCGTGGCTTTCCAGTGGATCTTCAATTTCATTGTCAGCAGTACGTTCGTGCCCATGTATAATATGAGTATGGGCGAGATGGGCGACAAGTTCGGCCACATGTTCGTATATGCCCTCTATGGTGTAATCTGTCTGGTGGCGGCTGTGTTTGTCTATAAGCTCGTACCTGAGACCAAGAACCGCACACTGGAGGATATGACCGCTCTCTGGAGCAAGAAAAAGAATCTTTGAAATGGCAAAATTCGATAAATATACAGTCTACGGCAAGATGGCGTCCGCGCCTATGGTGCCTGTGTTCTATCATTCTGATGCGGCAACGGCATGTAATGTGCTGAAGGCTTGCTACGAAGGTGGTGTGCGCCTGTTTGAGTTCACCAATCGTGGCGACTTCGCTCACGAAGTGTTCAGAGAGCTGATGCTTTTCGCTGCGAAAGAGTGTCCCGAAATGGCTCTCGGTGTAGGCTCTGTAACCGAACCGTCCACTGCCGCTCTCTACATTCAGATGGGAGCCTGCTTCGTGGTGGGGCCGCTGTTCAATCCCGAAGTGGCACGTCTCTGCAACCGTCGCGGTGTATCCTATATTCCGGGATGCGGGTCGGCTACGGAAATCGGTTACGCGCAGGAAGCCGGATGCGATATCTGCAAAGTATTCCCCGGCGATGTGTTAGGCCCCAATTTCGTGAAAGGAGTTATGGCGCCCATGCCTTGGAGCCGTCTGATGGTGACCGGAGGCGTAGAGCCCACTGAGGAGAACCTCTCCAAATGGTTCGGAGCCGGAGCTTTCAGCGTAGGTATGGGTTCAAAACTCTTCCCGAAGGATAAGATTGCCTCCGCCGACTGGGACTTTATCTCAGCCAAATGCCGCGAAGCTTTGGCCGCCGCCCACAAGTAACCCCGACTAATTTCATCCCCCAATAAACAAAGGGTAGCGATCTCGGCCGCTACCCTTTACTTATTCTCCATATACTAAAACTCTCACCCGATTACCCACTATGACAGATATCCCTTATTTTATAGGTATTTAGCCCATGTCTTGTTACATTTCATAGGCAACTAAGCCTAATTTTTGTTACATTTCATAGGCAACTGAGCCATTTCTTGTTACATTTCATAGGCAACTCTCCGGAGAAGCACACACATCAGAGGAAAATCCGGGATTCAATTTGCGGGGACGGGGAAATAGCAGTAATTTTGCACTCCTTAATATATGATTATGAATCTGACCTATAAAATCAAATCATTTCAGGAAAAGCTTAAGGGAGTAATGGCAATGCCGGCTTTTCCTATTCTTCTGGCCCTCTGCGCCGCACATTCTCTTAACGATCTTCTTCAATCGGTGATCACGGCCGTATATCCGATGCTGAAACAGGAGCTGAGTCTTGATTTCGCTCAAATCGGCTGGATAACACTCGTCTATCAAATATCCTCCTCCATTTTCCAACCGGTGGTAGGATTGGCTTTCGATAAGCGGCCATTCCTCTATTCGTTGCCGATGGGAATGCTCTCCACCTCCATAGGTATAGCCCTTTTCTCTTATTGCACCACACTGAGCGGCATCCTTGTCGCCGTCTTCCTCGTGGGTATCGGCTCCGCCACACTGCATCCCGAGGCGTCGCGCATCACCTCGCTGGCAGGCAGAGAACGACGCGGATTCGCTCAGTCCATCTTTCAAGTGGGAGGAAATTTCGGAGGATCGATCGGTCCGCTGCTCGTAGCTTTGATAGTGGCTCCTCACGGTCGTCACTACGTATTATGGTTTCTGGTATTCTCCACTCTTGCCTTCGCGGCCATGACTCCTATAATAAAATGGTACAAGGGATATCTTACCGACTTGAAGAATCACCCCGAAGCACATAAAAAGAGTCTTGCCCTCCCCCTCTCAAAGCCGAGAACAATCTTCGTGATATGCGTGATTATGGTGCTGATATTCTCGAAATACGTATATATGGCCTCCTTATCGAGCTATTACACCTTCTATCTGATTCAGAAATTCGGTATCTCCGTAGAGTTGTCGCAGATTTTCCTATTCATATTCGTAGTGTCGACTGCAATCGGCACTATGGTAGGCGGCCCTATCGGTGACCGCTACGGGCGCAAACTCGTAATCTGGATATCGATCCTCGGGACAGCTCCTTTCTCATTGCTTCTTCCTCATGCGTCGCTTCCGCTCACGGCTGTGCTCAGCTTTTGCGCCGGCTTCATGCTCTCATCGGCATTCCCGGCAATCCTGCTTTACGCTCAGGAGCTTCTCCCTACCAAACTCGGCATGATATCCGGACTCTTCTTCGGGTTTGCATTCGGTGTGGGAGGTATCGCCTCGGCCGTGTTGGGCAACTTCGCCGACATCTATGGCATCGAGGCCATCTACAATTTCTGTGCCTATATGCCCCTTTTAGGTATTGTGGCCTGTCTGCTTCCCAACCTCAAGAACCGCGAACTTCCGAAATAATCATTCGAAAACGCAACCGGAAAGGGTAATTTTTATGTTGTAGAGCATGTTTTGGCCCGAAAACGGCAATTAAATTTTATTAACCGAACGATTAACTGCCGATTAACCGCCGATTAATAGGGAGTAAAATAATTTTGCGACAGAATTTTTTAATGTCATAACACCAAAACATGAAATTATTGAAACTAAGTAAACTGCTTGCCTTTATAATGATATTGATCGGCATATCAGGCAACGCAATGGCCACAACAAAAGTGGCTTGCATGGGAGGCATGCGTACCTTCGGTATCGGTGCTTCCGATTTTGTCACCAAATCTTATCCCGGGGTGCTCGCTACTCTTCTAGGAGAGGATTATGAAGTGGAGAGATATGGGGTAGGCAACCGCACCATCTTACATAAAGGCACAGAGAAAGATCCTGCCGTAGAATCCTCTCCCATCCCCTGCGCTTTTCTTGATCATGGCACACTCAACACAGTGGCTAATTCTAAAGCTGACATCATATTCATCGACCTTGGCGAGATGGATGCCAAACCATGGAACTGGGCTTATAAAGATGAATTCGCTTCAGACTTCACTGAAATCGTGGAAAGAATCCGTAAAGGAAGTCCCGACTCTAAAATCTGTGTATGTCTCCCTCCCCGTCTGCGCAACAATAACATTGAAAGCGGCATAGACGGTAATGTATATATCAATGAGGTAGTACCTGCCCTTAGGGCCGTTGCCGAAGAACTCGGTCTCCCTATACTGGACAATACCGATATCCTGAAGGATGATGCCACTCTTTATTCAGGCTCCTACAATCTTACCGATGCCGGCCACGCAACAGTGGCTGCCGCTCTATACAAATTTATTACCGGGAAAGAGGCTCCTCACCCTACACGAGTGGCTTGTATGGGTAATTCCATCACCGCCGGAGCCACTATCAACAATAATGCCGATAAGTATCCCTCTGTGCTACAACAGCTTCTCGGCGAGGGGTATGAAGTACGCAATTATGGTCAGAACTCTCAGACTGTTCAGATGCATGGGCGAGACACAGCCGAAGACTCCAAAGATGGTGACTGCGCCTATCGTAACAAGGACACCTACCGCAACGCACTCGCCTTCATGCCCGAGATTGTAGTGATCAAACTTGGAACAAACGACTCGAAGAATGTGAACTGGCGAGAAGATTCCCCGGAAATATTCCGTAAAGATCTCTGCGACATGCTCGATGAAATCAAAGAGAATTCCAACCCCAAGATCTATCTGGCTCTTCCTATACGAGTGAAGAGAGAAGATTGGACAATCAATGAAAAGAACATACATATCATCATCGATATACTCAAGGATGTGGCCGAAGAAAGAGGCCTCGACGTAATCAACCTCCATACAGCTTTCGATGAGGAATTCGGTGATGATTGGGATACTGTATACAATGACGGTGTACATCCTGACACTACCGGAGCGGCTGTGATTGCAAATCGTGTGGCGGATGCTATCCTCAACGGCAACCTTGGCTCCGAGAGTGTCACTCACCCTATGCGTACTATTCCTGTCATCTCCTGCATGGGCGGTATGCGCACATTCGGCAACACTCTCGCCGACCGTAACACAGAGGCTTATCCGGCATTGCTTCAGAAGATTTTCGCCGAGAATGATACTGAAGTGAGAGTGACAAATGCCGGAGTAGGCAACCGAACGGTGCTCGCCGAAGGGAACGAAAGAGCAGACGGCTCCGCTCCTTGCGGATTCATCAAGAACGATCAGTTTCGCACTAAAGTGACCGAACTCGCTCCCGATATCGTGACTATCGACCTCGGCGATAAGGATGCTACCGCGTGGAACTGGGGTACACTCAAGGATTCTTTCCATTCCGACTATACCGATATTATCAACGCCATAAAGGATTCAAATCCCTCCGTGAAGATATATGTCTGTATCCCTCCCCGTATTCTCGACGATGCCAACGCTGCCAATGTTGATGGCGTTATGCTACGCGATGAAGTGATTCCGGCTATACGATTGGTGGCCGATGCCAACAAGGTGAATCTTCTCGACCTCAATGAGGTGATGACACCCGATTGCTATCACAGCGACAAATACCACCTTAATGCAAAAGGACATGAAGCTGTAGCCCGACGTATTTATGATGAAATACATTTCAAGGACGACATATCAACGGAGACAACGGAAATTATCCTCCCAGCCGATGCCATTTCTAAGGTATATTTCGATTTGACGGGGCGTATTGTAAGCAATCCCTCGGCGGGAATCTATATTGTGAAGACCACTTTCTCAAACGGTGAGACAATAAGCGAAAAGATGGTGGTGAACGCTCTCTATCGATAATTTACCGGTGACTGATCCTATACATCGGATTACTCATTGACACCAACAAAACACCAACACCAAACACTCATTGACACCGGTAAGCGGAGTAGCCGTCGGGGATTATGCCCGGAGGCTACTCTTTATATTTATAGCTTCTAACATAATTGTTGTAATTTTGCAATTCCAACCGNGGCTGTATTGCCCCCTACTAATAAGATTATGGAACCNANATTGGAGTCTCGTCTCTCAAATAGAGTGCTTGTGCTTGACGGAGCTATGGGCACTATGATTATGAATGCCTCTCTCTCGGAAGCCGATTTCCGGGGAGNGATATTCAAGAATCATCCCGTGGCGCTGAAGGGNTGCAANGATATTNTCGTGCTNACCNCNCCNGACGTTATNNCCGANATTCATCGCCAATATCTCGAAGCNGGAGCNGATATCATCTCCACCGANACNTTCAANGCCAACCGNCTCTCTTTNGCNGAATACGGAGTGGNCCGTTTGGCTNCNGATATTTGCAGGCANGGAGCGATGCTTGCCCGCAAAGCTATCGATGATTACTGCCGGACGCATGAGATCGANGAACAACAACGGCCGATGGTGGCGGGGAGCATGGGGCCTACGTCAATCTCGTTATCATTTCCCGGAAAGGAGAGCATGCGCCCGACGACTGATTTCTCCGCTATGGCCGCCGCTTATGAAGAGCAGGCTTCCGCTCTGATAGAGGGGGGAGCGGATATCCTTCTGCTCGAGACTNTCTTCGACTTGCTCAACGCCAAAGCCGCTTTGCAGGGGATAACCNATACATTCCTCAAGTCAGGCCGAAAGATTCCCCTTATCATATCCGCCACTNTGACTAAAAACGGCAAACTCCCGTCAGGGGAATCCCTGCGGGAGTTTGTGGAAACATTCGAGNCGGCCGAGCCTTTGGCCTTCGGCTTNAATTGCGGATTCGGGGCAGAAGCCATGACTCCCCATCTCCGCGAACTATCATCTATCACACNCCGCTNNGTATCGGNNCATCCCAANGCGGGNCTNCCGGATAANGNCGGGCTTTATAAAGATACTCCGGAGAAGATNCTCAAAGAGGTGAAGAGNGATTCTTGAGNAAGGNATNGTNAATATAATNGGGGGATGCTGCGGCACTACNCCCGANCATATCNGCCTTATNGCCCGGGAGGCAAAACGACATAGCCCCCGACAATCCCTATTTGGCAGATCTCATAAAAACTGAATTTCAACCTCCGGCAACGGGATGAATCCATCTCCTTCATCATAGGACGAGGATCAAACCACCCTACATGTTCAAAAGGCAATACAATCGGATTCATATTCCTCTTATTTTTCAATTCTTTCTTCGTGAGTTGATGTTGATGTGACACAGAGTTCCCCGTCAGCTACGCCGATGCTTGCCCGACCTCCCTTCTTGAGTCCTCCGAAAAGAATNTCACGCATAAGGAGAGGTTTGAGACGTCGGCTTATCACCCTGTCCATCTCGCGNGCNCCGTATTCGCGGGTGAATCCCTCCTCAAGCAGATAAGAGCGAGCCTCCTCCGTAAGCTCCATCTCNACATTCTTGGCNGCGAGAAGATCGCGGAGCGAACGGAGTTTCTTATCCAGAATCAGGGAGGCCATCNTCATATCCATATCCCGGAATACTATCTGCCCGGAGAGGCGGTTGAGAAATTCCGGTTTGAACACCCGCTTCACATGGCGAAGCATGGCATCGCCCGANGTCACGCTCGAAGCAAAACCCACATTGGCTTTCGCCGCATGCTGCGCCCCGGCATTGGAGGTCATGATGATAATGGCGTTGCGGAAATCAGTAGTTCGCCCTTTGTTGTCGGTAAGGCGTCCATAATCCATCACCTGCAAAAGAATGTTGTAGACATCCTCATGCGCTTTCTCTATCTCGTCGAGAAGGAGCACACAGTTGGGGCTGCGGCGCACGGCATCCGTAAGCAGNCCGCCNTCATCGTAACCCACATATCCGGCAGGGGCTCCGATAAGTTTGGCCACAGAATGTTTCTCCATATATTCGCTCATATCGAAGCGGATAAGCTCCAGCCCCAACTCGGNGGCAAGCACCTTTGCCACTTCCGTTTTTCCCACACCGGTAGGCCCTACGAAGAGGAAGCTTGCNAGGGGTTTCTCCGGTTCGGTGAGTCCGGCGCGNGCCATCTGCACNGCCTCNGCCACTCCNGCCACAGCTTGGTCCTGTCCGTAGATCTGCGCCGAGATGCGCTCGCGNAAATCTTCNAGCACGGCGTTATCNTCCTCCTTGGCCGAAAGNCTCTCCACCTTGCAGATTCTCGCCAGAATNTCGGCGATGATATCCTTGCCTACCTCATGGCCGGCGTCAGAGGGATGTATCTGNCGATAGGCACCCGCNTCGTCGATAAGATCTATGGCCTTGTCGGGGAGCTGACGATCNGTGATATGGCGTTGGCTTCCGCTCACGGCAAATTCCAAAGCCTCTTCGGAATATGTAACGCCGTGGAACTGCTCATANACNGGTTTCAACTGCNNCAGAATCNTCAGCGTCTCTTCAGGAGTGGGTTCNGTGATATCAATCTGCTGGAAGCGACGCAGAAGAGCTCCCTGCTTGGCAAGGTTGCGGTTGAATTCCTCGTAGGTGGTGGANCCNATGAANCGNATGCGNCCNTCCTCGAGNTAGGGTTTNAGCATATTGGAGACATCGTTGCTGCCGCCGTTGACAGCTCCGGCTCCTACCATAGTATGAATCTCATCAATATATATGATGGGATTCTTCTCGGAGGCGGCTCCNTCCATAATCAGCTTGAAGCGCTTCTCCATGTCNCCGCGAAANTGNGTNCCGGCGAGCATNGNNGCCATATCNAGACGATAGATAGTGGCNTCNNGCAGNCGTTCGGGNACATTTCCNTCNGCNATGCGNGCNGCCAGACCNTANACNAGGGCCGTCTTTCCCACNCCCGGCAGACCGAGATGCAACGGATTGTTCTTATCTTTACGGCAGAGCACGAGGATAGTGCGGTCAAGNTCCGCTTCTCNNCCNATGAGNGGATTNTGGCTGCGGAANGTNTCGCTNACACATTCCACATATTGCTTCCATTTCCCNTTCTTTCCNCGCTTCCCGGATTTTGTGGACTCGGGAAAGATGTCTTCGTTGCCGCTGTCTGAAATCTCCATGAATTCATCATCATCTTCTTCGAAGTCGTCAAAATCATCGGAATCCTCATCCCTGCGANTGGTGGGGTTCTTCTCCCACTCNAGNATTGTGGTGAGTTCAGCTATGAATTCCGCCTCNATATCCTCCAGCAGACGGCGAAGGAGATAGGCTCCCTGGCTCTCGGGCATCTTCAAGAGCATGAAGAGGATATGGGATTCATCGAGCTCCCGGGCCGAACTATATTGGGTCTGTGCTTCCAGAATATTGATAAATTCATCGAGNAAGTAGGAATTNTCGGGAACATACTCATGATCCGAACTGACAGTGTCAAGCGAATCAAGGTATTCGTCAAGTCCGGNGGAGAATTCCTTCATCTCATCTTGAAGATCNAGATTNNTNACAGCCTCTTCAAAGGCATAGGTTCTGCTCACACGTTTGAGCAGATGCTCGATAGTGACAAACTCATGTTTTCTTTCTTTAGCTTCTTCGGTAGCCGAATGGAGATATGCTTCAAGTGTAGGTTGATTTTCCACGTTAGTCTTTTTGAGATTCAATAGTGAAACGAAGGGGATAACCATTCTCGCGGGCGAGACTTTCAGCTTTCCTTACTTTGGAAGTGGCTATGTCGATATTGTAGGTTCCGGCCAGGCCTTTCCCNTTTTGATGCACATCGAGCATCAGGGCATTTGCCCGGCCCACGGGATGACGGAAGATNGTGGTGAGTACGTACACCACGAATCCCATCTCCGTGAAGTCATCGTTGAGAATCCAAACGTTAAACATTTTAGGCGGGGCGTTCTCCACCCNGTCCTTAACAGAGGATGATGTGTTGCTTTGTGCCATAATCTGAATAATCTATGTTTTCTTTAAATTATCGGCGGGAGGTGTTCNGCATATCGGCTGNGACTTACCTCCCTCCAATATATAATGCCAAAATACAAAAATAGTAAATCCCCTCCATTCCGCCAACACTCCTCTCTGCCTGTCGAGAGTAGGAACATTCAACGACGAAGAGCGAAAATTTCGTCGTTGAATGTCAGNATGAGTTTTCCACGTGAGTCAGAACCAGNCTNCGGGAGTATGTTTCTGCTGTAGAGGAGGTTCGGCAACGGACTCAGGAACTGAGCATACCTCCGGGAGAGGCATCTCGTTGTAGCAAATGTAAAGGCCNATGGCTCGGGTCATCAGNATATCGTCGTGCATACCGGCAATGGCGCCGAAACTCCCGTTGGCCCGGCGTTCATATACNAGATATTCATCGATACACCCTTGGTCGCGCTCCACGTATGCCCCCTCTCTCACCACCTTGATAAGATGGGANATNATGGCCGGTTTTGTGGATACATTGGTATGAAATCCGTAGCGGCGCGGCCGTCCGGCCTTGATATCCGCTTCGCTCCCCTGCCGGGCATAGAGATTGGGGTAGACGCTCTTTATCTGCGAAAGAATGAATCCCGACTGATCGCCGTCGACATCGCGGAAAGCATCGTGGGTCTCCAGCGTATTGCTCTCTATCACGAGCAACGATTCTCCATAGAAAGCGGCTATNCTCGCCGCNCGCCATGCAAGAAGGTCGATATCGCAATGGCCACGCCATTGGGCCACTACGGCAGGCCTCCCTCCGTCGAGCATCATAAAGCGATCAAACACCACTATCACCGACCAGTCGGCNTTAGCTCCGCGTCCGCCGATATCCACCACCGTGAGATAGCGATGANGCATNGGGAGGGGCTCCGGAAGTTCCCATACGGATAGAGNGCCNTGCGCATCTTCCCGGAATTCAGCGGCCGAAAGGTCGGTGTCAGCACGTCCGGAAGCCACATCCACTTCCCCGCGCAACAGAGGCGCNGAGCATCCCTCGCGCAGACGNTCCACNTTATACTTGTCGAAGACACGTGCACCGCTATTTACGAATGCCTCCACATCATCNCTCGGATATTCGGAAGCCATCATGCCATGGGAAGAATATTTCATACGCTCCTTAATATACCATGATATTGCTTCGAGAGTGGCACCGCGTTGCCAGAGCCACCATAGATAGCGACCCGGTTCGCGGCGGTCGCTGTCGATATTCTCTTGTCCGCGAAGCTCNAAGAGCTNACGCGCGAAGNCCTCCGGGGNGGCGAGCGGTTCGGAGTATTGGTCGATATCATACCATGATATGAAGAGCGGGGAGAATTGAGATTCGCCGCGACGGGCCGCCTCGTATTCGCGCTGGAAGAAATTCCCGGTGCCGTTGGCAGTGGATTCATACACTATCATAGTCATCGGGCGAAGCAGCACGCCGCCCGTGGCGCTGCGGATAATCATCTCGGGAGTCTTGCCGTCAGTGGCTTTCCATACCCCCACTTCAGAACAATGCACCAGATTGTAGTCACCCCCTCGGCATGAATCAGGGCGTTCCGCCGTGCCTACCTTTATCTTGCAATTCCTTTGCGGCACTTTGTAAATTGCACCCGAGCGCCCTACGCTTACGAGTTTGCGTTCCTCCTTCGCCGGACATTTCCCCGCATCATAGAGCATCTTGAGAGGATATGCCTTCACCATGCGCTCGAACATATCCTTTATCTCGTCCGATCCCATTGCCTGCTGGGCGATGATGAGAGAGTTGAGCCCCGGACGATGTATAAGCTGAAGCCATGCCATGTATAGTTGCGAACAGGTGCTTCCGCCCCATTGGCGCGCTTTGAGCAGGATGAGTCGGAGCGGCCGGTCGGCAAGTCGTTGCGCTTCAAGAGCGGCCACAAACTTGCGTTGAGGCCGATTGAGGCGGAAGAGGACATCCTCTCCCCCACCCTTGGCTTTTATGTATGCGAATTCGGCACACCAGTAGGGGAAGTCGTGGAGGACACGGAGGCGCCGGAATTCATCGCGCAATGCGGAAAGGCGTGTGCGTGTGGGGGAAAGGGAGCGACCTTTTGCCAGAAAAGCCTCGGCAGATCCATATTCAAGCAGACCCTCGACAAGCGGTTCGCTTTGCATACTCATCGGCAGATACAGAGGAACATCTGAAATACCTTTCACATCAAATAAAAACCGCTCACCCACCGATCCTTTACCCGTCAGGGGATCGAATTCAGCATTATTCACCTGCTTGCGCCTTTCGTTCTCGGCAAGAATTTCTGCGATTTCAGGAGCGATCATCTTTTCCTCCTTTCTCTTGCCTCCGCAAGTATACGACGTATGTTCTTGCGGGCCGTCTCCGGACTCATGTAGAACTCCGGAGCCGCTCCCCATACCACAGCTTCCACCCCGCGTATAAGCGGCTGATCGGGATTCTCCTCCATCCAGGCCTCCACGCGGGTATTTATCTCCTGATACATGCGACGCTTCTCGGGGAGAACGGTGGCTGAAAGGGGGCGACCCTTGCGCATACGCCCCACTACCTCGGCGGCTCGCAATTCGCTCACCCAGAATCGTGAGCAGGNAGTCTTCACCACATTCGTGTAGANATNCTTGTCGTCGGTGGTTGCAGTGTTCTTAAGCTGCCGGGCAAAAGCCTTGTGCAGCTCGTTGTCCCGATGTTCTTTGAAATCGGATTGAGAACCAATATGTTTCATAGCGTTGTTGTTTTGAATGTTTTTGTTTTTCGATTGCAAAATTAACAACTTTGCTATGTATTTCCAAAACATTTATATAGTTTTGCTANATTNTATTCTCTTANTCCTTGATTATCAACTGCTTCCTTACCAAAAAAAATTAGCCGAATAGCATCATGAACTCGCTTTCNAANTTGGGCGTGAAAATCCCTTTTCCGATATTGGCCAGAATCTCCTCACGCGTCCAGAAGCGACCGCCGTCGAGTTCGTCAGATGGGAGAGGCTCCTCATTGCTGACCAATCGGAAGGCATTGACCAATTCCCGNTCGCGCTCGGATTCGAANACATACCGCTTGAGCATCTCCGCCTCGGTAATCTCCANNCCCAATTCCTCTCTCACCTCNCGNCGCAACGCCGTAGGCACATCCTCNCCGAAATCCACATGGCCGCCAACGGCAGTGTCCCATTTTCCGGGCTGGATATCCTTCCATTCGGGACGGCGCTGGAGATAGAGNCGNCCCTCCTCATCGAAGAGATGAAGATGCACTACNGGATGAAGCAACTTCCTGCCGCTATGACACTCACCGCGCGTAGCCGAGCCGATGACGTTCCCCTCCTCATCCACAATGGGGAGCAGCTCCTTTTCATTATCTTTATTCATTCTGAATCAAATATAGTAAAGGTGAATACAAAGTAAAGCGGGGAGCCCGAACTTCCCGCTTTACAAAAATACAAAAAATTTTCTTAGCTATCTATTATTCGCCGTCCTTGCAAATTGTCTTTCCCTCNCCGCACTCATTGAAGGGGGTAAGAGAAAAATAGTATTTGCTGTCGCGATTGAAGTATCNCGCATNATATTCCGTACCATCCACCATTACAGAATGGATCAGTCGNTCAGGGGCTATTCCCCAACGCAAGATATAGCCTGAGGCATTTTCTACCGGACTCCAAGCAAACCGGAACGCACGAGGATCGGAGGAATCCCGGCTCACCATGAAATCCGAAACTTTTCCCGGCTTCGCACCTTTTGCTTCGCCGAATATTCTGAAATCGGATAGCGAAAAGTGGCCCTCGGGCACTCCGTCACTTACAATTCGTACGTAACGTGCCTCCACCGGACGATCAATCAATATCAACTCGTGAGGAGCATCAACTGTGGTATTGCGTGATCTATCGGCCAATTCTTTCCAATTCTTATTATCGTCAGAGACCTCTATATGATATTTGTAGGTCACGGGAGGATGAGGAGGACGAATCGAGAATCCATGATCCGCGAAATTAGGCTGCACTGCCTTTATCTTCATCTTTTTCCCAAGGTCGATATTCAGCCATTCGCCGGCATCTCCCGAAGAAGCCGCCCACCATGTCTCCACCTTCTCATCGTTTGCATTCTCGCACTGATATCCGGGAAGCGAGGAAGAACTGCTTATTCCCTTCCCTTTTGAAAGAAGATTCCACCCCTTGAACGTATCAAAGCTGCTGAAATCAACCGGCTTCTGAGGTATGATAAAGGGATAGTCGGCTTTCTCGGTAAGGGCATATAGATCTCCGGCATCGTTGACCACCACCGGGAACAGACCGAGGCGGCGTTCAAACATATGACGCTCGGCTATAGTCATGGAAGCTACATGCCAGAAATTTCCGAAGCGATCGCGGAAGGTATGACCATGGCCGGCACCTCCGATGAAACCTCCGGGTTTGAACGAAGATGGATTGTTTTCCATATAACGGAAGGGGCCGAGAGGAGTGTCGCCGACATAGATTCCGTCACCATAGATACGGTATTGGGTGCCCGGAGCTGCATATTGGAGGAGATATTTCCCATTGATCTTGATCATGCAAGGTCCCTCGTTCCATCCCTGACGCGACTCCTCATTGTTTACGCCCGGCACCTCCCAACCATACTTGTCGCCATTATGCCGGATAAGCTCCACAGGCTCTCCGATCGGTTTGAAACCATCATTCACATCTATTTCCACTCCCATGATCGGCTTCTTGTCGGAACATCCCCAATATAGATATACCCGGCCGTCATCATCACGATATAAGGCGGGGTCGTCCACCGGGAATGGAATCTTGGATTCGATCTCAGTCCAGGTATCCTGCTTGGGATCGGAATTCTTGAAAATACGTGCATTTCCTCCTGAAAGGAAATATAGGGCGTCGTCAAGCGGAAGAATAGTGGGGGCATAATGCTCGATTGAGGAGATNGTAGAAGCAGGCACATAAGTCCAATCCTTGAGATTCTCGGAATGCCAGTATCCTCCCGACTTTGAGGCTACAAGATAATAAGCATCCTTATACCATTCTATCACCGGGTCGGCAGCCTCACGCCGCTCNGGATCCGGCCCGGGCTGAAAACGATAGTTGAGATTAATCGGATTGACCGCTATCACCTCATTCGAAGAGGGCTGAGAGGAGTTTAGGCTTTCTCGGGAAGCCGCCTCAAGAGAAGCTACAGCCCCGGGGAGGGCTACCATAGCCGGAAGAAGAAGAGCGGCCATTCCGCAACGCATTTGACAATTCATGATATAAAGGGTAACTTTGATGATTTTGATATTGTAAAAGAATAGTGACAAAATTACCATTCCATGATTAATCCTCCTCTTAAAAATCGGTTAAACCTCTAAATTGCTTTAAAGAATGGCCTCGATAAAAGTTAAGTTTCGCCCCTCTTCTGTCGCCGACCATGAGGGCACCATCTATTACCAGATCATACAAGACCGGATTCCACGACAAATTCTGACGCCCTATCACATCTTCCCTTGCGAATGGGACGAACAGTTGTCCGGGCCGACGATTGCTCCTGNGGGCGATCGTCGCACGTTTCTAATATCCATCCGCGATCATATCCGCTGGGATCTTGACCGCCTTTCGCGAATCGTACGTCGCCTCGACAATTCAGGCGTACTCTACACCACCGAACATGTTATCGAGGAGTATACCCGCTACTCCGATGAGTATTCTCTCTTCAATTATATGCAAGCCCTGATCATACGCCTGCGCGACAACGGNAAGATCCGCACCTCCGAGACNTATGCCACTACCCTGCTCAACTTCCGCCGTTTTCGCAATGATGCAGACATCATGCTNGATGCNATCACNCCNGACNTGATGGAGGCTTACGAAGCNTGGCAACGCAAGNGAGGNNTAGCGGCCAACACCGTATCTTTCTATACCCGNATCCTGCGTGCCGTCTATAATCGTGCCGTAGAGGATGAGATAATCACCAACCGCTACCCCTTCCGGCGTGTNTATACGGGAATNGACAAAACCGTAAAACGAGCTCTCCCCATATCCATCATCAAGAAAATAAAGATTCTNGATCTCAAGCATACNCCNGCNCTNGATTTTGCNCGCGATATGTTTCTTATGAGTTTTTATCTTCGCGGGATGAGTTTTATNGATATGGCATACCTCCGCAAGACCGACCTCGCCTNCGGCTACATCACGTATCGCCGCCGCAAGACGGGACAGACCCTCATAATCAAATGGACAGATGAGATGCAAAATATACTCGACAANTACCCTGAGAATGAGAGCCGCTACCTGCTCCCCATCATCCGCCATAGCGACCTCAACGAACGNAGCGTATACCGCAACACGGCCTTCCGCATCAACCACAATCTCAAGCGTATCGCCCGGCGTCTCGGTCTGTCAATCCCCTTGACCCTCTACGTAGCACGCCACAGCTGGGCCTCCGCCGCCCGAAGCAAAGGGATNCCCATCTCCGTAATCAGCGAAGGGATGGGCCACGAGAACGAAGCNACTACCCGCATCTACCTCGCNAGCCTCGACACCACCGTAGTAGACCGCGCCAACTCCATCATCCTCAANAGNCTCCGCTGAAGCCCGGCCCCTTCCCCTCGCCTCNCCTCCTATCCTCCTCNCCTCCTCTCCTCTTACCATCGCGCCCTTGGGCCATATCCCATCTCTCCCNNACTCTCACCTGTNCGCCGAATTGGTTCCGTGGTCAAGCTTTAGCTTGACAAATCCCCTCCCGGCCCCATGCCCCCATAAAAACAGAAAGCCTTGGAACTCCCGAGTTCCGAGGCTTTTAAGTTAATAAACCATCCATATCTCTTAGTAAGAGATACTAATCCAAGCGCAAAGGTAAACAANTTTTTGGAAANAATTGCAAGAAAAATCTGAAATTGCTTGTTTTTGAGGGTTTNCGNAGGAATTTNTGTGGNTNCGGGTAAGNNTTTTTGNGGNGATTCGGAGGGGACGANAATAATGTTTTTCGGGATTTGTTTAGCAAATCGNAATTTTNAAGAGTAGTAATCTATTGATTATTAGCGAGTTATAAATCATCCATATCTCTTACTAAGAGACAANAAAACATGAAGAAAAAAGTCCTTAAACAATTTGCTATTTTTAGAATAGCGTCTATTGTCGTTGGAATGGCGGTGCTACTTCTAACCCTCCCTTCGTGTGGAGGGAAAAATACTTCTGCCAAGACGGAATCTCTTGGCACACCCGAGGCCAATAACAAAGAGTTTTATGATACTACTAAAACAGTTGCCGAAAAATTCAATGTATTCATTGAAAGTTCTGCCAGCATGGATGGTTATGTTAACGGCAACACCGAATTCAAAACATGTCTCCACAGACTTATCGGAGATATCAAAGCTGATGTGTTGGAAAATGATTCCAATATATCCTTAAACTATATCAACTCTAAAATAATTCATATAAAAGAATCCACTAAAACTTTTACAGACGCAATGTCACCCAAATCTTTCTCTGAGGCCGGAGGAGACAGGGCAAATTCTGATATAATAGATATCATCGAAAATGTCGTCAAAAATACCTCACAGAAAGAAATTTCTATGTTTGTGAGCGATTGCGTCTATTCTCCACAATCCGCTGACGATATTGACAAGGCATTAGACAAACAACAGACCGATATGAAAAACATTCTGAAGAATAAGGTGAAATCCACACCTAATTTCGGAGTACTTATATATAGGTTTGTTTCAAATTTTGATGGAATTTATTATACAAAAACTAATACCCATATAAATATTAATAATAACCAAAGGCCCTACTTTGTATGGTTCTTTGGCGAAAAAAGCATTCTTGCAAAAGTATCTGAAAGCATTTCCCACGTTGTTACAGAAAACAAAGCTCAGTCAGTGATAGGAATTTCCGGGTATCCTTATATTCCCTATAAAACCTTGAACAGTGCCCCTTATCATTTCACATCTGCAAAGACAAACGAGAAGGGTGAATACATATTTAGTTTTGTCGCTGATATGAATTGCCTTCCTTTAGGCAAGGAATATATTGAAAATATTAACAACTATCAATGTGGCAAAACGAACTACTACATAAAGAAGATTGAAAAGTATTCGAACGAGCCATATAATTATAAATATACTGTATGCGTAAAAGGCCCCAAGAATGATTTTCTTCGCCAAACAACGGTTGAGATATCCTTAAAATCAATGCTGTCAGAAATTCCCGATTGGATAAAAAAATATGACGATCCATCAGGAGAAGACTATAATTACGGATATAACCCTAAAAAGCTGAGAACCTTTGGGCTCAATAGCCTTATAGAAGGAGTTAAAGATTTTTATAACTCTTCTGATTACGTAACTTTCCAGATAAAAATTAATTGACATACACATGAATCAGTTTTTCACTTCCATTTACAGCTGGTTTTGCGATAGATCATTAGCTGTTTTCAAGATGATGGGCTCGATAATCGACGAAGATACCGGAGACCTTATCCTATCAAGTTCGTTTACAACGATTGGCCTCGTCGCCGCTGTTATTTCATTTTTAGTGACGTTTGCCTTTTATATCTGGCCTATAAATCATCCTCGTTTCAAAGCATGGTGGGCATGGATCATAATGCTGACAGGCAACTTCTTAATCAATTTTGGTCTTGGATTTGCTTTTGTCCATCATCGAATCGGAGATATTCAGAATAGCGAAGAAGCTATGGAGCTGTTTGATGAGTTTAATCACGATGAAGTGCTTTCCCTTCCTACCTCTCAATGGATAGATTTCGCATTTGCCAATGGATGTATCAGCATTCTCTTCTTCATATTCTTTAGTCTTATCCTTACATGGATGAGTTCTACATGCAAATATTCACCCTTTAGAAGCTAAGGATAATCATGAGTAAAATATTTGTTTTTGGCATTGGAGGCACCGGATCCAGGGTGCTCAAGGCCTTGACCATGCTCCTTGCCGCAGGTGTCAAAACAAAGGCATCTGAAATAGTGCCTATTATTATAGATCCGGATAGTGCATGTGGAGATAAGACAGACACTGTTGCTATCATGAATCAATACTCTACTCTCTTCGATTCTTTGAGCCATCAAGAAGGAGAGAATCTATTGGATTCATTCTCTACAAAGTTAAGCAAACTGGATTTCACATCGGAGTATGTAATGCCAATGGGCGATAACACAAATACTCAATTCCAGAGCTATATGCACTTCGCTTCTTTATCCCAAGAGAATCAGGCATTAGTAAATATGCTTTTTTCAAAGGATAATCAGAACGCCGACATGTCAATCGGCTTTACAGGCAATCCCAATATCGGGAGCGTAGTTCTCAATCAATTCTCCAAATCGACCGATTTTCTGACATTCGCATCTAATTTTGCACCGGGAGATAAGATTTTCATAATAAGCTCTATTTTTGGAGGGACCGGCGCAAGTGGATTTCCGCTACTGCTGAAAAATTTGCGATTTATTGATCCGACACTTAATATACCTAACGCGGCAGCCATCGCAGCTTCAGAAATTGGAGCGATTACAATTCTTCCATATTTCAACGTAAAATCCGAAGATAACGCGAAGATAGATTCAGACTCTTTTGTATCCAAGACTAAATCGGCCCTCTCTTATTATGAACGAAACCTCAACGGGCTGAATGTACTTTATTACATTGGGGATTCACAGAGAGGAGTGCAGGAATATGGAGATGGTGGCATTCAACAACGCAATGAGGCTAATTTCGTAGAATTAGCCTCAGCATTAGCCATAGTTGATTTTGCCAATAATTCTTACACTATGCCTTCAACTGTATATAAAGAATTTGGTATCAACAAAGATGTTGCAGACATTACATTTCCTGATCTTGGCTCCACTACATATAATCAAATTGCCAAACCTTTGACGGAGTTCACTTTATTTAGCAAATACTTGAAAGAGAGACTACACTCTTCTACGTCTCAGGTATGGTTAGAAAACTACGTTAACTCCGTGGTTGGCGGCCAGTTCTATGGGATTCTCTCTCAATTTACTACAGCTTTCCTTAACTGGGAACAGGCAATGGAAAGCAAAAGTCATGCACGCCGTTTTTCCCCGTTTGTTTTGGAAGCGCGCCCAAAAGACGTATTCGGATTGGCAAAAGGAATCCCGGTGACTTCCGCGTTTGGAGTGTCAGCTAGTAACTGGGATCTCTACAACCACTACCTCAACAAGAAAGATTGTGCATCAAGCGCCAATCAAATAGGAAAGACAGAAGAGGGTAAATTCCTCTCACATTTACTTTTAGGCACTAAAAAAGTAGTATCTAAAAAATTTAAATTCTAATGGCAAAAGTATTAAGACTCCATACAATGGGAGTTGATACTATTGAAGGCTGGGGCAATTCCAATCAATATAATTCCCCAATTATCAATAGCATCGAAGATCCTGCCGGGGCAAAAGCCTCTCGTGAAATTACGTCAATACCGAGCCCGTTCGCCAGAATGGATTTGGTAAAAGAGGCTTTTGCCTTTGTCAATAGGGAGGGTATAGATGGGAATACCATTCACCATAAGATGGTTTCTCACGCATTGGACGTAGCACAGATTTTCTTTAATTTTAATAATTATAAGGAAGCCGGTCTGATAGACATTATCAAGTGGGATATCAATGAGATTACAGCATTGCGCAATAGTAGTGATTCTCAGCATAAACTACTTGGACAGACGCTTGACTTATTTAAACAGTCAGATTCCCGGCAGTTTAATTTCAATGCTCTGCAAGGGCTCTATATGCTTCACTATATAGGCCCCGGTGCTCCAGACCCAATGACTATTATTGGATCCACCTCTCCGGCAAGTCTGTTCTATACTTCTGCCAATAATTTTGATTTCCTTAACGGAAAAATCATTTTTGGCAATCATCAGGCTCTCGGAAAAGACAATTTTCTTTCGCTTAAAGGTCGTGCGGATGATTTTATTGTCTGGGTCTATGCTTTAAAAGCGGCTCTATCGAACTTCGCCAGTCTTTTCCCTGAAGTAGATACGTATCTGAATAAGAACTATACTCATTTAAACCATTCTCTGCAACAGAGAATAATGGCATTAAATGCAAGTTCTCTTTCTACTGACTATATTCCTTTGGAACTTATGCCCGGCGTTCCTGTAGAAATACTGGGAACACAGTTGGGCATAAATCCACCGGTAAACATAGGTGCGAATAGTGATTTTTCCATTCGTCCTACAAAACAAATAGCTGGTGTCCTTCCATTAGTCCTCCCTAATGAAAAGTTTGCACGTCCTTGGATTTACACCACTGCTCCTTGGAAACAGGAGATAGAGGTGCCTTTATATCCGGGTAATATTGATCAGCGTACTCTTCCATCCGATGGAACAAAGTATCCATATCTCACCATGACAGACTTCTTGGAAGATACCCTGATTCAAACTGACAGCCTTCCTATTTCAGAAGATTTCTTTAATGGTAATCTAAAAGACTCTACAGGAGAGGAGCATTCTTTTCTTCTGCCTATTAAACGTAAATATTTTGAATATTTTACGACAGAGGATCTGAAACAGGCAATCTCCATTTCATGCGAGAATGCCCCGGGAGGAGGCTTGGCAGTAAGAGTTTCCCTTAATATTCCTGTAAATAAGGGTGTGATTCCCTTTGAGAGGACCTACATCACTGATGGCTCCATGCTGATACCGAAAAATGGAACTATCAAAACACAGAACTTCACTCTCTTCCTATTCCCTAAGACAAAGTTTTCCCATGGAGCTACCCCTGATTATGTGGTAGGCGTAATGTCCAAGGATGATACTTGGAAGCCTATGGTGGAATGCATCTCTAATGACGGGGATGTTCTAACCCCTGTTCTCGGACCATCCGATCGCAATATGGATGCAATAGGCAACCGTGTGAATTCTATTGCTCCGATGATGCCAATGTCGTCCTTTAATGAAAACTTTGATTACATCGTATTGAGCAATGGGAATACAAAAAGCGTAGCCTTACCGATTTGGTCAGGCATGGCAGGAGGTTCTATTTTTGAGTTTGCCGTTGACTTCGGCACATCGAATACCCATATCGAGTATAAAGTGCAGGGCTCCAATACCTCGAAACCTTTAGATATAACAGCAGAAGCCCGTCAGTTGGGTACTTTTAATGAGGATGCTCTTGTTGACCCAACGTATGCCATTGCAATGAAAACCAATTCAATTCCGGTTACGATGGGCGGGAAAAATGAAGTGCACTTTCCCATGCGTACGTTGCTATCCTACAAGAAAGCAACTAATTGGGCCACTCCAACTGCACCCTACATCACAGGCAACCTGCCTTTCTTCTATGGTACTGTGGCACCTGCCACATATAATGAGATAAAATCCGATTTAAAATGGTCGAATGATTCTCATATCACCGCTATGGTTGAATGTTATCTTGGAAGCCTTATGCATCTTATGCGTAATAAGGTGGTGATGGAAGGTGGCAACTTGGCACAGACAAAAATACGTTGGTTTTACCCCACCAGTATGCCGGCATCCACTGTGGCTAATATATCTAATATATGGGCTCGTTTATATCAACGACATATAGGATCAAACCTGGAGTATCTTGAATCCATGCCGGAGTCAATTGCTCCCTATAAGTATTATCAAAATACTTTCGGAGCAGGTGTGGATGTGCTGACCGTAGATATTGGCGGAGGCACTTCAGACGCTTTCATTGTAGATTCCAAAGGACAGCCGGCATATATCACTTCTTTCCGATTTGCAGCCAATTCCTTACTGGGAGATGGCTTTGTAGCCAACGGGCTGGCAAATAACGGATTTGTGACGAAATATCGTCCGATATTCAATGAAATTCTCCAAGCCAATAATTTAGGAAATCTCTCGGCTATCCTTGAAGATATTGCGGATTCGGGCGTTTCAGCAGATTATATTTCCCTCCTTTTTGGACTAAAGGGCAATACAGACGTTATCAATGCGAAATGTAGCGACAAGGTAGACTTTATGCAGATGCTTCAGACTTCTGAAGGAGCCAAGACACTGGTACTGGTATTCTATTCTGCAATCATCTACCATTTGGCAACCTTCATCAAAGCAAAACGAAACGCCGGAGCAGATATTCAAGAACCTGCGGTACTCGCATTTAGCGGTAATGGCTCAAAACTCCTTCAAGTATTAGGAGTGAATACAGCTGTAGGCAAAGATATGCTCTGCTCATATACCAAAGCTATCTTTGAAAAGGTGAATGGCCGAGCGTATGCACACGTCAATTTCAACATTGTCATAGATCCGGAAAAGCCGAAAGAATCTACATGCAAAGGAGGCCTGCTGATCGACTCAATTCCTCCGCTGTCAAAAGTTCAGGAAATGACTGACACTCTGCTTGGTACAAGTGACAAAGAATTTATATCTGAAAAGAAATATAATGATCTTTCAGAGGAAGACTGGGCCGGCCTGCAACACTCAGTTGAGGACTTCACCAATATTTTCTTTGAGCTTGCGAAAGAACAGAAGATTCAAGCTAACTTCGGAACTGTAAGTAATAACGTATTAGAGGCACATCGAAAGCTTTTCGCTTCTGATGTTAAATTGCGCACCAGCAATGCCCTCACATTCATGCATCTTCTAAATTCACCGAATCAGATTGAAGATACACTGTTCTTCTATCCGATAACCGAGATGTTAAACCTTCTAGCTCGCAAACTTCTATGAGAAAGCTAATATATATCCTTGTAATGCTCGTGTCTGTCCTCCCTATGTGGGGACAGGCTAATGACGCATTTACATATAAATTTCTGAGGAATAATTCCAGCATGGCGGAAATAACACAGATGACAAATCAGTGTCAGCAATTTACCTCTGAAGTTATTTCTTCAGCTGTAACGAAGAATGCAATAACCTCCCAGGAACAGTCTGAGATCGAAAATCTATTGAACGGGACCTTCTCCTCTTTACAAGATCTTCTTAAGAAGATGGAGAGCATCGAAGAAAATGACTATAAAAATAACATTAAGGATGAAATTATAAAGTTTCTTAATGGATATCAAACTGCTATCCTTAATACAGGGCACACAAAAATAATAGTAACTTCTAAGAATTTCCTTGTTGTCACTAATAACGCTAAAGGAAGAATTGATAAATTCCTAAAAGAAATTGACCAACAGGCCAAAGTGACTGCTGGAGGTGATGGTGAAGACGGCGGGGAGAATCCAGAAGGCCCTGAAACCCCATCCCATGAATCTCCTACACAAGACCAAAAAGATTCGCATGATATATGGACTTTGATATCTTTAATTCGCGTCTATATACTTTCGTGTACCAATGGTTCTGTATAATGGCGGTTTGGTCTATATGTTATTTTTAGGTCAATAATGAATTTGTTATGATGGCATCTTTGGTACAATGGACAAATTTATTCGCCAAATATGTATGTATATCCTTCTTTATCATGGATTTGTATAAAGTTTGCCTCACCAACATGAGAATATACAAACACATCGTTATTAGCACGAAATATTGGAGATTTTCCGCTTGGTGACGTGGTACCACCACCTCCTATAAAATTAAAGTGTAAAACAAATTGTTTTTCATCTGGCACATGAACCGCCAAAAGCTTTTTATAAGGATATAGATATTCCTTTACTAAGTATTGTATCAGCTTATTTGATTTAGAGATATCATAAGGTTGTATGCTATAAGCATTTTTATCTATATATTTTAATAAGCCTTCATTCATCTCCGGTTTCGGGTTTACCTTGAATTGGTCTGCAATTTCATTAGTAAACATATTATTATTATTCATTTGCTCACAATCAAGGGATTCCTTAATCTGCATTCCTAACTTATGCTCTAAGGAATTTGCTTCGAGCGCTTCTTGTAGTGTATTCATAATCTCTGTTTTTATTAGTTGTTGATATATTTATTCCAAAGAAAAATTTTATCAAAGCATAAATTTCTTTTCTCAAAATTTAACAAACGCGTGTTTGGGCGGTACAATTACTCTGTAATAAAATTTAAGAACAAAGTAAATGACTCCATTCCGCTCAATCATAGAAATGATAGATACACTCCATACCGAAGAGGATTGCCGAGAGTATCTTGAAACTCTGCTTTGGGGAGATGCGCCCGTATGTCCTCATTGCGGTACGGTGGATAAGGCGCATTGGAAACTGACCTCATTCGGTCGGTTCAAAGGGCAATACAAATGCCGTCATTGCAGGGCTCGTTTTAATGTACGATACGGCACCATGTTTGAGGGTACGCACATTCCGCTCAAAAAGTGGTTCTATGCTATATACCTCTTTATATCTCACAAGAAAGGTATAAGTTCTGCCCAGCTTGCACGCGATATTCATGTTACCCAAAAGACATCATGGTTTATGCTCGGTCGTATCCGCGAAAATCTACGTGATGATGACGCAAAATTTGATGATGACACGCAAGTAGACGAAACCTATGTAGGAGGTAAAACTAAACGTAATCGTGGCGGACAAGGACGTTCACTAAAGCAGAAAACTCCCGTTTTCGGTATGGTCTCAAAGGGCAAAGTATATGCAAAAGTCGTACCTAATGCCAAAAAGAAAACACTACAGGATATAATCGATGACCTTGTAAAGATAGGAGCACGAATTATATCAGACTGTTGGAAAGGGTATAATGATGTACAGAAAAACTATCTGCACGAAACTGTTGCTCACCATTTAGGTCAGTATGTGAATGAACGTGGCTTCCACACCAACACAATAGAGGGATTTTGGAGCATACTCAAAAGAGGTATTGTCGGAATTTACCACCTCGTGACTGCAAAACACTTACCCAAGTATTGCAAAGAATTTGTCTATCGCTACAATACAAGAGGACTCACCGACGGCGAACGCTTTATTGATTGCCTATGTAATCCAAGCCAAAGACTGAGATATTATGAAATCTGCATGAAGCCTGAATTTGTAGAGCAACTGATGTATTGCCAAGAGGACATAAGATTTCGTAAAGAGTGTATGAGTATTGGGTTGAGATATATTTAATGGGAAACGTTATTTCCGATATTATTACTAAATTTGCTTATTGATAAATATTACAACAAACTAATATGGAAAAGAATACCGAAAAACTCCAAGAAATGAACGAAGCTCGGAACCCTCAACGAACTTTTGAACAGGCATGTAGGGGTCTCAAGACCCACACACTTGATGCATTTGGTAATGAATGCATAAGAAGATTAGAAAAACGACTTACTGAAAATGGTAATCATTGAAGATCAAATATGGAATAAAATAGATGAGTACATAACTCACATAATTGGTGAGGGTTACTGTACTCCTATTCGTGCTAAAGAAAAACTACAAACTTTGCTTTTACATCTACATAAATTAGATAAAGGTATATGCACTGATACACCATCTACTCATCGTTCATTTGGCAAGAAAGAAGGTTATTTATATGGCTTCTTTAAAGACAAGAAATCTAAAGCCCAATGGAATTATCTTTATGAACGCTTTGATGAGGACGGAAAAATAAATGTCATTGTGCATGACCTATGTTGTGGTGGTTTAAAAGACTCTATGCAATTCATTTCTTTACATAATATGTTAACAGAAAAATGTGGAGAAGAATATTTAAGAGATTTACTTATATGTGCATTGGAATAGCTTATTCATAATAAAGATATTCATATTATTTGGTTTGGATAATACAAAAAGCAAGCAAAGGAATCTGGTACATCTTATTATAAATTGATGAAACTATCCATTATACAGAACCATTGGTACATGAAAGTATATAGACGCGCTTTAATTTTAGGATCTTGTGGTGTGGTATGTGCTGTGGGAGCTGTCGTATATGTGATAAAGATAAAAGAAGATCTTAATGACGAAATAAATCATCGTTCCTCTAAATTACAAAGAGAGATAAATAAAATACACTCTCAACTTAACTCTACGTCTGTTATAAAATCAGATCCACGTGTTATTACACCGAGTCCTGACGGCCCCAACTCTAATTTTCACAAAGGAGGAAACAAAAAAAATAACCCACAGAACCAAAATAAATTTAGAGATAAACAACCACAGTCTACCGATTCTAAGGATGAAAGAAAAGAACCGACTGGCACATCAGAAAAGACTATTCTCTATGCTAAAGTAAAAGGGGTTAATACTCTAAAAACATCTCCTACTAAATCTAACGATTCAGTATTTGAATTAATATTGGATAAGCCCAATTCCACTGTTGCGAAGCTAACACTGGCTCCGTTAACCCCGGAGTTTACAAGAGAAGTGATTATGAATAAAGCTACTTATCTACCTCCGACCTTCTGTGAAATAATTCAGCAAACCGGAAATCCAACTGAAATTAAAGTTGAGAACCCCGGAAAAGTTGTATGCGAAAATGGAACGTGGACATTACAAGATCGTATGCAGATATGTCTATAAATCGGCAAATACCAAACGAGCATATTTCAGCATCCCAAAAGATGCTGAAATATATGCTTGTTCTTGGTAAAAAAATTAGATATTATTGCGGAATAATAATCTTTGACAAGGGCTTACGAAGTATTGTTAAATGGTATGACAATCGTCATTCTCAAACTACAAAAGCCAACAGCAACTTATCAGAGAATCAAATTAATGATATAAATAGCAAAATTAATAATCTACGACAACTTAACACCACTCTTGAACAATCACTGAGTAAGGAAAAACGACGCAATGATACTCTTATAGAGGAATTACGAAAAGCTAACCAAAAATCCGAAACATTATGTATTGAGATACTCGCATTAAACGAACGGATTGATGAATTAACAGTAAAAACGAACAATCTCTCAGAGCAAAATATCAATCTTATGTCGCGATGTTTGCCGGAATCGAGTATTCCGGCTATGATCTACTATGCTCAAGGAGATGTGTCGGGACAATGGTTAAGAAAAATATCCTCCATAATATCCGATCAACAATTATATCAGATTATCACAATACCGGGGAATACGACGATTTCCGAATTCTTCCCTCTTATACGTGATAACCTCAGGGAAATAATCAATAATCGAACTCAGACTCTGAACGCTTGTGAGATTTTAGGAATCTCTACAAATCCACAAACGATTCATGTGATTGAGCGAGGAAACGCTGTTTTTGAAAATAATAGATGGAAAGTAACTAAAAAAGCAAAAATAGAATTATTATGAGTATCCTTATTATTTTTGTAGTTATTATTGTTCTACTTCAAGTCTTCTTGTTTTTGAAAACCGGAAGACTGATAACCAAGTTGAAACAGACCTTATCAGGATCGTTCTCAACAGCGACTGCTATGGCTGAGAACGTAATGATAATCAAATATCAGGCTCCAAAAATTGATCAGATATCTGGCAATATCGAGCAATCGATCAATACCTATTTAAGAAAAAACAAAGGAGCGGTAAGCGATTTTAATCTGATCAAGGATATTGTGGAGCGTAATTGCGATACACTTGAATCTGAAATTACGTCTCAGACTCCTCTTCCTTTATATCTTGGTCTGATGGGCACAGTCCTGGGAATTGTATTGGGTCTATTCACCATATATCTCAACGGAGGATTCTCTAACATTGAAAAAGTTATTGAAATCTTGATGGGGGATGTTGCGGTGGCAATGATCGCCAGTTTTATGGGTATCCTTTTTACAACGTGGACATTATGGAGATCAAAAGATTGTAAAGTAACGGTTGAGGAAAATAAGAATCGTTTCTATTCATGGATTCAAACAACCCTATTACCTGTACTATCCAAAAGTGCAGTAAGCGCTATTACTTTGCTTCAACAGAATCTCACACGCTTCAATGAATCTTTCGGAACAACTGCGGATAGACTGGAAGAAAAACTGCAAGCAGTCGGCGATGTATATGAATCTCAGATTGAAGTGCTCGATAAAATTGAGTCTATCGATGTAAAGAAAATGGTGACAGCGAATGTCAAAATTCTTGCAGCCTTAGATAGCTCAATGGGTAATCTGAATCAATTTGCCCAATATATGAGTAGCATGACAGAGTATTTGAGCGCTGTTCGAGACTTAAACATAAAACTGGATGATCATCTTGAAAGAACCGAGGCACTCGGGGTTGTAGCTGAGTTTTATAAAAAACAGATGAATGAAATTGAGTTACGTCAAGAGGCCATAAAAACCGCAGTAATAGCTGTTGACGATGTGATGCGGTCGGCATTAGCTTCACTACGTAGCAATAGCGAAGAAGGAATTCGCGCCCTTCAAGAGACCTTCACCGATCAAATGTTGGCAATTAGGGATATAATCTCCCATGAGACGGAAAGAATGGCAGCTCAAGCCAACCAAATGCCAAAGTTGATAGAGAAATTGAATGAAGTCTCTAAACTTCCGGAAAAATTAGACAAACTTATCGATAAAATCGATAAATCTAATACATCTTTGGCCAATAAGCTTTCGCAAAATGTCCGAACAAGTGTTCCGGCATTAGCTAACTCTGCTGAAGAAGTCCCACAATCCTTTAATTCCGGATTCGGTATTACACCATGGATGAAATGGTTAGGAGTAGGAGCAATTGTTATAGTCGTACTCACATGCATTGCAAATCTGACAGTCAATATCATTTCTCTGCAGACTGACAAAACTTATCTCGAAACATTGGCACCTGTAACTGATGAGATTGATGTAATTGAGACAGATAGTGTAATCGATAATGCAGAGGAGTTGAATCATACTTCAATCCCGATTCAAGCCGCTGAAGATACGATTCAAGCCGCTGAAGATACGATTCAATCTATACCGGCAGACTCCCTTTCACCGATTATAACGGCGAATAATAAGGCGAATAATAATAAGTAGAATTTATAATCTCTTAATTTATAATGGCACAAAAGCAAGAATCCTTTTTTTGGACAAGCTACTCAGACTTGATGACGAGTCTGTTCTTCGTAATGCTTGTCCTTTTTGTGCTGGCATGTGCTATGCTTAAAAATAAAATAAATGAAGTAGAGCAACAAAAAGAAGCCACTGAAAGAGAACTTGCAAAAATCAAAGAGATCGAAGAATCTATAGAAGCTATTGACACCACATTCTTTGAGTATAATTCAGTTCATAAAAAACACATCTTAAAGATTAACGTGCAATTTAAAACCAATAGTTCTGATATTAATGACATTCCATTTGAACAGCAAAAAGAACTAAGAGCGGCCGGCATATCCATTTCCAAATTTTTAAAGAACTCTTCAGAAGATGTAAAATATCTATTGATAATAGAGGGTCAATCGTCAAAAGACAATTACCCGGGGAATGATATGCTAAGCTATAATAGAGCAAATACGTTAAAACATTTTTGGGCTCACCAGAATATCGATTTCGGCAATAAATGCGAGGTGATAGTAAGTGGTAGTGGCCAGAACGGTATTATGCGAGTGCAGCCGGATAACGCTTTTAATGAAAAGAATCAGAGATTCCTCATTCATATTATCCCCAAGCCTGGCGTGATGGAAAGAATCGAGAATGAAATAAATGAAGTATATAAGTAATTAAAGTATCAATTATGGGCATACGTAAGAAACTTACCATATTATTTCCCATGGTATCTATATTACTGTCACTAACTATTCCTTTTATTTTGGAATCATGTGACAGTAAAACAGAGGAAGTCAAACTTAATCCTGAGCAAATTGAGAAAAAATATGCCTCTGGTGTAGTTCTAATTAAAAATGAATATTACTATTCAATTTCTTTCGGAGGAGACGCCATTTATTTTACCGGCTTAGATGCGAATGGAAATCCTGAGAATTTAACACTAAATCCCCGGGAAGTGTCTCCTGTAGTGTCATTTGGTACCGGGTTCTTTATCTCCAAGGATGGGATGATCGCCACAAATTCCCACGTAGCATCTCCGAGAGTAGATGTTTCATCAGCTCGTTCAAGCATTTTGAATGCTTTCATGGGAATGGCTAATGAGTTAACAAAGGAAATCAATGAAATAAATGAACGCCTCGGTCTTATTCAGTTAGCCATAGCAGCAGCAGGCTCTTATGAAGAACAACGTCAATATCAACAAATGTATAATGAGTTATCACATGAGAGAGATGCCGGACAAGAAATAGTGAATATGATCCATTCTCTTGGCAGTAGTGACTATCAAGCTACATTACATTCCGAAATAGGTATTGCCTATAACGATACCCATGTCACAAACACATCTGACTTCCATTCTTGTGTAACATTAGCTGATGATCCTTCACATGATTTAGCCATAATTCAGTTGAAAGATAAACATACACCTGAAAAGAAACATGTATTTAAAATTCCAAAAGGGAAGTCAAATACTAATAACTCTGATGAGAAAGAGGGTCGCAATTCAAATAAGAGTAAGATTGGAACCAAACTCTATATGATTGGCTATAATCTCGGACCTGCTTTAGCTTTGACTAATCAAGGTGTTAAAGCTCAGATTACATCAGGAGAAATCTCTCAAGATACTGATGAGACCCGTATAATGTATACTATTCCTTCTCTTCATGGATCGAGCGGCAGCCCAGTAATAAATGAACGAGGAAAACTCGTAGCCATTAACTATGCGGGCCTTGACAAGACTCAAAGCTTCAATTATGGTATAAAAGTAAGCCATCTAAGAAAGCTGCTGAATAGTATAACTGATGAGCAATAATTCATAAGCACTAATGAGAAATGTCATTGGAAATATGGATATAAGACGCCTTGATCCGGTGGGAGACTGTGGATATAATCAATGTAGTATACAATCAAAGTCTGTACAGCTATAATTCCATATACTATGAAGAGCAGGATTTTATTCTGAATCTTCCCGATATTCTTATACAGCAATATAGAAATCTTACTTACTATTCCAAGAAGATTCTTTCGGATACCATCGATGGCAAGTCCCCTCTCATGTATTGGAATAATTCTGTGGCAACCAGCGGAGTGAATGAGTAGACAAAAGGTAAAGTACCGTTTACCTTTTCGGGCGGGAGGACATTTATGTGTAGGAAAACATTCTTAATTGATATTGATTATGATTACTCTGGAAAAGGACGGTGAGTCCACTTTCGTCAGTCTTTCGAGCGCTATTCCCAATACTCCTAAAAAATCGGTGATGGCTGAGTTGACTTGGTCGTTTATCGAGATGAGGGAGCGCCGCAATCTGCTTCGCACGGGTTATGATGTGATGGTGAGAGGTCTGCGCAATGCGTTGAATTTGAAGCGAGATCTTGATCTCGGTATCTTCTACGAACTTACCAATGGCCGCAAGGGCTTGATCGATCCGATTCAGTTCAAGGGGCGCCCGGGCGGTCTGCATCAGCGTACGGCTCAGGGCTGCTTCAATGCAGACCCGTATATATGGCATGAGGGTGACAATGGAGGTGTGGAGGGAGAATTTGCGGAGCATATCTATATCAATACTCCGGCTTTTGCGTCGCTGAAGCGAGCTTATATCTATGCGTTCATCTGGCGTGGTGCTCCGCAATGGGATCGTACGGATGCGAATGTGATAGTGAAGGTGGGCGGTATGGATTGTGTCAATGTCAAACTGGGGCAGACGGAGAGTCCGCTAAAGTTCTGTGTGGTGGCGGAGATCATTCCGCATGGCAACCGTATCGAGGTGAAGCGTCTATCCACTTTCCATAAGAATCATTCGGAGTGTGACGCGGCCTACGGCTGGGGCTTCAAGTGGACCTCCGGCACGAAGTAAAATATCAAAATGTGTCAGGACCTGCCAAAATTTGGCCGGTCCTTTTTTACCCTCTCTCAGACACACTCTATGAAAAAGTATCTTTTACTATGATTTGGAGGTATTATGCATGCGGATAATCTCATCGGCGAGATATATGTCACTTCGGCAAATGAGATCGGCTGTACCGTCATCGATGATTTCAAACAAGCGCGATGAATACAGCATATCCATCGCTTCTTCAAGCGGAATTTGCTGCTTCTCCGCTATCAACTCAATGATGCGGGCATATTTCATGTCTCTTAAGATACGTGTAGACTTATCCATGACGATACTCTTTATATTCAACGAACTTTAGACATTTGTCTATTGCCTTTTGAGTTATAAAACACAGTTGATGATTGGGCTTTTCATACACAAGATTCTGAAGAGCTTGCTCTTTGTTGTAAATACCGGCCATATAGAGGTCGACTGTTCGGTAAACCTTATCGTTGGCAACTCCACCTTCGATTATGTCATACGCCTTATATATATCTGCTCCTTTTCGGCAACTACATACAAAGTCAAGCCATTCTTCATCATAAGATTCAAATATTTTGACTCTCATGCTTGAATCAGGAGTATACTCGAAAATGTGAAGGTAGGCCTCATTCCCAATTTTCAGAAAACGATTGGCATATTTATCAGCCTGCTCTTTGAGTCGGGTGACATAAAATCCCTTTCCAAAGTCAAGAGCATCCCGCGAATGCAACACATCGGGCGAAACAAAGCACCGGTCAGAAGAATGATACACTAACATAAGACATACCCTTTCTTTTTCATTATTTGAATCACGTCTTCCGCAACGTATTCAAGACTAAACGTATGAAGAACATCATAGGCAGCTGACAGATAATCTTTGATTATCCCGGCTGACTGCAAATTCCTATATATCAGTGAACATGGTTTACCGGTCATCTGAGACAATGCCCCAATGACACAAGTTATGTAGTCTATCTGCTGCTTATTCATTATTCTTTTATCTATAAATTTAAAAACACTTAAGATAGTCAATATTAATTTTGGTATCCGGAGAGAAACTATTCCTCAGTTAGTGTTTTTAACAAGCGTGTCCGAGCCTTGAGTCCACTCAAGGCTACCGATTCCCGGATAACGATGCAAATTTAATGTTTATTTTCTTAGCTAATTACGAGATCAATGAAATAATCGCGTTTTTCGGTGTGGATATGCTGCTGACGGGCGACAAAAGCGAAGCCTTTCCCCATCTCAAGCAGGAATTCCTCAAGGTTATCAATTATGGCCTCTTCAAGGTCAGACTCCCTATAAGATGAATCGGCAGTGAACCCCAAAAACTCTCCGATGACCGGATTTTTGATAAACTCTGTCGGATCCGGATTCTGTAATGGTGCAGTCAGTTCAAGCATCTCTTTCTCTACAAGATCTTTGCGTTGAGAGGCTAAGATTCTGAAGTAATATTGAGAACTGATATTACGCTGTAATGTACGGGTACTCCAATTTTGCATTAAAGCTTCCTGCTCATACCAAGTACGGGCCTCGTTATTAAGTTCCTGAATAAGTATTCGGTAATGAGTCCACGATAATAGAATCCGAGATTTTCCACTCACTGCGTGGAAAATATTCGGAAACATCTCATAGAATTTTTTATAGCCATAGAGATTTGTCTTAGTAAAGCCTTTTCCATACGAGGCAGTAATACGTTTTGATAATCCCTTGATGATAGAATTTCTACCCATTGTCAATTACAAAGTTAGTTATTCTTTCACATTATGGCAATATTATCCCCGATTAAATACTCTCCATCCTTGTTCCAGCAATAGACTTCCGCCTATGAGGTCTTATTAGACTCATCATCGAAAACCTCACAATGATATCGGTTGTGTCTAACCTCCCCCTAGTTTGATTGAGCCGTAGCAACCCCCTTTATCGGTGAAACACTCAATTTGAAATACCTGACCTTGTGAAAGAACAGGCCTCGGCAAAACCACATTACTTGGTCGTCAAGGATTTAAACAATAATGGTATTGACATTAAAAAAATAATGACTAATTTTGCAGTATCAAAGAGAGCTTTGATTCAAACACAAAAACGAAAGTGTCTTACTGAATCTTTCCGGTTGAAGTCTGCAAATTTCAAAAAGGGGGAACGGATTAAGTAGGCACTCTCGCGTCATAGGTCTATGACGTGGGAGTAAACCTATCTTTTTCTTTCCCCGGGTTATGCAGACACCCAACCGGATAAGATGAATGGGGTTACTTCCACGTTTTTCAATTAAGTCAAAATTCACTAAGTAAACAATGAAAAAAGATTTTAAAAATTGGCTCATCGAAGAGTATGGTCTTCAAGAGAGTGCAGCCAATTCCCGAACCTCCAATATCTCCACTATAGAAAAATACTATGGAGATATAGACAGCCTCATCGCAGCGGGAAAAGTTGACGCTCTTATAAACGATTTGTCCTACTCAACAGATGATGAGCGCAACCAGCGTACTCCGGCGCACAATATTCCAATCAATGGTAATATTCGCACCGGATCGGCAACTCTTAAACAAGCCTTGAGGCGCTATATGGAGTTCCTTCAAGACACCTCTGAAATTCATGATACAACACCTCTACAGAATCTTTTAGATACTTTAGTTGATGCCCTTAATGAGTTCAAGCCGGTTAAGACAAAACGTACTTACAACCGTTCAGAAGTAAAAGACTACATACAACAGCCTCTTCTTCAACACCTCAGAAAAGCTCTTCCTAATATCAATTGGGAAATGGAGTATAAGATCAATTCTGATAAAAGAGACAGTATCGATGTTTGGGGGAAGGTGAATGCTGACACATGTGTGATTATTGAAATTGACACTGAAAGAGCAGATCAAGTGAGCAAAAAATATGTCTCAAGACAAGCTCTCACCGATGATCAGAACTCAATTTACGTGGTACTTACCTACCCTAATCAAAACTGTAATTCAGAATCGGGTCGAAAGGAACTTCTGAAATACAAGAATTACCTCAAAACCCTTACGAACCTTTCTGAGTTGGGATCCAATCTTGAGAAATACATCTATTTTCATAGTGTGTAATCAGTTTGGGGAAATAAAACGTATGTAACATATGGTAAGGATATTTTGTAATCCTTACCATATGTTTTTTGTTGTCCGTCAAGGATTTGGTTGACTTTAGGTTGAGAATGGGTAACTTTGCATCCGGAGAATGACCTCCGAAACAAAACAGAAAGAAAATTATACAGAAATCAGAGAAAAAATCTTTGTATTACAGAAAGGTGAGATTTTTATTAATCGTACCAAATAAAAATGCCGTCAATGATATTTTTGTTTGGTATACCTCATAAAAACGGCAGCGACTATTTCGAGAAATGAAGCTTGAAAATGCCTGAAGCGGCCATTTTTATTCAATGATTAGGATAGTGTCTCGCCACTTATTGTTCTCTGTTACACCTAAAGTGCCATGCGATACAATGTTCCTAAGTGTGGAAGTCCATTGATACACTTTATTTCAGTCATATCCGGTAGCTTCGCTATCTGAGCAGTAATGGCGAAACGACCCTCCTCAGTTTTACCTTTTGTCCACTCTTTTTTCATCGTCAAGTTCTTAATTGGCTTTCTTTGAAATCCTTAGTAACTTTGCAGCGCAATTAGTTATTGTTAATTATTTAATCGACTATTATATGGAAGAATCTCAACGCAACAGACTTAACAGTCTTGATCCTTATAAGGATTTCATCTATTCTAAGAATGGATTTATCGACTGGATGATCAATAAGCAGGGAAAGACCCGGAGCACCGCTGAGTCTTATCTGTCATCGATACGTACCGTATTTCAGACAGCGTTTGATCCGGAATTTGACAATCCCTTCTCTAAACTCAGCATCGCCTTTGCCAAAGCCAAAAAGAATTTCAAGGAAGGAATAGATGGTCTGGAAGCGGAATATCGTTCCTTTGGTGGGTATATTGAAGTCGTGGAAGAAGATAGCGATTTTATTCTTACAGAGGATTTGGAGTACCGGATGGCACCTAAGGAGTGGCTACCTGCACTGAAAGCGTATCAACGCTATATCCGTTGGAAGATAGACTACCAGCGACAGCTCAATGGTATGCCGATTCACGTTGAGGACGATGCATCCACGTTTATTGACCTTCCGTTTGGCAAGGAGTTCCGGCACTACCTGAAGAATCTGGGCATGGGTTATACCGATAGTTCCATCAATACAATAACCTGCCGACTGCGCCGGTTCTACAATCTTTTTCTGCGCCGAGTTATGAAATTTGATGGGTTACCTGATCTTGGCTATTATATCGATCTGGGAGAGCCCGTAAATCTATTGCTTGAAAAAATTGAGACAAAGATTGACTACGAGGAAAATGGCCATCTTGTGCCGGAGATAAGTTATGATAATTTTGCAAGAGGGAAAAAGGGCTTCGCGCTCTATAAGGATTTCATTTCGGACTATATTTCAAACCCGGATAAATACTATACGGTGAAATAAGTAGCTGTTCGTTAAACATCCATTAAGAAAACATAAATGAATAAAGAACAAAATAAAGTTCTCTTGTTAGGAATAGGAGGGACAGGATTGGACGTAGCGCGTATAATTGTCAAGAATAAGACAAAAGGTAATGCTGTTTTCGGAATTAAGAAGCAGTCCGAACTTATGCAGCTTACCCTCCGAAAAAATCTCCTATAAGTATGGACGAAGTTAATATTCTTGCAGATTTCATAGGTAAATTCCCTCCAAATATAGATGTGAAATGGGGAGAGGGAACAGCTGATGATAACAAGTTATTGTCTGTCCGCCCCCGGATTTGATGTGAAACTTCCGTAAATTACCTTTGCATCCGAATTAAAATCTTATTAACAATGGCAAATTCAAAGACAACATTAAGAGATAATATGGTCGAGAAAATGTATCTCGGTATTCCCTACAATAGTGTGGGCTTTAAAAACTGGCTTGTAACCTCGCGAATACTTTCTGAAGAGGAGGCACAGAAACAGATTGACCTTATCAGAGAGGCCGACATCGAACTGTGGGAACCCGGTGCGCCGGAACTGTTCCGACTTCTTGGAGAATGGCTTGAAGAGGCTCGAAAGGCTTCTACGGAAACTTTACGTTCTCTTTATCTTGGTTTTGCATTTACTCTTTTGGTGAGCCATATTCAGGAGCTAAAGGAGATGACGAAGGATGTTGAAAAAGATGGTCAGAAGTTTCTCTCTGCCGTTATCACGGCTTTCGAGTGGTATGAGACCTACCTGCGCGCGCTCCTCAATTACTATGAGTTTGAGCCGGACTTGTATGACGAGGATGATCCTGAGGAAAAACCTTAGCGATATCCGAAAATTCCTCTTGATGATGCTATCTTCTAAAGAAAAAATTAAAAATTATGGACACAGAGTCAAATAAAGTCCTCCTGTTAGGAATAGGAGAAACCGGCTTGGCAGTGACACAAATACTTGGCCGAAATAAAGTAAAAGGGATTACTACACTTGGTATTGATGAGGAGTCTCAACTTAAACTACTGAATGCCCAAAAGCTACAAGAAGCAGAACCGGTACTTATAGTTGCTGATTTAGGCAGCGAGAAAGAGAATTCCTTGGCTTTGAAAGCCGCGACATTGGGAAAGGAGAAGGGAAAAGTTGTGGCCACAATCCTCACCACTCCACCTCTTTCTGAGGGCGAGAAAGCTGTGATGGGAGCATTGGAAGCAGCCGGGAAGATTAGTCGGGAAGTGGATTCCTTCCTAATTATCAATAAGGAAACATTCAATGCTTTGCCCAAAGAGGAATGTTCGTTTGACGAACTGATCTATTCCAGTTTCGCGGTAGAAGAGTCAATTGCAGACGGCATTCATAGCATTATGGCTCTTATCTCGGAGGAGGATGAAATTAAAATCGATGTGCAAGACCTAAAAACGGCTCTTGCAGAGAGTGGTACCTTCACTGTAGAGAGCGGCTTAGGATCCGGAGAAAACAGAGTTGGGCTTGCCCTGGAGATGGTTCTTTCATCTCCTTTAATGAAAACATGCGACATTTCCAGCGCCCGAAGGATTCTGATAAAAGTTCTTGTACCGAAGAAAACTCCACTGACAAAGGGTGAGATGAAGTTAGTGAGGGAGTTTATTGAGACTTTACCATCTTATGCAGACGTAAAATGGGGAGTAGGAGAGTCGGACGATGATGACATTCTGTCGATAATTATCCTCGCCTCCGGATTTGATGTTAAACTTCCGAAATAATCCAATCATTATGTTAGGCGCGATTGCAGGAGACATCATAGGCTCGACCTACGAATACATCAATGACCGAAAATATGATTTTGAACTGCTTACTGATGGAAGTTTCTTTACCGACGATACAGTTATGACTCTGGCGATTGCTCGGTGGATTATGGAAAGCGATAGTTTGTCGTCTCCCGACTTGGTAAAATCTATGGTTGATTTGGGCCGAAAATATCCTGATGCCGGGTATGGTCCAAGATTTAAGAACTGGATCTGGTCGAACACTCCACAACCCAACAATAGCTATGGTAACGGTTCTGCAATGCGAGTAAGTCCGGTAGGCCTTTATGCCCACAGTCTTCAAGAAGCCCTGGAACTGGCTTACATTACAGCAGCTGTTTCTCATAGCCATCCGGAAGGAATTAAAGGGGCTCAAGCAACGGCTGCCACAATCTATATGACGAAGAATGGCTATACCAAGGATCAAATCAGAGAATTGATTTCAGTGATGTTCGGTTATAACTTAAATCGAATTATAGATGAAATCCGTCCCGGATATGAATGGAATGATATTTGTCAGCGTTCAGTTCCCGAATCAATCATCTGCTTTCTGGAAGGCAAAGACTTTGAAGATGTTGTCCGTCTCGCGGTGTCGCTCGGTGGCGATGCTGATACTCTCGGAGCAATTGCAGGCTCTATCGCCGCCTGTGTCTATCCTATTCCCGAATGGATTGCAAAGGAATGCGAGAAAAGACTGACACCGGATCTTCTAAAGATAATGAAAGACTTTGAGAAGTATATAGAGAATACAAATTTAGATAATTGATTTATGACATTTGAAGAATTTAAGGAGCAGGCATTGAATCCTGGATATCCAGAAAATGAATGTATCTATCGAGTGGATGTACTATCGGTAGAACATCCCTTAAAAGAGATATTTGAAGAGACTAACTTTAAGGTAGAGGTTAGCCAGAGATTCTTTTATCTTGATAAAGAGGCGGCAGTGATGAAAGTGAAGCAGATTGGGACATCCAATTCCTATAATACACGCATTTATGCAATGTATATATATGAACTGCCCATAAATAAAGATGTTGCAAATGATCAGTTCCAAAGAGTGTGGAGCTATGATCGTTTCGGTTGTCTTATAAGCCACTCCTATGCTACCGAGGTGATAGATGACATTGAGCATCCCTCAGCAAAATATAGAGGCAGAGACAAAGAAGCCATTAGATTTAAACCGGGAGAAATCGTTGAGGTATACGATAGAGAACGTGAAATTGTAGCTAGTGGGATTGTGGCGAAAACTCCCCTGTCAATTAAAGAGTGTTGGAAAAAATTGAAACAAATGGAAAAAGAGTGTGTAGCAGAAGGTCTGCCCACTGAAAGAGCGAACGAAAACTATTGGCTATATGCAATAGATGATAGTTATTTAGTGTTGCTCCCCAATCATTTTCCATCATCCTTAACTCCAAGAAGCTGGGAGGTTTTTCCAATCACTTTTCCAGTATCTAACATTTTGCGTGAAAAGCTTAATAAAGAATATTACAACTACATTTCAAACCATAGCAACGGGAATTGCACTTTTCAGGAGCTGATGGACATGTTATAGTATGAAACGACCACTGACTATCGACGAGGTGCTGGCTCTTCAGTATTTCGGGATGGAAAATTCCGGGATACTGAAGATGCACCTCAATACATTTGAAAAATTGCTCAATGAGAATCCAATCTTGGAAGAGTATTTGGATAAGGCAAATTCCGTGCTTGACCGTCAGGAAGAAGCCGGGGTAATCTCATATGTATGGACTGATGCCGAATTTCCGGAAAAGCTCCGTAAAATCGGTAATGATTGTTCGCCGATAATCCATTTGAAAGGTAATATAGGGTTATTAAACGAAAGGAACGCTGTTGCTGTCATCGGGGCACGAGCTGCCGACAAGGAAGGTAATGAGGTAGCCTACAAACTTGGAAGAAAATATGCGCAAGAAGGAAATGTGATTGTAAGCGGATTGGCATTAGGGTGTGATACATCAGCACACAAGGGTTGTCTCGATGTAGGTGGCAAGACCATGGCTATAGTCGGTAATGGCCTTGATTTCTGTCACCCTAAAGAGAATAAATGGCTTGAACATAGAATTCTGCAAGATGAGGGTCTGATATTGAGTGAACAGCCATTCGGAGTCAAGGCTAATCCCTCACGATTAGTAGCACGCAACCGACTTCAGGCAGCCATGTTAAAAGCTGTGATACTCGCCCAATGTCCTGAAAAAAGCGGCAGTTTACACACAATGCGCTTTGCCCGAAAATATGGCAAGGAATCATTGGCTGTAAAATTCCCGGTTGTGACCTCTACAAATGCTGGCAACCACACTCTTCTTACGCAGTTATCCTCCACATCCGGGAAGCCTTTAGCCACTCCTATTTTGCTAAATACTCTGTGATAAAAGAGGGACTCCCTGCCTATCATGAACACGATGAGTCTGGTGCTATGACCAACAAAAAAGAAGCCGTTGAAGATTCAGCGGCTTCTTTAAATGATGTGGTCCCACTTGGGCTTGAACCAAGGACTCCCTGATTATGAGTCAGGTGCTCTAACCAACTGAGCTATAGGACCATCGCTGATGCGATTTTATGGCTACTTCCGAGGGCTTGGTTAAGGAGATGGTGGTTATCTCTTCTCTCTTACACCTCGGTTGCGGGTGCAAAGTTAGTACTTTTTTATTTTTCTGCCAAATTATTCTTCAATTTTTTTGGCTTCTTTTTTTTGAGAACGATTCTTTGCGGCGAGCTAAAGCTCACCCACAGAACCAAGACGATACCCAAAAGAGAAGAAGCAGAAGGGCTTTACGAGCGGTGAGCTAATGCTCGCCCACAGAACTAAGACGATACCCAAAAGAGAAGATGCAGAAGGGCTTGCCGAGCGGCGAGCTAATGCTCGTCCGCAGAACCAAGACAGCATCCGGGAAAGAAGCCGGAGATAGAAGAGAGCCCCGGCCGCCTACCGACGGCCGGGGTGATGGGATCAGAGGCGGATCTTGCGGGCGCCGGATGCAGTGCGAAACACGTAAAGGCCGGGGGCGGGGGTAGCGCTGAGACTACCGTTGCCACGGGCTACGAGGCTACCATCGGCGGCGTAGAGCTCGATGATACCGGCTGCTGTGGCATTGAGGGTGCCGGATGTTATGCTGAAGGAGATTTCTTCGGGAGCCTCCACTTCTTTCACTCCATTCATGGAGATGGGGAGAAGATGAATGAAGTTCTGCCAGATATCATGGTCAGCGTAGAGATTGACACTCTCGTCGGGAACGTAGAGTGTGGCGTACTCAAACTGTTCTTCGCCGAATGCCTCATCGTCTACCTCAGGTACTTTCACTGCGGGCACTACGATTTCCTCGAGATTGTTGCAGCTTATGAAGGAGTCGCCTCCGATTACCTCGATGGATTTGCCGAGATATGCCCGGCGCAGATTGTTGCAACCCATGAAGGCGCTCTCGCTGATGGTCTTAATTGTGTCGGGGAGACGAAGATCTTCCAAAGCGCTGCAGAACTGAAAGCTACCTGCTCCCACTTCTTCGCAACCCTCCTCGAATTCAACTTCGGAAAGCATCGCACAATGGTCGAAGGCCCAACCCATGATTATCTTGCATTTGGCCGGGATGTTGACTCTCTGCAGACCATAGCAATCCTGGAAAGCTCCGAGATCGATTTTCTCCACGTTGGCGGGGATAAATACTTCCGTGATCTTGTCGCAACCATAGAAGGCACCATACCCTATACGTTTGATATTGGGATTGAGGGTAACTTCCGTACGACTCTGTGGCACCTGCACAATCTCCGTGCCTACATAATTATAGAGAATGCCCCCTTCCGAACGATAGAACTGGTTGCCCTCCTCCACGAAGATATTCTCCAGACTTGTGCAGAACTCAAAGGAGCGATTGCCATAGTTGCGGAGCGACGCAGGAAGTGTCACCTCTTTGAGCCGACTGCAGCCGGAGAAGCACTTCGCGCCCATAGTGACGAGAGTCTCAGGGAGAGTGACAGATGTGAGCAGAGCATTGAAATCGCATGCCAGCACTCCTATCTCTGTGACAGTATACTCGATGCCTGTGGAAGGATCGGTCACTTTGGAGGGGATCACGAGGTCGCCTTCAAAGTCCTCGCTATTGCGGGTAAGGGAGCAAGTAGTGGAGCTGAGAGGCTCGAAATTCATTGAGCCCACCATGAAGGCGGAAGCGGGAAGAGAGAAGCCGAGGGTAAGAGCGACGGCAGTCGCACAGCCCATAAGGCGAGAGTAGATCTGTTTCATATTTATGTGTGATATAATTTAATACGGTATGCTATGCGAGGCACATGTTCTTTTGGAAGGGAGATTGCCACGCGATGCAAAGTTAGCCAAATAATCGTTATCGGCCAACGCGGTTGAAAAAAATCCCCGATTTATTATGCTCGTTTCATATTTTTAATGTAATTTCGCATCCGATGGGGTGGTCACTACCGTCTTACGGCACCTCCCTCCGCTTCCGCCAACTCCGTGTACGGAGAGCGGACGTCTATACCTTTTTCATTATCCTACACATAAGCGAACAACAACCTACCTTAAAACAACTGTATCGGATATGACTGAAACCATGAAAACCTCCAAAGCCACTCCCACAGTCAACGCCGCTGTCAGGGAACTCCGTCATCGCCTCACTCCCCTTTACGGACGTGGCGAGGCAGAAGCTGTGATCCGCCTTATTTTCCAATATCTGAAGGGATGGAGCACCGTGGACCTGATCATCAACGAGAATCGCGTTCTCTCCGAATATATGCAGCAGAAATTACAGGAAATAGAGAATCGACTCCTCAACCACGAGCCTATCCAATATATCACAGAGATGGCCTATTTCTATGGAATGGATTTCCATGTGGCACCCGGCGTGCTCGTACCACGTCCGGAGACCGAAGAGCTGATCGACCTGATAGTGAAAGAGAACAAAGGGAACGACCTACGTGTGCTGGATGCAGGCACAGGGTCGGGATGTATCGCCATAGCTCTCTCGCGCAATCTCCCATTCTCCGAAGTGACGGCGATCGATATCTCTCCCGAAGCGCTTGAAATAGCGCGCAAGAATGCCGCCGACCTGCATGCCTCCTCCATAAGATTCCTTGAAGAGGATATATTCAATTGGAGGCCGGAAGCAGACTCTTTCGATATAATAGTAAGCAATCCTCCTTATGTGGATGAAAGCGAACGTGCGGACATGGAGCCGAACGTGCTCAAATATGAACCTGACATCGCCCTCTTCGTGCCTGACTCGGATCCCCTCCGCTATTATCGCCGCATAGGCGAAGTGGCCCTCAAAGCTCTAAAACCGGGCGGACGTATCTATTTCGAGATCAATCCCCGCCATGCCAAAGAAATGACTGTACTGATGAAAGATTTAGGGTTTGAGAATATCCGTCTCCACGCCGATATCCACTGCCGTCAACGCTTCCTGAGTTGCTGCCGGAGTAAGGAATAATCCCCACCGACCTATAAAATGCCTAAACGTCCACCATCGGCGGAAGCCGTGCGTCTGCGTCTGGCCGGGCTCTGCGTCCGGTCGGAGCAATGTGAATATGATCTGCGTGCGAAAATATCGCGCGCAGGTCTTTCCCTTGAAGAGGCTGATGATATAATCGGTATGCTCAGAGAGAATAAATTTATCGACGATGCACGCTTCGCCGGAGCGTTCGCACGTGACAAAGCTCGTTTTGCCGGATGGGGCCCGGCCCGCATACGGCAGGCTCTTATGCTGAAACGCATACCCTCCGCCATCATAGCCGAAGCTGTGGATGCCTTGGAGGACACCGACCTTTCGGAAAGTCTTATGCGGGCGGCCCGGGCCAAGGCACGATCTCTCGATCTTGCCGACAAGAACGATCTCATGAAGCTTTGCCGTCACCTTATGTCGCGCGGCTTCTCTTACGATGATTTCAAGAAGGCCCTGCGCCTATTGCATGAGGAATGAAACGGCCCGATCTCTTCGCCGGAGTCCGGTCAGTACTTGATCTGATATTCCCTCCCGTATGCCATATATGCGGGGCCGCCCTTCCGCCGGGAGATAAATTCCTCTGCTCTCCCTGCATAGCCTCGCTCCCTCGTACACTTTACCACCGCGATCCCTCCGGCACCAACCCGATGGAGCACCGTTTCGCCGGCATTATCCCCTTCCGCAGAGGTACGGGAGTATTCTTCTATGCCCCCGGATCACCCCTTTCGCAGACAGTGCAGGATTTCAAATATCGTAAATTTCCGGGACTTGCGCGTCGGCTGGGACAAATTATGGCTAACGAACTCTTCCCTACCGGATTCTTCAGCGGCGTTGACGCCATAATACCGGTGCCGATACATTACACCAAACGTTTACGGCGCGGCTACAACCAGTCGGAGATGCTGGCGCGTGGTATATCTGATGTTACCGGTATACCGGTAAGTATACTTCTGAAAGCCATAAAACCTCATCGTACCCAGACCTCCTTGAGCCATGACGCACGCCGACACAATACCCAAGGGATATTCTCCCTGCGACATCCCGAACGCCTCCGAGGAAAGCATGTAATGGTAATAGATGATATATGTACCACCGGCGCCACCCTTCTTAGTGCCGCCGAAGCGATACTCAAGGATGAGCCTACTACTGAGATAAGCCTTATATCTTTGGGAGTGACATTCTGACGACACTCTCCCAATCCCGGAAAAATCGTCATAGCGCACCCTGAGGGAGGAGCCTATACTACTGCCGCAGTCGTCCAAACTGACGAAGTGAATCTTTCGGAATGGATTTTTTTTGTTACTTTTGTGGCATGAAAGTATGTTTCATTATGCCTTGCTACAATGCGGCGAAATGGCTTGAGGAATCACTCGAATCCCTACGGAAGCAAACCGAGGGAGACTTTGAAGTGATGGTGGTGGACGACGGTTCATCAGACGATTCATGTGCCATCGTGGAGCGCTTCGCAACCAAGGATCCGCGGATACGTCTTGAACGTCTGCCCGAGAATTCGGGAGGCTGCTACCTTCCACGCAAGCATGGCATAACTCTCACAGAGGCTGAATGGATCGCTCCGCTCGATGCCGACGACATTGTGGACGCGGACTATCTGGAGCGACTGCTACTTCGTGCAAAAGAGACCGGAGCGGATATCGTCTACCCTACCATGTACACTTACGACGGCATAACCTCCACCCCTACCATTACAGCCGGCGACTTTGACACGGAAGCCATACACAAAGGGCGTGACATAGTGAAAGATACTTTGGGGAGATGGAAATTCGGCGCCGGCGGCGGAATCCTGCGCAGAGAGCTCTATATGAATTGTTACGACCGCTACGACTCTTCCATTCACTACAACTTCGCCGACGAGACCCTTACACGTCAGCTTCTATATGAAGCGAAGCGCGTAGCTTTCTCCCCTGCTCCGTATTATTACCGTATCAATCCCGAGAGTACGAGCCGACAATGGAACGCACGCATCTTCGAACTACTCCGCAGCCAACGTGATGTAGCCGATTTTGTAAGGGAACATTATGCCGATGATTCGGAGACGACAGAGGAAGCTGAGAAATGGGTGTTCCATGGATTCTTCGATGCCATACGCCTCCTCGCCGAGATACGTCACGCCGGATGCGAGACACCCGAAATACGCCGTACCGCCATCCGCGAGCTAAGCGAATCACGGAATCGAATCGACCACCGACTGTTGCGCGGGAAGGTATCCGGACGCTACAGGATGTTGGAGCGACTCGGCGTAAGGACAAATCTTATCCTTCTCCCCCTTCTTGACAGACTGATGAAATGAGCGGAAAGAAAGAGGACAACAGCTACAAGAGTATCCTGAAAGGGGTATCGATATTCGGGGGAGTCAAGATCTTCGAATTGCTCATCGGTGTGCTACGCGGTAAATTCGTAGCTCTCTTCCTCGGTCCGGAAGGTATGGGAGTCTCCTCTCTGTTCACCTCCGCCTCCACTCCTATCCAGCAATTCTCATCCTTGGGTCTCAACCTTGCCATTGTGAAGGAAGTGGCCTCCAACCGTGACAATCCCGAATCCCGACGAAATGCATTCGCTGCCGCCGGGCGCCTCATCTCCCTGACCGCAATCTTCGGGGCCCTCGTCTGCTTCTTCGCCGCGCCTTGGTTGAGCCGGGCGAGCTTCGGCACTGATGCCTACACCTGGCAATTCATGCTTCTTTCCATATCCGTATATCTCTCCATAGGAGGAAGCGGACGTCTGGCTATGCTGCAAGGGCTTCATGAAGTGAAACGCCTATCGAAAGCATCGCTTACCGGCGGACTTACGGGCCTCTTCATAGGTGTACCGCTCTATTACTTTTTCGGCGACAAAGGTATTGTGCCGGCTATCATAGCCACTACTTTCGCCACCTATTTCTTCTATTCCTACAATCTGCGAAAGGCCGAAGGAAATCCAGGTCGGACGGAATTCGTATGGCAGGAACATCGTCCCATCGTGAAACGCCTTATCACCATGGGGCTAATTCTCATGGCAAGCGATCTCATAGGAAGCCTATGCACATACGGCAGCAACGTATATGTGCGTACACTGGCAGGCACCGTTACGCTCGGTCTCTATCAGGCTGCCAATTCCCTTACCAACCAATATGCGGGGATGGTATTCACAGCCATGTCGCTCGATTATTTCCCGCGACTTACGGCCACAGCCCACGATAATGAGGGTATGCGAACCGTAGTCAACCGACAGACGGAAATCGTATCCCTCCTGATAGCTCCGGCTGCCATAGCCCTTATCATCACCTCCCCTATCGCCATACGACTTCTATTCACGGATAAATTCCTTCCGGCTGTGGAGCTGATGCGCTGGCTGGGAGCAGGAGTTACGCTGAAAGCTCTTATGTATCCCATGGGCTACATCGCCTTTGCCAAGGACGACAAGAGACTATTCTTCTGGCTGGAGGGTGTATACGGAAATCTACTGACTCTCATAGCGAGTTGCGGAATGTTCAGTCTGTTCGGTCTCAACGGATTAGGTTATGGAGTAGTGCTCGACTGCACCATATGTTTTGTCACCTACTACATCATCAACAATCGCAAATACGGATATACTCTCGACCGCAGGGCATGGAGCGGATGCGCCTATGCCCTCATCACTGTAGGAGCAGCTTTCGGAGCCTCCTTCATTACTGACACTATATGGAGCTATATTGCGATGGGGTGCGTATTTGCCGCCACATGCGTTGTATCTTTCAAGGGGATACGTTCACGTCTCAAGAAAAAAGAGGGATAGGAGCATCGCTAATTCTTTCCTATCCTCAGGATAAAGGAGAGGTGACAGGGATGAAATAACGGGGATAAGCCACTCCCGTGGCGCCGAAAGATGATTTCTGGCGATGAAGTCCGGCATTGAGTATGCGACCAGCCTCCTCGTTGGAGGTGCCGAAATCAAAGTATCGCGGGGAGTATTTGCGGGGAAACGATATCTCAGCGGAATCCGATGCCGGACCATCACTCTTGGCATACGCCCTATTTATCAGATAATCGAAAAGGAAGGGAAGAAGATTCAGACTACGTCCTCGGGCTGTAGTGCAAATATACTGACAATGGGCCACCATAGCGCTCTCGAACACACACACTCCAGCAGCCGGGATTCCGACATCATCCCTGACCATAAAGATACGGATCTCGGAAGGGAATCTGTCGCGAAGCATCTGCAACTCCTCAAGAGAATGTACAGGACGTGCGTCATGACGTTGGTCAAGACAATCTGCAAGCATATTCCAGAATGGGGCTACGTCATAATCTCCTTCCATAGGTGAAGATTCCACTTTCGGAGCAAACGGCAGACTCCCGGCCTTACGCAGAAGGCGGCGCTGAAGCGTATTGAACGGGCGCGGATTCAGAAGATCCACTGCGGAGGAGAGATTCACACAGTCAATCGCCCCTCCAAGCCGGAATAGAGCATAGATATCCTCCTGAGAGGGGTAAATGGCATATATATATGGGAGCGGTTTATATGATATCCCGCTGATACCTGCCCCTCGGCAATACTCCACGGCTGTCTCGAATATCTCCAGAAGGTCAGTGCCGTCAAGATGAGCTTTGGGGAGAATCCAACCGCCATAAGTGAGACCTCCGTGGCTCCGTAAAATTCCATCTCGTGAAAGATCGGCGGGGAGCACGGCAAGAAGTTTTCCGCCGCTCCAAGCCAATAGTGAGCAATCGGCGAAACGGTCGGCATGATAATCCATATAATCCCTCTTGAAGAGGAATGTGGCATTGCGCGCATTCTCTACGAAATCATCCCAAAGCACACGCTGAGCCGCGTCATAACGCACAATGGTTATCTTATCCATTCGGAGGGGTTAAGTTTGTCACGATTGCGCCATACCTCGAAATGGATAGCCGAATGAGAGGAATCATCCTCATCCACGGCGAGTTTTCCGAGATTCTGACCCTGTTTCACCGAATCGCCCACTTTCACCGCAGGAGAAGCGATATTACCATAGACAGTATAATAATTACCATGATTCACGATTACAACCGTAGAGAAACCGGGAATCACATACACACCTGACACCTTACCACCATATACAGCCTGAGCGGATGCTCCGGCCGAAGTCTGAGCGTCGATTCCGGGATTATCATACACTACGTCCGGAAGCTCCGGGAGAGAATGACGCCCGAATGGGGATGTGATGCGGAAAGCGCCCGATACAGGACGGGGAAGCGAACCGCGCATCTTCTCAAACGATCCGGCATCGGCGGCAGCGGCAGGCTGTGCTTTAGCGGGGGTAGAAGCCTTGGAAGGAGTCTTGGCGGGAGCCGGTTTTTCCGAACGAGGCTTACGCTGACGCGCACTGGCATAATCACCCGTGGATTTCGAAGACTCCACTTTCTGCACAGGCACACTCTTCTGCGGGGCAGCCTCCTGCTTCTTGGAAGCAGTCTGTTTGGATTCTTTCTTGGCAGTCTCCTGCGCTTTTGCTTCCGCCTGACGGGCAGCCTCTGCAGCCTCAGCGTCGCGGCGAGCCTGCTCCTCACGGGCAGCCCGGGCCTCAGCTTCCTGACGTTTACGTGCTTCGGCAGCCTCGGCATCACGACGGGCCTGCTCCTCACGGGCACGACGCTGCTGCTCCTCGGCTGCGATCAGGGAGGAGATACGGCTGCGCAAGGCATTCGCCTCCGCTTGCTTCTTGGAGAGATGAGCATTGAGAGCCTGACCGTTGGCACGCAACTCCACTACGATGGCATCCTGACGTGAATATTGTTTCTCCAGCTCTGTCTGGGCAGCCTGTTGCTGACGCAAAGCGGCATCCTTGGCCGAAAGGGTTTTGGAGAGTGTGGCGCGCTGATTTTTCAGATGTTCCACTTTACCGGCTATCTCGGCGCTCTGACGATCTTTCCATTCGGAAAATTGTTTCAGATAACGCATACGACGCATAGCCTGATTGAATGTGCCCGAAGAGAATATGAAAGCGAGTGTGGAATTGCTTTTTCCTGCAGCTCTCATCTTCTTGATTGCCTTAAGATACTCGGTACGTAATTTCTCCAGCTGAGCTTCCTCATCAGCGACCTGCTTTTCGAGTCCGGATATACGATTGTTTAGGCCGGCTACTTCCGTAGCGGCCACCTTTACCTTCTCTTTGCTGTCACTGATATCGCCCTGAAGCCTACCGAGTTCATCCACACCCTTCTTGATTGAAGCATCATTGAGCTGAATCTGCTTTTTAGTCTCGGAAATCTCGCGCTGAGTTGCCTCCTGCTGTCGCTTCACGTCGGCTGAACTTTCAGTGCGGGTAGCTTTCTTTGTACCACTGTTTTTCTTCGTTCCCCTACCCTTCTTTGTAGAGTTTCCTTTACTGCCCCCCTTCTTAGGATCGGAGGAAGCCTTAGTGCCGGACGTCTTGCTTCCGGACTTCTTTACGGATGCATTGCCGGATGATTTTTTCGAATTGGAGTTTGCCGACTTCTTGGATGAAGTCTTCGTCTGCGCCACGGGTGCGGGCATAGCGGCGAGTTCGCAGCCGTAAGGGAAGGCAACGATCACCGAAATTAGAATCAGGAAAACTTTAAGACGCATCTATCAGAAGCTTTTAAAGAATTGGGACACGCCGAGACGTGTATAATTTTTATCAGGGGTAAAAGAAGGGAAGGAAGAGGCTCCCCATTTGGGTTTCTCAAATTCCAAAGTGGCATCGAGATTCTTCTCGCCGGGAATGGCTACCGATAGGGAGTATCCTCCGGAGATCAGATAATCATACATAAGCGTGACGGGGTCTTCTTTTCCCTGCACACTCACTACAAGGGCAGTCAGTCTCCCGGTGGGAGCGGTAAGGAATCCATATTCCGCCTGATAGGGTTGGATATTATCGGCAGGGACCACCATCACCGAACCGTCATCGGCCTTTATAAGCGACACCGACGGAGAATTTTCTACCGAAAGTTCCCCCATACCCAACAGCGCTATTCGGCCAAGCAGAAGACTCTGCAGATCGGAGATAGAAGCGGGAAAACCTTTCAGCACATACGACACGGCATTCTTACAATAGGTATGGCGCATCTTATTGACCACCACCAAAGTATCGCCTTCGATTTCGGCTCTACCTACTTCTCCCATAAAAGGCGCACGCACCGACATCATGATGGATTCCCCATTCTTCATGTAGATCTTCACGGTAGGCTTGATACCCATCGGAAGATTCGGGATATCAAGGCGGCCGTTAAGCTCCACAGAGCTCCATCCGCTATAGGATGAGAGAATCCGGAGCAAAGCCTCATTACGCTCTGTTCCTTCCAGATTCTGGGCCCTCAGGGGTACGATCCCCGCCAGCATCAGTAGAGAGAGTATAAGTATTTTCACTTTATTGGACATAATGTATCAATTGTAGAAGAATGTGCGGTGCTCCACTTTCTTCTTCAGAAGTTCGTCATCGGGAGAGAGTTCGAGAGCTTTCTTCCAATTCTCCACAGCCTCATCAGGCAGCCCGTTCATAAAGAGGATATCGCCATAGTGAGAGTAGAGCTCTTCGGAAAGAGTGCCCTCTTCGGCAGCTTTTTCAATGGCCGACGCCTGATAAGTACGGGCATCCTTATAGTCGCCCATACGGAAGAGAATCCACGCGTAAGTATCGAGTGTGGTCGATGTTTCATTGGCGGCCACAGCTCTTTCGCTCATTGATTTGGCCTTCTCGAGATCACCGCCGTTTTCGCAGAGGAAGTAGGCGTAATTGTTGAGAGTGCCCGCATTGTCATCGATCAGAAGGAGAGAATTCTCATAAGCGTCGTATGTATGTTCAAGATAATCCCTCTCTTCGGGATGCTTCTTGAAATAAGAATATAGAGCGTCGCCGAGCATCTCGTAGAAAGAGGATAGGTAATAGAGTCCATAGAAATTCACATCGCGGGCGGCGTTCTTGTCGCTGATACGACCAAGCACCGGGAAAGAGGGCACGATATCATGTATCAATTTCCCGTATGCATCTACAGCCACCTGTATACTGTCGGCCATCTGAGCCGCTCCGGCATAAGCGAGAGTGAGGTCGCTATCCTCCTCAATATGCTCCAAAGCGCGATGATAAGCCTCCATAGCCTCCTGCGGACGATCGGCAGCGATATTATAACTTATAAGCATCGGCCAATAGTCGGAGTTGGAGGGATCCATGTCGATAGCATATCCGATTTGCTCCACAGCATCGGAGAAATCTCCCTTGGATGCCGACCATCTCGCGGCGAGTTCCAACAGCGTTGGCTCGTGAGGATACTGATCATTAAGCACACGGAAAAGAGTATCGGCTCGCGAAGTCTCCGATTTGTCTTCTACAAGTTTACCGAGATAATCGCGCAAGAGTGTTGTCTTCTCCTCCAGCCCGAAGTTCTCCGCCAAGAGCGCTTTATAGATACGGGCATCATATTCCACGGAGTCCCCCTTGGCCTTATAATACTCGGCAATGCTATACTGGGTGGCGCCATTTTCGGAATCCAGATTTTCAGCCTCGAGATAGCACGTCAATGCAGAATCCGGCATAGCCAGAAAAGTATAGATATTTCCTTTGAGCAGACGGTATTCCGGTTCGCGGGGATTGGAACGGATAAGCTCGTCAGCCTCGGCGAAAGCTCCTACCGTGTCATTGCCGGAAAGGCGATACGATGCCTTGCGGAGAGTAAGCTGAGGAGAATACCCCTCTATGGCTTGAAACCTGTTTAGCGTGGCAATAGCCATATCTCGGTCGCCGTGACGCATATATGCGTCGGCAAGCATCGGGAGATTCTCGTAATTTGCTGCCGAAGCCTCGTCTATACCCTTATATGTGGCGAGCGCCTCTGAAACAGAATCCATCTGCAGAGCCTGATAAGCGTAATATTGAGCTTTGGAGACATCGCCGGGAAATTTCTTCACATAAGGGGTCATCAAGGAGAAAGATCTCAATTTCTCGGTGTCCGAGCCGAGAGAATCGATATCCATATTAATTCGGTAGGATCCGAGATCGAAGGCCACATCTTCATTAGTGGGATCAAGGCGATATGCATGGTCGAGATATTCGTAGGCCTCCGGGCCACTATTGGTGGCCAAAGCCTTCAGAGCCTGAGTATAATAATAACGGGCTTTCGCGGCATCGGCTTTCGACACCTTTGCGGGCGACACACCGAAAGCCACCGAGACGATGGTCCCGGCGACAATGGCAAGCAGAATATATCTTAGATTCATTCAGTCAGAGTTAAAGGGTGCCTGTGTGGCCGAATGCTCCGTCCTCGCGTTTGGTGCGGTCGAGACGTTCCGCGGCCTCCCATTCCACGTGAGAATATTGTTTTATCACCATCTGGCAGATACGGTCGCCATCGTTGACAGTGAAATCATCCTGACCGAGATTTATAAGGATAATTCCGATCTCCCCGCGATAGTCGGCGTCTACCGTTCCCGGAGAATTGGCGATCGATATGCCATGATTGAGAGCGAGTCCCGAACGCGGACGTATCTGACACTCATATCCTGCGGGGAGCTGCATATAGAGTCCGGTGGGAATAAGCGCTCGCTGCAGAGGTCGCAACGTCACGGAGCCATCGGGAAGAAAGGCTCTGACGTCCATACCGGCAGCTTCCGGAGTCTCATAAGATGGAGCGGGATGATGACTTTTATTGATAAGTTTTACTTTGAGACGGTCCATAATATCATGTTTTAAATCATATTGAGGATATCGAGGGAGCCACAGTCTTTAATTTGCGACATCCGAAATCCAATGATATAACACAAAAGAGGAGTAATAGATGCAAAATTACAAAAAAAAGCCGGAGGAGCCGGAAAAAGGGGTATAAAAAGAACGCCCCGGAAAAGATATCCGGAGCGTTTCGTTCTTTCTGACGAAGTCTGAGCGAGAATTATCCCTCGGAGATAGCGTCGCTGGGGCAAACAGAAGCGCAGCTGCCGCAGCTGATGCAAGTATCGGGATCGATGTTGTATTTAGTCTCGCCTTCGGAGATAGCCTCTACGGGGCATACGGAGATACAAGTACCGCAGCACACGCAGTTGTCGCCAATTACATAAGCCATAGTAGTAATGTTTTTTAGAGTTATTTTAGAGTTAGTATAAGTCGTATGGTCTGCGGCGGTCGTCAAGGTCAACTCACCTCAAGAGCCGCTTTTGCGATGCAAATTTAATTCTAAATCAATTCATGACCAAAATAATCGGCCTATTCGGCAGTAATTTGTAATGAGTTCAAATAATTCAATTTTGGTCGTATGAAATAAATTTTGTAAATTTGCGATAAAAGAGAATAAGACTTGAATTATGAATGAGCATCCCCTGATTTCGATAATTACAATCACTTTCAATGCTTCGGAAGCACTACTCCCTACCATGCAGTCGGTGAAAGAGCAGACCTTCAAGGATTACGAACATCTGATAATCGACGGGGCCTCTACCGATGACACACTCACTGTCGCGCGTCAAAACGGTAGCCCGGCTTTGCGAATTCTTTCCGAACCTGACAACGGTCTTTATGACGCCATGAACAAAGGTCTGGAGCTTGCACGCGGAAGATATGTGATTTTCCTAAACGCGGGAGATGCTTTTCATACTCCCGATATTCTCGCGGCATACGCCTCAGCGGCAGAGAACGATCCCGATATAATTTATTCCGATACCGTTATTGTCGACAGCGCCCGCAACGTCATAGGTCCGCGTCATCTTTCGGCGCCTTCTCTTCTCACTCGCCGTTCATTCTCGAAGGGAATGCTTATTTGTCATCAGGCATTCATGGTAAAGCGCAGCATAGCGCCTAAATACGACCTCTCATATCGCTTCTCAGCCGATTACGATTGGACAATCCGCTGTATAAACCTCACCACTCCTCAACGCTGCATAAACCTCAATATCGTAGGAATAGATTATCTCAGCGATGGACTGACGGATAAAAACAAGATGAAATCCCTGCGCGAGAGATTCCATATAATGAGACAGCATTATGGGCTGGCCACAGCCGTATCGCGTCATCTCTCCTTTATTCCTCGCGCATTGAAGCGCCGCATTAAATAAAAACCATCCTTCCAGCCTTATGCAAAACAATATCCCAGGCAATTTCTTCTCTATCGGAAATATTTTGGAGAAGATGGAGACAGCAAATCTGGATATGGATATAGTGGTATTCAATTCGGATTCAGTGCTTCGCGATGACAATATTTTCCCATTGCGTCTGGAGGGGCTATCCATAATCCTTTGCAAAGATGGAGAAGGAGAAATCGGAATCGACCTTAAGGTATACCCCATACGTAAAAACACTCTTATAGTTATCCAGCCTAAAAATTATATACAGCTGGCTCACGTATCGGAAAATTTCAAAGCCCACTGCATGGTATGCTCTCACCATATAATAGAAGATATTGCCCCTAAACTTACTGACATTCTCCCTCTTCTTCTTCATAACCGTACAGAGCCCGTCACTCAACTGAGCGAGAATGACGCCGAAAGTATCGACACATTCTATCGATTTCTCCAGAAAAAAATGCAAGGGCCCAAAACGCCATTTCTAAAAAAGAAACTTCTCTCAATGCTTCAGGCAGCGCTCTTTGAAATGATGGATATCCAGATGAGCCTCCAACAAGGTAAAGAGCGTCCTAAATCAAGAAAAGAGGAGATAATGGCCAAATTCATACTTGCAGTCAGTGAACACTTCCGCACTCACCGTCAAGTAAACTACTATGCCAACAAACTATGTATCTCCGCAAAGCATCTATCTTCGGTTGTAAAAGAGATAAGCGGACGTACCGCCGGAGAATGGATAGAGAATTATGTCACGATGGAGGCAAAAGTGCTTCTACGTACTACTGACATGACAATCCAAGAGATCGCCTCTAATCTCAACTTCCTCAATCAATCCTTCTTCGGAAAATATTTCAAACATATCACCGGCGTATCGCCCACCGCCTACCGGAAAGCCAATATGTAAACAAAAGGATAAAAAGAAGAAGGGAGAATCCGATATGGATTCTCCCTTCGTTAAGGTGGCGATTACCTACTCTCCCGCTTTCGCAGTACCATCGGCGTGATAAGGTTTAACTTCTCTGTTCGGAATGGGAAGAGGTGG
>JAAVEO010000009.1 GCA_014801225.1 Bacteroides sp.
ACGGTAGTAAGTCTTACCGTCCAGAGACACCTCATCCACAACTTTCATCTCTAATTTATGAACGTCATAGAATGTGGTGGATTCGTCACCATACTCACTTTTCGGCCACCATGCATACCGATACTCCCATGTATCATCGGGATTGAACCATGAAGTGGTCTCATTCCTTATGCCCGAAAGCACATCGTCTACCCATTCTCTGACCGGGCCATCCGCAAAATCCGGATCTTCATATACCACGGTACCATCTTGTTTTAACAGGCGTGTGAAGAATATGATTTGTCCATTATCATAGAAATCATAGGGTACGACAGGAAGTATACCCTTTATACAACCGATGCCCTCGATAAGGGTATTGTTCACATACATCCGCTCTCCATCATTTATTGGCGTGACAATATTGATTACGCGAGAAACCTTACCATCCACAACCAACTCTTCATCGTCCTGTACGAAAAATTGTTGCCCGTACTTATCCGGTTCTCCACCATAAATCCATTCTCCGGTACATGATGGATACCAAAATTTACCCATAAACCTCGCACATCCATACGTTTCTCCATCCTTCTGATTGAAGTCATAGATCAACATCTCCTCATGGTCAGTGTAGGGCCCTATATCATCCGAAAAATAGGGATGGCCTTTTGCCACACAAGCCCAGACCTTTCCTTCATCCGTATCCTCCCGAAGAAGATACTCGGTAGTACCTATCCCTGCGGTAAGGTCACACTTCCCATCATTGTCATAGAGTTCGATACATTTGAAACTATGATAGGTAGTGCCTTCCACATCTTTCTCTCCGACAAAGCTGTAATGTTCCACACGCGGACTTCCTCCTCCGCCTCCCGGGGAATATACATACTCCCATACATAATCATAATTAATGATACCCCTGTTAAGGGTCTCCTCCTTATCCGAAGCTGAGATTCGGGCAACCGGAAGAACTGTCCTGTTTTGTACTTCCGCCACGTCCGATTCCTTCTTATCCTGAGCCGACATCGCCAAGAATACCGACAGGAATGCGAAAAGCACCAGACTTCTAAATGCTGTTTCCTTTTTCATATCATTGCTGTTTTTAATTGATTAAAACCTGTGATTGTTATTGATTGAGATATAGAAAGTGATATAACTTCCTTATTTCCACACTTATGCCTTTGTTGCCCTCAAAGTTAGCAACAATTCCCCGCCTTTCCAAATAATTGTGAATTTATTCTAACCAACATTGTATCGTACAGGTAAAGATTGATATTTCAAGAGATATATTCATAAATGCAAAATCCGTCTTTGCATATCCCGAAGGGAATAAAGCCCAGTAACAGGGCCACGGGAATCGCAAGCATGATTTTGAGTTCGGAATCTACCTTATCTCTCCTTCGTACTCATCGCCGTTGTCAAAGGTGACGTTGAGGATGAAGTCACCGCTGAGGTCGGGGAGCTCTACGCAGGGATAGCTGCGGTCAATGCCGGCTGAAAAGACGGGGATGCCGCCGGCGAGGATTGCGAGTAGTGCGGTTGTTTTGTTCATTATAATTGCGGTTAGTGGCAGCAAACCATGGTTTACGCCGCGTTGATTTATTTGCCGCAAAGTTACTACCCGAATCCCCTTTTCTCCAAGGATCAGACACCTATAAAATCTGGCACTTTTACCCCCTCAGACCCGTAAAAATAGCTAAAAAAGACCTCTCCAATGCCACGTGGCACATCATAACTCCCTGAAAAATAAGCAAAACAAAAGTGACAGATTCTTTCAGCCCCCAAAATCGCTATTTTCGGCCATTCTGACGTGCCAGGACATATTCATACCTCTCTTTTTGTGCTTCCGGCAGATTCTTTAATTTTTCATTAAGCCTCTTTTTCAAACTGTACAGACTATTCTTTTCCTTCTTGAACAATTCGGAAATTGTGTCGGAATCAAACCCATAAAACAGATACAATGCAAAGAGTACATAATCTTCGCGTAACTTCGGACGCCCGGCCGCTCCTGTACGTAGTTTGGAAATGTCATTGTCTGTCAATTCATCAATCAGCTTCTCGCGTATCGGCATGGCGTCACTATTTACCTTGAAGGAGTCAAGGTATTCTTTCAAACTTTCTATTTCATCCACTATCCTTCCTTTCTTATCGCCCACGGTTCTGTCTCGCATGCAAATATCCGAGATTATTCTTGATACCGAGTGAATATAACTCAGGCTCACTTCTCTCATCTTCCATTTCGTCATGGAAATCTCTCTCTCGTTCAGCTGTTTGAGATAATCTATCAATGAAGACAGCCTCTCCTTGATATCAGTACGCAGATCACTGTCCGGGATTCCGGCTCCATATTTATCTATGATCTCATTTATATCTTGCTCCATCTTCTCCTCTATCCGGCTCATCTCCTCCAATTCCTCCTCTTTTTTCTGAAAATCGGATAAGATTCTTTCCAATTCCGCACGGGTGACGTCAAGCTCTTTCCCCGTAGCGGACAGCTTCTTCTTATTTCGGATAAACCTGAAATACAACATACCGAAGGCTAATGCAAGCAGCAATAACACCATTCCCACAATTACGATTTGCAATCGCATTACCTCTCTTTCATGATGATGACGATCGGCGGCGTTACGCTGTGCAAAAGACTGAATGGTGTTGAGATTTCCTTGTGTGATCTCATTGTAATCTTCTGTCAGTCCGTCGTAGAGAGTGTACATTGCCTGTAATTCCTCCGAGACATCCCGACTCTTTTGGTACAGTATATTTTCCAGTATATTGCTATCTATCGAGTCAAGATCCTCTGCCTGAGCCTCCATTAGCTTTTTTGCAATAGGAATATCATCTCTTTCTATGTAGGATGCAGCATGAAAAAGGGTCAGATCCGGCTGATGTTGATCAATGCTGTCCAGATATTCAATCATGGAAATAGCATCCGGATAACGTTCACAATAATATAATGCCCGGGCTTTTATATTTAAAGCCCTCACTTTAAGCGATGTAACCTCATTTTGAGGAAGATCGGATAAAAGGGTATCTATCCTCGCAAGAGCTTCCTCATGCTTTCCGGATGCAAATAAGGCTGATCCCAAAGTAAAGCGTGAATAATTGATGAAATTCTCTCTACCCGTTACCTTGAAATAATCAAGGGCTATTTTTTCCGCCTCCGCCTGATCATGATAGGCCTTTCCCTGTCCGTAGATCGCAGACAGCATCGAATAACTCTTTGCAATATAAAAGGTATCCTTCTGCTCCCGGGCAAGATCCAGACTGATGGAGAAAGGTTGGAGGGAATAGGGAAGTGAATCGGGATAACACATCATCACGACTCCTCTGTAATAATATGACTCCATAGTCTGCTTACGATCATTCTCCTTTTCGAAATAACCTATGGCGTTGTCCATCATCCTTCCATGGGAGTCGATCGTTTCTTTGGGAGAAATTCCCAATATGTCGAGTTTATACATCGCCTGCGTGAGTAGCAGGGCGAAGAGGGCACGGTCCTCTTCGGGGGCGGCGGAGTCGACGCACAGGGCGGAGAGTAGGGCGTAGGCGGAGTCCGGGTGCGCCTCCATTATGGATTCGGCATGGAGGAGGGTGCGGCGCGTGGCTGACCGTCCGCAGCCGCTCAGCAACAGGATGAGGAGTGCTAAGCAGGCGAGGAGAAGCCGCAGGGACCGCTTCGAGGCGAGATATCTTGAGGTGAGGTGAATCATCTTAAGCGCAATTTATTTTCTCTGCAAAATTACAAAATTTTTCCTTATTACCGTCTCCTCCCGGCTCCGTCCACCATGATACGCATTTTTTGATCGCCGCATATAGGGATCGCTACCTGTCGCGAACTTACATGGTCAGGACGACTGAGGTGACGAGGCGAAGCGCTGTGCCTCCATCGCGTCTATAACTCGGATAACGCGGTCGGCCGTCGGGCAACACAGCATTAAATGTGCAGTAATTGCTGAGACGGATATTCTCCGCATTCACTCCTCTTCGTATTAACCTCTCTATATTCACTCTCTGAAGATCAAGATGCGGACGGCTGCCTTCCCCGTCGGGATAACTCACGCATGAACCGAAACCGGCCTCTCTAAACCGCTCGGCAAGACCTTCATCCACCTCATAGCGGCCCACACTTATCGACGGCCCGAATGCCACCCCTATCTCCTCCGCCTTTGCCCCGCGACTCTCCAGGACATCCAGCGTTCTCTCCACAATTCCACCCAATGTGCCTTTCCACCCGGCATGGACGGCCGCCACACCCTCCACATCCGGAGCCCACAATATTATCGGCACACAATCGGCTGTACGCACTCCTATCCTCAACCCCTTGCGGAAGGTGACGAGCGCATCCGTCTCCTCAAAGACATCATCAGCCCTCTCCGCAATCGCTACATTGACAGTATGAGTCTGGCGAGGCATCAGTACATCCAGATCCGGCCGATACCGGCGTATTACCTCTCCTATCTCCACTTCGTGCTTACAGCCCGACTCTTCACATACGGGAGGAACCGACAACACCTCCGCCATGACCCCGGCAGCGGTGAGTATCGGTTCCACACGTATTTCCGGCGAATAATCCATATATATCCGGGAAATAAATTATCTAAGAAAATTGTCAGTAAATTCCTACGCGACGATCAATCATCCATCTCTACCTCGAAATCATCTCCGAAGAGATCCTCCCGGTCATCATCAGGCACTCCGGGGATATCCTCCTCTGCAGGCTCGGCAGCTACTTTTGCGCTCTTTCCTCCTTTAGTGGGGATGGGAGGGAAGGGAGTGGCGGCCGCCTCATGTTTCTCTCCGCGAAGCACAGCCATAATCTTCTCCGAAAGCTCATCGGCAAGTTCGGGATTGTCGGCAATCACTTTCTTCACGGCATCGCGTCCCTGACCGAGTTTGGTGCCGTTATAAGAGAACCATGCTCCCGACTTCTTCACGATGCCATGCTCTGTGGCCAGGTCGATAATCTCTCCGGCACGCGAGATACCTTCGCCGAAGAGAATCTCGAATTCCGCCTTCATAAACGGAGGCGCCACTTTATTCTTCACTACTTTCACTTTGGCGGTGCGACCGATAGTCTGGTCGCCATCCTTGATGAATGTGGAAGGACGAATCTCGATACGCACGGAGGCGTAGAATTTGAGAGCGTTACCACCGGTAGTGGTCTCGGGATTACCGAACATCACTCCGATCTTCTCACGCAGCTGGTTGATGAATATGCAGCAGGTGCGCGTACGCGAGATAGTACCCGTAAGCTTACGCATGGCCTGCGACATGAGGCGGGCGTGAAGACCTACATTCTTATCTCCCATCTCTCCCTCTATCTCCGCCTTAGGCGTAAGGGCGGCCACAGAGTCCACCACCAGCACATCGATAGCTCCGGAGTTGATCAGCTGCTCGGCTATATCGAGAGCCTGCTCGCCATTATCGGGCTGCGCGATCCAAAGGTTGTTGACATCCACACCGAGTTTCTCGGCATAGAATCTGTCGAAGGCATGCTCGGCATCGATGATGGCGCAAATACCTCCCTGCTTCTGAGCCTCGGCTATCACATGAATAGCCAAGGTGGTCTTACCGGAGGATTCAGGACCATAGATCTCCGTCACACGGCCTCTGGGCAGACCGCCCACTCCGAGGGCATAGTCAAGACCGAGCGAACCTGTGGATATCACTTCCACATCTTGCACGGAATCATCGCCCAGACGCATCACTGTGCCGCTGCCGAAATCTTTCTCAAGGTGGGCCATTGTCATATCGAGCGCCTTGAGCTTATCCTCCATATCGCTGATACGGTTGGCTGTCGCTTTTTTCTCTACTTTCTTTGCCATGAGTCGTAAATATATCTTTATGGTTCTATCCCTGCTGCCGCCTTGAAGAAAGCGCCTGAGCTGCTTTTCCGGGCGGTGGAGAACCGAGTTATTAATTTCTGTCTGCAAAGGTACAACCCATTGACCCGATTTCCTAATTTTTCAGGCTCTAAATCGCTTTTTCTCTCCTTAATAATTCTTAACAAATGGCGCAGACTGCAAGAATCTTGCAGTCTGCGCCATTTAACTTTCTTATATACCGCCTTTTACTTATTTCGGCGGAAAACGGGGTATTTTTCAGTCTTTGCGATGCGGTATGACCCTATCACGGTCGAGCACCTCATACTTGGAGTGCTGACTCACAAACTCCGGCACAATCTCCTTCATCTCTTTCACTGTGAGCATATCATCGAAGAGCAACGCATCGGCCACGAGGCGATCTATATCTTTGCTAACGCTGAAATAATCGTATTCCCTCACCTTGGCTATCTTTATCTTCTCATGGAAAGTGGGGAGTGTGATCTCCTTATCATTGAGCACCTCCTCGTAGAGCTTCTCTCCGTCACGCAGGCCGGTGAATTTTATCTCCACACCCTCGGCTCCGCTAAGGGTGATCATCCGGCGGGCGAGATCGGCGATACGCACCGGTTTACCCATATCGAATACGAATATCTCTCCTCCGGTGCCCATGCTTCCGGCCTCGAGTACAAGCTTGCAGGCCTCGGGGATGAGCATGAAGAAACGTATGATATCGGGATGAGTCACAGTGACGGGACCTCCGTTCTTGATCTGCTCCTTGAAGAGAGGTATCACCGAACCGTTGGAACCGAGTACATTGCCGAAGCGGGTGGTGACGAAACGTGTGTGGCCCTCTACTTTCCCTTCTCTGATAGCGTTGTCGAGACTCTGGACGTATATCTCACAGATACGTTTGGAACAACCCATCACATTGGTAGGGTTGACGGCTTTGTCGGTGGAGACCATCACGAATTTCTCGGCGCCCTCGGCCACTGCCAGGTCGGCCACGACACGTGTGCCATAGACATTGTTGCGTATAGCCTCCATTGGATTATCCTCCATCATCGGCACATGCTTATAGGCGGCGGCATGGAATACGTACTGAGGCTTATATTTGGCGAATATCTCCGCCATACGCTCCTTATTGCAAATATCCACTACGATTGTGGGGGCATCCACATCGCCATATTTGCGGGCCATCATGAGGCGTATGTCGTGAAGGGGAGTTTCTCCCTGGTCTACAAGTACAAGTTTATCAGGTCCGAATCCGGCTATCTGACGCGCGATCTCGCTGCCGATACTGCCGGCGGCTCCGGTCACAAGAATCCGCTTCCCTCTCAACATATTCCCGATAGCCTCCATATCCACCTCTATCTCGGCGCGGGGAAGGAGATCCTCGATCTTCACCTCCTTGAGCTGGGAATGGCTGAGGTCGGTACTTCCGTCCCATTCCATGGCACGGGGCATCATATAAATCCGGATTCCGTTGTAAAGGAGAGAATTGATCATCTCGTTGTTATCTCGCAAGGCATTGCTCTTCAAGGGGGAAACCAGAAGAGCGGTAGCTCCGGCAGCCTTCATCTTCTCAACAAGCCGGGAATCATTGTATACAACAGGTTTGCCGAAAAGCAACTTGTTCGAGAGATCCTCGGCATCGCTCACAAATCCCTCGAGAGAGAAGGGGGAACCGGGCTCACGGATACTTTTGGCAAGGGAGGTGCCGCCGCTCATGACACCGTAGATGAAAGCCCGGGTTGTCTTGTGCTGACTCTCCGTGACATCGTAAATCCGCTTCACCCATATCCTGACTGTCCACATGACTATCAGAGCCATCAAAGCGGCCAGAACTATATCCGCCACCCACAATTCCGCCAGATAATGATTGAGCGCGAACGCCCCCTGAAGCACAAGCACTATGAGAGTGCCGGTCATAATCGCTATCCCCATCCTCTGCAAATCCACGAAGGAGGAAAAGCGGATGATGCCGGAATAGGTGTGGAATATCCTGAAACATACTATATAGACCACCAGATACAGACACAGTGTGCCTACCAAGGGATAGAATACCTGCGCTGTGGACGTGGCTCCATGATTCAGGGTGAACGCCACCAGACCGGCCACTATCATTATGACACAGTCAATGACGAGGATGCTCCAATACGGAAGGGCACCCTTTGAAAAATACCATGAAAATGCCCTTTTTAGGGAATTCTTTATCATCTGCTATCGCTTTTCTTTTTTCAACTTCAATACCCCTTCCCGAAACGAAAAGCCTGCGTTCTTTCTTTTATATTCGATTCTGTTATGCGTGATTAAACCGTAAGTGCCGACATATATGTTCCATCCGGAAATTAAGAGGATAGCGCAAAATTACTATTTTTTTATGACTTTACCAACTTCGTCTGATATTTCATTCAAAAAAATTTCGGCCTCCCCTATCAGTATTTCATGACAGGGAAGCCGAAATTTAATCGGAGTCTCTGACTACTTTCTTAAAGTAGCCGGACTTATGAGATTGCCTTGCCTGATGTAATCATTTGCGTGAGGGACTCAACAGGCGCACAAGTTCACCGATCCAAAGCACAAGCGATGTGGAGCCGATGATGATGAGCCAGTCGGTCAGCTTCAACGGAGTCACGTTGAAGAATTCTCCGCCTATGCTTACAATGCCGATCTGTCCGAAGAGTATCACAGCCGCGATAAGTACGAATCCGCTGCAATTCTTGAAATGGAATGCGGAACGTCCCGTCTCGAAGGCACGGGCGTTGAATAAATTCCAGAACTGGAGGAATACGAAGATTGTGAAGAAGAGGCTGAGCTCATAGGCGCTGAGTCCCGTATTTCCTCCGAGTTGCAGCGAGCAGAGATCTGTGAGCGATGTGATGTCGGCATGCTCGAATATCCAGAGCAATACGAAAAGCAGCACGAAGAAGATACCGCCTACACCCACTATGCTCCACCACATGGGGCGATTGATGATGAAGGCGTTGCGATCGCGGGGCTTCTCTCGCATTACACTCGAGGAAGGGGGAAGCGATGCGAGGGCCATCGCCGCGAAGGTATCCATTATGAGGTTGACCCAAAGCATCTGAGTCACTGTAAGCGGCGATTCTGTGCCCATGAACGCACCGGCCAACACGATAAGGCAGGCTGCCACATTCACCGTCATCTGGAAGAGGATGAAGCGCTGGATGTTCTGATAGAGGGAGCGGCCCCACATCACAGCCCGGCCGATAGAGGCGAAGGAATTGTCGACGATAGTGATATCGCTGGCCTCCTTGGCTACTGATGTGCCGTCGCCCATCGAGAGGCCTACATGGGCCGCCTTGAGGGCAGGCGCATCGTTGGTGCCGTCGCCGGTCACGGCCACTACCTCATTGAGACGCTGCAACGACTCTACGAGACGCTTCTTATCCATAGGACGGGCACGGGAGATAATCTTGAGTTTCTGTACGCGTTTGTCAAGCTCATCATCCGTCAATTCGGCAAATTCGGTGCCGGTGATGATGGCATCGTCGCTGTCGGTATCTTTCCAGAGACCGATCTGTCGGCCGATCTCGCGGGCTGTGGCGGGAGTATCGCCGGTCACGATCTTCACTTGTATTCCGGCATCCATCACCTCCTCCACCGCCGCGGGCACATCGGAGCGCACAGGGTCGGAAATTGCCACGATTCCTACAAATGTGAGTCGCTTTGCATGGAGCTTGCCATCGGAGACTACCTCCTCTCCATCCTCAAGCACCTGATAAGCGAAGCCGAGCGTACGCATGGCCTGCTGTTGATATGCGAGAAGCTGAGCGTCAACACCCTCTTTGGTCACTCCCTCGGGATACTCGGCACACATGCCGAAGACAATCTCGGGAGCACCCTTCACATAGAGAATTCGGCGTCCGTCGGCATTCTTGACCACTGTGGCCATATATTTACGCTCCGTAGAGAAGGGGATCTCTTGCAGAGCCTCAATCTTATTCTTAAGCTCGCGATAATCCTTACCCTGCGAACGCAGCCAGAGAAGGAGCGCACCCTCTGTGGGGTTGCCAAGCACCTGCGGACGCTCGGGATTCTCCAGATCGAGCTGCGCCGTAGAGTTGACGGCGATACCCTCGGCCACGATGTCGGAAAGCACATCTGAGGCGAGCTGCTGATCCTTGAGACCATAGAAACGTGTCTGATATACACGCATCTGGTTCTCGGTGAGCGTACCTGTCTTGTCGGTACAGATTACGGTGGTGGCGCCCATTGTCTCGCAAGCATGCATCTTACGCACAAGGTTGTTGGTGCGGAGCATACGGCGCATGGAGTAAGCCAGGGAGAGGGTGACAGCCATAGGAAGACCCTCCGGCACAGCCACTACCACCAGCGTCACGGCAATCATGAGCGTCTGGAGCAGATAAGCGAGGAATTTTATGAATTCGAAATCGTTGGAGGCGAAGTACATTATCACACGTCCCACAACGATAAGACCGGCTATCACGTAGGAGATCTTTGTGATCAGGTCGCCCAAGCCGTCGAGCTGCTGATTTAGCGGAGTCTTCACGCTGTTGTCGATCTGCGCAGCCTCGAACACCTTGCCGTTCTCCGTGGCATCACCCACGGCTGTCACTTCCATCACGCCGTGACCTTCCATCACTTTCGTGCCTTTCATCACATGGTTGGAGGGGAAAGTGGCGTCGGGATCGAAGTCGGCCTCCACCGTAGTCTTGGAGCAGAGGGGTTCGCCCGTAAGTGTGGATTCATCCACACTCAGCGATGAGGATTCAAGCAACGTGCCGTCGGCGGGAATCTCCTCGCCGGTATTGAGAATGACGATATCCCCTACCACTATTTCCTTTCGCGCCACTTGCATCACGTCGCCCCCGCGAATCACGGTGACAGGTTCGTCATCGTTCACCTGATTCAGAAGCGAGAACTCCTTATCGGCCCTCAGCTCGAAATAGAAAGCGAGTCCTGTGGCGAGGAGGATAGCGATGAAAATGCCGATAGGCTCGAAGAATACTCCGGCACCTTCTCCGAGGCCCCAGTATTCATAGCAGGAGATGCCGATGGAGAGGGCTCCGGCGATAAGGAGGATTATGATGAGAGGATCCTCGAATTTCTCCAGGAATTGCTTCCAGAGCGGATCCTTCGGCGGGGGCGACATGACATTAGCGCCATGGCTCCGGCGGCTTTCAGCCACTTGGGCCTCGGAGAGACCCTGATACTTCAGTTTATCTGCCATAATGGTTAATATTTTGCTAATTTCCCGCAAAGTTAACTAAAAAGACGACGTCATCGGATATCTGTAATATTGCAGGTATCCGGTGATGTCGTCTTTATTTATTCGTTGCAATACTTCAGGCTCATCAACTCTTGTCGCGCATGAAGATGGATATAGGAGTGCCATGGAAATCCCACTTCTCGCGAATCTTGTTCTCAAGGAAGCGACGGTAAGGATCCTTCACCCATTGAGGGAGGTTGCAGAAGAATACGAATGTCGGGATAATCGCATCCTTAAGCATAGTCACATACTTGATTTTCACGAATTTACCCTTATTGGAGGGGGGCGGAGTGATAGCTATCTGCTCAAGCATATAGGTGTTGAGCTGAGAGGTGGGGATGATACGGCGACGGTTATTATAGACCTCGATAGCGGTCTCCAACACTTTGAATATACGCTGCTTGGTGAGGGCTGACGTAAAGAGAATGGGGAAATCCGTAAAGGGAGCGAATCGCTCACGTATGGCATTCTCATATCGCTTCTGAGTCTCGAGCGAGCGGTCGGTCATAAGATCCCATTTGTTGACACATACCACCAGTCCCTTCTTATTCTTCTGTATTAACGAAAAGATATTGGCATCCTGCGATTCGATGCCTCGGGTGGCATCGATCATAAGGATACATACATCGCTCGCCTCAATGGCGCGGATGGAGCGTATCACGGAGTAATACTCTATATCCTCGTTCACTTTCTGCTTCTTGCGGATACCGGCTGTATCCACAAGATAGAAGTCGAAACCGAATTTATTGTAGCGATGATAGATGGAGTCGCGGGTTGTGCCGGCGATATCTGTCACAATATGTCGCTCCTCTCCGATAAAGGCGTTGATAAGAGAGGATTTTCCGGCGTTCGGGCGGCCTACGATTGCGAATCGGGCCACATTCTCTTCTGTGGCTTCCTCATCGTCGCGTTCGGGCATATCCTTCACAATCTCGTCGAGAAGATCCCCTGTGCCGCTGCCGTTGGCGCTCGACACCTCGATAGGATCTCCCAATCCGAGGGAATAGAACTCGGGCACATTGAAGCGGGCATCACCCTTATCCTCCTTGTTGGCCACAAGAATCACGGGCTTCTTGGAGCGACGGAGGATAGCCGCCACCTTGTCGTCAAGGTCGGTCACACCGGTGGATGCATCCACCACGAAGAGGATCACATCAGCCTCCTCAATGGCGATAGCCACCTGCTTATTGATCTCCTCCTCGAAGATATCATCGGAATTCACTACCCAACCGCCCGTATCGACGATGGAGAATTCCTGTCCGCACCAGTCGACTTTGCCATACTGGCGATCGCGCGTCGTGCCTGCAGTGTCGTCCACTATGGCAGAACGTGTCTGCGTCAAACGGTTGAACAGTGTGCTCTTGCCCACGTTCGGCCGCCCTACTATTGCAATCAGTTTGCTCATTGCTTTTATTTTCTATAATTCTTTTACTCAATGTAGCCGAAGGCACGCAGTTTGTTCTCACGATTGCGCCAGTCCTTCTCTACTTTCACAAACATCTCGAGGAATACCTTCTTCCCGAAGAATTTCTCGATATCGGCTCTCGCCTCGATGCCCACTTTCTTGATTTTCTCGCCACCCTTGCCGATGATGATACCCTTCTGGGAATCTCTCTCCACATAGATGACGCTCATGATATGGATGCTGTTCTCCTTCTCCTCGAATTTCTCCACAAGCACTTCGGTGCTGTAAGGAATCTCCTTATCATAGTTGAGGAGGAGCTTCTCCCGGATAATCTCGGTGACGAAGAATCGGGCGGGCTTATCGGTGAGCGCGTCCTTTCCGAAGAATGGAGGATTCACCGGAAGCAGCTCCACGATGCGGGCCTTGAGATTATCTACATTAAAATGCTCTTTCGCCGACACGGGGAAAATCTCCGCATTGGGGAGACGTTTCTTCCATTGCTCCACGAGTTTATCCAGCTCGGCGTTATCTTTGAGCAGGTCTACCTTATTGATTACGAGCAACACAGGGATAGTCTCCTTGGCCACACGGTCGAGGAAATCACTGTTCTTCTCGGGATCCTCCACTACATCGCTCACATAGAGAAGGATATCGGCATCCGTAAGGGCTCCTTCGGAGAATTCGAGCATCGACTCCTGAAGCTTATATTTGGGCTTGAGCACACCCGGAGTGTCGGAATACACAATCTGATATTCGGGAGTGTTGACAATACCCATTATACGATGGCGTGTAGTCTGAGCCTTGGACGTGATAATAGAAATACGCTCTCCCACGAGGTCGTTCATAAGAGTGGACTTTCCTACATTGGGGTTGCCTACTATATTTACGAAACCTGACTTATGACCGGTCTCCACGCTCTGGATTTTCTCTTCTTCCATAATTCTGTTATTAGTTATTATATGAGGTTATATACATCGTTTTATATATTAAACGCTCGGGAGGCCCCTCAGGTTTATTCACCTGCGGAGAGTCGGGATTATACCCTTCAGCACTTGCTTTATAGAAAAAGCGGGTCGAGAAAAGCGCGCGAGGCGTTTCGTCAACCCGTAGAAAATTCAAAAAGCGGAGCGAGAGTTTGTCGCGCCGACAGACGTGAGGCTTAACGGCTTTCAGGAATCGAAGGCCCAGATAAGATACATCGCACCCCACGTGAATCCGGCCCCGAAGGCAGTCATCATAATCTTGTCGCCCTTCTTGAGTTTCCCTTTGAATTCGTCGAGACAAAGGGGGATAGAGGCGGCCGAGGTGTTGCCGTAATGTTGAATATTGATCAGCACCTTCTCCGGATCGATCTTGGTGCGACCGCTGACAGCCTCTATGATTCGGAGATTGGCCTGATGCGGCACAAGCCAGTCGATTTCCTCTACCGAGAGATTATTGCGCTCCATCACGGAGAGTGTGGAAGAAAGCATGTCGCGGACAGCATTCTTATATACCACTCGCCCTTCCTGATAGATATAATGCTCGCGAGCCGCCACAGTCTCTGCGGAAGCCGGAAGCACTGAGCCGCCTGCCTTCATGAGAAGGTGAGGGAGTCCCGTGCCGTCGATATGGAATTCGCCGTCGATCACTCCTACGGGTTCATCCGTAGGCTCTACGAGCACGGCTGCCGCAGCATCGCCGAAAAGCGGACAAGTGGCGCGATCCTGGTAATCGGTCATACTTGACATCTTTTCAGCGCACACCACAATCACCTTCTTATAGAGTCCTGACACCACGTATGCCCGGGCCATCTGCATAGTGACGATGAAACCGGCGCAAGCCGCCTGCACATCGAATGCGTAGGCATTGGTGAGCCCGGTCTCATGAGCGATCACAGAGCCGGTGGAGGGAAATCTGTAGTCGGGATTGGACGTGGCGCAGATAAGTAAATCTACTTCACCGGCAGGTGTGCCTGTGTCGGAGAGGAGTTTCTCCACAGCCTTCTGTCCGAGCCAGCTTGAGCCTTTACCCTCTTCGTGAAGGATACGGCGTTCCTTGATACCGACGCGGGTTGTGATCCATTCGTCGTTGGTATCCACCATCTTCGAGAGCATCTCGTTGTCGAGAATATCATCGGGCACGTATGACGCGATGCCGCTTATTTTTGCATTCACAATAATTCTGGTTGAAAAGTCAGTCATGCCAATTCTATCTTTCCACGGGCCCGGCGGGGATATTTTCCTATCCCCGCTCGATGTTGACGGGTATCCGTGAAAACAAGCCGCGAACCGTAGATGGTCCGCGACCGCTCATCGGGGGCCTGTCTCTGAATTGAGACCACGGTCCCGCGTCAGCCTCACTCGGCGTTCTTCTCGATCACGAGACGTCCGCGGTAGTAACCGCATTCGCCACATACATAATGGAAGAGATGCCATGCGCCGCAGTTAGGGCAGATGGCGAGTGTCGGGATGAGAGCCTTGTCATGTGTGCGACGCTTCGCGGTGCGGGTGTGAGATTGTCTCCGTTTAGGATGTGCCATTGTTCTATTCTTTTATTTTTGTTTTTATTTATGTTTATTCGTCGGTGTCGCCTACTCCGTTGGAGAGCTCCACTTCCGTTTCTTCTACGGCAGCCGCGATGTCTTCGTCATCATCGGCTCCGCCGGAGCTATGCTTGTTGATGGCGGCCAACATCGCTCTGTTGCATTTACCCAGAGGATGCACATGCCGCGGCGGGATAGTAAGCACAATAGTGTCCTTCAAGATATAGGCCACGTTCAGACTTGTGTTCGACTCCGGTATCACCAGAAGATCGTCACTCTCGTCATTATAGTCATCGCCGTATTTCACTTTTACGTGATACTCGGCGTCCACCTCGTGATCAAGAGGATCAAGGCAACGGTCGCACGGTATCTGCAACATTCCCTTACAATGGAATGTGCAATCGTAGGCATCATTGCGCTTCTCAAGATCGAGATGCACCTTTACATCGGCCGATATGACATCGGCTACTTCCATGTTTTTGAAGAACTCGGTGCCACACTCAAAATCCTGCTCGAATTTACCATCCGGCAGGCTCGCGAGTTCCACTTTATATTGTGAATATTTTCCCACTTGAAATCAAGTTGTTAAAAAAGTGCCACAAAGTTAGTTGGTTTTTCCTTAATAGCCAACTACTTTGGGCACTTTTTTAGATTTTCAGCCAATTATAGGCTTATTTAACGTATACTTTCACGCTTTTACCGTTGTTTTTGACGATATAGACGCCGGCAGGGAGATTCTCCATGCTTACGCGCATACCGCTCATATTGTAGGCTTCGCTACCCTCGCTGGCCTCGATACAACCCACGCCGCCGAAGGGATAGAAGTCGTTGTCCTCGCTGTCGATACCCTCTACGGAGTCGCTTCCGATGACAAGTGTGGACGGCACGAATACCTGCTCGTTGGAGATAGCCTCGGAAGGAATTCCGATCACGGGGCGTACATAAGCGTGGAGCTCCATATCAAACGCGGCAGTGGAGAGATTCTCGATGGAACAACTTGTAACATTGCCCTGCGACTGCTCGTTCTTCTGGTCCATGTATTTGATGTTGCCGTTATCGTCGTAACGATATACAGTCACGAGATAATCGGTGGCACCTTCTACCGGCTCCCAAGTCAGCCATACACGACGTCCCTTCTCTTCACGTGTGGGAGTATAGAGGATTCCGGCCTTGTCGCTGCCCTTCACATATTTGTTATATTCGAAAGTAGTCACACCCTCCTCCTCGTCATAGTTCATGTTGGTGAGGAAGAATCCGTAACCCTCGGGAACGCTGTTGGCGGGGATGATCGCATTGGCGGAACCGGGATATACGAATGTGCTCTGGTCGGGAAGTGCCCATGTCCAGATACCCATACGGGAGTCATAAGGCACGAGTTCCACAGCGGGCTTACCGCCTGTGTTCACCTCATTGTTCACCCAACGGCTACGGTCGAACTGTACATGCCAGATGTAGAGGCCATGCTGGGGAAGTGTGGAGTCCCAACTTTCGGGAGTACGGGTCTCGAAGAAGTAGTACTCGGGCCAATAAGCAGTGCCTACGGGACGCTTCATGCGTGCGTAAGCCATGTTGATATCATCCTTAGAGTTGGTGGGAAGGGTGATATCCACGCCATCGATGGGATCACCGTTGGAATCCTCGATATCGGCAGGAAGAAGATCGGCTTCTACCCAGCGGCAGAGCCAGCGCTCGTAAGCGGAGAAGAGCGGCGGCTGAGTCATCATGATATTCTTGTAGCCACCGTTGTAGCTACCCTGGTCCATGATGTCGAACTTGCCGGGAGTCTTGGTAGAACCGCCGTTGGTGTCATACATATCGGGAAGACCGAGTACGTGACCGTACTCGTGGCAGAAAGTACCGATACCGGTGAGGTAAGGATAGCTCTCGCCTGTAGGAATCTCGCCGGGGAGCTCATTGCCGCAGGCATATGTGGCGAAGGTCTTGCCGTCGAGCACTACGGATTCCCAATCATCATAGAGCACGCGGGTCTGGGTATAATCGCCCTGGTGGGGCCATATAAGGGCATGCTCGCGGTCCTGACGTGTGCCGTCGGCCTCACCGTATCCGGCATAGAAGAAGAAGATATTGTCGATCTTTCCGTCGTTATCGTAGTCATACTTGGAGAAATCCACAGTATCATCCAGCTTCAGAAGAGCCTCGCGAAGACCTTTGCTCCAATAATAATCGTTGTAGGAGTACCCCTGTCCGTAGGTGCCGCGCTCGCCATAAAAACTTACGTTCTCGGAAAGAGTCACCACATCACACACATCGAATGTGGGCTGGAACTGTCCGTTGGAGCAGGCGATATAGTAGTCGCGTGCGGAGCCGTTGGAGTTATAGTCGCTGTAACCCTCCTCGTTGAGCATCTTGTCGATGGCATTACGGATATCAGGCACTGTGAATTTCACATCCTGGAACTCTACGAGCACCACAAGAGCGTGACATTCGCCGGTAGTGGGATACATTGTGCGGCCCTGGCTGTCGATAGGAGCCATGGTCACGGGAGCCTGAGCCAGAGGCATGAACTCGGAACGCAACAGATTGATGTCGGCTTTTGCAGTGGTCATCACTCGGCCGTTGCGTACCACGGGAGCCCAGACACCGTTGGCGCCCTTCTCCATAACTACGTTCTCATCGGCATCGGTCCAATAGCTGAACTGATGGTTGCCATGCTGACGCAGCTGCACGGTAGAGCCGTCCGGATTCACCATTGTCTGGATTCCCGGGAAAGCAGGCACGGAAGCGCTCATGGCAAATGGCATCGCCACGGCTGCCGCTGTAAGTAGATTTCTTATTTTCATTGTGTAGATGATTTGATGTCGGTTTTCAGTTTCGATCATTGGTCTTGACAAAGGTTTTTCATGGCATGTCAGGATCTCGGATCTGTTCGTTTTTCGGAAACATCGGGGAAGAATCCCGTTCTTCCCCTTATGTTTCCAAGCGTTTCGTTGATGTCAGTTGTTCTAATATTGAGTACCTCCGAGGAGAATCGAACTCCTATCTAAAGTTTAGGAAACTTCTATTCTATCCGTTGAACTACAGAGGCTTGTCAGAGCTGACTATTTATCCCTGCTTTATGGAATCTCCGGATTCCGCACGGGATATTCCTTACTCTTTCACGTGCAAAGATATGATTTTATTTTGTAACGCCCAATAAATTTTCTGCGTTTTATTCAAAAAAAAAGTTAAACTCCTATTTTTATCGCATCTTGAGGCGTGTGCCGGCCTTATCCTTGGCTTTCGGATTAAGGGCGAGGATCCGCTCCATCTTCATCCCGTAACGCTGAGCCAGTGAATGGATCGACTCCCCTTCCCCTATAGTGGCACGTCCCACTCCCTCCGGAGCGTCCTCATGCTTCTCCTCCAGATATACCTCTTCCCAAGCTTTTATTTCCCCATCCTGCAGGGCGTCGTTGAACGCCATGAGTTTCTTCGCACTTATATGAAATTCTTTGGCTATCGTGGCATACGTATCCCCCGGAAGGGCCACTACATAATGCAGTCCGCGCGAACGGCGCACGGCATGACTGCTCTTCAGCATCCCGGCGATAAAGTCGGCCGCCTCCTCTGCTATGCGTCCGGCGGCGGTGTCGAAATTGTAAAGGGAATAGCGCTCTATGATGGCTATCAAGCGATCGGCATAGTTGGGGTCAGTGGCATAGCCGCATTTGCTAAGACCCTTTGCCCATGAAGCATAGTCGGTCACATCATGCTGAAAAAGCGGCTGGTATCTCTTACGGCTAAGAAATTCCGAATGATCCTTGAAGCTCTGCTCCGCGGAGTCGTACACGCGGAAACATTCATCGGGAGCATCGTCATCGCGGAGCATGGAAGCTCCCGTCCATGTGGTATGGCATTTTATACCGAAATGATTGTTACCCTCGCGTGCCAATGTGGAGCGACCGGCCGCACTCTCCAGGAGTCCCTGGGCGAGCGTGATACTCGCCGGAATACCATACGCCTGTTGCTGCGCCACAGCCATTGCGCTATAACGCTCTATATAATCGTTGTATGGATCGTTACTCCCGGCCAACACCGATAGGGCCGCCACCGAAAAGAGAGCCGCCCCCATCATACGCCGTATCATACCGATCATCCTACAGTTTACGTAATTCACTTTCCTTTCCATTTTCATTAGCAAAATTAATCATTATCCACTTTCCACGCAATATTTCTCCATTCCTTTAACATTCCCCTCTCCGGAGATTCTCCTCTCGCTTAGGGCCTGTAATATACTCTCTCCCATATCCGTTATACTTATATATGATTTAAATTCCGCCCCGTCATGGAAAAAAGGACCATTACTATCGAATATCAAAAATACTCTCTTGAAGAAATCCCCGAGCATCTCCGCTCCGTAGCCAAAGCTGCCCGCGAAGTCTCACTCGGCTCATACGCTCCCTATTCCCGATTCCATGTCGGCGCGGCTATACTCTTGGCCGACGGCGACATCCTCACCGGTTCCAATCAGGAGAACGCAGCCTTCCCCTCAAGCCTCTGCGCCGAGCGTACAGCCGCATACCACGCCTCTGCCGTAAAACCCGGCATACCCATGAAAGCCATCGCCATAGCCGCCTGGACACGCATAGGTCACCCCTCTGACGCTCGCCCCGAAGAATGTTGGCAAAAAGCCCCCATATCTCCCTGCGGTGCCTGCCGTCAAGCACTCCTGGAATACGAAACCCTTCACGGCGATATGGAAGTGCTTCTACTCGGAGCCGACACCGCCTACCTCTTCCCTTCCGTAAAATCCCTCCTCCCCTTCTCCTTCACCGAATTCTAATCCTTCCCACCCCCTTCCTGCCCGGTCCTATATGCAAGCTTTAATCGCCCCTACCGGCTTTGATCCTGTGGGCAAGCTTTAGATTGCCCCTATCAACTTGGTCCTGCAGGCGAGCTTTAGATCGCCCCTACCGGCTTTAGTCCGGTGGGCAAGCTTTAGATTGCCCCTATCAACTTGGTCCTGCAGGCGAGCTTTAGATCGCCCCTACCGGCTTTGGTCCTGTGGGCAAGCTTTAGATCGCCTAAGCCTCCTAAGCCAATGGAATTGCGAACATTCTCTCCCCCCGCATCGTTTAAATTCAAACACACGCGCCCAATGCGCCCAAATTCCACTCCTATGAAAAGAAATCTCCGCAATTCCCTCATCCTCGCAGCCGCAGCCCTCCTCGCGGCCCCGCTATTCACATCCTGCGTTGTTGATGACGACGGCTGGTACCCCGCCCCACCTGCCGGCTGGAACTATTTCTACGACGATTACCTCAATGGCCGTTGGCAATTAGTGCAGGTAGACGGCCGCCCCGTCTCTACCTACAATACCAACTACATGGATTTCTACGGCAACGGTCGCGGCACATATTACTACTACCGCAACAATCGCCTATACTCCGAGGATATGGCCTACTATTGTCAAGACACCAACTACGGTCCCTCCGGTCAGCAGATCAATATACAATACGAATATGACTCACCCGTCACCATGTACTATTGGTTTACCGGCGATACCCTCTGGCTCCAATGGTCCACCAACTCCGGCCCCGTCACCTACCTCTACCGTCCCGTAAATTCCCTCCCCTATCCCTACTGATCCCCTCCCCCCGGCCCTATATCCAAGCAATAATAGCCCCAATTGGCTTTGGTTCTGTGGGCGAGCTTCAGATCGCCGGGGCGCAAAGCGCCCCATAAGCCCCCATAGCCCGGCTTTAAAAATTGAATTCCGCCATATCCCGAATTTCGGGATATGGCGGAATTCATATATCATCTCGCAAGAGCTTTATACATTGAAACGGAAGTGCATGATATCGCCATCGGCCACTACATACTCCTTACCTTCTACCGCCATCTTACCGGCCTCCTTCACTGCTGCCTCACTTCCGAGATTCACGAAATCATCATACTTGATCACTTCCGCACGGATGAATCCCTTCTCGAAATCAGTATGGATGATTCCCGCCGCCTGCGGCGCCTTGGTGCCGCGAAGGAATGTCCAGGCTCTCACCTCGTCCGCGCCGGCTGTAAAATAAGTCTGAAGATCAAGCAGGGCATACGCCGCACGAATCAATCGGCTCACTCCCGACTCCTGCAATCCTATCTCGTTAAGGAATTCCTGACGCTCCTCCCATGTATCAAGTTCGGCAATCTCACTCTCAGTCTTGGCAGCCACCACCATCAGCGAGGCTCCCTCATCCTTGATAGCCTCACGCACCGCCTCTACGTATGCATTGCCATCCACTGCGGATTCATCATCAACATTGCAAACGTAAAGCACCGGCTTATTCGTAAGCAGGAAGAGATCGCGGGCGAAACGCTGCTCATCTTTGGTCTCGAATTGCACGCTGCGCGCAGGCTTACCCTGCTCCAAAGCCTCCTTGTAAGCGGAAAGAACTCCCGCCTGTAGTTTGGCATTCTTGTCGCCACCGGTCTGGGCCGCTTTAAGCGTCTTGGCAAGACGTGCTTCCACTGTCTCCAGATCCTTAAGCTGAAGTTCCATGTCGATCACCTCTTTATCTCTCACCGGGTCGACAGTAGTGTCCACATGTGTGATATTGTCATCGTCGAAGCAACGCAGCACATGCAGGATAGCATCCGTCTCGCGGATATTGGCGAGAAACTTGTTACCAAGACCCTCACCCTTGGAGGCTCCTTTCACCAATCCGGCGATATCCACGATCTCTACCGTAGCCGGCACCACCGACCTGGGCTGACACATATCCACCAGTTTGGTGAGACGATCGTCAGGCACTGTGATCACACCTACATTAGGCTCAATCGTGCAGAAAGGGAAATTGGCGCTCTGGGCCTTGGCGTTGCTCAGGCAGTTGAAGAGTGTGGATTTTCCTACATTCGGAAGACCCACTATACCACATTTTAATGACATATATTCTTAATCTTAGTCTTTGTCTTATTTTATATTGACTGCAAAATTAAGAAAATAACGGCGCATAACAAAATCCGAGACGACCTTAGCCATCCCGGATTTGTATATTTTGCTTCTGTTTTCCGATTCGTCACATCGGAGGATTATCCTCTGCGAGGGCCTCGAAGTAGCAATCCGCCACTACGAGCCATTCCTCGATAGAACCTTCGGTAGTGAATCCCTCCCTACCCTGCGGATCGCCCAGATCCTTGGCGGCCATGTCCTCCGTAAGAGTCACAACCGACGGTTTCACCTCCGAATCAGGATTGTAATAATCATCCACACTTACTCCGGAAGCATCCTCTTCTATAAGATAGAGCACATCGTCATAGCGATAAAGACCTGTGACGCGAACCACTCGCTCCTTTCCATCCTTATCGGCCACTCTCACTTCCGGAATATAATGGAATCCCACGGAAGAGAGATCCCATACGATCGCACCGATTTCGCGCGATTTCATATCATTGATCAGATCCTGACGAGCCTTGTCAAGAAGCTGTGTGCCAGATTCCGAATATTTCTGTGTGCTTTCCATAATAATATCTTTTATACATTTATATATAAGTAATACAATCCAATCCCCTCATCAGTTCTCTCTCTCCTCCAAAAAATCCTATCTCTTTTCAAATGGATCCTCTACCACATACTGACCACAATAAGTCTCATTAAGCCTTTTTTCGATATGCTTAATTGTTACCACACCATTAGCCAGTTGTTTTCGATTTATCATCAGATATATGGTATGAGTTGTATCAGATGCCTGATAAAATGTCTGAGGTCCAAAAAGGTTTATCATCATCCGCTGATAAAACCTGAACCTTCTGCTTCCATTTGTCAAGTCTATTTCCTTCCCTTTTATATCTTTGTCAAGGTCAGGAGCGGCCACAAATCCAAATGAGACAAGAGGATTATTCCTGTAATACTCCAACATTACTTCAATGCATGACCGTATGATAGTACGTGGTTCATAATCATTCGTAAGCATTGAATAACGATTTTTACTCTTCTCTACCCCTTTCCAATAGAATTTTATTCCATAAAATTCATTTTCAAATCCCTCTACCTCTACGATATATCGCTTATTACTTTTCTCAGAACGGAATGTCCATAAATCAATAATGCGAAGTGAGTGGTTATCCTTACTTCGCATTATGAATCTCGGAGAATAATATCTTAATGCACTCACGGTAATATGTATTGGTAAGAAGCAATTCGAAGACGTTTTCTATCAGCGGATGTTACCGCCTCAAGCTTAATGTCTCGCTTGCAATCCCCGGACGAAATGTTCTCACCATTATTCAATGATGGGGCCACCTGCGATAATTTGTCATGTATTGTTTTCATATCATTCTGATTTTACTGATACAAATTTAATCCATTCTATCAATTCTAACAAATTTCAACGTAGTTATTTCCCTAATATTCAAATAAAAAGAAATTATATGGCTTTTATTATGACTAAAAAGCTCCTCCTCAAAAAAATTTCAAAGGATTGAGAGCTGGGAGAGCCAGTAAGCTCTGAGCTCATCCCAACCTACGAAGAGACGGCCGTCGCCGAGGGGAGCTACCCAACGCCCGTTAAGACGCATCGCCGCATAGGCACGTCCGGATCTTCCGCGCAGACTCACCACTATCAGATTAGCACCCAAAGGCACCACCTCATAATCTTTCCATTCCTTATATATGGTATTATAGTCGGTGGAAGGCGACCAGCAGTCCTGAAGATGCATCAACCCGAAGAGAGGCATCAGAGTCTCGGCATGGCCGAAACGCAATTTGGCATGAAGAGCCCCCGTCTTCCCGGCAACGGCACTATCGCCATATTCTATAAACGACATGAGCAACGGCGCAGCGGCCTCTCCCGGAATAGGCGACACAGAATTAGGAGTACGTCGCAAGAAATGGTCGAGATTGGCAGCCTCCCAGCAAGCCCGGTATTCATTTACACTCATCCAGCGTGTAGTAGGCCCGGGAAGCCCGGCCGCTCTCAACGATTGAAGCACACCATATATATCCATGGAAAATTTCCGCATCTTGTCTGTATCCATCCCGAAGCGGTCGCTCACAAGCCTCACAGCCGGCTGTACCGGAACAAACTCCTTCACAAACCGCTCATACGGCCCTTTCCATGCTCCATCCTCAAGATAAGCCACATAGGGCTTATCTACACTGAAATATCTCAACTCACGGTTATTCTGCTTTCCCTCCGATGTATATATCTCCAAATCTGACGAAATATCATTGAGCTCATGGCAGAACTCATACATCGACATGACCACTCTCGGCACATAAGTAGCCTCGGCCTCGATCTTTCCCTCTTGCATGAGAGCCGGAAAAAGAGAATGCATCTGGCGCGCAAGTTCACGCTGCTCCGATTTCCCTATCGAATCAAGCGCGCCCCATCTCCCGGCGGTACACCCCTTCACTTCCTCCAGCAATTCCATGAATTCACGTCCCTCCGGAGTGATATAGCCCTTCTCGTGAGCTTCCGTAAGATCCTTCCATAGTTTATCCACTTTCTTATCCGAAGATAGGAAGCGGGCTCCATGGCGCCCTATATAATTCACGAATATCGGCGTGAGCGTATCCGGCACAGCCTCCCGCAGGGATTGATTCTCACTCAAATCGTAAGGAAGCATACTCCCGTCAAACTCCGCCGGGAGCGGCCGGTAATCTTTCGCATGGGCTATTCCTGCGATGGATAAGAGGAAAAATAGAAGAAGACCTACATCCACTCTTGATCCTTTCCGATGCTCTGAATAATCCTTCCTTTCGGATAGCTGTGCATTTATGAAATCCGCCATCTCATGGCTATCATCGCATCCTATCATATATCTCCTCCCATTTCGTAGAATAATGAGGAAAGTCTCGGAAGAACGTCCGTAATAGCCGAAGTAATTGCCCGTACCGCGTTCGCTGAACCATCCCCAGTATCCCATAAAACCGCCGGAAGCACAAAGGCGTTTCTCTCCCATCGTAGGAGGAGCATAACTCACGGAAACTATATCGGCAATCGGTATCACCTTCTTACGCAATAATCTCCTCACCACTACATAATCCTCATCCGCTTCCACTCCCAAAGGAGCATATAGGCAACTGCAAATAAGGAGCACTCCTACTATTCCTACCCATATCCATCCATAATGAGAAATCCCCTGATGGAATTCCATCCACATGATTCCTATAAACAGCACAACTACAAAGACCGTCAATATCTTTGAAAACGTACTGTAACTAACTTTCTTTCTCATACTCTCAGTATTCTATTTATACCATTTTTATGAATAATATTACATAGAATAATTATTCATTTATATTCTATAATTAATCCTGCTATTTTATTCTCAACTGCCAGAACGCCACAGCCGATGCTGCTGCCACATTAAGCGAATCCACACCATGACTCATAGGGATACGGACCGTAAAATCGCAATCGGCGATAGCCTCAGCCGAGAGGCCGTCACCCTCCGTACCCAACACAAGGGCGAGCCGGGGTTCCTTTTCCAACACCGGATCATCTATCGACACCGACTTATCGGTAAGGGCCATGGCTACAGTCTTGAATCCGAATTCCCGAAGACGACTCAACGGGGGCTCTACCCACGTCCAAGGCACAAGGAACACCGAACCCATCGACACTCTCACCGACCGACGGTTGTACGGATCGCAAGAGGTAGGAGTAAGCAATACGGCATCAATACCCAAAGCAGCCGCAGAGCGGAAGATCGCGCCGATATTGGTAGTGTCAGTCACAGAATCTATCACAGCCACTCGCCGGGCATCTCTCAGCACGGTCTCAAGAGACGGAGGCTCCGGACGCCTCATCGCGCAGAGCACACCGCGCGTAAGCGTATACCCCGTCATATCCGCCAAGAGTTCTCTTGCACCTGTATACACCGGTATATTATCCCCCGCCATGGCGATTATCTCCGCCGCATCCCCCTCGATATGACGCCGCTCGCAAAGTATCGACAGAGGTTTATACCCCTGCTCCAACGCCACCTTAATCACCTTCGGGCTTTCCGCAATGAAAACGGCCGCCGAGGGATCCAGACGGTTGCGAAGCTGCGCCTCCGTAAGACGCAAATAGGGATCCAATCCCTCCATGCCGCTATCGGCAATCTCTATAATCTTCATAATGCGAATCTGTTGATATCGATATATCAATAATACAAATCTGCTATTATCGATAATGCTAATCTATTAATACCCTCAAAATTATAAAATTCTTCTCACCCGACAAAAAAACTCCCCCCTTCCCGACCTGGTTCTGTGGGCAAGCTTTAGATTGCCTTATCATCTCAGGCCCGTGAGCAAGCTTCCGTTCCCCCTTACCGGCCTGGTTCTGTGGGCGAGCTTTAGATCGCCCGAGCTCGAAGAGCTCTAATAAAAAAAGAGCGAGGGCCACGGCAATACCGACAGCCCCCGCAACATCAAGGTTACGAAAAGGTGATTTCATCTGAAAAGCCGGCCTCTCGGCCCGAATCATTTTTAGCACAAATTCCACTTTGACTTTTCTTCACCTTAGATTTTCATAAGCTTAAGAGAGCGGCTTCCCGGAGACCGAGATTATATCTTTCTCCACACCTATGACCGTCACGGCCTCCGGAATGCTCATCTTATTTTTTCAATTCCCGATCCCCGCCCTACGCTTGGCATCCGCGATGTGGAATTCCCCGACGTGCTCTATGGCATCCGTCCTACGGGTGGTCATGCGTGCTCTATGGCATCCGCTTACCGGTCGGTGTCGCGTGCTCTCGCTTCGGAGGAATCGGTTTGTTCAAGCTTTTGTCTTTATAACTATTTAAGCCTCCTATGGTTCATCCCCCTCCGTATTTTAACATTATAACCTCATTTAAGAATTTTTGTTAATGAGGCTCTATCCCCGCCAAAAAAAATTACCGACCTGGTTCTGTGGGCGAGCCTCAGATCGCCCGAGCCCGAAGGGCTCTATCCCTGCATAATCCGCATAGCCATCTCATAGAGCGCGATCCCGCTGCTGACACTCACATTCAGCGAATGCTTCGTGCCCCACTGAGGAATCTCCAGCACCACATCAGCCATATCCACTATCCGCTGATCCACACCGGCCACTTCATTTCCCACCACAAGCACATAGCTCTCGCCCGCTTCGGCCCGAAATTCAGAAAGAGGAATACTCCCGTGAGCCTGTTCAAGCACACATATCTTCCTCCCCTCCCCTCGTAATCTCGCCGTCTCCGCCACAGCATCATCCACATGCCGCCACGCCACACTCTTCTCCGCCCCAAGCGCACTCTTCGAAATCTCCGGATGAGGCGGACACCCCGAGATCCCTCCCAAGATCACCTCCTCCACCAGAAATGCATCCGATGTGCGCAACAGCGAACCTACATTATGCATCGAGCGCACATTGTCGGCCAATAGTGAGAGCGGGAGCTTACGCATGGCGGAGTATTCCTCCACCGTACACCGCGTAAGCTCCACTATATTCTTTTTCTTCATCATTTGCTGAGTTCGAGCATGCGTTCTATCGGTCGGATAGCTTTCTTTGCAATCTCTGCATCCACCTCTATCTCGGGACGCTCGTCACGAAGAGCCTCATACACTTTGCGCAGTGTGTTCATCTTCATATAGTCACATTCGTTGCACTGGCATTCCGCATCCTCGGCCGGAGCCGCGAGGAAGGTCTTCTCGGGGCATTTGTTGCGCATCTCGAAGAGGATACCGCTTTCGGTCACTACAATAAACTCCTGTGCCTCATCCGTACGGGCGAAGTCGAGAAGAGCGGCTGTTGAGCCAACCTTGTCGGCGATCAACTGGAGCGGACGGCGACACTCGGGATGCACCAGCACTTTAGCGCCGGGATGCTCGCGCTTCATCTCCACTATCTTTTCGAGAGAGAAGCGGTCGTGTACGTGGCAAGCACCGTTCCAGAGAAGCATATTGCGCCCTGTGACGCTGTTAATATATTCACCGAGGTTATGGTCAGGGCCGAAGATAATCTTCTCATCGGCGGGAAGAGATTCCACAATCTTGCGGGCATTGCCGGAAGTGACCACAATATCGGTATGCGCCTTCACCGCCGCAGAGGTGTTGACGTAGCTTATCACGGTATGATCGGGATGCTCCGCCACGAAAGCCGCGAACTCTTCAGGATCGCAACTATCGGCCAGAGAGCAACCGGCTTTCAAGTCGGGCACAAGAACCTTCTTGTCGGGACAGAGAATTTTGGCCGTCTCTCCCATGAAATGCACTCCACACATCACGATGATGTCGGCGTCAGTCTCGGCCGCCTTACGGGCCAACGCGAGCGAATCGCCGATGAAGTCGGCTATCTCCTGAATCTCGTCGCGCTGATAATAATGAGCCATGATGAGAGCGTTCTTCTCTTTGCGAAGACGCTCGATCTCTTCGCGGAGACGATCCTGCTCCGCCTGATCCTGTGCTGCCATTCTCTTTATTTGTTTTATGATTTAAATTAATTCTAATCAATAAGAAAAAAATAAAAACAACAACAATTCCTGTAGATAAACCCTAATAACTTTCCTGCCTGAAATTTGGATTTAATGGTTATTGTTGTCGGAAGAGGTGGTTATCAACAGATATCTACAATGCGATTCTTTGAAAAATGAGTGGTATCGCGAGTTTGTCTACACCCTGTTGATAACTGCAAAGTTAATAAATTTCTTCCGTCGGAGTGGTCGAAAACTGTAGAGAATCCCCTCCGGAAGGCTCAAAAACTGTAGATTCTTATCAAACTCCGTGATGCTCTTTCCCCTCTTGTGCTATTCATAAAGCAGATTTCATAATGATTTATGATGACATCGGCAAATGAAGTTATTTGATTTCATTTACAAAATGTCAACAGGGTTTTCAACCGGTTTTTCGGCTATTATAATCGGCTTCTCTTCAGCTTATCTACTACTTATCTACAGGTTGTCAACAATAAAAAATGGCTGCTGCGCCATCCCGTATGGATAATAATGGCTAATTTTGCATCGGAGTCAGGATACCTCTACCCGGAAGTAATGTCAAGTCCAGGGGTTAGACCTCGGCCTGCCGGGAATGTTAAATCCGGGGTTTGAAAGGCTCCCACTTAATTGGATTCTACTTAAGAAAAATTATAAAGAAATGTCGATCAAATCTCTGGCAAAAGAGACTGCCGTCTACGGCATCTCATCCATAGCGGGACGCTTCCTCAACTGGCTTCTCGTGCCTCTCTACACTTACGTATTCGCAGCCGCCGATTATGGCATCGTGAGTTATCTTTACGCAATGGTGGCTGTCGTTCTCGTCATCCTTACCTATGGTATGGAGACCGGTTTCTTCCGCTATGCCAACGATGATAAGTATGATTCGGAGACGGTATACACCACTTCCATGATAAGTATAGGCACCTCCTCACTTCTTTTCATCATTCTCCTTTCTCTCTTCCTCGGGCCCGTATCGGATTGGGTGCTCCTCCCGAAGCATCCGGAATTCGTATGGATGATGGGTGTGACGGTGGCTATCGATGCCTTTGCCAATATCCCCTTCGCCTATCTGCGATTCCGTAAGAAAGCATGGAGCTTTGCGGGAATAAAGCTCCTCAACGTAGGCTCCAATATTCTCTTCAATCTCTTCTTCATTCTCCTCTGTCCCTGGCTTATGAAGCATTGTCCCGGATGTGTCAGATGGTTCTATGAGCCGCTCGGCGGGGAAGCTTTCGGCATAGGGTGGATATTCGTTTCGAATGTGATTTCCACTCTGATTGTCCTCCTCTGTCTCCTTCCTTACATGGCCGGTCGCCCCTGGCGTTTCGATGGCAGTCTGCTTAAGGTGATGCTCTCTTATTCCTGGCCTCTCCTCATCCTCGGAGTGGCGGGAATCCTTTCGCAGAATATGGGTCAGCTTATCATCCCCTATCTCTTTAAAGGAGAACCGGAAGCGGCCCGCACAATGGTAGGTATCTATGGTGCCAATATCAAGATCGCCATAGTTATGGTGATGTTCACTCAGGCCTTCCGCTACGCCTACGAACCCTTCATCTTCTCCCAGGCGAAAGCCCGTGGCGAAGAGCGCGAGCAAGGGTATTGCGATGCTATGAAATATTTCATAATCTTCGGTCTCTTTATCTTCCTGGCCGTGATGTTCTATCTCCCCTTCATCCGCCATTTCGAGCGCGACCTCTACTGGCCGGGTCTAAGGGTAGTGCCGGTAATGATGCTCGCCGACCTCTTCTTCGGAATATTCTTCAATCTCTCTCTATGGTATAAACTCACTGACAAGACCCGCTGGGGAATGTATTTCTCCATCCTCTGCTTTGTGCTGATGTTAGGTTTCAACGTCGTGCTCGTTCCGGCTATAGGTATCCCGGACGGCTATATGGGTTCGGCCTATGCCGCCCTGATATCCTACGGAATAGTGATGGTGCTGAGCTACTTCGCCGGACGTCGCTACTATCCTCTTCCCTACGATCTGAAAGCCATACTCACATATTCCGTGTATGCCGCCTTCCTCTATGCAGTAAGCGAACTCGCCTGCTGGCCCGACCGTATGTGGCTTACATATGCCCTTCGTACAGCCCTGCTCATCCTCTACATTCTCCCCGTGGCCCACGGCATCCTCTCCTCTCGCCGCCAGCCCCACCCCTGAGTATAATTATCGGCTTGGTTCTGTGGTCAAGCCCTTACTGCTCTAAAAGCCTAAAGATAGTTACCGGCTTGGTTCTGTGGGCGAGCTTTAGATCGCCCGACCGCAAAGCGGTCTGCCCCGATAAATTCCAATTATAAATAGAGCAGATTCCTTAACAGAAACCATCCCAGATATACTCCCACATAAATTCCTCCGCCCCATACTCCCCAAAAGAACCGCCGTCCCTGCGGCCATCTCTCCCTCAAGGCATCACTGGCCCCCAGCCCGGCCAAGTATAATAAGGAGAAAGCCAAAAACCAATTACACTGCAGCGACTCCAGCGGATGGCCGTGGAGCAACGCATGCACAGCTCTCTGCACCCCGCACGAGGGGCACTGCCAACCCGTAAGCATCTTCACCGGGCATTTAGGAAACCATCTCCCCGCCATCTCCCCCGCCGGATCAAACCGATAATAAGCAATAAGCACAGGAATCGCGATAACCCCCAAGGCTATCGCGATTCCTCTTTTCTTCAGCAACTTTGATTTTCTTTTCATTCAAAGATTGGCCATTCCCAGCACAGCGAATCCGTAGATCGCACATAGAATCACATAGATTATTCCGCCGAACAAGCCTGTCAATCCGGCTGCCAGCGACCAATTCTTAGCCTTGTTGGAAGCATCGTATGCCGCAGCCTGATTGCCCGAATACCAAAGGTTATCCACCTTCGAAGCATATACGATAGCCACAATTCCGAAAGGAAGGCAGCAGAGAATTGTGGTGAGGATTGCCCATACCATATAGCTGTTGGGAGGAGGAGTAGGCTGTCCCCCGTTGCCGGGAGGATAGTTGTAAGGAGGTGTCATAAGTTATAATTTTTTGAAATGATGATTATTCTTGAGGTTTTGTATATTTAAGCCGTGCGTTCGTATGTCGTTTGTGCTTGGCCGATTCGAGCCGCGGGAATCCTTCAGAGCAGTGGGTATTTACATTCTTATGTAAATGAATGTTTATGCAAATTTGTCTTCAGGGAGGAGAGTCTTCCGTTTTTGCATAAAATTCATGATTATTCATCCAGCCTCTTCACTTCATCCACACCGTCGATAGCCGAGATATGATTCATGATTGTCTTAAGCTCCGAATAGGAGTGTACGCCGAAACGAATGCTGCATACCACAATGTTGCGCTCCAATTTCGTATTGAACGATTCCATACAGAGATTCAGCGTATTGGTGATACAGTCGGCCAGATCGATAAGCAGATGATGACGATCTACGGCCCTTACTGACAATGTCACGGGATAAAGCGTCTCGTCAGCTGTGAAATCCACTGATCTCACATCATCGCCGAATGAGGATGCGAGACTGATAGCCTTGCGGCAATCGCGTTTATGCACCGTGATATCGCCATTCTCACCTCGGCTGCGTATGCCGATCACTTCCTCCCCGGGAATCGGGTTGCACTCCTCACATCTACAATAAAGAGGAGTAGGGAGCGACTCGCGATAACGCCTTATGGCTTTCTTGGCTTTATAAGTGTGGGCATAATACTCCCAATCCGGTTCGGGGTGTACATCTGTATCGGTGAATATCTCCACCACATCCCCTCGACGCAGTGAAGTGGTCACCGGGTCAAGCCTCCCGTTGATACGCGCATATTTGGCATGGTCGCCCAAAGCCGTATGCACCTCATAAGCGAAATCGAGCACTGTGGAATTCTGCGGAAGTATCACTTTCTCCCCGGTGGGAGTGAACACCTGTATATCATCATTATAGAAAGCCGTGATGATATCCTCCATGTAGCGTGCGTCATGACCGGGATGGCTGAGGGTGTCGCGAAGCACCTTCCGGAATTTCTCTATCCAGAACTGTATATTGGGAGCAGAGCGGCCTGCCACGCATCCAAGTTGCGATTGCCGGGTCATGCCGATACTGCTGATATGCACCTCCTGCCAGCGTCCGAAGTCGGGGAGCAATTTCACATGGATGCTCTGATATCCGTTCTCCTTGGGAGAATCGATATAATTGCTCATGCTGCAATGTTTCTCCTTGAAGCGGCTCGTAAGAATGCAATATATCTTCATCGCCATCTCTTTCTCCGAGACGGAAGTAGCGGTCTCGTCGAATATGATCTCCAGGAAATGGCGATACTTGAGATGATTGAAATCATCTCCATATTTCTTCATCTTGCGCCAAAGGCTGAAAGGGCGACGGAATCCCACCACCACTCTGGCCTTTATCCCCGCCTCCTTGAGCAGATCCTCTATTTCATGGCGGAATGTATCGAGATTCTCGCGGTTGGTCTCCACATGCCGGGCTATCAACTCCGAAATCTCCTCATACTCATCCGGGCAACGGAAGCGGAACGAAAGATTCTCCAACTCCATCTTTATATTATAGAGGCCCAGACGATTCGCCAGCGGAGCATAGAAATAGTCGGTCTCTCCGGCTATCTTCATCTGCTTCTCCGGCTTCATGGAGGCGAGCGTACGCATATTATGGAGGCGATCGGCGAGTTTCACGAGAATAGCGCGGATATCATACTGCATGGAATCCAGCAACTGACGGTAATTGTCGAGCTGTTTGGAAAGCTCATACTCGCGGGTAGGCTTCTTGGTGACCACCTTCACAAGATAAGCCACGGTATCGCCGAAGCGCTGACGGATATCCTCCACAGTATAAGGAGTATCCTCCACCACATCATGCAGGAAACAGGCGATCACTGCGTCAGCCTCCAGCATCATCTCCTCGGCAGCGATAGTGGCCACAGCAATCGGATGGAAGATGTAAGGTTCTCCCGTCTTACGTTTCTGAGGTGCATGCGCCTCCCTGGCCAACTCGAACGCCGCTCTAAGTCGAGTCATCTCCTCCGGAGTACTTCTCTCGGCCATAGTCTTGAACACCCTTTCTGCTCTCTGCTGAATCATGCTCTCATAGTCGCTCTTGATAATGCTGTGATCGTTGTCCATAATAATAGTCGTGTTAAATTCCGCGTAATCTTGAATAAGCCGTAAAATTACGAAAAAAATCCCTCTTTTCCAATTTTTTTTCGGAAGATATTTTGAATTCAAGCTAAATTAAGACGTATTGGCTGGAGAACCCCTATGTCGGAGAATGAAGTATATTGGAGTAGGCGTCCTGGAGATAATTGTATTCGGATATTTAAAAAAAACCTGAAAATGAGGTCTTAATTTAGATAATTTAGATAAGATTAATTGATTTTTAATTGGGAGTTAAGGATTTAATTCTGTGAAATCTTAAGGTAATAAGCGTAATTTTGAGCATTTTATAATATGTTAACGTCATGTATAGATTTTTTGTTTCATTATTAATGGCATTGATGGTATTGATGCCATCGCTTTCGGTCTCGGCCGCAAGGCTTACGATTCCTCTAAGTGGAGGAGGATGGAAACTATGGAGGGATGCCGATGCATCCTGGCAAGATGATAAACTCTATCTTCCCTCCGAAGCTATAGATTTGTCGGTGCTTCCTGTGAATCCTCCTACCGGAGGTTGGGATGTGCTAAAAGGTAATGGACCCGATGGCACTTTCTCCGTGAAAGTACCCGGCACTGATATGGAATATATTGAGCCCGCCAATAATCAGCGGGAATCCCGTCCCGATCATGTGAAGGGTGTCTGCTGGTGGTGGAGAGAGATTGAGATTCCGGCGGATCAGGAGGGAAAGAGAATACTTATTGATTTCGAGGGCGTACGTCTACGCGCGGAAGTATATGTAGATGGCCGTCTGGTAGCCTACGATATCATCGCCGAGACTCCCTTCTCCGCCGATATCACTTCCGCGATTCGCCCCGGCACCAAGCAGACTCTCGCCGTGCGTATCACCAACCCCGGCGGCAATACCTCCTGGGGCGATTTCACTCCCGAGAAATGGGGTAATACCAACCAGATGATGCCCCAGACCCACGGCTTCGGCGGTATCACCGGCAGAGTGAATATCAATTGTGTGGACACCTCCGCCGATATTGCCGATATCTGGGTGAAGAACAAGCCTTCGCAGGATTTCAAGACAGTGGACGCTGTCGTGACTCTCGGCAATACAGCCGGCGCCGCTTCCGCCCGTCTCTACGTCTCCGATTATAAGAATCCTTCTGCTGTGCATTTCTCACAGAATATCCCGGCCTCCTCTTTTAAGAACGGCACATTCGAAGTGAAGGATATCACATTCAACGGTGCCCGCCTCTGGGATATCGATACCCCCAACCTCTATCAGGTGAATGTCGAGCTTCTCGATGCCGCCGGCAATGTGCTCGACAATGACAGCCGTCATTTCGGGTTTCGTTGGTTTGAGGCCAAAGGTTTCGGATCCGACTGCAATTTCTATCTCAACGGCCGCCGCGTAGTGCTTCGCTCGGCCATCTCATGGGGATATTGGAGCAAGGGCGGTATCTATTCCACAAAGGAGCAGACCATAGAACAGGCCAACGTGGCCAAGAGCCTCGGCCTCAACTGCTTGAATTTCCACCGTAATATCGGTGGTCCGCTCATGCTTGAGACAGCCGACGAGATGGGCCTCCTCTACTTCGAGGAACCCGGTTCCTACCATAGCGGCGTGGAAGATTTCACACGCTCCATCCTCTTCGAGAAGGTATCGCGTATGATCTATCGCGACCGCACGCATCCTTCCCTCGTAATCTATAATCTTATCAACGAATTTTTCGGCGAATTGCTCCATAACCAGCCTCTTATCAACAAGCGTCTGGCCGATATGAAGGAATTCCATAAAATCGACAATACCCGTTTCCTCACTCTCTGCTCCGGCAATACTCCCGGTGTAAATTCTCAGAATGTGGAGGAGCTTCATAAATCCCACATGCGTCCCTACGATGATACTCTCTATCAGATAGGTTGGCAGGATGTACATCAGGCAGGTGCTCCCGAGACCTGGAAAGAGGGTATGTATCGCGGTCCCGACAATCTCAACGGCGTGGCCTCCTATAATCCCAAGGATGATGTGATCGACAAGGAGATCTGGGTCAGAGGCGAAGAGGGAGCCCTCAGTACTCCCCCGCGTATCGAACTCATCCACAATGCCATTCAGGAATCCGGCGAACTCGGATGGGACGGCCTCTTCTGGGAAAACCAATACGACCGTTACGCCCGCTTCTTCAAGGAGCAGGATCTTTATAAGTATTACGGCTCCATCGACAATCTCACCCGCATCATGGGCGACGTAAGCTTCGATCATCAGGCTCGCCGCATCACCAACTTCCGTATGCGCAACGCCGGCGATATGTACACTATCAACGGTTGGGAAAGCGAACCCTACGACAATCATTCCGGCGTGGTGGATATCTACCGCAATCCCAAGGGTAATCCCGAGATTCTTAAGGAGGCAAACGCTCCGCTTCTTCTCGCTGTCAAGACCCGCAACCAGATAGTGAAATCTCCGGCCACAGCCGTAGTGGATTTCTATCTCATCAATGAGCAGGTGCTTCCTGCCGGTACATATACACTCAAGTTGAGTCTCGTGGCTCCTTCGGGCGCTACTCTCTTCTCTATGCCCGATCGCTCCGTCACTATCAAAGCCGGCGACACTTATGGCCAGCTTCTCGCCGNCGGCGTGGAGTTCAACATCCCCGAGGGTGGTGAAGGCACATATCAGGTGGTTGCCGAGCTCGTAGGCGGTGAGGTATCGGCCACAGGTCATGACGAGATTCTCGCCGTGGATTATTCCGCCGATGATTTCAAGGGTGAAGGTGCCTACTACGGTTCCNACAGCAGTGTACCCACATTCTATAAGAATCTCACAGGCAAGGAGCTTCCCTCCTACACCTCTTCTATGGGTAAGCTCGACTGGATTATCGTCAACCGCTCCTCNTTCGCCGAACCGGTGGTCATCACAGCCAACGATTTCAGCGATCTCTCCCGCACATGGTATGGCGATGCCAATTTCACATCCAAGGTGCGCACCGAGAAGGCTTCCACTNTAGATTTCTATTGCAACAACGGCGCGCAGCCCACTGACGGCGTTCTTGCCAACGGCCCCTACTCCATTCTCTATGAAGGTAAGATAAATGTNCCGGCCACAGGTAAATATGAATTTGCCGTGAATACTCTCCGCGGACAGGAGATATATCTCCGCGACGCTGATGGCCGCGAGCTCTGGCATNCTCAGAACCTCGGCAACAGCAGCAACAACAGCTATACCAAGGAACTCAATCTCGAAGAGGGACAGGTGCTCTCGCTCGAATTGAAGTATAAGCATGACGACGGCACAAAGGATGGCAAGATCCAGCTTGTATGGGCACGCCCCGATGTAGTGGAGATTGATCCCGCCGAGATTCTCGACCGTGCCATGACCGANGGCACCAGCGTCATCATCATCGGCAANGCNGAGAAATGGCTCGGCAAGATAGCCGAGGTCACCGACGCTCGCTACGACGGCAATTACACTGTAGGCAAGGACTGGGTAGGAGGTATCCATTTCAATATCGACCACCCCGTGATGAAGGGACTTCCCGTCAACACCTCCTTCGGTTGGCAGTATCAGGCTCTCGTTGACGATGGCAACAATCGTCAGGGATTCTATCTTCAGGGCTCCAAACTTATCGTAGGCTCCACCCGCACATATTCCTTCCATCTCGGCACAAGCATGGGCGAGATAGAGTATGGCAACGGCCATATCATATTCTCCGACCTCAAGATTGCCGACAATCTTATCGCTGCCGACGGCCCTGCCGAAGTGGCCAAGAAGCTGCTTGTCAACCTTACCAACTATAGCCCCGCCGATTATTTTGAGGGTTGGTCGCCCGAGACAGGGAAACGCCCCTATCGCGACNANGTNNTNCCNGGNNTNGTNGAGGCNGAGGANTTCGANCTCGGAGGCGANGGCGTAAGCTATCATTANAAGAATGGNGAGAGNCAGCGTNAGGAGGCTTACGANAANGGTAAGCCNGANGGNAANGGNCGNGANTATGTNTACCGNACCGAATGGGTGAAGATNAANGAGNNNCNNGGNGTNNTNCANAANCTCAGCGGNGGCGACTGGTTNGAATATACNNTCAATGTCCTTGAGGATGGCGANTATGAATTGNAAAGCNNCCTNTCCACNGGNGNNAACGGNAATTTCCAGCTNTATNTNGATGGNGAGAANGTNCTCGCNAAGCAGGAATTCAGAGCTCCTGAGGANATNGANAATAAATGGAACTATTATTTCCCCGTNGTCTCCAANCCNATACAGCTTAAGAAAGGTACCCATGTATTCCGTTTCGGCGACATCAATGGCCTCAATATGGATAAATTCATATTCACCCGTCTCGGTGATATCGGTACATCCGAATTTTTCGAATGTGAAGTGCCCGGACAGGTGGAGGCTGAGAACTATATCGCCGGTGAGGACAATTATTCTTTCACCAACGGCACATCCGGTTCCTATAAACAATACCGTATCGATCAGGGAGTAGCCATCAGTAAAGATGGTGATATCAATGGCGAGCACGCGGTATTCGTAAGCAATATGAGTCCCGGTGACTGGCTGTCATACGATGTGAANTGTACAGCAGCCGGTAATTATGATATCCTTGCACGCATAGCCACTATCGGGCGTACTCGTGTGATTCTTAATATTGACGGCGTAGACTACGGTAGCGATTCCGATCCTCTCGTGATAATGAGAGATGAATTGGAGAATGTGAAATATTATGGAGGCGCTACCGGCGATTTCCATCGCTTCGGCTCCAAGAAGATAGCTTCCGCCTTCCTTTCCGAGGGAAAGCATATTGTAAAGATTTATTTCAAAGANGCAAGTTGCAACTTTGANGGTCTATATTTCGACATTGAACCACAGCATTTCGACAATCGCGTTCCCGGTAAGATTGAAGCTGAGAATTATGATGAAGGTTTCGGCAAATACCTCTGGCCCAACGGCACCAACAATGGTAACTTCAAATCTTACCGTCGCCATAAGGGTGTGGCCATCAGTCGCTCTCAAAATGGGGTGGGAAATGCATCGGCTCCCGGCTATGCTGATGGGGAATATATTGTGCATCTCGCTTCCACCAGCAATGGCAACTATGTTACCTACACCTTCGAATGTGACAAGGAGGCAGACTATGTGGCCTATACATGTGTGGCTACGATCGGCAACCATAAATGCTATATCACAATAGATGGCGAGGATTATGGTTCTGCCTCCGATCCCTTCGTATTCAATACCAATCTCGGAGAATGGCAGCAATATCAGGAATTCATGCTTCCCGATGTGCTGTTTCATCTTTCCGAGGGTACTCATGAGATAGTATACCATATGGTGGCAGCCTCCTGCAACATGGATTATCTCATGTTGATACCGAAAGAGGCGGTAGGAATTGATGAATTTCACGACGACTACGAGGGTGACGGCCTATGGTACACTATTGATGGTGTGCCCCATGCCAACCCTGTACGGAACGCCTTCAATATCCACAACGGACGTAAAATCTTCGTAAAATAATATCCGTTTCGGATAAATTTCTCGGTCTATTCAGATGANGTTCAGTCGACTTCATTTTCTTATGGGTTAAATCGCGAAAAAAGGTCAATCAGATTATATGTAATCCCNCAGGGGTATGGTTTNATTAANGCCATGCCCCTGTNTCTTTTCCCTTCCTTTCNCAAAAACATATTCATTACAATGATAGTCTTTCCTAAGAAATTANCATATTGCCGTCTTGGTTCTGTGGGCGAGCTTTTCCGGCTTGCCGCCCCAAAGCCTAAAGTTATTTATCGTCTTGGTTCTGTGGGCGAGCTTTAGATCGCCCGGNCGCAAAGCGGCCTAATTCCCAATTCCCGATTCCCGATTGAACCAACTCCCTCTCCTGATCGTTACAATATCAAATATATAATCTTAAACCCACTTATGACAATGAAAAAGACACTCGTAACCCTCTCCGCCGCGGTGGCCCTCCTCGGCTTCGCCTCCTGCTCCAACTGCGACAAAGGCTCCTGCAATGCCGCTTCCGGCTCCAACTGCGATGTAGATAAAGTATACACCGGCGTTCTCCCCGGTGCCGACGTGGAAGGTATCCGCTATACCGTAGCCCTCGACTATGATGACAACGGCAACGAAGGCGACTATTTCCTCGTGCAGACTTACTTCAACACCGATAGCGTAGCCACAGGCGGCGTAAAAGACGTGAACAGCTTCAAATCCGAAGGCGACTTCACCGTAGTGAAGAAAGACGGCAAGACATTCCTCATGCTCGTNCCCGAAGGAAAGAAATCCTCNGCAGCCGACAACCTCTACTTCGAGGTAGACAACGATGCCACCATCACCATGGTAAATGCCGACTANGAGCGAGCCGAAGGTCCTCTCAACTATACCCTCAACCTCGTAAAATAATCCCCGCTCTATCCAAAGGATAATTCTTCTAATACCGGGCAGATAATTACCATTCCCAGCCGGATAATTCTGTGGTTCCAGCCGGATAATTGCTGTGGCCGGGTAGATAATTACAGTCTTGGTTCTGTGGGCGAGCTTTAGATCGCCCGACCGCAAAGCGGCCTAAATCAATGGAAGAAGCCAATCNTCNCCATTAATAATTAAAAAGCAACAAGAAATTACAAATAACCCGCAAAGCGGCGTCCGGCTTTCCGCCCGGCGCCGTTTTTCCGTTTATCCCCTCTATAATCATCCTCCCTGCTAATTTACCGAGTCGGCTCTCATAAATACGGCAGCCCTGGTTTGTCAAGAATGAAAAGAAGAATAAAGAGGGAAAGAGGAAAAGAAAATTCCCAAATTCCGCCCAATTAAAAAAAAATTACTAACTTTGCAACGCAGTATACCCCTATCCCAAGGCCAAAACTGTATCAATAATAACCATCCCTACGGTATTCTCATCTTGACGAATCTCCGCCACATATCACTGTTCACTTCCCCTGATACGGCCNATNTCANTACCGAATCAGAGGGAAGAAAACCATACCGTAACGGGGCCTTCACGGTAAACGCTTGANATTTCCTAAGTGTCAGCGAATCAGATGAATACGATATCCTCAGTCTTGCAAAATTTCCAATCAAGGCTGAAAGAACTGTCGCCCGACACAGCCTTGAAATACCGTAGAACCCTCTCCGATTTCGATTGCTTCCTCACAGGCCATAGCCTCACTCTCGAATCCCTCACCCCCGGCGATATCGCCGACTGGGCCGCNGANCTNCTCCGCCAAGGNCTTTCCCCCGCCACCNCCGCCCAACGTCTCACCATGCTCAACAGCATCTTCAAGACCGTGGCTCCCGACGGCGAAAGTATNCTTGGCAATTATCCCCGCCAGCTGGCNCGCGAGATCGAATCCCCTGCGTTTACACTCCCTCCCCTCCTCAAAGCAGGAGTAATCGACCGTAACCTCGCCGANCTTCGCACAACGGCCAAACCCTCCAATCTCCACAATCCTTACCGCGATATTCTNCTCTTCTCCATACTCGCCGGTGCTCTCCCCCTCAAAGATATTATAAGCCTTAAAAAAGAGGCGCTTANCCNCTANTCCGGAGCCGCGCGTCANATCCTTGAGCGTAATGCCGCTCCCCGCCGCAGATTTATCTTCGACCTCCGCCAAGCTTACCTNACNCCNCGTCAGATAGCNGCGTCAGTGTCAGAAGAACTCATGCGCAGATACCCCTTCCTTACTCCCGGCGGCAAAACACNCTTCGATGATCTCTCCGGCTCCCTTTGGGCCGCGCTCGCAATACGCAGTGGAGCTACAGCCTCCGAAGCCGCGGCTTGTCTGCGCCGGCCCGCACCCTACGCTATCCCCGGCTTCTGCTCAGNGNNCGAAAAGAGNGCCGAACGGCGCGANGAATGGATGAGAGCCGTAGACCAACTCCTCGCCCACACCCCGAAATGGTACGCCATGCACCTTCGCAAAGGCGTCACTTACGAAGAAATACGCAAAGAGATTCACGACAAAGTGCGTCCCCTCCCCGAACTCTTCTACCCCGTAGAGATCATCCGCAAAAAACAGCGGGGGAAGACCACCGTCACCGAACAACCCTACATCTCCCGCACCGTATTCTTCCGGAGTCAACCCGAAAACGTACTTCCCATGTTCGCACAGATAGGCGACAAAGCATGGTGTCTGCGCGTCTTCAACAGTCCCGACTCCCCCTACGCCATTATCCCCGAGGTCGACATGCAGCGCTTCCAGAACGCCATCGGCATCTTCACTGCCGCCACCGATCTCTACCCCCTCGGCACCCTCACCCCCCGTCCCGGCGAAAAAGTCATCCTTATCCAAGCCGGCTATGCCAACCGCGAAGCCAGCGTAGAAGAGATCCTCGCCCCCGGCACTCCTCTCCCCTCCAATCCCACTACTNCCTCCTCCTCACCCGAACTTGACCCCCTCTCCACCGACATCACCCCCCTCCTCGTCCGCATAAAACTAACCACCGACTACGGCTACGAATGGCGCACCACCGTAGACGCCCGCCAGCTCCTCCCCCTCACNGCCGCCAACTAATCCCCTCCCCCTTTTTCAAAAAAATACCATCTTGGTTCTGTGGTCAAGCTTCAGCTTGACCTATCCATCCCAATGTCAGATTCCAAAAGAGCTGCTAAGAATGCCGTAGCCCTTACCATCCGAATGGTAATAGTTACGATTGTNGGTTTATTTACCTCACGAATAGTCTTACAAGCTCTTGGTGTAGATGATTATGGTATCTATGGTGTTATCGGAGGAGTAGTAGGCATGGCATCATTCCTTAATACCTCGATGGCGAGCGCCACATCTCGGTTTATAACTTATGAGCTTGGACAGAATAACACGCAGAAGCTAAAAATAATCTTTTCAACAGCCCTGATAATCCATATCGTTATTGCATTGATTGTTGCGGTTCTCGCGGAAACAATAGGCTTATGGTTCGTAAATAACCGAATGAATTTCCCCCCGGATAGAATGTTTGCTGTGAATGTACTTTATCAGTTTACGATTCTATCCATGATTGTGAGCTTTACACAAGTACCATATACCTCCGAGATTTTCGCTCATGAGAAAATGGGTATATATGCGTATATAGAAATAGCTCATGTTTCTTTAAAGTTGTTAATTGTGTATCTGCTGATGATAGCCACTACCGATAGGTTGATTCTCTATGCAGGCTTATTATTGGTTGTAAATGTGGCTATTGCATTATTTTATCGTGTATACTGCACAAGAAAATTTCCTGAGAGTCACTTCTCATTTATATATGATAAAGAAGTTATGAAGGAGATGGTGAGATATTCAGGGCTGAATTTATATTCACACATGTGTCTGGCTGCCAAGAATCAGGGCCAACCAATTCTTCTGAATATATTCTATGGTGTTGTTGCCAATGCGGGAGCATCTATAGCACTGACCGTTACCGGTGCCATCAATGGCTTATCCACAAGTATTTTCCAAGCCTTTCGTCCCCAGATAATAAAGCAATATTCTATGGGGAATATAGATCAGTCCGAGAATATGGCAAAAAGGGCCGTTCAATTCTCCTTAATGGCATTCGCCTTCCTCACTGTTCCGGTGATAATTGAGACTCCAACTCTTTTAGAACTTTGGTTGGGACAGATTCCGCAGTATTCGGTGATTTTTACCCGCATTATTATTATCTGCTGTATTATTACCGTAATAATCAATACTAACAGTGCCTGTATACAAGCGACAGGAAATATCAAGACAATTTCCTTTCTGAGTGGAACTTTTTACTTATTGTCACCGGTATTATCCTATATCTATTTGAAATTGGGAGGACCTGCTCCTTCTATCTATATAGTAGATGCAGTCATGTTAATTGCAGTGTCAATTATAGGGTTAGTTATNATCAGAAAACAAATTTCAGGATACGATATCAAGGATTACAGTATTTCAATTATAAAAAGTGTATTGGTTCTTATCGTTTCACTTATAATTGTATCTGTAATAAGCTATTATGTGGATAGAGGCTTACAAGCGACTTTAGCTATAAATAAACTTGTATTGGGACTTATAAAATTTTCAATATGCACTCTTCTTAATCTGATTATAACTGCTGCATTATTTTGGATATTTATATTCGGACAAAACGAAAGAAGCCTTATCATATCCGTAATTCGTACAAAACTAATTAGAGCTTCCAACTAATGGAGAGAATATTATTATTAGATACATCAGTCGGTTCCTTTAACAAGGGAGATGAAATTATAATGGAGTGTTGTCGTAAGGAACTTTTACCGCTTCTTGAACAAAATTTCGAGCTGACGTTGCCTACGCATGTTTCTCCATTTCATTGGTATCAGGTTCTCAGAGATTCATTGGCTGTACAGACATTTGCCAATTGTAAATATAAATTTGCTTGTGGATCTAATCTATTGATACCTCATCTTTTGACTCATTTCCCACAATGGAATATAAATCTTTTTAATTATCAACCATTGACGGGAACTGTTTTATTGGGTGTAGGTGCCGGTGCCGGAGCTGAAGGGAAAATAGAGAAATATACTCAGCATATCTATCGCAAGATGCTGAATCCTGATTTCTATCATAGTTTNCGGGATGAAAGAAGCAAGCAATATGTGGAGCGACTGGGTTTAAAGGCAATCAATACCGGGTGTGTCACCATGTGGATGCTAACCCCCGAGCATTGTGCGCAGATTCCAACCGGGAAGTCTCAAAGAGTAATCTTTACCATCACGGCGTCCCCCAAGCTTAACCCGAATGAGCAAAAGATGATAGATATTCTCAGCCGGAACTATGATGAGATCTATTTCTGGCCTCAGGGACATAAGGATTATGATTATCTCCAACAATTTAATCTTCCTGATAATCTAAGAATCTTACCTCCTACGAAAGATGCTTATGACAAATATCTGACAGAGAATGATACCGATTATGTGGGAACTCGCCTGCATGGTGGAGTATACGCAATGCGGCATAAGAGAAGAAGTATTGTCATAGCGATAGATGAAAGAGCACGGGCAATCAACGCAGATACCAATATCAATTGTATTGAGGCGAACAGGATAGATGATCTGGAACAAATGATTAACAGTGAGATTGTCACAGATATCCACATGCCTTTTGATGAAATAGCCCGTTGGAAGAGTCAATTCGGTCTTAAATAAAGAAATAATAGTGGAAATATTCTTAATAGAGAACTATTAAATATAATGGCACGATTATTAGAGAGGGACAGTATTATTATTCGGAACCTAACTGTTAAAGAGGGACTCGTAGAATGTAAAATAGAAGTGACAGANGGACTGAAAAAATATTTTACATCCGATACTTTCTTCATGGAATATGATGAAGATATGACAGACGTTCCGGCGAGCATTCTTATATGTCCGTTTATCGGTCCACTATTGGCGTTAGCTTGGGTGACAGACAGTGTGATCTGGGTGAATGAAGTTGANCGCACCTATTACGAGTCACTCTCAAGAGTAAAAGAAGCATATCAGGATCTCTATTCCTTTACTACACTCAAGGGAAGGGTCGTGCCTTCGATCTTTGTTGACAATAAACTTAAAGACAATACTTCTGAGAATAAATCCTTAATACTTTTCAGCGGAGGAGTGGATTGTCACACTTCTCTTATACGCAATTGGGATAAACGTCCGATACTATGCAATATACAAGGATGGTATACATCTCTGAAAGAGGTGGATAAAGTAGCGGACGCTGACAAAAAAGATATAGAAACTTTTTCCAAAGAGTTTTCTTTTCCTTTCTCTTTCGTACGTTCCAATTTCGCAACAATCATTAATCAGAGATCCTTTGACCGGGATTATAAGAGCCAGTTGGGAGATTCATTATGGCATGGATTCCTACACTCGATGGCTTTTATCTCTATTGCTGTTCCCCTTGCGTATAAACACTCTATTTCAGAAATTATAATAGCCAGTTCCTTGACAACGGGAATGAATTATCTCTGTGCCTCTAACTCCACTACTGACAGTGAATTCAGATACGCCTCGGATGGACGTTGCTTGCATGATGGTTTTGAATTGAATCGTCAGGATAAAATTAAAGTAATGACCGACTTTCAAAAGAAACTCGGTCGGCCTTATTATATAAGGGTTTGCTCTTTCAACGATTCCAATTGTTGTGAATGTGAGAAATGTTTCAGAACTATCTTAGGCATTGTGGCAGAGAATTCCGAACCGGAATACTTTGGTTTTAATATGAATGGTAGTTTAAAGGAGCATTGGCAAAACGTAATGGACCGACGAATTGCCCTAATGGGATTCAGTTCGGAACGGGTTATCCATTGGCCTTATATAATCGAGAGGATGAAAGCCAATTACAAGGATATGAGCAAGGAAAAGCANGAATTTGTAGATTGGTTCTTATCTTATGATTTTCAGGGAGAGAAAAAGAAAGCCGTAAAGAAATATTATAGGGATAATTTTTTCGAGATTGTAAAAAGAAAATTAAAATCCCGATTATAAAGAAATGAAAAAGCCTCGTATAATCATATTGATGCACTATCTTGAATTGGGTGGTGCAGAGATGGCTTTAATCGGATTGTTGCATGCCTTGGACCCTGAAAAGGTAGACGTGGATCTGTTTATCTACAGCCATCAGGGCCCATTGATGAAGTTCATACCGGAATGGGTGAATCTTCTCCCCGAACAAACGGCGTATGCCATGATAGAGCGACCCATTGCCGAAGCCCTCAAACGCGGACAATTCGGAGTGGTGGCAGGAAGNTTATTGGCAAAGTATAAACATAGGAAATACCGANGAAATAATCCCGCTANCGGTGATGATGCTGCAATAATGCAATATATCGGAGACTGTGTAACTCCGATTCTTCCAGAAATTAACCATCAGGTGGAGTATGACTTATGTATAAGTTTTCTCACTCCTCATAATATTGGCAGTGACAAAGTCAAAGCTAAAAAGCGTCTTGCCTGGATTCATACTGACTATTCCACAATAAGTATCAATGCCGATCAGGAATTACCGATATGGGGTAGTTATGATAAAATAGCTTCCATATCCCCCGAAGTTACCAATTCATTTCTTAAGATATTCCCGTCATTAGCCTCTAAAATTATAGAAATAGAAAATATACTTCCTTTGGAATATGTCAAAAGGCGAAGTGAGGAAAATGATATATCAGGAGAACTTACAGGTAAGCTCAATATCTTATCTATTGGAAGATATGTTTATCAGAAGAATTTTGATAATGTACCCGAAATAACAAGACTACTTGTAAATAATGGTTTTCCTGATTTGAAATGGTATATTATTGGATTCGGAGGGGAAGAGTCTCTTATAAAGAGTAAGATTAAAGAAGCCGGTATGGAAGACCACGTGATTTTACTTGGTAAAAAGGAAAATCCGTATCCATATATAAAGGCTTGTGATATATATGTTCAGCCTTCTCGCTATGAAGGAAAGTCTGTGACAGTTCGTGAGGCACAGATGTTATTCAGGCCTGTAGCGGTGACATCATATCCAACATCTGCATCGCAGATTCACAATAGTATTGACGGTGTTATAGTTCCGCTTGATAATGTTGGTGCATCCAAGGGATTAATTGATTTTATAACTGATACCACGCTACAATCGCGAATAAAAGACTATTTGCAAACGCATGATTATGCGAATCTTGCCGAAGTTGAAAAAATTTATTCCCTGTTGAAATAATGAAACGTAATATTTCGCTTGATTTATTGCGCATTCTAGCGTGTATGATGGTTGTGTTCATGCATTCTCCAGTACCATCTTCCAATGCTTATGGACCATTTTTGTCGGCCTTGAGCTATATAACAGCACCCTGTATCGGATTGTTTTTTATGGTTAGTGGAGCACTGCTACTGCCTGTCAAAACGGATTATTTTACGTTTTTGAATCGTCGGTTCAGCAAAATTATCGTACCAACGTTGATTTGGAGTCTAATCTACATTGGATTAAACTTATATGAGAGCAAATCAGAAATTAACCTATTGCAGCAATTAGGTTCATTGCCATTCTCGAACCAAGGCTCAGGAGTGTTGTGGTTCATGTATACACTCGCCGGACTCTATCTGCTTGCACCGATTTTAAGTACTTGGGTTCAACAGGCAACCAAGCGTGAGCTCCAATGCGTGTTAGGATTGTGGGGAATAACTATGTGTTACCCGCTAATTCAGTTTATCGGACTGATTACCAACACCTCAACAACGGGAATTTTATACTATTTCGGTGGTTATGCAGGATACTTTCTGTTGGGTTACTACATGCGACGTTTCCCTGATTCTATGTCAGTAGCTGCTTCTTTTGGTATAGCTGGTTTCGGGATCGTGTTATTATTACTTCTAAAATATTTTAATATCCCGTTTGATTTCTATCAACTGTTTTGGTATGAATCTATTTTCATCGTCGCTCTGGCTGTAGTAATCTGGAAAACTATTAACTATATATCAAAAAAGTATAGTCAATCCCTGCATCGATATGGTCAATATATTGAAGTCATATCAAATGTTTCATTTGGCGTATACTTGGTTCATATATTGATTATGCGCCACTGGTTATGGACGCAATCCTGGATTATTGAAATTCATAATTATATTATTCAAACACTCTGTGTGGCAATCTTAACACTTGTGTTTTCAAATATTTTTTGCGTACTGATTTGTCGTATTCCGGGAGCACAGTGGCTAATTGGCTACCGTAAACGCTGAATTATCATATCATATCATTTTGAATATCAATGATTCCTAAAAAAATTCATTACTGCTGGTTCGGACGTAATCCATTGCCGGAATCCGCTCTTAAATGTATAGAATCGTGGAGGAAGTATCTTCCAGACTATGAGATAATCGAATGGAATGAAGATAATTTCGATGTAAATAGCATTCCATATACACAACAAGCTTATGCGGCAAGGAAGTATGCCTTTGTAAGTGATTACGCTCGATTTAAAATTCTCCATGAACATGGAGGTCTCTACTTTGATACTGATGTAGAGGTAATAAAACCGATAGATGATATAGTAGCTGAGGGACCATTCATGGGATTTGAGATTGATTCGGATGGAAAGTCTTATTGCGGAGCGGTTGCTCCGGGATTGGGATTGGGTGCTACAGCTAAGATGCCTCTTTATTTTGATATCCTAAAAGCATATCAAGACTTTCGATATCTGAATGAGGATGGGACTCAGAATATGAAAACTGTAGTGATATATATTACGGAGATTTTGCAGACGAGGGGATTGGTTCCTAAAAAAGGTATTCAGAAGATTGGAGATATATCAATCTACCCTAAGGAATATTTCAATCCTTTGGATTCATTGACAGGCAGATTGCAGCTCACAAAGAATACGAGAAGTATTCATTGGTATACGATGTCGTGGTTAGATCGTTCTCCTCTTCGTACAAAGATTTCACAAATAATTCACAGAATTATATCTCCGAAGATTACTTCGAGAATAAGAAAGATACTTGGAAGATAATAATTTCAAGTATTATTTAAGATATGTTTGAAGCTTCCCTATATAGTACCATATATTATTTAGTGGTGATTATTGCTACAATAATTGCCACTAATAAGTATAGAGTACTTACCTATACTAATGATGGAATAGGAGAGAAAAATAAAAAATTAACAGAGTGGATATTTCCGGCAATCATATCGCTTTTTATCGGACTTCGTCCGGTAGATGGAAGATTTGTCGATATGGTAAACTATAATTCATATTACTATGCTCAACAATATGGAAAATCATTCTCTTTTGATGCGGATGCCACTAATTATATATTTGATAATCTATTCAGTTGGCTTGGTGCGAATTATTACGACATAACCGTTTTTTTTCTCATTATATCCATATGCTATTTTATGGGGGCATATAAGGCTATGAAATTGCTCTTTAAAAACCATGCTTTTTTAGCTTTTGTGGTTTTTTTAGGGGCATTTTCTACTCTATCTTATGCCACCAACGGTATAAAGGCAGGTGCGGCAGCTTCCTTCTTCCTTTGCGCTTTAGGATATAGAGAAAAAAAAATAAAGGCGGCAATTTGTCTCATATTATCTTTAGGATTCCATCATTCTATGATTATGCCTATTATGGCATATATTATATCGCTATTTTTAAAAAATTCAAAATACTATTTTGCATTTTGGATATTTGCTCTTCTGATGGCGGTTCTCCATATTTCCGGTTTTCAGGAATTTTTTGCCGGCATGTCAGATGAAAGTAGTGCTGAATATCTGAATCCGGAGAATGAAGATTGGGGTGGTAAAACAGGATTCAGACTGGACTTTGTGATATATAGTTTTTTACCGGTATTTATAGGCTATATGGCCATATTCAAATATAAATTGGAATCCAAGATATATTCCTTTTTGCTGAATGTCTATCTATTGACGAATGCTGTATGGATGCTGTGTATGTATGCTGCATTTACCAATCGAATAGCCTATCTCTCTTGGCTTATGTATCCGGTAGTAACTATATATCCATTTTTCTGTAAGAATTTCATGCCGGAACAGACCACCAAACTTAAGCAATTGGTTTGGATTCAGCTTCTATTTACATTATTTATGTATATAGTTTATTATGGATAAACCTCGAATTTCTGTAATAATAGGAATTTACAATTGTACTTCTACATTAGCCGAGGCACTTGATTCGCTCTTAGCCCAAACTTATCAAAATTTTAAAGTTATTCTGTGTGATGACGGGTCAAAAGATGATACTGTAAAGGTTGCGTCGGAGTATGTGAAACGTTATCCCGAAAAGTTTATTCTTATCAGGAATGAGAGGAATATGGGACTTAATTTCACGCTAAACCATTGCCTTGAATACGCGGATACGGAATATGTGGCCCGAATGGACGGAGATGATATCTCACTTCCTGAAAGATTTGAGAAGGAGATAACATTCTTGGATTCGCATCCGGAGATTGCTATAGTCACTACTCCTATGGTTTATTTTGATGAAGGAGGGGATTTTGGTGTAGGAGGTGGTGGAGATACATATCCGGATAAGAATAGTTTCTTGAATGGTACACCATTATACCATGCCCCTTGTATGGTTCGTAGGGAAGCCTATGAAGCGGTCGGTGGATATACGGTTGACCCGAAACTTTTAAGAGTTGAAGATTATCATCTTTGGTTCAAGATGTATGCCAAAGGATATCGGGGGTATATTCTTCCTGAGCCATTATACAAAATGCGCGATGACCGCAATGCTATCGCAAGAAGAAATTGGAGAAATAGGATAAACGAATTTCATGTAAAGCGTATTGGATTCTCGATGCTTGGAATTCCCTACTGGAAACGTATTTATATCTTTCGTCCTATTTTAATAGGATTACTTCCGGGAAAGATATATAATTATTTACATAAACGCAAGAACGCTATTAAATAACTATCCTATGTAGATATAGGATAATGTCCTATAGATTGATATCTAACTTTACTATTTCAACTGTATAATTTATTATTACAATGAAAAAAAAGAAGATTTGTTTTGTTGTTGCAATCCCCGGCACAGCACAATCATTCCTTAAAGATCATATTGCGGCTTTATCAGAAGAATATGATGTGTATTTGGCGGCAAATATCACGAGCGAAAATGATGTCGCCGGATTGAATATAAATGGATATCATAGTTGTCCTATAAATAGAAAAATCTCTATTAATTCGGATTTGAAAGCGGTGAATGAGCTTGCATCATATTTTAAAAAAGAGAAATTCGATGCCGTACATTCGGTCACACCAAAGGCCGGGCTGGTAACTGCGCTTGCAGGTAAGTTAGGAGGGATAAAACATCGAGTACATATCTTTACGGGGCAGGTATGGGCAACTAAAACCGGTTTATTTCGTTCGATGCTAAAGATGCTTGACCGCCTGATTGTGGCTTTGGATACTGATATTCTGGTTGATGGGAAATCACAACAGTCTTTTCTCATATCAGAGAAGGTAATTCCGGTTGGTAAATCTGTTGTTTTGGGTGATGGCTCGATATCCGGAGTCAATACGGAAAGATTCAATCCTTCCGAAGAGATACGAAATAATCGTCGGAAAGAATTGAATATACCGGATGGTAAGACGGTGTTCGTACTTATGGGTAGGCTTAATCATGATAAAGGACTTTATGAACTCCTTCCTGCATTTGACCGACTTGCGGCAGAACGTGATGATGTGTTCCTACTCCTTTTCGGCAGTGATGAAGAGAATGTGGCATCCCGTTTTCATGAATTCAAGCATCTGAATAAGGATAATTTCCTTTATTACGGTATTACTTCGGAACCACACAATATGCTTCAGGCGGCAGATATTTTTGTATTGCCTACTTATAGAGAGGGATTTGGAAGCAGTGTTATTGAAGCCGCCTGTCTCGGATTGCCTACAATCACGAGCGATGCCTACGGTGTGCTTGACGCATCTGTGGCCGGAGAGACAGGGCTCCAATGTAAAGTAGGTGATGTCGAGTCGTTGTATGTCGCGATGAAGACGCTTGCCGAGGATAAGGAGATGCGTACCCGTATGGGAGAGGCTGGTAGGAAGAGAGTCTTGGAAAAATTTGCCGGCGACGTGGTGGTGAAACATTGGATTGATTTTTATCGGGACCTTTTGCAATCTTGATTATTACGCTTTCTTGAAAAATATTACTTTTTCGGGATTGTAGTAAGCAAATTCATTTTTAGGATTTTCTTTTCCTTAATATCATTTCTTTGATTTATCCGATGATGAATAAATTCTTAAATAGCGTAATTCATTCAAAACGCTTTGTTCAGTCAAGGATTATTCTCGGACTGGATATTATTCTATCTCTCTTTTCTTCCACTTTTGTATTGCTCTTGATCGGGCTGTTGCTTCCGTCGTTTGAGTTCAACGGATTGCAGATAGCTGTGTGGCTGGCGGGGGCGGTGGTGACTTCCTTTACATCTTTCAGGATTTTCAAGGTATATCGTGCGATTATCCGTTATGCCACACTCAGGGAGTTGGGACGTATATTCTCGGCTTCTATCGGCAAGGAAATTCTATTGTGGTTGATAATGGCTGCATTCTCCATAATGAGTTTCAAGAGCCTGTTGTTGCTTGGGATGACGGTTATGGATTTCTTCATAACCCTCTGCAGTCTCTCTCTTATAAGGGTATGGATGGTGATACTGTATGACAAATTGCGGGAGATGCACAAAACCGACAGCGGCTTGAAAAGGATACTCGTGTACGGTATCGGCGATAATGCCGCCGGCGTTGTGGCGAGCTTGCGAAATTCGGCATATTATCAAGTTGTAGGCTTCCTAAGTCATGGAGAGAAAGTAAACGAGCATCGTATCTCCGGACTGGATGTATGCTTTTTCAAGAGTGAAGAGGATTTGGGGGAAATAAAGAAGAGATATGCCGTGTCCGGTATATTATTCCCGGATGTATCTGACGCCCGCCTCGAACAGGACAGGCTCATATCCTTCTGTAAGGATACTCATCTCAAGACATATATCATTCCCGGAGTTGACGAGATGACGGAGGGTGCCACCCCCGGCAACTATGTGCGCAAGATAAAGATTGAAGATCTGTTGGGGCGCGACGAGATAAAGATATCCATGAATGAGATTGTTGAGAATTTCAACAATAAGACTGTAATGGTAACGGGCGCGGCGGGTTCTATCGGGTCGGAATTATGTCGTCAGCTCGCTACATTGGGTGTGAAACAGCTGATTCTATTCGATAATGCGGAGACACCTCTCCATAATATCCGTCTTGAACTTGAGGATCGCTTTCCGGAATTGAATTTTGTTCCCGTTATAGGCGATGTGCGTTCTGAATATCGACTCGATTACGTATTCCGGAAGCATCATCCTCAGATTGTATTCCATGCGGCCGCCTATAAGCATGTGCCTCTCATGGAGGAGAATCCCTGCGAGGCTGTATGGGTGAATGTGACAGGATCACGACAGGTGGCTGACAAGTGTGTGGAATACGGAGCCGAGAAAATGGTGATGGTCTCCACTGACAAGGCCGTGAATCCCACCAATATCATGGGATGTACCAAGCGTCTTGCCGAGATATACGTGCAGTCGTTGGGTCTGGCCATTGAAAGAGGCGAAATCAAGGGAAAGACTAAGTTCGTGACAACTCGTTTCGGAAATGTATTGGGTTCCAACGGATCTGTAATCCCACGTTTCCGTGAGCAGATTGAACATGGAGGTCCGGTCACGGTCACTCATCCTGACATAACCCGATTCTTCATGACAATCCCGGAGGCGTGTCGTCTGGTGATGGAGGCCGCTACGTTTGCATCCGGCACCCAGATTTTCGTATTCGATATGGGAGAATCCGTAAAAATAGCGACGCTGGCCGAGCGTATGATTCGTTTGGCGGGACTCGAACCGGGTAGGGATATCCGTATAGAATTTACTGGTTTGCGTCCCGGTGAGAAACTATATGAGGAGGTGCTCGCAACGAAAGAGAACACATTGCCTACCTGCCACGACCGCATATTCATAGCCAAGGCGCGCGAATATGCGTATACGAATGCTCTGGATGTGGTCACGGCCCTTACTCGACAGGCCACCAGTATTTCTATACCGGAGATGGTAAGGCTGATGAAACAGACGGTACCCGAGTTTAAGAGTAAAAATTCGGAGTACGAGATTTATGATAAGGAAATCAGCGATACTGCTGATAATTCCTGAGACAATCCTATATTCTTCCTCACCACTCTCTCTTCATGACTGCTACTCTCCCCTATCTTTTTCCACCCCAATGCTATCAACCCGTATACCTTTTGGCTGTTGTGATGATGACCGGATGGCTTATGCGGGAATATGCCGGCGAGGGGGAGAGATTGAAGTATCGGTCGGACCTGAGGCGGCAGTCTTGGCAGTTGATCGTGGTAGTGGCGATTCTGTCGCTATTCTTGGGGTTCAGGCCGTTGACCCCGGATTTCGGGGACTCGATGTTTTATGTGAGGGTCTATGAGGAGTTCAAGGGTGGAGTGTTCTGTTTCAGGTGGACGCGCACGAATGTGTTTTATGACAACCTGCTGCATGTGGTGATCTGCTATGAGTGGGGGATGAAGTCGCTCTATTTCACCATAAGCGCTTTCTATTTCATCTTTATAGCGGTAACTTGCCGCAAGCTTTTCCCGAGGGATTATTTTTATGCTTTTGTAGTTTATCTCGGTGCGTTTTCCACTTATACCTATTGTGTCAACGGTTTCAAGGCCGGAGCGGCCGCGGCCGCTTTCCTCTGTGCTTTGGCTTATTGGAGGAAATGGTGGATATTGATACCATGCCTCGTGCTGTCGTTCGGATGGCATCATTCTATGGTAATGCCGGGATGCGTGTTTGTGGTCTGCCGGTTCTTTCATCGTCCCAAGTTCTTTTTTGTGGTATGGATGCTATGTGTGGTCTTCTCAGTGTTCGGATTGCAGGAGATCCAGCATTTTCTGGTGGATTACACGGATGAGCAAGGGGTGAAGTATCTCACCAACTGGAAAAACGGAATTGACATGGGTTTCCGCCCGGATTTCATAATCTACAGCGCTATTCCCATTCTTCTCGGATTCTATGTAAAGGTTTACAGAGGTTACGAATCCCGAACCTACGATTTCCTTCTCAGCACATATATGGCGATCAATTCGGTGTGGCTTCTCGTGATGTATTCGAGCTGCACCAACAGGATTGCCTATCTCTCATGGCTGATGTTTCCGATTGTGTTGGTGTATCCTTTCTTCGATAAGGGATTCACCACGCGTCAGTTTGACAAATTGAATTTGCTTGCGTTCGGACAGTTGGCCTTTACTGTGCTGATGGATTTCAGGGATTTCATAAGATATAATTAAGGGCTATAGCTGATCTTCATTTATGAAGAACTACCCACTTCTACGGAAATACATTGAAATTAGGAATGCACCGATTAAGTATTCGGTGAAATTCTTGGTAGCTATTTCGGTAGTGGTAGGGATTGTCTGTATCGGTTTCTTATGGGGCAGAACCTTTGGTTGGTACAAGGAAGGATATGTAGTTGATAATGAGGTATGGGGTAATTTAGGAGATTTCGTGGGCGGTATGTTCGGACCGTTGCTAACGTTTATCACAATATTTTTCATGTGGTGGACAATAACCGAGCAACAGGCTCAAATGAAGAAATCTAATAGACTGACAGCTCGTCTTCAAAAGCGGCAGGAAAGGATTGACAATGAAAACAGGCAAATTCAGGAAGCTTTTGAGAATGAAATCCAGGCTCGGCAGGAGGCCATGGCCGAGATGCAGCGTTTCAACGATCTCTTCTTCTCGATGCTTGAGCTTTACAACTCACGTGTGAACGATCTCCGCGTTTCTCTCCCTATGTCGGGATTCTCTTACTCCGATGCGAGTTTTTCTTCCGCTCTTGCCTTAAAGGAATATACAGGAAAAGAATTCTTTTCCGCTCTGATGCGCAAGATGAAGGAGGATTCAAAGATTAGGGAAAGATATTCCACATCCAAGTCGGATGCTTCCAGGGCCTTCGGAACAATCTACAACAGATACTCAATCGAATTGTCGGTATATTTCAGGACAGTGTACCGTATCTTCGATTTTATCTTTCAATCAGAGATTCCGGAGAAGGAGAAGGTGAGGTATGTAAAGATAATGAGGGCCCAGCTTACTCGCGGTGAACTTTTCTTTCTCCATTATAATGCGAGCTCACGTATCGGAGCGCGTATGTCAGAATATGTGGTGATGTACCGTCTGACCAAACACCTTCCTATTTTCGATCATCTTGAATTCAAATGGCTCACATCAAGATTCAAAAGGGACCCTCAGGAAAAGATCGAGGGCCTGAATATAGCTCTCTATCAGATTACGGAAAAAATAATAGATATTATTCAAGGACGGATTTCCTTGACCGGAAACTCCTATTTCATCGATGATTCCACCCGATATAAGATTCAGATTATTCATCCTGTGCCGTCAGTTATTTCGATTGTACTGAGGGTTTATCCCAAGCGACATAACATGCTTAAGGAATTAAAGGGATTTGTGGATTTCAAAGAAGAGGAGTTTCATTGGATGTTGAAAAATTTCCTCAGATGTGTGTTCCGCGACACATCATTCAATATACTCAACCCCAATATAAGGATTTCGAAACCCCAAAGTGTCTCCTCGTTATTGGCGTATGACAATTATACAGCGCACACTGCAGTGGCATGGAATCCGGACGGGGAACCGCTGAGACTTACTCACCCATATTGGGACTGACAAGTGAAAAGATACTACTTAAAATTAGAATATAAATGAAACGAGTCATAGTTTTTGGAGCCACAGGCAATCTGGGCGCATATATCGCGATGCATCTTAAGGAAGAGGGATATGATGTGGTGGCCGTGGGTGGCCGTAAGGATGACCATGGTTTCTTCGCACAACACGGCATGAAATATTTCTCTGTGGATATCCGTAAACCGGAGGCTTTCGATGTGCTTCCGGATGAGAAGTTCGATGCCGTATGTCATTTTGCAAGTTCACTCCCGAGCCGATACGCGTTCGACCCGGTGGAACTGTTCGAGTCCATCACTATCGGTACGCTCAATGTCCTGAACTGGATGAACAAGGTAGGATGCAAGAAGATTATCTTTCCGCAGACACCGAGCGATATGGCCAAGTATCATAACAATGGCTCCGTGATTCCTGATGAGGCTCCAAGACATTTCCCTCTTACGGGAGACCATGCGATATATACGATAGCCAAGAATGCCGCCGTGGATCTGATGGAGCACTATCGTGCCGAATACGGTATCGCCTTCTTCGCCCTGCGGTTCTTCACGATATATCAATATCATCCCAACGCCTATCATTATGCGGATTTCAAGCGCAGGATGATGCCTTTCCGTATGCTTATGGACCGGGCTTCCAAGTCGCTTCCCATCGAGATATGGGGAAACTGTAAGAAGGCGAAGGAGATGGTGTATATAAAGGATTTCGTGCGTCTGGTACGCAATTGCGTGGATTCCGAACTGCCCGGCGGTTGCTACAATGTGGGCAACGGATGGCAGGTGTCGCTTGAAGACCAGATCAAGGGCATAATAGAAGTATTCTCCCCGAAGGACAATCCTTCCGAGGTGGTCTATTGTCCGGAGAAACCGGATCCGCTTGAGAACGCTTTCTGTATGGACCGTACTTTCCATGATTTGAAGTGGAAACCGGAATACTCCTATCTCGACCAGTTGCGCGATTTCAAGCATGAGATGGAGACAGAGCCGATGGCCGGTCTCTGGGGAAGAAAAGAAGATTATCAGGAGTGATGTACAGAAAATTTTTCAAACGATTCATAGATGTCACGGCAAGTACCGGAGTATTGCTCGTATTCAGTCCGGTGCTTCTGACTGTGGCCGTGTTGCTCCATTTCTTTAATGAGGGGGCAGGTGTATTTTTCCTGCAGGAACGTCCCGGATACAAGGGAAAGCCATTCAAGATTGTGAAGTTCAAGACAATGAACGAAAGGAAAGGCCCGGATGGGAAGTTACTACCCGACAAACAACGCATCACCAAATTCGGTGCGTTCGTACGCAATTCATCTCTTGACGAGTTGCCCCAGTTATGGAACGTGCTGAAAGGGGATATGAGTCTTATAGGTCCGAGGCCTCTCCTGATGGAATATCTTCCATTATATTCTCCCGAACAGATGCGCCGTCATGATGTGAAGCCCGGTATCTCGGGTTGGGCACAGTGTCATGGCCGCAATAATCTAAGCTGGACGGATAAATTCAAGCTTGATGTATGGTATGTGGATAATGTGTCGTTCAAGACGGATTGCTCGGTGGTATTGACCACTCTCCGCCATGTAATAAAGAAAGAGGATATCGACAATTCCCAATCCACTCAATTCACGACTGAACTCTTTAACGGCAAAAACTGAAAGAAATGGATTTATCTGCAATTAAATCACGTTTGGGGAAATATCTCGGTAGTCTGTCCCAATTAAATAAAACTGAAGGCTGGGGGCCGATAAAATCCGTATCGACATATTTCGACTATTTCGGGGCTTATGTGAAGCATGGCTGTCTCATAGATCAATATATCAACGGTAAATTCTATACCTACAGGAATTACTACCGTAAGCGAATCATCACACAGCGTCGGCTCGATGAGATTATACGGATTGCAAATAAGCCTGACGGCATCCATCTTTTAGAGAATAAGGCTGATTTCAACAGGCATTTCAGCAAGTGGGTGAAAAGGGGATGGGCTTTCTCGGAAACAATGACCCTCGATGATTTCTCCGCACTATGCAAGACCTGTAAATACCTCTTCGTAAAACCACTTGATTCCTATGAGGGAAAAGGGATCGAGAGAATAGAGACTCCTGCGGATGAAGAGAGTATCCGTGGGTTGTATGATAAGTTGAAAGGTGGCCGGTTCATTATCGAGCAGGAACTGAAACAGCATCCGGGGATGATATTCGGCAATAAATCCGTGAACACACTCCGTATAAATACCCTTCTTGACCGAGAGGGGAATGTACATATTTTCAAACCGGTTCTCAGAACAGGAGTCGGAGACGCGGTAGTTGATAATTACAATGCGGGAGGAGTCGAGTATGCCGTAGATACGGAAACAGGTATAATCACCATGCCGGGATACTCTCAGGGAATTATGAAAGAGATATATCATCCCGGTACTGATATTAAAATGGTAGGATATCAGATTCCCATGTGGAAGGAAGTGATAGAGACTGTCACTCAGGCTGCCCGGCATATACCACAGTGCCGGTACATAGGGTGGGATGTAGCGATCACACCGGATGGAATAGAGTTTATCGAGGGCAATCACAACCCGGGATATGTCTGCATGGAGTATTTTGGCGAGACCGGTTGGTATGGCAAACTGAAAAAATATCTTTCTGCTGATTTGCATGAAAGTATACGACAACCGTCCAAGTCCATTATCACCCTCCCCCCCCCCAAAAAAAAATAAGTAAAATACTGGTTATCAATATATTACAACATGTAAAGGCAAGTGATGCAGAATATTATAATTTGCAATATACTGATTTTCTCATGAAATCGGCTGCTTGACCATACCTTATTTGCGAAGAAGATAAACAGATCTTATGGATTTATTCCAATTCTTTACCCCTTGTTTCATTCTTGATGAAGTGGAATTCAAGAGAGGTGTGAATGGTTTTCGCACGGCACTTGAAGAAAGATTCGAGGAGGTTGCCCTCGGTTACTCTGTCAAGACCAATTCCCTTCCGTATGCACTTCGTCTGGCCGAAGCTGAAGGCTGTATGGCCGAAGTGGTGAGCCATGACGAGTATCAGTTGGCAAGGAAGTGCGGATTCTCCCCCGACAAGATTATCTATAACGGCCCGATGAAGTCGAAGGAAACTTTCATTGAGGCGGTTGAAAACGGTGGTATAGTGAATCTGGAGACCAAACGTGAGTTGAAGTGGCTTGAATCCTTGCCCGCTGACGGAAGGATTTTCAATATCGGACTGCGCCTGAATATAAATATCTCGCACGTCTCTCCGGAGGATGCTGACGGAGAAGACGACAACAGCCGCTTCGGATTCAGCGACGAAAGCACGGAATTTGCCGAGGCGTTGGACTACATCTCCTCACTCGGAAATATTCGCATTGCCGGATTGCATATACATCGTACGGCCCATTCCCGTTCTCCACGGTTTTATGAGCGTTCCGTGGCTTATGCCGCTTCTGTCATAAAGAAGTATAATCTGAATCTTGATTATCTCGATGTGGGAGGCGGATACTTCGGGATATTTCCCAACAAACCTACTTTCAGGGATTATGCGGAGGCTTTTTACCGTCCGCTCCACTCCTATGGATTGGACAATCTGAGTATCATTGTTGAGCCGGGCAACGCCCTTACGGCGAGTCCTTTCAAGTTTCTCTCGGAAGTGATCGATGTGAAGAGAGTGGATGAAAAGACCCGCTTCGTCACGACCGACGGCTCGCGCAATGACATTGATCCTTTCTTCAACAAGAAGGATTATCTCAGGGAGATTATCCGTAGGGAACTGGACCGCCCCATAGAACCTCTGCAAATAGTGGCCGGATGTACCTGTCTGGAATATGACAGGCTTTTCTCCCTTTTCAATGAGCCTCGCATTGAACCGGGCGACCGTATACTCTACAATAATGTCGGGGCTTATACAATGACGCTTTCCCCACTGTTCATCCGTCTTTGGCCACGGGTTTATGCCGTAAATGAAAACGGGGAGATACGGGAGGTGCGGCGCGAAGCATGCGCCTCGGATATCCTCAATATGGATTTAAATCAGAATATAATACAAGATAACGATGAATAACCTGCTGTTCTGCAGCGTGGGCCGACGTGGCCGTCTGCTGCGCAATGTTAAGGAAACCATAGGCAAGACCGGACTTATCGTCGGTACCGACCATCAGTCAACGGCTCCCGCACTCCAGTTCTGCGACCGTCAGTATGTCGTGCCCCGTATCACAGACCCCGGGTATGTGGATATCCTGCTGGATATATGCCGCGAGAACGATATAAAGGCGGTGACTACTCTTATAGATCCCGAAATCGAGATTCTGGCCGCGAATACGGAGCGTTTCAAGGAGGCGGGGGTGATTCCTCTCTGTCCGGCTCCGAAAAGCGCCATATATTGTTTCAACAAGTATGAGCTTTTCAAATATCTTACAGAGAAGGGTATCCGCACTCCGCTCACTTTCCATGATTGGGACACTTTCAAGGAGGCTCTTGCCGAGGGACGGATTTCGTTCCCGGTGTTCATGAAGCCCGTCTGCGGCAGCGGCAGTGTGGGCGCCCATAAGGTGCATACTCTGGAGCAGGCAGAGGCCGACTGGAACAGCGGTGAGCACGATTATATCATTCAGGAACTCATGACGGGAGGTGACTGTGATGCGGATGTCTATGTGGACACTATCTCCCACAAGGCCGTTGCGGCTTTCTCGAAGCGCAAGATCGAGACCCGGATCGGCGGCGCGAGCAAGACAATCTCTTTCAAGGATCCGAAGCTTTTCGCTTTCATCGAGGAGGTTTGCTCCGTATTCGAGTTCAACGGTCCGTTGGACATGGATTTCTTTATCAAGGACGGAGAGTATTATCTCTCCGAGATCAATCCACGTTTCGGCGGCGCCTATCTTCACGCCTACGGCGCCGGAGTAGACTTCATCCAACTCATAGTCAACAATATCAACGGCATCGAGAATCCCGTCAACATCGGCAACTATGACGATGATGTGCTGATGATGATGTACGATGACGTGGTCATCGCCCGCGCCTCCGACCTCGTCGACCGCAACTTCTCCATCCTCTGATCCTATATCCCTCTCTCTATTTTCTCTCTCCGCTCTCCACCTCCTCGCTACCATATTTCTTCTCTCCTTACGCTATCCCTCCCCTCTTCATACCCTAACTTACATTGACAGGCACGCCTCCTTGCGGCGTGCCTGTCGCTATTAAATCTCTTTTACTCCTCTCCCATGGCTTCCCCACAATTCTCCTTTGACGGCCCCTTTCTTCTCTCTGAGAAGAAAGAAGAGTAGAGATTATTCTACAATGGTATCCAAGCCCGCCAAGAAGTATTTGAAACCCTCGCTATGACCGGCCATTTGCTCAATTACACCTCTTTTCTTCATGTTTTTAAAAATAGTCTTGTACGCTTTTCTTGCTTTAGAGGAGTTCTTGTTGGTATCCGGAATGCCATCCATGTTGCGTCTGCTTAATTCCTGATTCAAGACTTTTATGCAATTATTCGTTTTGCAAGCTCTATTGTCAGTGTAGAACAAGGGTAGAAGCCAACACTCTATTTCATTATGGCAGATTGCAAAAATAATGCGATGAATATATTTTTTCCTTATATCGGAAGATAGCTCTCTCATTAATCTCGCCTTTATTTCGGCATGAAGCCGCCGTGGGGACTTTGGTGTGCCATCTTTGAAATTATGTGGGATATCGTAGGGCGTGATATGAGAGGAGTCTGTGTCGATCTGAATTATCAGATAATCGTTTAACTGGAGGATAGGCTCTATGTCATCATCTGAACAATGTTCAAGGACTCTTGACCATCCACCCTCATCCGCTTGGGTATCATTATTGATTTTTGGCTGCACTGCATTCAGAGAGTGATCTCCCAAATAGCGTGAAACAATATGATTTATAATATTAAATTCAGATACGCCTTCACATATTACTGCAATATTCGCCATAATCAGAAATTATTTGGTAATCCGCCGATATATCCTTTCATCCATGCTTCCGATAAAGAAATATTGGAATCTTTAGGAGCTGATATACGATTGATTTTTGTATGTCCGTCCACATCTCTCCTTACCACAAAGAGGCGCTGATCTTCTTTGTTTAAATCTAAGGCGTCCAGTACAAAAGGATTGTGAGTAGTCACAATTACTTGTTTATCATGAAGGGATGCCAATTTGATCAGCTCTTTCGTAAACTCACGACATAGTTTCGGATTTAGGGCCGATTCAATATTGTCTATTGCAAAAAAAGCGGGAGTTGTGTCAGAGATAAACAGTGTGAAATAGAACAGCAGATATAGGAAGGCCTCATTCGCGCTTCTCTGATCAAAATAATTCAGAGCGGTATCGATATACTGGTCGTAAAGCATGATGGAATTGTCGCCTGAAAGAGCTTCTGTGGGTATCTTAAGGTCATCAAACCAATCCAAGATACTCATGCATTCAATTATCCGGCTTAAGATGACACTTCCTTTTTCAGTGGATGCTATTTTCTTCAGATATGAAAAAAGACCGGTACCATCCACTCCCAACACAGTATTATCAGGATTGTCAAAACGCCGTAAAGATCTTTCATTGAGAGAGTATATCCTAAAGCCCGTAATCTCTTTATCATATGTAGGCAATCCAAAAGATATTTTCTTTCCGGCTTTCTTTATGGAAATATTTATATTTTCATCTTTTTCTAAAAACTCGGATAGAAGAATATTTTCTACATCTTTAATAGAGCGAGCGCCGACCTCTTTTAAAGAAGATATGAATTTCTTTGCATTAGTCTTTCCTCGTTCAATCCATCTTCCGGATTCAACGTCATCAGAAAAATGCATATAAAAACTTTCTTTTATATCTTTAGAAAGCTCGAAAGATACCAAGATATCATCTTTCTTGTGATCTTCAAAAGCCGAATACATGAATTGAGGGGACGGAACTCGCATTCCTCTTTTTTCAAGATCATGAACATCAAGTTGGTCCATGCTTGCGGCGCTTGCAAAGGTTATGGCTTCAAGAATATTGGATTTGCCACAACCATTTTCTCCAATCAGAACATTGAATCGTCCTAATGGAATATCAAGATCGACAACCGATTTAAAATTCTGTATTTTGATATCTTTCACCATAGAGTGCAAAGGTAATAATTTAATTTGATTTCCCCAAAAGTAATAGATCTAAGTCATTCAGCTGTCACGGGGCGAGGAGGGCGCGGTTGGCGGCGGCGGCGTCGCGGATGCCGGCGGCAGCGGCCTGGTCGAGCCAGTGGACGGCCTCTGTGGGCACTACCATGGCTGAGAGGAGGGGATCCATGGGGAGACGGGGGAGTATGTCGGCGAGAGCATCGGGGAATATCTCAAGGAGTTCGCCGATTATGAATTGGGCGGAGGGATTGCCGAGAAGTGCGGCTTCCGTGAAATATAGCATGGAGCGGTCATGGTCGTAATCAGCACCCAAGGCTCGTGTCGTGGCGTCTCCCAAAAGAGCTAACGCATGTGCCTTGACGCTGCGTAGGGTGCTGTCGGAGGGTGTCTCCATATTGGCTATCTGCTCGAAGAGCGTTACTCCTATTACGGGCGCACGATGTGTATAATGGTGCAGGCCGAGCCGCAGCGCCGAGTCGGCGGGAAGACTTCGCCAGGGTTCGCGCTGCATACTGAGCAATTTGGCTTCGGCATCGCGCAAACCTCCCTCTATGGCGCGACAATAGAGGGAGTCGGCCATGACGGTATCGGCGGGTACTCCGCGACCGGTGCGCAGAAGGTCGGCGAGTTGGGCTTGCCCTGCGGGCAGGCCGGCTTCGGCAGCGCGGCGCAACCAGAAAGCGGCCTTATCATAATCGCGTACTACCCCCTCCCCCTCCGAGAGCATCCAGCCGAGATTGTTGGCTCCTTTCGCATCCCCTTGCATGGCGGCTTTCTCTATCCATCTCAGACCTTCGTTGACGTCTTTCTCCACGCCTTCGCCATTGAAGAGGCGGAAACCGAGATAGTTCTGTGCAGGAGCGTAGCCGTTCTCAGCGGAAAGGGTGTAGAGAGCCATGGCTCGCACGGAATCCACGGGTATGGAGTCATACCCTATCTCATGAAGCCGTGCCAAGTCAAAGAGTGCCTTCCCATCCCCGCTGTCGGCTCGCGCCACAAGCCCGCGCAGAGCCTCTCTACGCGCGCTGTCGGCAGCGTTTGCCTGTCTCTCCGCATATACTTTATCTTTCCCTCCTTTGGAGGCTACAGGAGGCTGCACGGAGGCCATTACGCCCCATGCAACCAACAGGGAGCATATCAAAGGAAGCCGGAGCAGGGAAGCGCGTCTCATAGCGATTATTCCTTAGGGGTGAGCGTCACGAGGGGTACCAGCATCTCTTGAAGCGAGATACCTCCATGCTGGAATGTGCCGTCGTAATACTGTACGTAGTAATTGTAGTTGTTGGGATAGGAGAAGAAATCCTCATTGCAAGCGTAGATGAAGGAGCTGGAAAGATTGGGAGCCGGTAAGCCGAATTTCTTCGGATTCTTCATCTCATATACCTGCTTGGGATTGTAGCTCAGATTCTTCCCTACCTTATAGCGAAGATTGGTGTTGGTGTTGCGGTCGCCTACCACCTTTATGGGATTATCCACCCGGATTGTGCCGTGGTCGGTGGTGACGATCACCTTATACTTCAACTCCGCGAGCCGGCGGAAGATATCCACAGCGGAAGAATGGCGGAACCATGATTCCGTAAGCGAACGGTAGGCGGCGTCTGAATTCGCCAATTCCCTTATCATCTTCGACTCCGTACGGGCGTGGGAGAGCATGTCGATAAAGTTGAGCACCACCACATTGAGGGGAAGATTCTTTATGCTGTTGAGTTTTGCCACGAATTTCTCTCCGGCATTGGAATCGTTGAGTTTGCTATAAGAGAATTTCTCCTTGCGGCGGAAGCGGTCGAGCTGAGTCTGTATAAGTTCGCTCTCATGGATATTAAGACCTTCGTCCTCATCCTCCTCCACCCATAGCTTGGGAAACATCTCGGCTATCTGCAGCGGCATCAAGCCGGCGAAGATAGCGTTGCGCGCATACTGCGTGGAGGTAGGAAGGATGGTGGTGTATAGTTCCTCACTCGCATTAAACCATTCCGAGAGGAGGGACTGTACCACTCTCCACTGGTCGAGACGGAAATTATCGATAAGGATGAAGCATACTTTCTCCCCTTCATCGAGCAGGGGGAATACACGGCGTTTGAATATCTCGTGGCTCATCAGGGGGTGATCATCGGTGGTCACCCATTTCTCATATTCGCGCTTCACGAATTTGCAGAAGTTGGAATTGGCATCGCGCTTCTGCATAAGCAGCATCTCCCCCATCGAATTGTCGGTGTCGGCAAGGCGGAGTTCCCAATATACGAGCTGACGGTATACCTCCTTCCAATCCTCGATATCTCCGGCCATATTGATAAGGGAAGATATCTTCTGAAACTCCTGCTGATAATTGCTTGAGGCCTGTGCGGCCACGAGTTCGCCGCTATGCAGATTCTTCTTGATGGAGAGGAGTATCTGGTTGGGGTTTACGGGTTTTATGAGATAATCGGCTATCTGGTTGCCGATAGCCTGATTCATGATATTCTCCTCCTCGCTCTTCGTGATCATGATGACCGGGATATCGGGATGAGTCTGATTGATACGGGCGAGAGTCTCCAGACCGGAAATACCGGGCATATTCTCATCGAGCAGGATGAGGGAGAAAGTCTCATTATCGAGCGCATCGAGGGCGTCCCGGCCATTTGAGACGGTAGTGACGTCATACCCTTTGGCTTTGAGGAAGAGGATATGCGGTTTCAGAAGGTCGATCTCATCGTCGGCCCAGAGAATCTTTTCCATATTGTCTAAATCTTTATAAAAGTGAGTCAGGAAGGGGGATTCCTCCCTGACTATTATAACACTGTTTATCCCTTCGGGTTCTCGGAAGCGGGCTTAGTCGTTTTTCAGACTCTCGATATATTTAAGGTCCACGCCGGTCAATGTACGTATCATATCGGGTGAGAGGCCCTGCTTAAGCATATTCAACACGATTCCACGCATCATTTCCTCTTTACCTTTGGCAATACCCTTAGCAAAACCCTCGAAATACCCTTCGCAATACCCTTCGAAATAGCCTTTGAAATAACCTTCTTCGCGGGCAGGATTAAGCACATTATTCTGCATCATTATTTTGTCAATGTGAGCGTCCCATACGCGATTATCCTTGGGCCAAAGCGTATGCTTCATGGCCCAATCAAAACGGATGTATTCGTTATCCCTATCCATAATCATATCTGTTTATTCCGCTATTGCGGTGGGTAATACTTCCCTACAAAGTTAGCATTTATCTTTTGGCCGTATGGCATATCGAGGTAATTATTTTGGAAAAATACCTCACTATTACCCGGATTTCAGTTGCCGGTGGCCTCCTCCGCTTCCGCTTCGGATTCTTCCATAGCAGGGAGCGACTCTTCATCAGGCACGACGACGCTTTCCTCTTCTTCGGCTGTGGCAGTCTCTTCGGGAGGCGTATCATTCTCTTCTTCCGACAGAGTCTCAGCTCCGCCATCGTCATTCACATCGTCATCCGGGGGAACGGCACCCTCTTCATACTCCATATCCTTCCCGAGCACTTCCTCCTCGCGGGCACGTACGGCCTCCTCTTCTTCGAAGCGGAAGTATTCCTCGAATGATCGGCCCTCGCGGAGAAGAAGATCAAAGTTATCCTTGCTTATCATGATAGGACGCACACCCTCCGGAAGGTCAAGATCCGAGCGGGCCATCACATTGCGATAATGCTCAAGCTCCTTCATGTTGGCGAAGCCTTTCACTATCAGCAGACCTACGTTGGAGAAGGACATCTGTTCCAAGTCGAAGTCCTTAACCACAAACGAAGAGAAGTTGAAGCGGGCTACATCATACAGCACCTGATTGGCATTCACGGAGTCGAGCGGGAAGGCGAACACAAGATACTGCGGAGCGTCAGGATCATTCTTGAATCCGGCAGGTCCGGACGGTCCCGCACCCTCCTCGCCATTATCCGTAAGACGAATATCCCAAAGCATACCTCGCGAATTGGCACTTCCCGACTGGGGCACCCTGCCCGCATTAAGTCCCTTCACTATATTACCGGCCATATCCGTCATATCCGTGTCGGGCCACTTCCGGAGAAGTTCCGTAAGTCGCTCCTTGAATTGGTCATAATCCTTCTCAGTGAGATATGAGAGAGCATCGATAAATACGAATTTGGGAAGGATAGCCGAAAGGGGATAATCTTTCTCCATCTCCGCCGTCAGGGCATGCACCTTCGTATTGTTATCAGCGAGATAAGCATCATAAGCCGCCTGATATTTCTCCTCCTGAATCAGATTCATGCGTCGGAGGTTGGTGAAATAGTCAGGGTCGCGCATAGCCTGCCCATAGGGACTCTCCGGGAAATCCGCTATAATCTTGTCGCGCCAGTAGGCTGCCTGTTGCTCATCGTCCTGACGCACCGCCATAAGATACATATTATAGTACACATCCAGACGATACTCATTGTCGGGATAGCGCTCCTCGAGAGTAAGGAATTCCTTACGGGCGGCCGGGAAATCCTCCAGACGATCCTTGAGAATTACGCCCATATTGTAGAGGCCCTCCATAATCACGTCGTTGGCCGTCTGTTTCTCTTCGGGAGTGGAAGGTATCTGCTTGAGATAATACTCCACATAATGCGGATCATTCTCGCGCTCCATCACCTCCCTGTCGGCCTCCGAAATAGAATCGTTTGGAGCCGCAGAGCCGTCAGGGTTGTCATCTTCACCCTCGGGAGTATCGTCAAAAGCGAAAGAGGTTTTGTTACGGCGTCGCCAGTCATCTTCAAGCTTACGCGCACCCCAACGCCGCTGGAATTCATTCTTTCCGGCATTTTTTGTCATGGTATTGTAGAAATACCAAGAACGGTCAGTATTGAGCTGGAACGAGGATGCGGGCTGCTGGCCCGGTACATTCGCCGCGTTGGCTTCCGCTTCGGCCATGTGCTGCTCGCGTGCGGCGGCTTCGGCCTCCTCCTTCTCACGTTTCTTAAGCTCATCCACCAATCTCTGACACACCTTCTCCTGCTCCTCACGAGAGAGTTCGGAGAGGCGAAGAAGTGAATCCTGAAGCTCCACATTCCCGGCATATACGGCCAATTCGTCGAGCACATCGCTCCGGCGTTTCAAAGTCTTGTAATCGGGGAAGGTCTCGGGAAGCATCGGCACCGCCTCCGAATAGCACGGCTGTGCCTTCACGTATGCTCCCTGCTGGAAATATATGTTTCCCAGCGCCACCTGTGCCAGAGCCTTGTCGATACCGTTGCGGGTGGATTTCTCCACAGCCAGGGCATAATTCTTGGTAGCCTCTACTGTGTCGCGGCGCGAGAGATAGAGATTGCCTATGGCATAATATATCTGGTCGAGATACTCTTTGTTGCGTTCATATCGCGTCATATTGCGCAAGGAGCGTACCTCCCCCTTTATATTGTTCCCCTCATACACCTCCGACTGCTTGATGCGGGCATTGAATTTAGTGCGGTAAGCCGTGGAAGGTCCGGAGCCGGCCTTACGGTAGGCATCATAGGCCATACGTTTGTTGCCGAGCTGTGAATACACCTGTCCCAAGAGGAAATACAGACGATTCTTCTGGCTTCCCGAAGCCGCTTTCGCCGCGCGGGTCAGGGGAGCCACGGCTTCGCGGTATTTCTCCGTACGTACGTAATAGTCGGCCTCCGTCAGGTCGAAGAGGCTTTTCAGGTGCTTGTCGGTAAGTTCCTTGGGTTTTATGCGCTGGAGTATATTCTCGGCCTCATAAGCCCAGTCGAGAGCGCAATAGCATCGTGCTTGCCATATCTTTGCTTCGGTCACCACCTTCGGCAACCATGTGAAATGTTTCGAAATGTAGAAGAATGTGGAGGCAGCTCCGAGGAAATCGCCGTCCATGAATTGGGCACGCCCCATCGAGAGCCACGCATTATGCAGGAAGGGATTGAACTCCTCGCGAGCACGGAACGCCTTCTCCTTCGGAGTGCTGTTGCGCTTCGCCGGTTTCTTCTTTATCGAATGAAGCTGTATCGCTTTCTGCATCTTCTCGATGGTACGCTTGAAGTCGCCCGTTGGCTGAGGCATCTTATTGTCAGCCCGTGCTTCGGCGGGATGTGTAAGCAGAGTGCGGGTATAATCATCCTCATAGGTCTGCTCCATCTGCTTCAGTTGCTCCTTATAATGTTCCGAACCGTTGAAATAGACATTATAGCGAGTGGTGAACGCCTGCCAATTACGTGAGGCGGGAGTATTCTTCTTTGTGGAACAGCCGACGGCTCCCAATATCAAAAGCGCCGGGAGCAAAATAGCGAGGAGACGTACGGACATACATCGCATCCTCCCGCCAAGACGGCGGAAGTGCGAACGACAATCCGGATAGAGAGAAAAAAGCTTCATCATAACATATAACGCCCGTAATCCTCCCCTTAGTATCCCTGTTCCGACGGGTGGCCGGGGTTATTTGCCGGTGACGAGGCCTTTGAGGTCGTAGAGTGTAGCCAAGGCATCGCGCGGGGAGAGTGAGTCGATATCGAGGTCTACGATACGGTCGCGCACCTGCGAGAGCAACGGGTCGTCAAGCTGGAATATGGAGAGTTGGTAACCGCTGTCGGCATTTCCCATCCCTTTCATGGCTGGAGCAGCCACTTTCGGAGCGCCTTTTTCCTGCTTACCTTCTTTATCCTTTGCTGAGGATTTTCCTTCTTCGTTGGTTGCCGCCTCGTTTTCAATATCCTCCCGCTCTTTGGCCACGCTTTCAAGACGCGAAAGCACCTGATCGGCTCTCTTCACAATCGAAGGGGGCATACCGGCCAGACGTGCAACATGGATACCGAAACTATGGGCCGAGCCGCCACGTTCCAGTTTACGCAGGAACACCACCTTTCCCCCTATCTCTTTAACCGAAACATTGTAGTTTACGATTCGAGGAAAGGAGTGTTCCATCTCGTTGAGTTCGTGATAATGAGTGGCGAAGAGTGTACGCGGTTTGCATCGTCCGTTCTCGTGGATATGTTCCACTATCGACCATGCGATGGATATGCCGTCGTAAGTGGAAGTGCCGCGTCCCAATTCGTCGAAGAGTATCAGCGAGCGCTCTCCCATATTGTTGAGGATAGAGGCGGCTTCGTTCATCTCCACCATGAATGTGGATTCACCCGAGGAAATATTATCGCTGGCGCCTACACGAGTGAATACCTTGTCTACCAAACCGATACGGGCCGCTTTGGCCGGTACGAAAGATCCCATCTGCGCCATGATGCAGATAAGGGCGGTCTGGCGCAACAACGCCGACTTACCACTCATATTCGGGCCTGTAATCATCATTATCTGCGCGGAATCGGAGTCGAGTTCGAGGGAGTTGGCGATATAGTTCTCACCCGTGGGAAGATGACGCTCTATAACGGGATGTCGCCCATCCGTTATAGATATGGAGAGGGAATTGTCCATCTGCGGTCGCACATAGCGATAATCGGCAGCTACCTGTGCCAGAGAGCGCAAGGCGTCGATCGTTCCCGCAGTTATGGCGTCGCGTTGCATATCGGGGGCCGCTTCAATAGCTTTTGTCAGGATATCCTCCAGCATGGCCATCTCTATCTCGCGTATGCGCTCGGAAGCGGTATTGATCTTCTGTTCATACTCCTTCAGTTCGGGAGTGATATATCGTTCGGCATTTACGAGGGTCTGCTTCCTTATCCACTCCTGCGGCACCTTGTCGCGATGAGTGTTGCGCACCTCGATGTAATATCCGAATACATTGTTGGAATTTATCTTGAGCGATGTGATGCCTGTGGCGGCTATCTCGCGATCGCGGATGGCTATCAGTTGCTCTTGCGAATGGCGTGCGAAACTGCGCAGTTCATCCAATTCGGGATTCACACCGTCGGCTATCACCGCGCCCTTGTCGGGGTTCACGGCCGTATCCTCGCGGATAGTCTTCCCGATGAGTTCGGCCAAAGCGGCACAGGGCTCGATATTGGCGGCGAGTTTTTCGAGAGGTTGGCACCCGGTGCCGGCAAGAAGATTGCGCAGCGCGGCGCATGCACGCAGACTCTCGCGCAACGCTATGAGTTCGCGGGCGCCCCCCTTTCGGGTGCAGATGCGGGCCGAGAGACGCTGGAGATCGCCTACTCCGTGGAGAATGCGTCCGGTGAGTTCGCGAAGCTGCGGATCTCCGGCGAATCGCTCCACAATATCATGGCGGCGGTATATCCGCTCCATATTCACCAACGGACGGCGTACCCACGAAGCCAGCGTACGGCTACCCATCGGCGAGCAAGTGGCGTCAAGCACACCGAGCAGAGAGTCTCCCTCGGGCGAGAGAGGAGCCGTGAGTTCGAGATTGCGCTGAGTGAAAGGATCGAGCCTTACCGAATCATTCTCATCGATGCGCTGCAGGCGTGTGATATGCGATATGTTGACATGTTGCGTGAGGTCAAGATAATGCAGCAGCGAGCCGGCGGCTATGACAGCGGCCGGCATCTTCTCCACACCGAACCCCTTGAGGCTGGATGTGTTGAAATGCTTCAGCAGACGCTCCGTAGCGGCCTGGTCGGTATACACCCAATCTTCAAGATCGAACACCGGACATTTCAATCGGGAGGCTATCGCCTCATAGTCGGCGCGTGAGCCGCTTTGGCGGAGCATCTCGCGCGGTGCATAGTCGCCGAGGAGCTTTCCCATGGCTTCGGCCGACCCCTCGGCGCATAGAAATTCTCCGGTGGTGATGTCGAGGAATGCTATTCCGACAGCCTCTTTGCTGCCGCGAGTGCGACGCGCGAAATGAACGCCACCGAGGAAGTTGTTGCCCTTGCGGGCCATACCGCTTTCGGAAGTATCCACGCCGGGAGTGACGAGCTCCGTGATGCCTCGTTTTACAAGAGTCTTGGTCTTCTTCGGGTCCTCGAGTTGCTCGCATATCGCTACTCTCCTTCCGGCCCTCACAAGGCGTGGAAGGTAAGTGTCGAGCGCATGATGCGGGAATCCGGCCAGCTCCACATAAGAGGCGCTGCCGTTGGCACGCCGCGTAAGCGTGATTCCCAATATTTCGGAGGCTGCTATGGCGTCATCGGAGAAAGTCTCGTAAAAATCGCCCACACGGAAAAGAAGTATCGCATCGGGATGCTTCTTTTTCATGTCGGCATATTGCTTCATCAGCGGGGTCTCGGCTATCTTGGCCATTTCTACTTATATATATTCTCTGTATTGCGTAATCGGAAAGTGTGGGTATCCTAAGGATGCCCACGGCATGGAAGCTCGCTCAGACGCCTGTCAGCTTCACGAGCATGAGGGTGGACATTCCCACATAGATGAGAAGACCCACCACATCGTTGGTGATCTGTATGAATGGTCCTGTGGCCAGGGCCGGATTGATCTTCAGGCGTTCGAGCGTCAGGGGTACGAGGGTACCGAATATTGTGGCGAATATCACAACGGCGAATAGGGATGAAGCTACCGACGTGGCCACTACCCATCGCAGTTCGCTTTGAGTGAGCATGACGTAGCAGAATACTACCGAACTGATAACTATCGCGTTCAGCAACGCCACAAGCACCTCCCGCCCTATCTGCCGGGCTGAGTTCTTGAGGTCGAGACGGCCGTTGGCCAGACCTTGCACCACAATCGCCGAGGCCTGCACACCCACATTACCACCTGTGCCTCCGATGAGGGGGATGAATATGGCGAGAGCCGTCACTGCCTGTATCTGTGCTTCGAATCCTCCCAAGATAAGGGAGTTGACGATACCTCCGATGATACCGATAAGGAGCCAGGGGAGACGCGCTTTAGTCTGCTCCCATACGGAGTCGCCGGCGTCTACGTCCGACGACAGACCGGAGGCCAGCTGATAGTCGCGCTCGCTCTGTTCGCGAACCTCGTCCATGACGTCGTCCACTGTGATCTGTCCTGCCAAACGTCCGATACTGTCCACTACGGGCATAGCCACGAGGTCGTATTTCTCGAAGTCTATGGCCACATCCTCGATGGGAGTGTCTGTGCGGACTGACACCGGATCGCGCTCCATGACGTGCTTTATCTTGGAGGCGGATGGGGCCGTAATCATGGTCTTCAGCGGCAGCACACCTTTCAGGCGCCCGTCGTCGTCCACCACATATATATTATATATATCCTCGATTTCCTCGGCCTGACGGCGCATCTCGTCTATACATTCCGGCATGGATAGATTCTCGTTGACTTCGATCATCTCAGTGCCCATAAGGCCGCCGGCGGTGTCCTCGTCATATTGGAGAAGGTCGACGATATCTCCGGCCTGCTCCACATCGTCGATATGCTGTATCACCTCTTCGCGGTCCTCCTTGTCGAGTTCCTGAATAAGGTCTACGGCATCGTCCGTGTCAAGAAGGTCGATGAAATGGCCGATCTGCTCCGGTTCCATCCCTTCGAGGAGCTTCTTTCGGTCCTCCTCGTCGAGCTCCATGATGACATCGGCCTTCTCTTCCGTATCATCGAGAAGATTAAATACCCATTCTGCATCACGCAAGGGGAGCCGGCGGAGGATTTCGGCGATATCCGCCGGGTGAAGCCCCGCAATCTCCGCGCGAGCTCCCTCTGCATTATGCTCGTCGGCGAGATGCTCTATAATTTTGATGTCCTCTTCGTTGAATTCTTTCATTGCGAAGTAGAAAGTGTTTCGGGCGGGGGCTCCGTCGCGGAGCGCCCGTCAGGAGCGCATAAGCGCCCCTTAGGGTTAATATTTGAATGAGGAGCCGCCAAGGAATTCCCGAAGGAGCGAGGTAGTGGGAATCTGGTCGGTGGGAATCGGAGAGAAATAGCTGAGGAATTTGAGCAGACGATGAGCTTCGCCATATTCCTCACAATCGTGAGGCACTTCGCGGAGCAACGGCTCGGCATACTCCTTCATTACGCCCAACTCGAAGAGGAGCGAAGAATTGAAAGTGGCGTCGGCATTCTCCTGATAAGGGAAGATCCAGCGCTCTTCGCCGCGTCGCACACTCGGCCAGCGGCGGAGAGTGTCGAGAGCCGTAGTGTGGCGGTATTTATGGTCGCGTACGATGCGGCGCAACAGGCGGTTGTCGTTGGTCGGAATCCAGTTATGGTCGTCGATGCGGAGAGTGGTGAGGGCCGACACGTAGATCTTGAATACATCCTTCTGATCGATTTCCGAAGTCAGCTCCGGGTTCAGACCATGGATACCCTCAATGAGGAGTACATCATGCGGTTCGAGGCGGAGCGGACGCGGTTTCTCCACACGTCGTCCCAGCTCGAAGCTGTATGTGGGGAGGTTAATCTCCTCGCCGGCGAGGAGGCGACGGAGGTCGGAATTGAGGCGCTCAAGGTCGAGGGCGTAGAGACTCTCGTAGTCATAATCTCCGGTCTCGTCGCGGGGAGTCTTGTCGCGATCCACGAAGTAATCGTCAAGCGAGATCATCTTCGGAGTCATGAGATTGGTCATGAGCTGAATGGCGAGGCGTTTGGTAGTAGTGGTCTTTCCGGAGGAGGAGGGGCCGGCCAGGAGCACCACTCTCGCGCCGTCTTCCTCACGGCGCCGGCGGGCTATCTCGTCGGAGATGCGTCCGAGGAGTTTGTCATGCAGCGCTTCAGCCACATTTATAAGCTGAGCCGTCTGACGCTTCTGCACCACTTGATTCAGCTCTCCTACATTCGAAACCCTTATCACTTGGTTGAAGCGCAGGTAATCGGTGAAAGCATGGTACATCTTTTCCTGAGTCACAGGTTGCTGCGGCACATCGCGGTTCGCCGGGTCGTACCCCAAGAGGAGGAATCCCTGCTTGTAAGGCTTCAGATCGAATACGGCAATATAAGAGGTATCGGGCGCAAGCGCTCCATAGTAGGAGTCTGCCAGGCCATCGAGTTTATAGAAAGTGGTATAGAGTTCATGTGTAGTCTCGAGCAACGCCACTTTGTTGAGCAATCCCTGACGGCGGAATATCGGGAGTACATCCTTTGTGAGGCGTTCGTGGCGCGTGAAAGGGAGAGCTGCGTCGCGGAGTTCGCACATGCGGGCGAATATGCGGACAATATCTTCGTCGGAGAGGTCGATATGTCTGAGTCCGTCGGCATGGAGCAGACGGCAGTAGTATCCCTTCGAGATCGAATGTTCGATACGCAGGCGAGTACCCTCAGGCATCACATCGGCCACAGCTTTATATAGCATCATGCAGAGCGAGCGGGTATATACACGCTTTCCGGAAGATGTATAACGGTCGAGGAATTCCACCTGCTTGGGGGAGAAGACGGGGAAAGCCAGATCCTCGGTCTTATTGTTCACACGTGCGCAAATGGGGCTGAACCCCAATTGCTCATGGATGCGGGCGGCGATATCGCCCAGAGAGTCGCCCCCTTCGGCTTCCACATAGGAGCCGGTGTTGACGCAGTATATCTTGAAGAATTTCGACATGACGGATATGTTTTTGAGAATGCAAATATAGGAAAATTTTATGTGTTTCGGGGTATCGGGAGGGATAAAAAGGGTAAGAAAACGGGTAAAAAAGGGGTGAAACGGGTAAAAAACGGGATAAATGCGAATTATTTACGAAAAAATTTGGTGGCAAAAAAAAGATTATCTAACTTTGCAGTCGCAAATTGCGCCTGCCTCCTATGGAATGGTCTTAGCGCAGTTGTATTATCGTGCCCCATTCGTCTATCGGTTAGGACGAGAGATTTTCATTCTCTAAAGAGCAGTTCGACTCTGCTATGGGGTACCAATTAAAAGAAAAAAAGAACAAACGTAAAAGATGGCAAACCATAAATCATCTCTTAAAAGAATTCGTCAGGCGGAGAAGAGAAGACTCGAGAACCGCTATTGGGCGAAGACCTGCCGTAACGCAGTACGCAAAGTGCGTAAAATGACCGACAAAGCCGAGGCTCAGGCTGCTTACAACAAGGTGAGCGCACTTCTTCAGCGTCTTGGCCGCAAAAACGTTATCTCCAAGAACAAAGCTGCCAACCTCTGCAGCGGACTTCAGAAACATATCAACAAGCTCGGATAATTCGGAGCGTCCGAATCTTTATTCCGCGTTTGTAACCGGACAAAATAGCCGCCGTTTGCCCCCGGGCTCCTGATATGGAAGCCATCCCCTGCGTGGCAGCGGATTTTTCTCAACGGCTTGTGTCGCCCCATTCGTCTATCGGTTAGGACGAGAGATTTTCATTCTCTAAAGAGCAGTTCGACTCTGCTATGGGGTACTTCCCCAATCCATCCTATCCCGAGGCCACCATCTCATCCCCTGAGAGGTGGCCTCATCTTTTTTCCTTTAATCATTCCTACAATGCCTGCTCTATATACTGTTCTCCTCCTCGTGATTGCCAACATCTTCATGACCTTTGCTTGGTATGGTCATCTCAAGATGCAGGAACTCAAATGGATTTCCCACACCACTCCCCTCATCATAGTGGTGCTGATATCATGGGGTATAGCTCTTCTTGAATATTTCTGTCAGGTCCCTGCCAACCGTATGGGCTTCCACGGCAATGGAGGCCCCTTCTCGCTGATGCAGCTGAAAGTGATGCAGGAAGCGATCACTCTTATCATCTTCACGGTCTTTACCGTAGTATTTTTCAAAGGGGAGACACTCCATTGGAATCATTTCGCCGCTTTCGTCTGCCTGATTCTCGCCGTCTATTTTGTATTTATGAAATGATATATCAGTCCGCAAGCGGGCTATGCACCTGACAAAAGGGCAGGTGATTTTAAGGGAGGAATATGGTTGGCCCTCCCGGCCGCGACTGTAATTTCGCGGTATGAATACAGAATGGTGGGAAATTTTTATATCCGTGTTCGGTGCGCTTGGTGGCATCGAAAGCATCAAGTATCTGCTTGAGAGGCGGGTGAATATGCGGCGTGCCCGGTCGCAGGCTGACAGTGACGAATTTCATGTGCTTCGCGAGACTACCGAGTTTCTCCAACAGCAGATGAAGATGAAGGAGGAACTCTCCGTAGAGCAGAACAGTCGTCTCCGTGATCTCCAGCATTCGCTCTTCGAGGAGTGTGAGAAGCGCCACCGGGCTGAAATCGATCTGGCCATCTATCGGTGTGAACTGACAGATTGCCCTCATCGTCTCCCTCCCCGCCATGACTCTTGCCGACATACAACTCCTTGAAACAAAACAGAATTATGAAAGTACTTATCGACAATGGCCATGGGAACGACACTCCCGGCAAATGCAGTCCTGACCGCCGGCTTCTCGAGTATCGTTATGCGCGTGAAATAGCTTCTGAGACTGTGCGCCGTCTTCGAGCTGAGGGAGTCGATGCCGACCTCCTCGTTCCGGAGACAACTGACATATCTCTCTCCGAACGCGCACGCAGAGCGAATAAGGTGTGTGACGCCATCGGCACAGCCAATGTTTGCCTCGTTAGTATCCACGTCAACGCCGCCGGCAGCGACGGGAAATGGCACGAGGCGTCCGGATGGGAGGCCTGGACCTCTCGCGGTCAGACCCGTGGCGACGCTCTCGCCGATGCTCTCTATGACGCGGCAGGGAGGGTGCTCTCCCCTATCTTCCCCTCCCGGAAGCTGAGTACCCTTATTCGCACCGATCTCTCCGATGGCGACCGCGATAAGGAAGCCGGATTCGCCATCCTCAAATCCACTCGGTGCGCCGCCTGTCTCACTGAAAATTTCTTTCAGGACTGCCGCCGCGATGTAGACTGGCTCCTCTCCCCTGCGGGTCGCGAAGCGATAGTGCGCCTCCATGTGGAAGGAATCCTCTCCTATCTCCGTGCGCAGGCTCGCAAATAAGATGAAATTTGGCTATACCCGCAGAATTGTATAATTTTGCGGGTATAAATTTTAAGAATCAAGCCCATAAAGTATGCGACTCAAGGAGTTTTCCGAATTCTATCATCGTCGCTACATGCCTTTGTGCATGTATGCGTTGCGTCTTCTCGGCGATGACGAGGAGGCCCGCGATGTCGTGCAGGAAAGCTTCGCCACAGTCTGGGAGAAGCTCCGCGACGGCGCCGATATCGCCGACCTGAAGAGCTATATGTATCGCGCCGTCTATAATCGCGCCATATCTTTGCTCCGTTCCCGCTCCGACAAGACCAATGTGAGTCTCGACCTCCTTTCCGAAGAACCATCGGAAGAAGTGATAGATACCTCCGAGCGTGATGCTGCCCTCTGGGAGGCTATCGATTCCCTTCCCGAAAGATGCCGTGAAGTGTTTCTTCTCTCGAAGCGCGATGGCCTCTCGCGCGAGCAGATTGCCGAGCGGCTCGACATCAGCATCAAGACCGTGGAGAATCAGATGACCAAGGCCTTCAGCCGCCTTCGCAGTCGGCTCCGTCCGGCCCGAGGATCCGACCTTCTCAACGTCTTCTTCCTCCCCTTCCTGTAAATTCTTACATTTTTTTGAAAATTTTTTGAATGAGAATAGGGGGAAACAGGATTTCCCCCGTCTCGGGATAAAACAACAATAGTTATGGACCAACACAGCAGCAATCAAGAGCACCCCGAATCCTCCCGCGAGGAATCTATGCGTTTCGTGGTGAGCCACTACCGCAAGGGGGCTTTCTCCCCCGACCGCGACTGGCACGAACTGCGTCTCGGAGGAAGCTGGCTTCGCCGCCATGCGGCTGTCGCCGCGATATGGGGCGGTGTGCTTCTCGCCTCTGCCGCTGTGGCCACATTCCTGCTGGTGCCTTCCGCGCCCAAGGAGGAGAAGCCTGCGCCTGAAAAAGAGCGTGTGGAAGCTCCCGCTCCTGCAGGAAAGGATATCTCGCGCCGCATAGAGTTTGCCGATGCCTCGCTCGAGGAGGTGGCCGATTCTATAAGCAAGGTCTACGGAGTCTCCCTCTCCGATATGCCCGCGCCCGGCGAATATCGCCTCACACTCAGCTACGAAGGCACAGCCGAAGAGCTCGTGGAGGTGATCAACGATATCCTCGGCACCTCCATACGCGTCTCCGCCCATTCCGATTCGGCGGAACGTAATCCCGAGACCCGATAATGAAAAGACCTTCCATATTACTGTCACTCCTGCTCACCGGCAGTGCTGCTCTCTGTGCTCAGAATGTAAGTATCGATGCCCGAGGGCGTCAGGCAAAGAGTGTATTCAAAGAACTTGTACGTCAGACCGGAAAGAACTTCGTATATTCTTCCGATTTGCTCAAGGGGATGAAGGTGACTCTCCATGCCTCCGACGAGCCGCTCGAAAGTGTGTTGCGCCGTATGCTCGCCGATACCGACATTTCCTTCTCTATTTCAGGAAACAATGTCATGCTTCGCCGTTCTCCACGCGCGGTAGACACACGGCGTCATGCCGTCAGCGGATATGTGCGCGAGCAGGGTAGCGACGAACCGCTTGTAGGCGCTCTCGTGGCCGTGGAGGGCACCTCCGAGGGTGTCTTTACCAACGCATCCGGCTTCTACTCCCTGCGTCTGCCCGAGGGAGAGAGCCGTTTGCGTATATCCTATCCCGGATTTCTGCCCGCTTATCACCGCCTGCGTGTACCCGAGAGCCGAAAAGTCAATATATCCCTTCTGGCGGATAGTGTGGGTGGCACAAATCTTCAGGAGGTTGTGGTCACTTCCGATATCAACAATACTATAGCCATGCGTTCGGCCGATGTGGGCCATGTCAACCTCAATATTACGGATATCCGCAATACTCCCGTTATCCTCGGAGAGGCGGATGTGATCAAGACTCTTCAGTTTCAGCCCGGTGTGTCGCAAGGCATGGAGGGTATGGCCGGAATGTATGTGCATGGCGGCGGAGCCGACGAGAATCTCGTGCTTCTCGACGGAGTGCCTCTCTATCAGGCCGACCATTTCGGCGGTCTCTTCTCGGCTTTCAATGTGGATGTGATCAAGAATGTGGATTTCTATAAGTCTACATTCCCTGCTTGCTACGGCGGCCGCCTCTCCAGTGTGCTGGACGTGCATACCAAGGATGGCAGCACCGCCGGTCATCACGGGAGCCTGCGTATAGGTCTTACTTCCGGTGCGTTCAATATCGATGGCCCGATTACGAAGAATACCACCTACTCCTTCGCCATACGCCGCTCTTGGTATGAGATTCTTTCTGTCCCCGGTATCGCAATCTATAATAAATTGCGTGATGACAATTACAATCAGACTGTCTTTCGCTATGCTTTCACGGATATAAATGCGAAGATCACGCATCGTTTCAAGGGCGCGGGCACTCTCCGCGGAATGTTCTATTACGGCGAGGATTACCTTCGCGGCGGAGAGAAGACGGGTCGATCCGGCTTTGACGGCCCCGATGAAGACTACACCGAGACAAGCGACGTAGCTAAATTGCATTGGGGGAATATCATCGGCACGATCAACTATACCCATCCTTTCTCTTCCTCCCTATTCGGGGAATTCTCTTTTTCAGTGAGCCATTTCTCCTCCTCCATCCGGCGTGACCGCGAGAAGAACGAATTCAACGGTAGCAACGACGAGTGCCTCTTTGGCAGCAAGCGCACTTTCAGCTCCTCCAACAATATCACCGATCTTATTTCGCGCGCCGCTTTCAGTTGGAATGCCTCTACGTCCCATCTCGTGAATTTCGGCGCGGAGTATGTGCGCCATTATTTCAAACCGCAGGAATCGGCCACGTTGATAAATGATGACGGCAAGGAGACGGAGGCTTCCGGAGTGGTAGCTCATGTGACGGCCGATGAGGGGAATCTCTTCATCTCGGATGATTGGGATGTGTCCGACCCTGTGCGTATAAGCCTCGGTCTGCGTGGCAGTCTTTATCGCTCGGAAGGTGTCACACATCCTACGCTTGATCCGCGAGCGGCCGTGAGATGGGCTATAAATGATTCCTGGAGTGTGAAGGGTGCCTACGCTTGCATGACGCAATATGTGCATCAGTTGAGCGAGAGTTTCCTTGCCCTCCCTACCGACCAATGGATTCCCATAGCGGGCGATATGAAGCCGCAACGTAGCCATAATATCTCATTAGGTGCCTATTTTACGTTTGGCGACGGTTATACTCTCTCCGCCGAAGGGTACTGGCGATGGCTTCGCAATGTGGTGGATTATCCCGATTATTATTATCTCGCGCCGAAGGATACGCCTTGGACCGATCTCCTCTCTTCAGGTAAAGGGCGGGCACGCGGCCTCGACTTCTCTCTTTCGAAGAGCTTCGGCAAGATTTCGGGACATGTAGCCTATTCTCTCCTATGGTCCGATCGTAAATTCACCGATAAGAATGGTGGTGAATGGTATCCCGACCGTTTTGACAATCGCCATAAGATCAATATAATGGTGAATTGGAATATCAACGACCGTTGGGACGTCAATGCGGCTTGGACCGGAATGAGCGGAAACCGCTATACTCTCCAGGCCTCCAACTATATGCTTCTTCCCGACCGGACCATGCCATTCCTCGATAATAACATATCCTACTCTGTAGATTTCTCCGGCAAGCTTAACTCACGCCGCCTTCCCTTCTATCATCGCCTCGACTTGAGCGCCAATCTACATACTAAGCACGGTATGTGGACCTTCTCGCTCTATAATGCTTATTGCAATATGAATGTGGTGACTGTCAGGAAGGAATTGGATTGGGAAAGTACTCCCGAATATAATAAACTTATAGGAAAATTCACCAAATATCGCCTCCTCCCCACTATCCCCGGAGTAAGCTATACATGGTATTTCTGAATTTAATAATCAAGATATATCGGCAATGAAAAATTATAATCGGAATAATCGGAATAATCGGAGTGATTGGAGGAATTGGAGTTTTATCGCTTTGATTTCACTTCTGTGCTTCTCTTCCTGCTCTGAGGAGTTTGAGCCGGAGATTGATGAGCCGGATGTGCTGGTGATCAATGTTCTCGCTCAGCCGGATTCTCTCGTATGGGCCTCAGTGAGCCATTCATGGGTATTCAATGACAGCAACAACTGGCAATCGGTGATTGTGCCGGATGCCACCGCCGAATGTTCGGTCAACGATGGGGAATGGCTTCCCATGACCTTTGACGAGGAGAATGAGCGATATGTAGCTTCATATCGTCCTGTGAGCGGCGACCGTATACGGGTACGTGCTCATTCTCAGAAATATGGAGATGCGGAGGGCCGGACTGAAATTCCGGTGGCTGTCCCTATCGACTCCTGGTCATACACTATCGAGAGTCATGTAGATAACAATGGCTTTATTTTTGAGGGAGGCACTTTTTATCATCCTATCATGGCAACGGTACGCTATAAGATTGTATTCACCGATCCGGCAGCGAATGACAATTACTATCTTGTCAATGGAGCTGTCAGATCCATCTATGGGTATAATTGGGAAGTGGATGATCCTATCATCTCCGAGAATGAGAGCAATATCGACGGCGTATTCAATAAGTATCATTACGCCACATTCTTCTCCGACAATACGATAAAGGGACAGACGTACACCCTTTCCCTGTACACCGAGCATACTATAAACTCGTATGGTGTCGACTATGGCAGGTATACTACCGACTCTCTGGCCCTTTTTACCATCTCCCGCGACTATTATCTCTATCTACTCTCCCTCTCCAAGAAATACAATGGGTTGCAGGGAAGCCTTGAGGAGTTTGGCATGGCCGACCCTCGCAACGTATTCTGCAACGTCAATCCCGGAAAAGGTATCGTAGCCTCGTGCGCACCTTCTGTCATCATCAATGATCTCCATGACGAACTGATGAAGATCTACTCTGATAATTACGAATAAGCCCCTCCGGGATAATTACGAATAAGCCCTCGGGCGGGGCCCTTGATAAATGTCTGTCTTTAGTTTTTTCAATAATGTTGCAGCCCGTGGCCACTCTTTAAGCGGGCCGGGGGCTGCAACATTATGATATTCAGGTGTTAGAATTTAAATTTCTAATTTTGCAATCGAAAAACGAAACATTCCGCTATCTACAAAATTATGAAGAAAACAATCTTCCTCTTCCTCGCTCTCGCTGCCTCTCTCCTCTATGCTAACGCTCAGTCCGGTTCCTCTACGGAGGCCGGAGAGCCGTTAGAAGAGACGTGGTCAGCGAACTAATAATTTTTCTGTGTTTTCAGGGTGAATGAGATCGCGCCAATAAGCTTTCTGCACTCTGCATGACACAGGCGTGCCGTCGGTCGGTTTCCATATTATGTTGGGCGCCTCTTCATCATCCGTATCATCGGGTGAATACTCGAGGGAGTCGCCGTTGCCGTTGCGGAAGTAGAAGGTGCGCACTCCGGCCGAACCTTCCATCTTCAATTCTCCGGTAAGTACAGCTTTAGGATTCTCTTCCAATTTGTACTCAGGAGGATATATGCAGAGACGGTAAAGGGAATCAGCGGGAGCAGTCGGATTGTCGTTGACATCGATGCGATATACAGTACCCTCCTGCATATCACGCAGACAAGTGGCCGGGTGCCATCCCGCACGCAAATCTTTGGGGAGCGATTTGATCTCCTCTTCTGAGAGAGTGCGTATCAATTCCTTTTCTGCGGAGGAGATGTAGCTTATGTTGTATACCGTAGAGTCTATCCAGAGGTATTTCCCGTCGTCAAGAGTCCAACCTCTCCAACCGAGTTCGCTCCATGCGGCGGCAGGCGCTTTCGTTATGGCACGCCGCAGAGAATCGTCCACCAATACTTTGTAATATTCCTCCATCTCGCGTGCATCAGCTACATCTCTCAGCGGATACGGTCGCTCCACGGGGTAGCTGCAGATAGCGGCAAATTTTTGCGGCTCGTCGGATTTCACAGCCTCCACCACTCTCTTCACCTCCTCGGGAAGTCGCCCCGAATCGCCGGCGCAGGCGCATAGGGATAAAAGCGTGGATACTGTGGCCAATAGCACCACTGCACGCATCGCGTTGATAGGGATTCTATATCTCATCTTCATCGGAAATTTCATTTATGTATTCATTACCTTGAAAAAGACCTTCCGGGCTCCATCTATTATTTTATAAACAATTCTGCGAATTCCTCTTCCCTCCGTTTCTTAAGGCCGGAGAGTACTTTCCCTTTATAGCGGCAATGCGATTTGAATTCTGCTTCAATATCGCGATTACCCGCCGAGAGTTTCTTGAATACGGATGATTTGGCCACAGTTCCTGTGCCGCAATTGTAGGCCAGGGCTGCCAGAATCAAGGAATCGGCGCCGAAACTTCTGTATCGGGCGCAAAGCTTTCGGAGATCTGAGCGGAGCAGTGCGTCGGCTTCTTTCTCCGACAACACTTTCCCCTTCTTGAAATTCTCGCCTTTCTGTACCAAATGACCATACCCCACGAGGGGCCAATGAGCCGCCTTATGGAGTGTCTCGTACTTCTTTATAATCACCACAGCTTTTTCAAATTCCGGAGAATCGCCCGCAGAGCCGGGGGTGTTGTGGCCCGGCACAGTGAGGAGCATGGTGAAGGCGAAAGCCAGGATTGTGAGTATGTGTCTCATATATTCATATTTTCGGGAGTTGCCTGAGTGTCACTCCCCTCTCGGGCACATTATCACAATGTGTCTTTTCCCCGAAAGGGTCTACGGTTTATACTCCCCTCTTAAGAATCAAGGTTTCGGTCTGTTGTCTATTCGTAACCGAGAGATTTTTATCTGTGCTTTCAGCACTTACATTCAGCTATATAACGCCGGGTTATCCATAATTGTTCCAGGGCAGGTATTTTTCGGCAGCCATTTCCCAACTATTATTCCTGTGATGTGTTATTATTGATAGAGCGCGAAGTTAGTGGTGCTCTATCAGGTGCTCTATCAATTGAATATATGATTATAAAATTACAAAAGATATGATACTCAAGAAAATAGAAGAAGCTCTCAATGAGCAGATCAATGCCGAGATGTGGTCGGCTTATCTCTATCTCTCCATGTCGCTCCATTTTGAGCACGAGGGACGCACGGGTGTGGCCAATTGGTTCCGTGTCCAGTTTCAGGAGGAGCAGGCTCACGCTCTCGCCCTCATGGATTTCCTCAATGCCCGCGACGGCAAGGTAGTGCTTCAGCCTATCGCCGGCGTTCCCGACTCGTGGGATTCCGTAAGAGACGCATTCCTCGCCACTCTCGAACATGAGCGCAAAGTGACCTCCCTCATCCATAATCTCTATGCCCTGGCTGAGGAGGAGAAGGATTTCGCCACTCGTCAGAAGCTCAACACCTTCATCGCGGAGCAGGTGGAGGAAGAGGATAATGTCCGTCAGATCATTGACGATCTTACTCTCGTCGGCACTGATGGCACCGGTCTCTATCAGATCGATCGCCAGCTCGCCGGCCGCACATACGTGGCTCCTCAGCTCTAAGGCCATTCCTCCCGCATCTGTCCCGCAACGGATAGATCCGGATCTCATACAGACTGCCGACTCGGTTCCCTGATAAAGATGAACCGAGTCGGCAGTCTGCGTTATTCAGTACCCTTCTCTTAACTCCGTTTCAGACAATTTGCCTGAATCCGATTCCGTTATCACTACATGAAGAATAATATACTGAAGTTTCTGAAAAAGCTCCGCCTCAATAATAATCGCGAGTGGATGCATGAGAATGAAGATTTATATAAAGCCATAAAAGCCGAGCGCGACCTCACCGCTCAGCGATTCATCGATGCCATAGCCACAATCGATCCGGAAGCCGCCGGTTATCCTGTGGAGAAAAGTGTCTACCGTCTTATGCGTGATGTGCGGTTCTCCCACGATAAGACTCCCTACAAGACGCATATCGGTATCTTCGTATGTCCTCCGTTGGGTAAGAAATCCCTGCTGTCCGGATATTACCTTCATCTCGAACCCGGCAACTGCCTCCTCTGCGGCGGCAACTACGCCCTCCCCTCCAAGCATCTTGCCGTAATCCGCAACGAGATACGCGACAATATCGAAGAATACATTTCCATCGTAGAATCCGAAGACTTCAAGGCCTTCTTCCCTACTGTGGGCGATATGCCTTTGAAGACCGCCCCCAAGGGGTTTGACCGCGATTGGGAGTACATTGACTATGTCCGTCCCCGCGAATTCTGTGTGACTCTCCGTCTCCCCGATTCTTTCTTCGACACTCCCGACTTCCCGGAGCGTCTTATCCCGGCCCTCACTCAGATCAAACGCTACAACGACTTCATCAACTTCCCCCTCACCGAATCCGGTCTCCCCCTCCTCCGCCCCTCCACGCGCCGCTAATCCCCCTCCCCTGCCAAATTAGCATTTTACTCCGAGCTTACCATATAAATCCTTCTCCGCCCCAGCCAAATTCCGCCCTTAGCCGGGATTATACCGTCTTGGTTCTGTGGTCAAGCTTCAGCTTGACCGAGCCCGGGCTTCAAGAAAAGACTACGCCGCCGGTCTCTACCGAGCGGCTTTTTTCGTATCCAAGAGTCGCTTGATATGATCTTTCACGATCTGCAGCGCCGCACCGACCAATTCATACCTCTACGGCCCTCATTTTTCAACGTACTATTCCCCGGATCATTCAGATAAGTGTTTTTTCTTCGATTCCTAAAAATTTTATTTGGATAATTCAATAGGTTGTTGTATTTTTGCTTTTGATTTCACGCCGTCCGGGTGAAGATGCGCAAGTAATCGACATGGGCGGGAGTTGAAACAACACATATAGGAAGCGTGTATTTGCGCTTGTTCTTGGCCTCTTGAAACTACCACTTTCAAACCCATGCCAGGGATGAAGCAGCGATAGATGCTCATGGGTATGTTTAGATACCGGCCGATTTATTATGCCGTGAAGGCATGATAAAGTCGGCTTATCTGCATATCGGCGTGAGGTCTGCGTTGCTCGTCTGCATGGGTGGGCTGTGGTAGGCCTCAAGAGGCATGACGAGCAACGGATAAGGCTCTCACGCTTTCTTTTTATAGTTTATAATCAGAGTCCGGAGCCGATTCTGAATGGTTTGAAGATACCGTGCATATTGGTAATAGAATTAGGGAAGTATTTGAGCAGTTGCCCAAGCATGATGATATAGAATGGTTTGCCAAGCAAATTCCCTGTACAAGCCGCCACCTATATCGTATTTTCCGTAAAGATAACATAGATCTGATATTGCTGCAACGGATTTCCATAATCCTGCAATACAATTTCTTCAAAGACCTGTCCTTGGAATGTGACAATTTAATAGAAGATTCAGTTCAGTAAGATATAAGACATAAGACATAAGAGGTCTGTAATAATGATATTATAGGTCTTATAAAAAAGAGGCAAGCTCAGGAATGCATTGTAATTTTGCAAGCAGAAATTAGCAATAATAACAAGTATATGAAAGATGTTGATTTAAGTGCAGCTATAAAGATTATAGCTAACCTAAAAAAAGGAGATAATCGTAGAATATTGCTTCTATGCAATATGTATATAGCGGTTAGACCCATTATTGATACCATCGGAAAGATAGATGGTTGTGTCGTATGCTCCTACCCATTTCACGAGATTACAGAAAATACGAAAACATTAGTTGTCCAAATGCCGAGTTGGGATGATACTTATTTCAATGCTTTAAAATTAGCAGAGAAAAATCAGTATAACGTGATTTGCGTAGGTTGGAGAGCGGACGTGAAAGATGAATTCTTTCCTTCAAACGATGAATTTGATGTTTATAATTGTGTTCTTGAAGAAGCTCTCACTGTCAATGCACTTATTAAGTCATTAAAGGAGTATAATTCCCAATCTATAGTGGTATATAACAGATTAGGAATGACGGGAGTTCTTTTTGCTCAGACTTCGACTAATGGAGGTGTATATGATTTCAGCGTAGAGATGAATTACGGAAAATTCCCTGCTTATACAGTGGGTGAGTTAATATCAAGATTAGAAGCTTTACCACAGAATGCAAAGATCGAAACAAGAATCGGATGGCCTGTTAAAGTGGAAGCTTTCGATAATGTAGTAATCATCAGATGTCAAGATAAAGCGTTGACTCCAAGAAATATATGATGATGGCTAAAATTCAGAAATTCAACTAACAAACAACATAATATGAATAAAATTATAAGATTATCAGTCATTTTTGCACTGATATGGTGCTCGCTACCTCTCCTTGCCCGCGACTTCAAGTACACATACAAAGGGCAGACACTGACCTACACAGTCCTTGATGAGGAGGCAAAGACTGTGCAGACCAAAGACGGAGATGAAGATTATCTGAGACCCGGCAATAATGTTTCGGGAAAGCTGATAATTCCGGAGACAGTCTTAGATGGTGACATTGAATACTCCGTTACTTCTATCGGAGGCATGGCTTTCTATGGTCGCTCGGGTCTTACCTCAGTGAGTATCCCCGCCACAGTCACGTCAATCGGCAATAGTGCTTTCAGTGGTTGCTCTGGCCTTACCTCAGTGACTATCCCCAGCTCACTCACTTCAATCGGCAACTCCGCTTTCAATGGTTGCTCTCGCCTTACCTCAGTGACTATCCCCAACTCAGTCACTTCAATCGGAAATAGTGCTTTCTCTGGTTGCAGAGGCCTTACCTCAGTGACTATCCCCAACTCAGTCACTTCAATCGGCAACTATACTTTTTTGGATTGCAGAGGCCTTACCTCAGTGACTATCCCCAACTCAGTCACTTCAATCGGCCACTATGCTTTCGATGGTTGCTCTGGTCTCACCTCGGTTGCGATTCCGAATTCAGTAACTTACCTCGGTAAGGATGTTTTCGAAGGTTGTACCAATCTGATTAAGTCAGCGTATCCCGATAATTTAAAGAATCCGTTCCCGAAGGGAATTTCTATTCCCTACAATGCACAAACTGTAATGTACGAAGATGGATGTATTTACGAACCGGGATCAACTTTTTTGTTTGCTCCAAATTCGCTTACCGGAGAATACACTGTTCCGAACACGGTCACATCAATCGGGGACAATGCATTCTACGGTTGCAAAAGTCTGACATCGGTTACTATTTCCAACTCAATCATCAAAATAGGTCTTGATGCATTTAGCGGTTGTTCTAATATATCATCTCTAAGTATAGGAACCGGTCTTTTAGAAATAAATAAGAGCGATAACTGTAATCCTATAAAAGTTATTTGGCAGTGCAATACACCTCCAAAGGGATATGAGTATTTTACCGGGAAGATAAATTATGTGGCGAATGATTCTTATGACTTTGAAAACATGGTAATTTATCCTTTGCTCAGTTCAGTTTTTGAATCAGAAGGAGTAATATATGTGCCTGTAAACCCCTCGCAGCGCACTTGTGATATTATCGATTGTTCATACTCTGATAAGACCAAGGAACTTGTACTGAAGGGAGAGACTACTTATAAAGGGACAAAGATGAGCGTCGCTAAAATGAATCCCTATTCCTTCTATAATAACGATTATATTGAGCATCTGAATATATCCTTCAGCGGCGAGATTCCTGAATACGCCTTTTACGATTGCAAAAATATAGACGAAATTATAATTCCTAATACGATTTCCAACATTAAGCCATATTCATTCTATGGATGTGGATCGATTAAGGAAATTAGCTTAAACAATACGGGATCTATCGACAATAACGCATTTCAGAACAGTTGTACGCAATATGCTGCAACCCTCGTAGTTTCTTCCAATGTACTTGACATTGGGAATGAAGCCTTTATGGACTGTCGCGCCTTATCTGATATACAACTTAATAATTCCGGCTCGATTGGAGTCAGTGCGTTTGAGGGAAGCGCCTTATATTCACCGTCTAAGCTCTCAATCGGAGAGACCGTCGGTAAAATAGGGTCCAAAGCGTTCTTCGGATGCAAAGGTCTGAGCGAGATTACTTTGAATAATTCAGGCTATATTGGAGATAATGCGTTTCAAAATAGCATGAGTCGGAATTCAGCCGAATTGACAATCGCAAAGTCTATAACATCAATCGGCAACTCTGCATTTAGCAATTGTTCCTCTCTGCAAACTGCTGAAATAAACAACGGTGGCTCTATCGGCAACTATGCCTTTAACAATTGTTCCTCTCTACAAACTGCTGAAATAAACAATGGCGGTTCTATCGGCAGCTACGCCTTTTATGGATGTTCTTTGCTCAATGAGATAAATATCAGAAGCGTGGGAACTGTAGGTGAATATGCATTCGCTGGTTGTCAGGCTGCTGAGGCTCTAAAGGTAGCGCCGACTGTAACTTCGTTAGGAAATTACGCCTTTAAGGATTGTTCTTCGTTAAGGGATGTTACCATAGAAGAATATAACCCGTACGGAACAGATGATATAAAACCTGAATACCAAATACTTGTATTAGGAAGCAACGGCAGTAATTCGCTTTTCAGCGATTGCCCTCTTGACGAGGTGTTTATCGGCAAAAAGCTTAGCTATAAGACTTCTTCAGGAAGCGGTTACTCCCCGTTCTATCGAAACACAAGCTTGCGAAGCGTGGAAATCTCGGATGTCGAAACCATAATATATGATAATGAGTTCTACGGCTGCACCAATCTTCAGAGCGTGAAAATCGGGGACGGTGTAAAGTCTTTCGGCAAATACTCCTTCTCCGGATGCTCAAAAATAGACTCTTTTGAATTTGGACGTTCCGTAACAAATATCGGAGAGGAGGCTTTCTCGGATTGTACATCCATGACGAATCTGACGAGCTACAATCCTATTCCTCCGGTATGCGGAAGTCAGGCTCTTGATGATATAAATAAGTGGACGTGTACACTTCATGTACCGACAGATGCATTGGAGGCTTACATGGGCGCTGAACAGTGGAATAACTTTTTCTTCGTCGAGCCCGATATGGATTCAAACAAATACTTTGAATACAGAGGTTTGTACTACAGGGCAACCGACTTAGACTATCTCAAATGTGAAGTAGTGGCTCAGGAGGATGTCCCGGCTGAAATAATGGAGGCTGCGATCCTATCCGCTGATACAATGGTGGTACTTGAAATACCGGATAAGGTATTTTATAAGGGAGTTGCATATTCCGTAGCCGGTATAGGTGACAAAGCCTTCTCTACCTTTACAGATCTCCGGGAAGTGGTTATCCCGGAAACCATGGAATATATAGGCTCTGAGGCTTTCGCCAACTGTCCGCTCGTAAAAGTAGAGGTTAAGGCCATCATACCCCCGGCAGCTCAGGAAGATTCTTTTGATGCTGAAGTTTATGCTTCTGCCGAACTGATGATTCCGGATGAGAGCAAAAATGCTTATAGAACCGCAGCTGTATGGAAGAATTTCACCATCAGTCCTACTTTAGCTGCTTCCATCACATTAGATCATAATGAGAAAACCCTGAAGGTGGGTGAGACATTCACCTTGACGGCAACGGTACTTCCCGAAGATACAACCGACAAGACTGTTACGTGGACTTCCTCAGACGAGGCGGTTGCCATTGTCGATGCTGACGGCAAGGTGACAGCATTGGCGCCCGGTGAAGCGGAGATTATGGCGAAATGTGGAGACGTTTCTGCGACCTGTAAGGTCTCTGTATTACCGGTTTTGGTTGAATTCATTACTATCTCACCTGATGCTTGGAGCGGTGCGGTAGGAGATTGCATCCAGTTGGAAGCAACGGTACTTCCTGAAGATGCAACTGATAAATCACTGAACTGGACTTCGAGTGATGAAATGGTTGCCACCGTTGACAACACTGGTCTTGTGAGTATTCAAGCGGAAGGAACGTGCGTAATCACTGCTACTGCAAACGATGGATCCGGAGTCGAGGCCCAATGTATAATAAATGGACTGGTGACTGGTCTTGACACGATTTATGCCAATGGCGATGCAAGCGTAGATGTATATAATACTCGAGGCATATTGTTGAAGAAAGGATGTGATAAAGAACAATTGCAGCGACTTACCCCTGGCATATACATCCTGCGCAATGGAGAAAAAGTTGCCAAAGTGATCGTGAAATAGTCTGACTTTCATCAGGCTCCCTTTGATGGCGGTAATGATTTATAAAGACTGCCTGCATACATAATATGAACCGTTCCGGATATTGTAGCATTCAACCACTGCACAATTCCGGAACGGTTCATTATTTTATATTGCTGTCAATAAAAAACATGGTAATGCGATCCACAAGTTCTTACTCCAAAAAATCGGCCATTTGACCACTTTTCTGAAGGGTTTTCTCTTAGGGAAAATCTATTCAACAAAAGGAGTGATTAAAATGTTGCTAATATTAGAAACTTTTATTAACTTTGCTTTTTCAAATATGAATCACTATGGCAGATAGATTTGATGAAATTGGAACTCTTTTCTTCCGGCGGAGAAAGGAACTTGGACTAACTCAAGAACAATTGGGGAAGAAAGTCGGTGTGACTAAATCTGAGATTTCTAAGATTGAGAATGGTAGAGGTATCACTTTCTCTACAATCAATAAGTTGTCAGAAGCTTTAAGGGTATCGACACGCGTAGAATTAAAACCGACTGAATCAGTTTCGTCAGATGTAATTCATTATATAGTGATGAGTCTCGGTTTATTTGCTCGTAAATACAAATTGACAAAAAAGGAGGCTTGTAATTATCTGTCACGTTTCAAGGGTCTTGAATTTTCAATCCGTAATTATGAAGCAGAGCATCAGCTCTCACTTCAGGAGTGTGTAGAGGATATGGCTGCTATCTGTCAAAGAAATGGAGGTGCGGTGTCATGATTCTATATCACGGTTCAAATCAGCCTATAGGCAACATAGATTTGTCGCAAGGCAAGAAATTCAAAGATTTCGGTCAAGGTTTCTACACTACCCATTTAAAAGATCAGGCCATTTATTGGTCAAGGAGAATTGCAGATCGCTTTGGAGGGGTCCCTACAGTTACAGAATTTGAGTTTGATCTTGATGCTGCCATTGCTGCGGGATTAAATGTGAAGGTATTTGATCTGCCGGATAAGGAATGGGCATTGTTTGTAATGGCAAACCGCCGGCAGGATGGAGAAGAATTTCATCATGACTATGACATTATCATCGGTCCGGTAGCCGATGACAATATGGCTCGTCTATTCGGACTCTATGATATGGAAATCATTGACCTTGATGCTGTGGTAACCGGACTGATTTACAAAGACCTCAATTCTCAATATTTCTTTGCCACAGAAGAATCGCTAAAATATATAAGAAGGGTATGAAACAGCCAAACAATAATTTTGATTTCCTTGTGGAATACATTACTACTCGGGTCGTAGAGTGGATTATGCGTGACCAAGCTCTTGGTCTTGAGGAAGCGTTACTTCTGTTTCATAATTCAGAGACTTTCGACAAACTATGCGAGAAGCGCACAGATCTCTATATAGAGAGTCCGGCATACATATATGAATTGTTAACAGAGGAACTACGTAGAGGAACTCTTCGCGGATTAACCGAATAAATAACGCATATCGGCTCAGTAACTGTCTATGGTTCTGTGGTCAAGCTTCAGCTTGACCGAGCCTCCGCTTCAAGAAAAGACTACGCCGCCGGTCTCTACCGAGCGGCTTTTTTCGTATCCAAGAGCCGCTTGATATGGTCTTTCACGATATGCATAGCCGGCCTTACCATATCCCCGTGATTGTGTCCTCCGATCTCATAGATCGATACATCAGGATGACCGATCAGCTTCATCATTCTCCACATATAGGCATTCTCTTCGTAGCGTCCCAATAATTCAAGCTCTCGGTCGCCGCATATTATTATATAGGGCGATGCATCCTTACGGATATGATATATGGGAGCGTATTGGTCAATTGTAGGCTGAAGGTCGGAGCCTCCGGTCATTTTACGCCATTCATAATGGGTGATAGCCTGCCCGCTTACCGGGAATAACCCCGCGATTGCATTAGCGTCAATCCCCCTTTTTGCCAGACGCGACTTGTCAAGTCCGATCATACTCGCCAAATATCCTCCTGCCGAATGTCCGGCCACAAATATTTTCTCTTTGTCTCCCCCGAAATTCTCAATATTGCCGAATACCGAAGCCACGGCATCAGCGGCATCCTCAATGCAAGCATCGATATCCACATCCGGCAGCAACCGATAAGCCGGAGCCACGATTATATAATCCGTATCAAGCAGTTCCTCAGGAATATAGGGTTCACCACCCGTCAGCCCTCCGCCATGAAACCATACCACTACAGCATTACCCTTACCCTCCTCAGGCATGGAAATAATCATCCTGTTTCGCTCATGGTCTCCATACTTCACTTCCGCCACACGGCGCGCCGCCTCTGTCGGAATCACCGACAAAAGAAAAACCATCAGTGCAGAAATCAATACCTTCATACTCAAAATCCTATTACATTCAATTTATAATCCTATAATTATCCCCCTTCCTCCCGCAAAATTAGCATTTTACTCCGAAATTACCATATAAATCCTTCTCAGCCCTCGCAAAATTCCGTCCTTGGCCTGGATTATACTGTCTATGGTTCTGTGGTCAAGCTTCAGCTTGACCGGAGCCTCGGCCTCAAGAAAAGAGAACGCCCTATGCCGCTCGCAGCATAGGGCGTTCTCTTTTTGAGTATTATCTTCCGGTCAATGCCGGAGAAGGGGCGAATTAGAGGAAGGAGAGGTTGAAGCGGGAGAACTCGAGATCCTTCTGCGCACGCTTGAGAAGGGAGCTGTCGAGCTTCACGGCCTGACGGAGGTTGGACATCACCATATTCTCATTGTTGGTGCGGGCACCGAGGATTGCAGTGAGATAGTAAGTGGTGGCATCGGGTGTAGCGATACCGGCGAGAGTAGACTTCGCTGCGGGATAATCCTTGGCGAGAATCTGTGCGAGAGCCGCATTGTTGGTCTTGGCATCACCGAAGGCAGTCACAGCCTTGTTGATATCACCCTGAGTCAGATAATATACGCCGAGAGCGTCGGAAGCCTCAGGTACACCTGTAGCAGCGCCGATCTGCTCGTTAGCCTTGGCATAATTGCCATTGAGAAGGTCTACGAGACCGAGGTTCATCTCCACCTCCTTGGAAGTGGGGTTGAGACGGCGAGCCTGTTCGAAATTGCTCTTGGCAGCGGAATAATCACCGGCTACGTACTGAGTCATACCGAGGTTGTTGAAAGTGCGGTAATCCTTCGGATAAAGCTCCACAGCCTTGTTGTAGACCTCCATCTTCTTGGTATTGTCATCAGTGAGAGTAGCGATATAGAGAATCTCGTCTACAGTGAGTTTCTTCGGGTCAGTGTTGAAGAGATTGATAAGCTCCTGATCGCTCTTGCCGATAACGTTGATAGAAGCCATCACGCGGGAGTAACGGAGCTGGGGAAGAATCTGGTCGGCGAGTTCGTTGAATACGCTGGAGAGATTGCGGATTTCCTTCTCACGCTGCTCGGGATCCTTATACATGGAAAGAACGCCGAGGATAAGCTCCTTATCCTGGATATTACTCTTCTCCACGAGCTGCTGGAAGCCCTCCCAGTCCTCGGGAGTGAAGGAGGAAGTAAGCTCACCGAACTCTGTGATCTTATCCTTCTTGAGCTGGTTCTCCACGAGATTGGCAGTATTCTGCTCGCGCTTCTCGGCAAGCTGGGTATTGAAGCTGAGCGAACCCTCGGGAGAAGCGTAAGAATTGATGGTAAGGCCGGCGATCTCCTGATTGGGAGCCGCGTTAGCCTCGAGAAGACGCTTGTTGAGATCGATATAATCGGCCTTGGAAGTCTGGGAAGAACGTACGTTGGCCTGGTTGATGAGGAAGTGGATATCGGCGGAATACTTCTCTGTGATCACCTTCTCGAATTTGTCGGGAGCAGTGGCGGGTGTCACTGTGGCTGCCGAGGCGAGAGTGGAAGTGGCGATAACGCCATTGCCTACCTTCACGCGGGGAAGAGCGTACATCTTGCCATTCTGGTCAACGGAGAATTCAAGCCAGAGGTCGCTCTGCTCCATCTCGGGCTGATACTCCAGATTGAAGGGGATATTGACAGTGCCGCCATTTGAGTAGCTTACTACCTGACCGTTGGCACGGACATTCTCACCCTGCACGATTACGGGAGTGGCGGAAGCCTGGCCGCCATTCCATGTGAGCACCGGAGTGGCAGTCACTTTCGCGTTTTTCACCATGAATTTGGCGGGAATATTGCCGGCGATATTGCCGGGAACAGTCTGGCCCACAGTCTCCAGAGGAGTGGGTGTAGTGGAGAAGAAGTCGCTCTTGAACTGGCCTAACTTCTTGGAGCAGCCGGTAAGGCCCATGGCTGCTACTCCGAGGGCCACATAAAGCACTTTGGAATTCATAAAAAGGAAAAGTTGTTTTTGTTGTTTTCTATTTGGAGGTAAAATTAATCATAATTTGCGTAATAGCCGCTAATTATTCACAAAAATATGAAATAAAGGCCCTGCCGACGCAGATTGGCGTCGGCAGGGCCGATATTTTCAAGGAAAAAAGTTTCCTTACTTTCTCAGAAGCTCGCGGCCTTTCTCGATGGCCTGCTCGTTGAGGGGGATAAGCTTGTGGTGACGCTCGGGGAGGGATTTCTTAAGACCCTTGATCACATTCTCCATGGGGAGCTTGTAGGGCATGGCCTCAAGAAGGGCTCCCATCACTACCATGTTGTAAGCCTTGGAGTTGCCGATCTCGAGAGTGGCGTCCATAGCATCGATGGGATAGATAGTGATATCGTCGCGTTCGGGCACCTTGTGGATACCGTTGGTGTCATAGATGAGGATACCGCCGGGTTTCACTTTGGGCGCGAACTTATCGAGGCTCTGCTGGTTGAGAGCGATCACGATATCATATTTGTCGAGCACGGGGGAGGATATCTTCTCATCGCTGAGGATTACAGTCACATTGGCTGTGCCGCCGCGCTGCTCGGGGCCATAAGAGGGCATCCAGGTCACTTCCTTGTCGTCCATAAGGCCCGAGTAAGCGAGAATCTTGCCCATGGAGAGCACACCCTGGCCACCGAAGCCTGCTATGATGATTTCTTCTTTCATTGTCTTTTGTAGGTATTAGAGATTGACTCCGGGTTTGATAATTACTCGTCCTTGAGGTCGCCGAGAGGATACTTCTCGAACATATTCTGTACCATCCACTCGTTGCTCTTCTCAGGGCTGAGCTTCCAGCCGGAGTTACAAGTGGCCACTACCTCTACTACGCTTGTGCCTTTCTTGGCCATAGCGTTCTCGAAGGCTTTCTTGAGGGCGGCTTTAGTCTTGCGTACGTTGCCGGGAGTGTGTACGGACTGACGTGTCACATAGCATGTGCCGTCGAGCACCTTCATAAGCTCGGTGATCTCGAGGGGATGACCGTTGAGGTCTACGCGACGTCCGTAAGGAGTGGTAGCGGTCTTCTGGCCTACGAGTGTGGTAGGAGCCATCTGGCCGCCTGTCATACCGTAGATAGCGTTGTTGACGAAGATCATTACGATGTTCTCGCCACGGTTGGCAGCGTGGATCGACTCAGCGGTACCGATAGCCGACATATCGCCGTCACCCTGATATGTGAAGACCACATCCTCCGGCCAGAGGCGTGATACGGCGGTTGCTACAGCAGGTGCGCGACCATGGGCGGCCTCTACCCAGTCAACATCGATATAGTTGTAGGCGAACACTGCGCAGCCTACGGGAGAGATACCGACTGTTTTCTCTGTGATACCGAGCTCGGCGATCACCTCTGCCACGAGCTTATGGATCACACCGTGGCTACAGCCGGGGCAATAGTGCATGTGCACTTCTTCAAGGAGTTCGGGTTTGCTGTAAACCTTATTCTCCGGACGGATTATATCTTGGATTTCCATGAATGCGTTAGATTGGGGTTAATGAAGGTTTACTTGTTCATGAGCTTCTTCTCTACGGCCTCCACAACCTCATCGGGGCTGGGGATGATACCGCCCATGCGGCCGAAGTGCTCTACGGGGAGATTGTCGTGAACAGCGAGACGCACGTCCTCGATCATCTGGCCTGCGTTGAGCTCTACGCAGAGGATACCTTTCTTACCCTGAGCAGCACGCTCGATAGCCTCTGTGGGGAAGGGCCAGAGTGTGATGGGGCGTACGATGCCGAGGCGGATTCCCTTTTCGGCAGCGAGTTCGCGGGCCTTGTCGCAGATACGTGCGATAGAACCGAAGGCTACGAGCAGATAGTCGGCGTTCTCTACGTCGATCTCCTCCCAGCGTGTCTCGTTCTTCTCGATTTCACGGTAGCGGGCCTGAAGTTCATGGTTGATTACCTCCATCTTGGATGACTCGAGCTCCAGAGAGGTCACTACATTACGCTTGCGCATACCCTTACGGCCGTTAACAGCCCAGGGGCACTGCTTGCGGATCTCCTCATCTGTGCGGCGCGGACGCTGCTCGGGGAGAACCACCTTCTCCATCATCTGGCCTACGATACCGTCGGCGAGAATCATGGCGGGGTTGCGATATTTGAATGCGAGGTCGAAGCCGAGACCTACGAAGTCTACCATCTCCTGTACTGTGGAAGGTGCGAGTACGATCAAGTGATAGTCACCATGACCGCCGCCTTTCACTGCCTGGAAATAGTCGGCCTGAGAAGGCTGGATAGTACCGAGACCCGGGCCGCCGCGCATTACGTTGAGGATAAGGGCGGGAAGCGAGGATGCTGCGATATAGCTGATTCCCTCCTGCTTGAGGCTCACACCCGGTGAGGATGAGGATGTCATCACGGCCTTGCCTGTTGCGGCACCGCCGTACACCATATTGATGGCTGCAACCTCTGACTCTGCCTGAAGTACTGTCATGCCGGTGGTCTCCCAGGGCATAAGCTCCTCAAGGGTCTCGAGTACCTCGCTCTGCGGGGTGATAGGGTAGCCGAAATAGCCGTCGCAACCGTAGCGGATAGCGGCGTGGGCGATGGCCTCGTTACCCTTCATTAATCTTACCTCTTCTTTCATATCTTCTGTTGTTTCTTTTTTCTGTGGTTGGGGTGTTGTCTTTTTCACTGTCGATTTAAGGCTTCCGCCATTCATCGTTCTGAAATGCTCTCCTTTCTCAGTCTACTTTTACGCGGTATACTTCTATACATGCGTCGGGACATACCCATGCGCAGGAGCAGCAACCGGTACATTTCTCCGGATTTGCCATATACGCATAGTGATAGCCGCGGTCGTTGACTTCATTGGGCTGGAGCGCCAATGTGCCGGTGGGACATGCCACTACACAAAGGTTGCAACCCTTGCATCTGTCGATGTTGACGGTGATTGCGCCTTGTACTTTTGCCATATTTAGAGTCTTAGATTGTTAGGTGATACAAAGGTAGTATTTTTTTTCGGGTTGACTGACCGAAATAAAATATGTTATAAAACATATTTTTGATTTTCTTTGACTTTTTACCCCTTTTTCCCCTTCAAAAGTATGTCGCGGAGTGTCGCAAGTCCTTTAGTGGCGGGTTCGGGAATCACTTTCACATTCCCTCTGCCGGCTGTAGAGGCCGGCCGGGGATCGATATAATATACCGGCACTCCGGGGCGCACATACTCCATGAGTGCCGCCGCGGGATACACCTGCAGGGATGTCCCTATCACGGCGAAGATATCCGCTCTATGCGCAAGCTCGATGGCCGGCTCGATATTGGGGACTGCCTCCTGGAAGAATACGATGTGCGGGCGCATAGGTTTGCCGTTCTTACCCCGTGTGGCCGGAGTGGTCTCGAGATGCTCGATGTCGAGAGTCTCGATATAATCGGGATCGTCCACAGCGCGAATCTTCATCAGTTCGCCGTGGAGATGCAGTACGCGTGTGGAGCCTGCCCTCTCGTGGAGGTCGTCCACATTCTGGGTTATTACCCAAACATCGAAATCTTTCTCCAGCTCGGCCAGGATGCGATGGGCCTCGTTGGGCTGAGCCTCAAGGAGGGCTTTACGGCGCTCATTGTAGAATTGATGTACCAATTCCGGATTACGTCTGAATCCGTCTGCGCTTGCCACATCCATCACGGGATAATTCTCCCAGAGTCCGTCGGCATCGCGGAAAGTCTTTATGCCGCTCTCGGCACTGATCCCCGCGCCGGTAGAGACTACGAGCATCGGTTTCTTGTTCTCCATTGATTTTGTCTTTATATAAGGGGTAAGTAGCTAAGAAAAATAAAACGATATATGATTAAGTAGCTTTGAAGCAATCTTGATATGCTATATGCGGCTAATTTTGGTCATCTTGACCTTGTCGTTCAGTCGCTTAGCTCGCTAAGCTCCTTCTCTCCGCGGCCAACCTGCCTCAAAATTATCTCGCATCTATCATATCATTTATTTTTCTTAGCTACTTATGAGATTATTTCAGGTATCGTTTTTCGTTGTTTTTCGGATTATTCCGTATCCAATCCGGGTATCACATTATCGGAAGGGGCTCTGTGGCGGTGGAGATGTTTCCAAGCCAGATCGGTCACTTCTCGTCCTCTCGGCGTACGCTTGATGAACCCCTCTTTAATAAGGAAAGGCTCATATACCTCCTCGATAGTGCCTGAATCCTCTCCAAGGGCGGTAGCGATTGTGGAGAGACCCACCGGTCCACCCTTGAATTTATCGATGATTGTGAGCAGTATGCGGTTGTCGATCTCGTCAAGGCCGTGGCTGTCGATATTCAATGCCTCCAGCGAATATCGAGCTATCTCGAGATTGATTCGTCCGTTCCCCTTCACCATGGCGAAGTCGCGCACTCGGCGCAACAGGGCGTTGGCGATACGCGGAGTGCCGCGTGAGCGAAGGGCGATCTCCAGAGCCGCATCCTCCTCTATCCCGACGCTTAGAAGTCGGGCCGAGCGCTTTATGATTGAGCGAAGTACCTCATGGTCATAATATTCAAGGTGGCAGTTGATACCGAATCGGGCTCGCAGCGGAGCCGTAAGCAAGCCGCTGCGGGTAGTGGCTCCGATAAGTGTAAAGGGGGAAAGGGAGAGCTGTACGCTTTTCGCTCCCGGGCCTTTGTCAAGCAGGATATCTATGCGGTAATCCTCCATGGCGGAATAGAGATATTCCTCCACTATGGGATGTAGACGATGTATCTCATCGATGAAGAGCACGTCATGCGGCTCCAACGACATGAGGATACCCGCCAGATCACCGGGCTTGTCGAGCACCGGACCTGACGTCACTTTAAATCCCACTCCCAATTCATTGGCCACGATATTGGAAAGAGTGGTTTTTCCCAATCCCGGCGGACCGTGAAGCAAGGTATGGTCGAGGGCTTCTCCGCGCAGACGGGCTGCCTGCACGAATACCTGAAGGTTGGACAATATCTTGTCCTGTCCGGAGAAATCGGCGAAGCGCAAGGGGCGCAACGCTTTCTCCACATCGGAGTCGGACTGCGGCCCGGCCGTAGCCGACTCCCTGATATCGAAATCGTCTTCCTGCATATATTGGCAAAATTAATAATAATTAGCGGCATTTCAAAATATGTGTGGAAGTTGTGTATAATTAGAGTTTACCATTTTCAATATAAGGGAGCTCTCGCCGTTCCATAGATGATGGATACCCTCACAGTGATAATCCCCGTGTTCAACCGTGCCTCTGTCGTAGAGCGTACTCTCGCCTCCGTATTCTCACAGAGGCGATTGCCCGACCGTCTTATAGTGGTTGACAACGGTTCTACAGATGATTCCCGCGAGGTTGTGGCCCGCTGGTTGGCCTCTCATTCAGAAGAGGCGGAACGTATGGGCGCCGTGATTGTGGATCAACCCTCTCCGGGAGCCTGCGCCGCCCGCAACCGAGGTCTTGCCCTTGTCGACACGGATTGGGTGATGTTCTTCGATTCCGATGATGAGATGCTTCCCGGACATCTGGAGCGCGCTATGCGCGTAGCCTCAGAAAATCCCGAAGCGGAGATAGTGGGCTGGGATGTAGATCAGCAACTGCCTGACGGTTCCCGGCGCACAGGCCGCTTCCTCACAGAGGATATGCTCACGGCCAATCTGATTCATGCCGTTATGTCCACACAGCGCTATATGGCCCGAACCGCCCTGTTCAGGAAAGTGGGCGGTTGGAATCCGGAAGTGATGAAATGGAACGACTGGGAATTGGGTGTGCGCCTCCTTCTCGAGAACCCCGTGGCGGTGAAAGCCACCGGAGAGAATACGGTGGTGATGAATTTTACACGCGATTCCATTACGGGCACCACCGTTACCCCGGGGAGTTGCCTTAGGTCGATTGATACTGTGGAAGCTGATCTTCGGCGCGCCGGACGTACCGACCTTCTCCCCTGGATTGCCTATCGTCGCGCCATACTCGCTGCCCGGTGTCAAAATACCGGGTTTTATGACGAGGCCGACAAGATTCTTGCCGATACAATGCGAGGTGTCTCTCTTCGTATGCGTCTGGCCATTCGTCTCACTTTCCTCCATGCCCGCTTCATTGGGCGAGGGGCTCATTACACCTTCCGCCTTCTCGCCCCCGTCTGACCTTCATTATGTTGTTGATAGCCGAGCGATTTTATTCCTATATTGAAAGAAAATGTGATATTCATGAACGTTATTTGAATTACGTTGTTTGATATTATATATATTTATTGTAATTTTGCATTTGCTATCATTCCTTGAAGGATGCCGGCATCCCCTCTCCCCTCTTGAAATCAAAACCGACATATCAGAAACATTACTAATAAATAATTCAATTCTAAAAATGAAAAAATTCATTTGGATTCTCGCTGCCGCCCTTCCCATGGTGTTCACCTCCTGCGGCGACGACAACGACGAGATGCTCACTCTCGATCAGACTGAAATGTCCGTAAACTATCAGGGTACTGCTGTAAAGCTCAAAGCTTCCGAGAAAAACTGTACTTGGACATCCGAGAATGACTTCATCGCTGAAGTTGACGGCGACGGCAACGTGACTCCCAAGCATGTCGGTACTACCACTATCGTAGCTACCAAAGACGGCAACAAGGCTACTTGCAAGGTGACTGTAAATCCCACCAACACAAAATTCACTAATCCTGTGCTCACTTTCGGTGCTAATGTTGAAGCTGTCAAGGCTTCTGTAGCAGCTCAGAAGCTCAACCTCAATCTCAACGATGAGGAGGAGGAGAAAGAGAACGGTGTAAACTGGACTACACTCTACTACAGCACCGGTATGGATATGAATTATCCCTGGTATGCTTATATCTTCGAGGAGAACAAGCTTGCTACCAGCGCTCTCACAGTAGGCGGTGAGGATGACATGATCGATCTCGATGCATTCCTCCAGCAGTACTACGATCGCTATGGCGAGACAGAAGACGGCTACGTTTACCGCAACGCTGCTACTGAGGCCAAGGCTACAGTATGGGTAGAGTATGAGCTCGACGTAGAGGATGACAACGCCACTGCTTACTACACCAGCACTTCCTCTACCAAGGGTGGCGACGTATTCGCTTCTCCCGCTATGAAGATGGCTAAGAAAGCTGTTCGTAAGGCTTCCGCCCGCAAGTAAAATTCCATAGAAAGAACAACAAATAATTCATCATACAAAAATGAAGAAAGTATATTCTTTCCTCGCTGCCGGCTCTCTCGTAATGCTCGCAGCTTGCGGTGGCAACAAGGCTGCCGAAAACGATACTGTAACAGTAGATTCTGTTGAAGTAGTAGAAGTAGCTGACACAGTCAACGATACTACTGTAGTAGAGGTAGAGGCCGCTGAGGTCGTTGAGACTGTAGCCGCTCCCGCCAAGAAAGCTGCTTCCACAGCTACCAAGGCCACTGACAAAGTGAAAGATGCCGCCGACAAGGCTGTTGACTCCGCTGAGGAGGCCGCCAAAGCCAAGATGAACAAAATCGGCAACAAGGCAAAGGAAATAGCGAAAGAGGGTGTTGACGACGCTGCCGCCAAGACTAAGTCGCTCAAAGACAAAATGAAGAAAGCCGAGTAATAATACTCCCCGAGTATTTCTCACTCAACAATTTCCCCCGAATAAAAAGAGGTGAGGCCCGCAGGCCTCACCTCTTTTTCATATCGTTTTAAATCGGGGAGAATCAATTATAACCCTTGTTCTGCACATACAGTCCCGGTATGTAATAGAGCTGATTGTAAGGGATAGGATAGAATTCATTCTTGCCGGGAGTATAGTGAGCATCCTGATAATATTCACCATATCGCACACCCTCATAGCTGGAATCTTTCTCATACTCGAAGTAGCGGTTGAGTACCTCCGAGGCGATACCCCATCGGCGCAAGTCGAAATATCGGCTGCTCTCCATAGCCATCTCGAGACGACGCTCCCAGCGCAGACATTCGCGGGCTTTACCCTTATCTGCGAAATAAGATGCCGGATAGAGTGATATCTCGCAATATGGGGCCGCGTATGAGATATGTTTCTGTACGGAATTTGCGGCACGTTGACGGATATCATTGATTATTCCGCGCGCTTCGTCAAGCCGGCCGAGCTCGATAAGAGCTTCCGCGCGCATAAGCATCACATCAGTGAATCGGAACACATAATCATTCATCGCGAAAGCTTGCCATGACCCCTCGAAAGTCTCTCCTTTGCTACGCTGGGGCACATCCTTGAGCGAAGTGTAGTAACCATAAGTGTTGGGAGTGCGAGAGTTATCCGTAGTCATCATATATTCCTCCTCATATTTGTAGGGGAAGGAGGGCATACCTACGGTATGGAACAGACGCGGATCCCACTTTTGTGCCGAAGACTCGCCATTTACGGGATAGGCATCCTCATCAGCATAGGTGTCAAACATTGGCAGGCCATCTTTGGTCTTGTAAGCATTCACAAGATTCTGCGAAGGCTTGTGGAAATCCCATCCGCACGACCACATTCCCCAACAGCCGTTAAGAGTGTTCGACCAGTTGGCGCGTCCGAAGCGTGTATTATCCTCAGTATATTGGGATGTCTGCACAGCGAATACTGATTCCTTGCTGTTCTTATACTCGGGAAGGAAGATATCACCGAAGTCTTCAAGATAGCCATACCCGGAGTTTTTCACAACTTCCGTATATTCCACCACCTTCTTCATGTGGTCGGCATTGATGAAGTCTACTCCGTCGGTAGCCTCATAGCCGTCGCCCCATGCGAGTGTGAGATGACACTTGGCCAGATAAGCCGCCGCTGCTACTTTGTTGGCTCTGCCACCGCCATCGGTGTTTTCCATCGGAAGGGCATTATATGCGAGTTCGAACTCATGTATTACTTTCCCGAACAGTTCTTCATACGTGAATTCATCGTTACGGGTTTTCTCCTGAAGATTGTTGGCGAAGACATTCTCGTCAATCCAGGGAATCTGTCGGAACATTGTCAGCAATTTGAAATAGCTGTGGCCACGCAGAAAATGCACCTCACCCATGCGGCGCGCCGCAGTCTCTTCTCCCAGCACTGCATTGCCATTTTCCTGCAACGCCACGATGGCACGATTGCAACGAGATATATTGCAATAGAGACGATACCAGAGCTCGTCAAGTTCGCCCGGAGTGGATGTAAGAGTCGACCATATCTCCATCGGATGATAACCTGTGTCGGTTGTGCCTCCTCCTCCCTTGAGGCAGTCATCGGAAGAGAGGTCGCCGTAAGGCCAGAGATTGAAGGGATAGGAGAACCAGCAGTCGCCGAGCGAGGCATAGGCTGCGTTGACCATCTTGTCCGGTTCGGAATAGGCCAGATCGCCGTCGATTACGCCTGTGGGAGGCACATCGATAAAGTCGTTGCAGGAGGTGAAAGCTGTTGCAGCTGCAGCGAGAAGAAATATCTTGAATAATTTCATGTCATTCTATAGTTTATGATTTAAGTAGAAGAGAGTTATATGTCAAGCTGGAGTCCGAAAGATACGGAAGTAGGGATCGGATAAGCCCAGTTGGGGTTTTCGGGGTCAGTGCAGGTGAGGCTCTTGCTTTTTATGGTGAGCAGATTCTGGCCCGAGATATAGAAGCGTACTTTGCTGAGACGAAGTTTGGAAAGCACTTTGGAAGGCAGGGTATAGCCTATCTGCAGAGTGCGGAGCTTAGCGTATGAACCATTCTCCACGAAATAGGAGGAAGTGCGCCCCTCATCGCCGGTATTGTTGGTGGTCAGCATCGGGATTGTAGAGGAGGTGTTCACATTGGGAAGCCATGCGTCGAGTACACGCACACCCTTGTTGCTGCCGGCATCTGTCACACTCCAGAAGTCGTTCTGGAATTTCTGATTGTTGTAGACATCCTGTCCGAGCACGCCCTGCCAGAACATCTGTAAATCGAAGTTCTTATAATTGAGCTCCAAATTCAGACCGAAAGAGAGATCAGGCACGGGATTGAAGATCCAGGTCTGGTCGGCTGACGTGATATGCCCGTCGCCATCGAGATCGGCATATTTCATACCGCCTACTCGAGCATTATCCTGTCCGTAAGAATCCACTTCCGCTTGATTTTGGAAAAGACCGGCGAATTTGTAGCCTACGATCGAGCCGAACGGCTGATGTGATTCCACAAGGTTCTCGGTGGTGGTATGTGCGTATGAGCCGGTAGTGGTGCCGGGAAGATAAGTCACATGGTTGCGGAAGAAATCGAAGTTAAGACCTACTTTATACCCGAAGCCGTTCTGAAGCACATCGCGCCAACCGATAAGGAATTCCATACCTTCGTTGCGGAGTGACGGCCCATTCATCCAGGAGGCTCCACCCTCACCCATCGCTCCGAGATAGGCGGGATTGATAAGCATATCCTTCACATCCTTTATGTAGGCATCGATGTTGCCGTAAAGGCGATCGTTGAGGAAACTGAAGTCCACACCGGCATTATACTGTATCGTAGATTCCCATTTCAAATCGGGGTTCTCTGTCTGGCTCGCATAATAGCCGGAAGGGAAGATTCCACTCTGTTGGAGAAGAAGGTCGTAAGCGGTGGAAGTGACACGGTCATTACCGTAGTCGGATACATAGAGTGCATAACGGGCAGTATTGGAGATGGCCTGATTACCCGTCTTGCCCCAGGATAGGCGTACTTTCAGATCGTTGAGCCAAGGCTTATTGATATCTTCCGAGATTCTGTAACCGAGTGTCGCAGCCGGGAATGTACCGTATCTGTTGTTTCGGCCGAAGCGAGAGGAGCCGTCTCTACGGATAGTGAAAGAAGCGAGGAGACGATTCTTCCAATTATAGTCGATTTTACCGAAGAACGACACCAGAGCGTAAGCCGAGCGATTGCCTGAGGCTCGCTCCACACCTATAGCGGCATCAGGATACATATAGTCGGGTGTCTCGATAGCATACTGTTCGTTGTAGGCCGCGAAGTCGATACGGCTCTGACGGAAGAGTTCCATACCGGCCAATACCATGAATTCGTGGTCGTTGGCTATGTTGAAGCTATAGTTGATTGTATTCGACCATGTCCATTTTGAGTCGTTGGCTTGAGAGAGTGTCGTGGAATTGGTATCGTTGTTTACGATATCGCTGTGGAAAGTATAATTGTAGGAGTGGATGAAAGCTGCATCGTAGTCAAGACCGAAGTTGGAGCGGAAAAGGAATCCCTTGAAAGGCTTGATGTCGATATAAGCGTTGCCGAAGAGTCGCCATATACTCAGAGCATTGTCTTTATTGAAGGCGAGTTCGCGGAGAGGATTCTGACGATCGGCCATGCTTCCCACCGATCCGGCATAGGTGGTGCCGTCAATTTCGAATACAGGTATAGCGGAGGGCATTTTCAGAGCGTTCTCGAGAGGCTGACAATCCACTTGTTTTGTATAGGTGAGTGTGAAGTTCTCCCCTATTGTCACTATGGGACATATATTGTAAGAGGAGTTCATGCGGGCTGAGATATTCTCGAAGTTGGTATATTTGAGGATACCGTCATTGCGCTTGTAGCCTAAAGAGAAGAGAGCAGAACCCTTGTCGGAAGCTGTGGAGACGGAAGCGTCATAACTTTGAGAGAAACCTGTACGGGAGATTTCATCAAGCCAGTCGGTATCGGAAAGACGCATAGTCTGATTACGGTTGATGAAACCGTCATATTGGCCGTTTACGGTATAGTTGCGCCAGTTGCCTGAGGCTATATCATATACTCGTATGGGATAGCCGGACGCAGCATTGAGATTCAGGCCATAGCTTGAAGCGTAAGCCACGGGGTCGAGGCCGTCGTTGAGAGCGGCCTGAGCCATTGCTGTGGCATATCCGGATGTATTCAGCAGTTTCATCTTAGATTGGGAAGAATAGAACTGTGCTGTGAGATTTGTGGAGAAGCTCACATTTACACGCTGGTCTTTATTCTTCGATCCCTTCTTAGTGGTGATGATTATCACACCGTTTGCGGCTCTCGAACCATATATAGAGGCCGATGCAGCATCCTTGAGTACCTGCATACTCTCGATATCATTCATATTGAGCGAATTGAGGGAGGCGGTAGTTGGCACTCCGTCGATCACGAAGAGCGGATCCTGCGATGCATTGAAAGAGCCGATACCACGGATGCGAACAGAGCCTATGCCGCTCGGAGAACCGTTGGCTGTGATGGTCATACCGGGCACCTTCCCCTGCAAGGCACGCATGGGGTCGGTATCGGGCGATGTCTCGAGATCATCAGTCGATACCACTGATACGGCACCTGTAAGGTCGGCTTTGCGTACTGTCTGATAACCTACCACTACCAGTTCGTCGAGCAATTCGGAATCCTCGTCAAGATATACAGTGACATAATTCTCGGCTTTCACATCCCGGGAGGTGTAACCCACATAAGTGATTTTAAGGGTAGAGCCTTCCGGTACATTGAGTTGGAAATTACCGTCCAGGTCAGTAGCTGTGCCTGCATTGTTGGCGTTACAGAGTACGGTAGCGCCAATCAGCGGCTCTCCATCCGTACGGGAGAATACGGAGCCATGTACCGTTATATTCTCCGCTCGTAGTCCGAAGATGGCGAATAATGCCAGCATCGTTGTCAGAATCGATGTCTTCATGATTGATTTTCTGATTAAGTTGGTTTCGTTTCTGCCGCAAAATTATGGTAATCAGGAGAATCAGTGTATGAAAAATGATGCATGGACTATCAATTATGAAGTCATGCATCATTTTTATATCATCTCTCCCCTATATTGAAAGTGTTGAAAGTGGGGCTGTCAGCTTAACGACTCCCTAAGCTCGGAGGGAGTTTGTCCATAGGCTTCGCGGAAGCATCGTGTGAAATATGCCGGGGTAGAGAATCCGACTTCGTATGCTATTTCAGAGATACTCTTTTCAGTTGTGGTAAGCAGGGTACGTGCCTGTTGCAGACGCATTTTCTTCAGTAGTTCCACAGGAGAGTAATTGGTAAGAGCCTTTATCTTTCGGTAAAATTGCGAACGACCCAGACCCATATCGGCCGCCAGACTGTCGACACTAAGATCAGGATCGGCCATACGTTCCTTCACTTTTGCGAGAAATCCGCGATAGAAATCGTTGTCTACTTCCGAGAGAGCTCCGGCACGACGGTCGGATGCAGGATGTGTATCTTTATTCTGTTCTCCTTTCGTCGTATCTTTCTCTTTGGTTGCGGGCGAAGTCACGGCGGATGCTTCCCAAATATTCTTTACGCGTCGCCTGTTCTCGATAAGATTGCGGCATCTTATGCGCAACATCTCCGCATCGAATGGCTTTTCAAGATAGCCGTCGGCTCCGCTGGTATATCCTTCAATTCGTTGGCTGTCAAGGGTGCAGGCTGTAAGCATCAGTACCGGTATATGCGATGTGCTTATCTCATTCTTCAGGCGTGTGCAGAATTCCATCCCGTTCATTATGGGCATCATAACGTCGGTTATCACAAGGTCGGGTACATAACGTGTCGCTGTTCGTAATCCCTCCTTTCCGTCAGCCGCACATGCCACATTATATTCATCCCCCAGAATCCCTGAGATAAGCGTCCGCATATCGGGATTATCCTCCACAAGCAGTAGCAACGGCTTCTCCGGATCAAATTCTGTCTGCGTATTCCCTACCCCTGACATTTCTGCCAATACGTCCTCTTCGGAAAGGGTGGGAGGTGTCGTTGTTGTCGCAATCTCCTTTTCATCATGGCTTATGGGGATTCTTACTTTGAATACGGTAAGCTTATTGGGTTCACTTTCCACACTGATAGACCCTGCGTGTATATCTACGAATGATTTCGCAAGAGCGAGACCTATCCCCGACCCTTCCGGATTGACGGAGTCGGCCTGATAAAAACGTTCGAATATATGCGGGAGTTGATCGGGATGTATCCCTTCTCCGGTGTCGCTGACACTGAATTCGAGCATATTGTCGTCACGCCGGCAAGTGAAGGCTACTTTTCCATTGGATTTAGTATGCTTGAAAGCGTTCGAGAGAAGATTGAAGGCCACTCTCTCCAGCTTTTCCGCATCGGCAAATATCGTGAGGTCATTCTCTTGGTCGATATATACGGAGAAATCAATATCTTTCTTTTTAGCGAGAGCACGGAATGATTCAGCCCAATCGCGGGCCGCCTCTCCTAAATTGAAATATGATGAATGGAGCTGAAGATTTCCACTCTCATATTTTCTGAAATCAAGAATTTGAGTGATAAGTCGTTGCAGAATCTTCACATTTTTATAAGCCAATTGAGCCATATCATGTTGCGACGGGGTGAGATTGGTTGCCTCGCGGAGCTGTGAGATTGGCTCGGAGATAAGTGTGAGGGGAGTGCGAAGGTCATGCGATACATTGGTGAAGAATAGCAGTTTGGCCTGTGTGGCTTTCTCCAGCTCATTATTCAGGAATATCTGTTTATTCCGCTCTTTCTCAAGTAGCTGATTCTGCTCAAGCAGTTCTATCTGGTGGCGTTTGGAATTCCAATACATCCTGATGCTGAAGAATAGCAAGGCTGCCAGAAGAAGTAGAATGGCTATTGCCGAATAGAAAAGTATGGTCTGGGCCGAATGGCGATTCCAATATTCATCCACCTGCGATTTCAGCATCTGCATTTTAGAGGTCTCTTCAATGAGGGCATTATTCTGTAGAAGAAGGATATCGGCGTTGGAGAGATCTACTGCTGAAGAGGTGGGAAGCATCGATATTCGATCATAGGGTTTTCCGTCAAGAATATTTATAGCGGTGCGTATGATGCGATGTCCTTCCGTAGGATACATGAAAGTTGCGGTAATTATAGAATCCTTCACAGCCTTTATCCCTATTTCCGGAGCCGCATCGATTCCTATTATCTTAGGGGAAACACCTAATTTCTTTGCGCTTGCTGCGGCGGCTATAGCCATACGGTCATTATGGGCATATATGAATTCCACATCCGGATATATATGAAGCAGCGAATCCGACACTCTCAGTGCATCCTCATAATTCCAATCTGCATAAGCAGAAGCTACAGTCTCAATTCCCGGAATCTTTTCCATCTCATTCTTGAATCCCTCATGGCGGAACATGGCCGGAGTGGAGCCGTTACGGCCATAAAGCTCGATAATTTTTCCATTGCCGGAAGATTCTTTGTGTAGCCGGGCTACGTAGTGTGCGGCATCGCGTCCGATACTTTTATTATCGGCCCCCTGCCATGCGGTGAAGGAGTCGCCGTTGATATTTCGGTCAAAGATGATTACGGGTATCCCTTTGTCATAGACCTGCTTTATTATAGGGGTGATGGCATCTGCTTCGTTGGGTGCGGCTATGATGAGGTCGAATCCATTATCCATAAAATGGCGTATGTCGGCTATCTGTCGGGCGTTACTGTCTTCTGCCGAACGGATCTCCACTTCCGCTTCCGGGTGGAAGAGAATTTCGCGTTCTATCTCTTCGTTCATTTTGTTGCGCCAGTCATCGCTGCTGCATTGCGACACCCCTATACGGTAGTGACGTTTTCCGGAGGCTTGAGGGGTCACCGGCTTGCTGCCGCAAGATATGAGAAGCGGCAGCAGGGAGTAAAGAAGGATATGGATGAGTTGTTTCATGTGGATACGGACTGAATTCCGATGCAAAAGTAAGAAAAATCAGTAGTAAAAAGAGTGTTTGTAGTAGAAAAAATGATGTTATGCAACATTTGTGAAAGCAAAGGCTTCATTAGTAATAGGCACGAAGCTTTATTATTAGTAGTTTTGCGGCATGAAAAAATCTCATACGATGAAAAAGAACCGACTTGATATTATACTCGCCTTGACGGCGATGGGGAGTGTTGCTCTATCTTTACCCGTTATGGCCGCTCCCGCCGAGGGGGTGAAAGTAGAGCCCCTCGGCTCCAACAACGCTCTTGTAAGAATTATGGAGGAGGCTCCTCTGCTGATTCTTCCCGTGCAGGAATCCGTGGATGATGCACGTGTCAACGTTCTTGTGGATGGTAATCTTGAGCGTATTTTCTATGTGCGGCTTGCAAAGAATAAGGTGGATTATACCGTTCCTCTCGACCTCACCCCTTATAAAGGACATGAGGTGGTGCTTGATGTCGTTTCCAATCACGACCGCACATCTTCCCGGGGAATTGAGGGGGATGCTTGCTGGAAGTCGATACAGTTGGCTGATACGTTTGACACATCCAACCGCGAGAAGTATCGCCCCGCCTTTCATCATACTCCGCTCTACGGATGGATGAATGATCCCAACGGAATGTTCTATAAGGATGGCCGCTGGCATCTCTATTATCAGTATAATCCCTACGGCTCCAAATGGCAGAATATGACTTGGGGACATTCCTCCTCCTCCGATCTGGTGCATTGGAATCATGAGCCTGTCGCTATCACTCCCGATGGATTGGGCACAATCTTCAGCGGCAGTTGTGTAGTGGATCATGACGGCACTGCCGGATTCGGCAAGGATGCCGTGATTGCCCTTTACACTTCAGCCGGCACAAGCCAGATGCAGAGTCTGGCTGCAAGTACGGATAACGGCACCACTTTCCAAAAGTATGTATCCAATCCCGTCCTCACTCTCCCCTCTGAGGCTCGCGATCCGAATATGTTCTTCAACGAAGCTACGGGAGAATGGAATCTCATCCTTGCCCATGCCCTGGAAAAGGAGATGCTCCTTTTCACGTCTCCCGACCTCAAGACGTGGACTCTCAGTTCCGCTTTCGGTAAGGGTGAAGGCGCGCAAGATGGTGTATGGGAATGTCCCGACCTTTTCCCTCTTCCTATTGAAGAGGAGAATAAGTGGGTATTGATATGTAATCTCAATCCCGGAGGACCCTTCGGAGGGAGCGCTACACAATATTTCATAGGCGATTTCGATGGCCACACCTTCACTGCCGACACTGACGCATCCGGCAAGATTCCTACAAAATGGATGGATTTCGGTAAGGATCATTACGCTACGGTCTCTTGGAGTGATGCTCCCGACGGACGTCGCACTGCTATCGGCTGGATGAGTAATTGGCAGTACGCCGCAGATGTGCCTACCGAGCAGTTCCGTAGTGTCAACACTCTACCGCGTGACTTGAGTCTCTTCCGTGGTCCGGATGGCGAGATATATCTTGCCTCCTCTCCCTCCCCGGAATTAAAGGCGTTGCGAGGCGACCGTATTGTGAGCAATCGCAGTTTCACAGCTGGAAAGAAAGCCGCCTCATTCCGCCTCCCTGCCTCTTCCGGGGGATTGTGTGAGATTCTTTTCGATATCGATGCGTCCAAGGGAGGAAATGTAAATATAGAGCTCTCAAATTCAAAGGGTGAAAAGGCAGTTATGGTGTTCGATCCCGAAGCCGCCACTATCTCCTTTGATCGTACTCAGGCGGGAATATCCGATTTCAGTCCTGAATTCCCGGCTGTCACCATAGCTCCTACTTTTTCCGAAGACGGAAAAACATCCGTGCATCTCTTTATTGACCGCAGCAGCATAGAACTCTTTGCTCGTGATGGTCGTTATGCTATGACAAACCTTGTGTTTCCGGCTGAACCATACTCTTCTCTATCTATCTCCTCTGATGGCAAGGCTAAGATATCTTCATTGAATATTTATACATTAAAACCTTGATATAACTCAATACTCCTATGGAAACTTCTACCAATCTCGCCACAGGACGCCGCAGCACATTGATGCAGTTTATCCCTGTGATGCTCTGCTTCTTCGCCATGGGCTTCGTGGATCTTGTCGGTTCGGCCACAAATTTCGTGAAAGAGGATCTGAACCTTTCTGCCGCGCAGGCCGGCTTTATTCCCTCTCTCGTATTCTTTTGGTTTCTTATCTTCTCGGTCCCTACGGGCATGCTGATGAATCGTATCGGACGTAAGAAGACAGTAATGTTCTCACTTCTGCTTACGCTCGTGTCTCTCATCATCCCTATATTCGGCAACGGATATTATATCATGCTCATAGCTTTTTCTCTGCTCGGTATCGGCAACGCAGTGATGCAGACATCCCTCAATCCTCTCGTTTCAGGGTTGATAAATCCGGCCCGTCTCGCCTCTACTCTTACTTTCGGTCAGTTTGTGAAGGCTCTTGCCTCTCTGCTTGCCCCGTATCTTATGGCCTGGGGCGCGGCGCAGGTGCTTCCTACATTCGGTCTGGGCTGGAGAGTGCTCTTCCCGATATTCGCGGTGGTATGTCTCCTTTCGATCGCTATGCTTGGCGCAACTCCCATACGTGAGGAAAAAGCCGATAAGGTGACGGGATTTATGGAGTGTGTGAAGTTGCTCGGTATCCCCTTCGTGCTTCTCTGCTTCATCGGTATCATGTGTCATGTCGGTATCGATGTCGGCACCAACACATTCGCTCCCCAGATTCTCGCGGAGAGATTCGGTCTTACCGTGGAGGAGGCAGTGATCGGTACGCAGATATACTTCTATTTCCGCACAGGCGGCTGTCTGCTCGGTTCATGGGCGCTTGCCAAGCTTCCTGCCAAGGCTTTCTTCGGCTTCAGCGTATGTTGCATGCTTCTCGGTATGGTAGGCCTCTTCTTCGGCACCACCCAATTCATCATCCTCGCTTCAATCGCCTGCATCGGCTTCGGCAACTCCAACGTATTCTCCGTGGTGTTCGCACAGGCTCTCCTGCGTCAGCCCGACGAGAAGAATGAAGTGTCCGGCCTAATGATCATGGGCCTCTTCGGCGGCACTATCTTCCCTCTCTGCATGGGCTTCGCTCAGGATGCAGTTGGTGTCTCCGGGGCTGTGGCCGTCATGACGGTGGGAGTGCTCTATCTTCTCTTCTATACATTCGGTATAAAATCTGAAAATAAGGCATGAGAAAGGGATTTCTCTTCGACAAATTGTTAATCAGATAGAATTCAAAATATTATTCATAGCTATGAAAAATCTCAAAGACACTAAGGATATTGTAGTGGGAATGGGTGAGGCTCTCTGGGATGTTCTCCCCGACGGAAAGAAAATCGGGGGGGGCCCGGCCAACTTCGCCTATCACGTTTCACAGTTCGGACTGCCGAGCTGTGTGGTAAGCGCCATCGGCGATGATCCCCTCGGCAAGGAGATAGAGGAGAATTTCAACTCCAAGGGGCTCAACACCCTGATAGCGACAGTGCCCTACCCCACAGGTACGGTGCAGGTGGAGATAGATCAGGCCGGTGTGCCGCAGTATGATATCAAGGAGAATGTGGCTTGGGATAATATCCCCTTCACTCCGGAACTCGAAGACCTCGCCCGCAAGACCAAAGCCGTATGCTTCGGTTCGCTCGCACAGCGAAATGTGGTGTCGCGTCAGACTATCTCCCGATTTCTGGATGCCATGCCCGAATCTGAGGATAAGCTGGTGGTATTCGATGTCAACCTCCGTCAAGGATTCTTCACGAAAGAGATACTTTGCGAATCCATGGAGCGCTGCAATGTCCTCAAGATCAATGATGAGGAACTGGTGATGGTGAGCCGCCTCTTCGGCTATCCCGGTATCGACCTTCAGGACAAATGCTGGATTCTTCTCGGCAAATACAATCTCAAGATGCTCATACTCACCTGCGGTGTCAACGGCAGCTATGTCTTCACTCCGGGTAATGTCTCCTTCCAGCCGACCCCGAAGGTAGAGGTGGCCGATACGGTAGGTGCCGGTGATTCATTCACAGCCGCCTTCATCGCAAGCCTCCTCAAAGGTGCCTCAGTGCCCGAAGCCCACGCCAAGGCAGTACAGACTTCCGCTTTCGTCTGCACCCAGAACGGCGCTATGCCTATCCTTCCCCAAGATATCCTCGCCTGATCTCCGCCCTCGCAAATAATATTCTCTTATTTACATAGTTCGGTTTTAGACGGCCGTTCCGATATCCCCGCCCCGTGATTACGGGGCGGCTTTTTTTATAAAATTTCGCTCTTTTCTCAAAAAATACTAACTTTGTGATGCTGAATACTGAAATAAATTCTTACATCATGAAATCTTTTATACTTTCCTCGGCTTTTTGCGCCTTCTCCGTCATGGGATGTTACGCCCAGGCGGCATGGAACACAGTAGCCGAATTCACCAACTTTACCGATGATACCAACCCCGTCACTTCTGACGGTCCCAATCTCCTTCAGGGAGCGGAATATTCCGAATGGATTGCCGATAATAATTGGACTCCCCTCTCCGGAGGTCCGTTCTCCACTTATACCGGCAACCAATTTACGGTAGGAAAAATCTCTTATACCGTTCCCGAGGGTCGCGGAGAAAGTCAGTGGCAGGCTCAGCTGCGTCTCACATCTCCCTATTCCATCGACCAAGGAAAAAAATACAGCGTGTCATTTCATGTAAAATCTTCCGCTGCCAATAAATTCACGGTCAAGATTGAAGATCCCTCCACCGGAGGTGCCCGAAGCATCTACGATTGCTACGTCACCCTCCCGGCCGATAAGGAATGTCTTTTCGTATTGGACGGTATCACCGCCTCCACTAATCTCAGCACCACCTCCATCGTCTTTGATGCCGGAGGTGCGCAGGTCGGTTCCTTAATCGAGATCTATGACCTCAATATCCAGAGTGATCCCGGAAATCCCCCTTCCTCCCCGGTAGTGCTTGAAGGTGCGCCCGAGGGTTACGAATTGGTATGGAGCGATGAGTTTGAGTCCGACCGCCTTGCCGATTTGTGGAATCCCATGTGGTGGGAGGCCGGAAATGTCAACAACGAATTGCAGACCTACCGCCCCGCCGACCTTGAGATTGAGGATGTTGAGGGAAATATTCGCCACACAGCCGAAGTGAAAGATGGCCGTCTTGTCATCAATTGTTTCAAGGGTGCGGATGGCAAGATCTATTCCGCCCGTATGGATTCCAAGGATAGCAAAGGGAGTCATGGCGGATATGCGGCCTGGCGTTACGGCTATATGGAGGCTCGTCTCAAACTTCCCGCCGGAAAGGGCACATGGCCCGCATTCTGGATGATGCCGGTAGGCGTCAACTGGACTGATGAAAACTGGCCCCGTTGCGGCGAGATCGATATCATGGAGGAGGTGGGTGCCGATCCCGATGTATGTGTATGCTCCCTCCATGCTGAAGGCCACTATCACTCCAACAATACTCAGGTAAGCGCCTCCAAGCATATCGACGGTATGGAAGGGGAATGGGTCACATACGCAATGCTTTGGGATAATGACAATATTTCCATGTATGCCAATGGTCAACGCATACTTTCCTATAACAACGATCATAACGGTTACGTCAACTGGCCATACGACCGTCCTTACTATATCACCCTCAATCTCGCTTGGGGCGGTGATTGGGGTGGATATCGCGGCATTGACGATAGCGTCCTTCCCGTAGAGTATGAGGTAGACTATGTGAGAGTATATCAACTTCCCGAGAACCGTACCGTAGCCGCTGACGGCACAGGCACAATCTTTATCCAAGGCCCTTATAACGGTGTGGCCAAGGATGGAATAGTACCATCCTCCACTTACGACAGCACCACCGACAATTACTTCGCGGTTACCGGCGACGGCACTCTCTATTCTCATGAATTCGAGATTGGCAAGAACCTCGATCTTAATCGCGGACAATTCCGTCTCGGTGTCACTCCCAACGCTGCATCTAACCGAGTCTTCGCTCCCTCCAGCCGTAATTACAGCGTAAAACTCGATGATAATGATTGGTTGAAGATCGACAATAGCGGCCTAATCTCCATAAAGGATGATTCCGAACTCAAACCCGGCGACCGCCTTAGAGTCACTTTAGACCTCTCCGCCGGCGTATCCAAGGGTAAAATTTCCGTTACCCTCAACGATGATGATACCCCTGTCTCCGTCAGCGAGCTCTCCTCCGAAGCCGATACCTCCGACAAATGGATAGACCTTACCGGCCGCCCTCTCCCCGGCACCCCCTCTCTCCCCGGCCTATACATCCACAACCATCAAAAAGTACTGATCAAATAATCCCCCGCCATCCAATATGCCAATGGGCAGCCATCCTTCGATAGCTGCCCATTTCTATTCTCCCCCTAATCCGGTTCATCGGTCCCGGTGTGTTATTACCCTTCTTTTTCGGTAATCTTCCCTTTCATCCTCTTATTGGTGATAAGGCATACACAGGAATCCGACCATACATTCTCCGAAGTCTCGATCATATCGATGATAGTGTAGATAGGAAGAATTATACCCATGATTCCTACATTGGCCCCTATACCGGACATAAGGGAAAGTGTAAGGAAATAGCATCCCATAGGCACCCCCGCATTTCCTACTGCCGAAATCACCGATATAAGCAGCCATATAAGCATGGTGGGGAGAGTGATAGCCATACCATTGTTCTGCATCACGAAAAGAGAAGTCACAAGGATAAAAGCTGCGCATCCGTTCATATTCACGGTAGTGCAGATAGGCAATACGAATCGCGAAACTTTCTTATCCACTCCAAGCCGTTCCTCAGCATTCTGCATGGTCACTGGAAGCGTAGCCGCCGAACTCTTTGTAAAAAAGGCCATGATTACAGCCGGAGTCATTCCCTGTAACGCCTTTATAGGATTGATACCCGAGAGAAGCAGGAAGAGTGGCAGAATTATGAAAAATTGGGTGCAGTTGCCGGCAATGATGACAGCTACATATTTCCCTAAAGAATCCAGCATCATTCCGGCTCCGACTTCTGCCACGAGCTGCGCTGCGAAAGCCACGATTCCCAACGGCAGAATCGCTATTAGCCAGCGGATGAGAGTGAATAGAATCTCCTGCAGACCCAGAAGCCCATTGATAATAATCTCTTTCGGGCGCGATTCCGGCATCTTGGACAAAGCTATGCCCACTGCAAAGCAGAGCAGCAGCAAGGCCAACACATTCCCGTCGAGCAGCGGCTTCACAATGTTATCGGGGATAACCGACAGAATATGGTCGGCATACGAGAATTCCACTTTATCGGCAGGTATTTCCTCCGCCGAAATAGCCGAGGCCGGAAGATTTCCCGGCCTTATCACCAGATAGTACGCCAATCCTACGGCTGCCGCGGCAAATGTAGTGAGAAGAGTATAAGTGACCGCCGTACGGAACATTCTCCCCATCTCTTTCCCGCCGCCCAAAGACGCGAGCGTCGTTATCACCGCCAACACAATAGTAGGCACCGCCAGCAGTCGGAACAGCCGCGTATAGACTGTAGCGATAAAATTCATCACAGTATCCACCGTCCCGATCTTCAGAAGACCGATCACAATACCGACAGCGAGCGCTCCCAACCAAATTAGAATCTGCTTTTTCTTCATAATATCTAAGAAACACCGACTCCCCGCCAAAAGTTGCCACCCCACGGTAAGGGGAGGTAGAAAAAGAAAAGCCGAAGCATTTGCTTCGGCTTTCAGTGACTTTAGTGGGGCTCGAACCCACGAGAGCAGAGAGTCAAGTTTGCTTGACCTATGCCTTGTGTGACATCCTATTACGGTTCAGAATCATTTGCGGATAAGCAGTTTCTTGGCCATGCCATTGTTGCCGGTTATCACATAGATGCCGGTGGGAACAGCAACAGGGTGTACAGACAGGTCGGAATCAGCCGTAAAGCTGTCGATTATGGATCCGGAGATGTCAAACAGACGGAATTCAACACCTGCACATCCGCGTACAATAATTCTGCCGTTCTCACTATAGATTCTTCTATTTTCTGCGTTAAGATTTTCTATACCAGTCACAGTGGTCACTTTCACATTAATTGCATGAGTGGCTACCTTTCCGTTAGACTCAAGTTTGATTCCTAAGGTCTGTGTGCCTTCTGCCATAGGTTTAAGTATAAGCACATTGCCCTTCAGAGTAGCTTCCACAGGATTTGAGGTTTCTGATGCATCCGCCACAACCGGAGAGGCAGCCAGACTGCAACGTATATTGGCATCAATATTATCACGATCCATCAGATTAAGAGTGATTTCGAGAGCATCATCATTAATTGACAATTCAATGTCTTCAATCTCTTCCATCTCAGGAGCGAACATATCGGGGAATACGGGTATTGCCGGGAACCAATAGTAATCTTTCAGCCTTACGCTGCGCAGAGTGTCGTCGTAGGTGTTATAGAAATTAAGCCAATTGTAACGATAGTTGGCATTTGGCGATGTAGTCGATGCAAAAAGGATTTCGCCTGACCGATCATCGTAACGCATTGTAGCATATATCTGCTGCTTGATGGTTTCGTTAACGCCTGCTACATCCGTGAAGGTGTAAACCGGTTCAAGATTATCGGGGGCACTTTCCGTATCCCACGCATATATATCTTTGCCCGAAGATTCGATTGTGGAGGTAGAGCCGTTCCAGAACAGCATCTGTCGCTCGGTGGCGCTGAAGAAGTTATTGCTTCGCCATGCGCCCCAGCCTGTGGATATTGTACCGGGAACTTCAACCACACGTATTTCCGCAAGATCCGAGGGATTGATACAATGCAGCATAGTGTGTCCGCTTGTCGCATCTGAACCCGATGCGTACCATACCATTCCGTCAGCAGTCTGAGTGATTGCACCGATTTTCTTATCCTCGATGGTCTTGACCAATTTATCAGTATCGGCATCAACAACGTGCACACCCACAGATTGCTGAATTATGAATACATAGCGGGGAGTTGCCACCATATCGCCGATTTGCTGATTATATAACGCCTGATTTCCTCCGATTGAGGAATCGTCACCTTCTGTGCTGTTGCCGATGCCGGCGATATCAGAATCAGACAGAGTCATGTTATTTTCGTCATCCCATGTCAGAACGCGCACACCAGCATTGTGTCCTATATAGGCTTTATGGGTATTTACACCCACGCAGGCACGTCCGTCCCCACCTATTTCGTTGAATGATGCGATCTTTTTCAGTGTGGCCGCATCAGCAATAACCAGTCTGCCTCCTGCTTCTCCACGTATATCGCCGGCGTCGTGATGCTGTTTTGACATGACAAACAGTTTGTCGGCGAAAACCGTGGCATACTGTGATGTCGCACCGAATCCGGCATTATCGTTGAGGGTTGAGTATGGGTTATACACAATCTCAGCGTCTGACTCTATTACGGGTGTTGTAAGGTAATTCAGCGTACCGTTCTTATGGGTGAACCATTCCTCGTTGAGCCAAATTGTGCCCGCAGTGAAATCTTTCGGCATTCCGGTGAGCTCAGGTTCTTTTACAACTACATGATACGATCTGCTTATAGCCGGATTTTCAACCGATGTCAGCACCAGATCGAATTCTCCGGGCTTGTATGTCACTACCTCAGTGAACTTGCCCAGCGTAACACCATCGGGCATGTAGCCGCTCACACCGTAAGCGTTGGCAATGTTCTCAACTGTCGGGTTTGCGATTGAAAGAGTCACCCCCTGATTGGCATCTTCCGGGAATGCACGTGTGCGCACGGGAAGAATGTCGTGGCAGTTGATTTCTATGGTCGCATCATATTCACCGTCGAGTGCTACTGCTTTTACCGGTGTGGGAGTGATATCAAAAGCAATCATTCCTTCGATGCCGTTCTTTTGGGTATACACGTTGTCGCCCTGTTCTTCAAGTCCGTAGAAATATTTCAGATTGAAGATTGTTGTTTTGGCACCGCCGGCTACTGACATTTTCCCGAATGTGTAGTCATAGCCGGGATACTTGTCGGCCTCATCGGTATATGGTGCGGGGAAGCAGTCCTGACGGTATATTGGATGGGCATCATAGTTTTCATCGAATACCTCAACGAAGAAGCGGGTATAGGTTGCGTCGGCGGGTTCGTAGTTTACCAACTTGCTCAGTTCAGTCTGGCGCAATGAGCCTGTCACAGGCACTGTGGTGTTGTTGATTTTAGTAATCGGTTTTTCCGGTGCAACGATTTTCATAGGAATCTTCTCGCTCCATGATGATGTGAAACTTTCCGTGTTGCCGGAGTTACCAAAGGCGGATTTGGAGATATTCACCTGTGCAAGAACGTTGCGCTCCGTGGGAACATATCTGTGTATTCCCGGATTTGCGGGATCATCGTTGAATTTCACATATCCGAAATCAACAGTAACATAAGGACGACCTTCTGCCTCTGCTGCCTGGTTGGCACCTTGGGTGTTAACCTCGAAAGGATATGCGTCCCACGCGAAGTAAGCGTATGCACCGCCCACACCACCTGTGCGCACCCATATCGGGATTATCATTTCATCTGCAATCGGCATCTCATAGTTCTCTGGGATGCGACCGCCGATTACGTTCTCATCCGGGATATAGAACGTATAGGCAGGTGCGGAAGGAACTGTCTCGGTATTTTTTGCTATTGGTTCATAGCATAGATATATCACGCTGCCGTCGCGCGGATTCTCATCGGAATATATGTTCCATACATAGTCGGCGTTATTATCCGCCGAATGGTCATAATCAGCGACAATAGCACCTTTATCCATATTATCGTAGGCATAACCGTTACCTGCGGTACGTTGCAATCGGGGGTCGGCGGCTACAACACTTTCTATGATAGCTGATGGCGTTGCACCGGCATCAAACCGCACACCGTAAATCAGATTGTCGACACCTTTGCGTGGACCGTCGTTCCATGTTATCATTACCGCACCCAGATTTGAGCCGCTGCCTACGGTATATCCGAGTTTCGACATATCCACGTATTCATTTACGGGTGAAGGTTCGGCGATTTCGGGAAGCAATACTTTCCAATCGTCATTTCTGTAATATGCTGATAGATATTGATCCGGGACTGTCAGTGTGATTTTACCGACAGCGTCAGCGGGTAAGTTAAGCCCGGCGGGAGGATTGGGTGCGTCGCAGTAGATAGCAGTCAAAGAGGTGCATCCGGAAAGATCCGGCACTTTTGTCACCTGTTTGCCGAAACGCAGTGTCTCGAGACCTGTGACCGTATTGAGTCCGACTGTATTATATGACTGGTCAGCGTCAATGAGATCACGGTTTATCACTATTTCGTGGCATTCCACACCTCGGCTGAAAGTGTTGAACGAGAATTTCAGATCTGCCCATGTCGGACTTTCGTTGAATACTATCTTGCCAACCGAACCGGCTCTGCGATCCAGACACAGCTGGGCGAATTTGCCCGAATTGTCGGCGATTGTTTCAAGAGTTCCGGGGAACACCAGCTCTTCGATACGGCCGCCCATATCGAATGTTCTCGTGAAAGAACCGCTGGAGAGAGTAGTCAATCCTTCGGGCAGGATTATTGAACCGAGGACGCGACACATATAGAAGCAATTACCTCCAATTTTTTTCAGGGTCGAGGGCATAGTTGGCCACTTCACGTTGTTGGCATTATAGAATGCCTGATAGCCGATTTCAGTGACGCCTTCAGGGATAGTTACATTGATGACTGAAGTACAGCCCTGGAAAGCACAGTCCCCGATCTTGGTGACGCGATATTTATTACCGTTGTGTGCCACCTCTGCCGGAATTACCACGTCTGTCATCTGAAGGTGATTTCCAGCCACATAACTGCCTTTCACTGCATCCTCGCAGCAGAATTCCACACTCCCGTCATCGAGAACATGATAGGGCAGGCCGTTGTATTCGAACAGTTTGTACTGTTCGAAATCACTGTCTGTGATTGTGGCCTGTGCACTAAGCCCCGTAAGGGCGATTAGTGCCGACGATAGCCAGATCAATCGTTTTTTCATTTGGTGGTTAATTTGTTATGATTAAGTTATTATTGTGTTATCATTATTTTTCGTGATTCACGCCCCGGGATGACGATTATGTATATTCCCGGTTCAAGGTTATTGCGGTTTTCGGGCCACATATACCCTGTGTCCCTACCTTGCAAAGTGTAGATGTGTCCTGCTTGAATATCTTCTGTTGCTACAATTGCTGTTGAAAGCAATAAATATTTCATACTTCAAATTTGAAGGTTAATACTCAGAAAAAAATCCCGTCTGCGTACTAACAGAATGTACACAGACGGGAGTATGAATTAACCTCTAAACGAGTGTAGAAATTACTTTGAATCCGCTTAAAGAATCAACAACCTGCCCATAGTCCCGTAGGCACATTCATGTTTACGGCAATGGCAGGTCTTCTGACTCATCCCAATCTATCACGCCTTCTCAAGACTAAATAGTCTCAATGACATAGTGCAATAGACTTTGATATAGGATTCACAGCAGCGGGTACTGTTCCGGATTCTCACCGGATTCCCTTTTAAATCTCCTGAATATTAGACACTTTTAGCGAATGCCTTAATCCAGTTTCTCACTCTTGAGAAAAAAAGGAGATACCATTGCGACTGCAAAGTTACAAATAATTTTTACATATTGGACTCTTTTTCAAGAATGTTCTTCAGTCTGTGTACGATAAATCTTTAAGGTAAGCATCCGTACTGTAAAAGCATACTTCTATCGCACGCAAAAGTGAGTGTATCAAGGTGTTCACATGAATACAGCAAGGTGTCTTTTCGGATCCGAAAAGTTTTGAGGAACCCATAACCTCAAAACGTCCTTGTAGGCTCGGCCATACTCCAAAGTCGTATCCCCCATTTCCCAAACTGCGTTGCCGTAGGAGTAACGGATGTGAAACCGTTGAAACTGTTTTTCACTGGCATTAGTTCAAATTGAAGAGAGTCTGCTTCTGGAGATTCCCAATCGCGCTAACTACCTTACGTCAGTTATGCTGGCCTTATATGTGAGCGCGTTAGAAATCGGTCATTTGCTGCACAATACAAAAAGAGGCAAATCAATTGATTTGCCTCTTTCAGTGACCCCGGTGGGGCTCGCACCCACGACCCAATGCCAAAAGATAGGCAAGGTGAGTCATTTGTATAATAAAAAAGCCGAAGCATTTGCTTCGGCTTTCAGTGACCCCGGTGGGGCTCGAACCCACGACCCAATGATTAAGAGTCATTTGCTCTACCAACTGAGCCACGGAGTCATTTTTTTGTTGGTCTTTCGGTTGATTTCTCTTCCGAATTGCGATGCAAAATTACTGCCTTTTTTCTTACCCACCAAATTTTTCGGCAATTATTTTTGCAAAATTTTTAAATTTATTTCTAATCCCCTGATTTATCAAGCTAAATATTTTCAATAATTTTCTTGTTCAAAATCTCCGTTATTCCCTATCTATGGCCATTTTTTCATTTTCTTCTCCCTGCCGGAAGAAACTTCGCCTTTAATTCCGCAAGAAAATTCTGCTGCTTGTCTGCGCGATCTCATCGCGTAGCGGGCGTCCCGCTGCAGTCTCCAGCGTTGCGATTATCTCTCCTATGGGGAGCGGTGATTCATCCGTCTCGGCCAAAAGTCGCCCGGCCGGTACGATGGCAAGTGCTTCCGGATTGAATTTCTCGCCGAAAGAGAGATACATTCCTGCGTCAAGAAGCATCTTGGCCACAGATCCCTTTCCGCGAAAACCATGAATCACCCAATCCTGCTTCGGCGCAAGATCCCGACGGAGTCCCGTAAGAATATCATGAGCCTTTACATCATGCAGAATCAATGGTTTTCCCAGTCGCTCGCTCAGCTCGATCTGCCGCTTCAACACTTGCAACTGCCGGAANANCGGCCCTCCCTTAAGAGTATCCACACCACATTCACCGATAGCCACTACAAACGGCAACTCAGCCGCCCTCTCCAGATCAGCCCACAATNGCTCCGAGGGCGCCTCCAGTGTCTCCCACGGATGAATCCCCACAGAATAAAGTTGTCCCGCAGAGCNACCAAGGGNNGTTGCCTCCGCAGGCGTCACGCTGATCACACCCTCCGGTTGCGGAGCGGCATGATGTGTATGGCAATCAAGTATAGTCATAANTTAAATGTGTGTTTATTCGATTATTTGCGACGGAAAGGCTATCTTTTGCCTTATCCCGCCCGAAATATATAAAAAGAAGTCAAGGCACCGGATCATACCCGCTGCCTCCCCAAGGATGGCAACGGCATATCCGCTTCGCCGCGAGCAAACTCCCCTTCGCCGCCCCATACTTCCTCAACGCCTCGATAGCATATTGGCTGCAAGTNGGCGTATATCGGCAGGCCGCNGGCAAATGAGGCGAGATGGCAAGCTGATAGAAGCGAATAGGAAGAATCAGCAATCGGGCAGTAAGGCTTTTCATGCTTCAGCCCCTTTCTCCCCACTCTCTTTATGCTCTACTCTCTCTCCTTCCGATTCTTTCTTGTTATTCCTATCGGCGAGAGCTTCCGTGAGCTTCTTAAACAATAACCCCATCTTGCGGTCGATAGTTTGATAATCAAGATTCTTATCCGCAATATATATAAGGGCCAGCGAGAGCGTACGCCACTGCTCATCCCCTTCCGCAAGCTCCACAAGGCGATGTCTCCGCTTTCGGAAAGCCTCCTTTATAAGGCGACGCATACGCACACGATCCACGGCATGGCGTCTCTTCTTCTTAGGGACAGTCACCATCAGCTGTACCGGACCGATACCCTCCGGAACACNCCTCCGGAACGACNTCGCCAACTCCTCTTCATCCAGCACACGCCACGCCCCGCGCATCGGATACACATANACATTCTTCCCCTTTTCGAAAAGAGTGTTCACGAGTGTTCGATGGCGCAGACGTGCCGACTTAGGCATAGTCATNCGAGGCTCTNTCCCCTCCGTTGATGCGGAATTCATGCTTTCTTGCTGGTTCATAATGCAAAATTAACTATTTCCCTGCTAATTTCCTCCGCAAGAATGAGTAATTTTGTAGTCTAATACCGAATCANATAAAGCTTACGACTATGCCAGCTGATCAGACAGTACTCTTTCANTCNACTATATTCGGCCCTATACGCAGCCGACGTCTCGGTGTATCTTTAGGTGTCAATCTCATGCCTAACGACGGCAAGGTATGCTCCTTCGACTGCCTCTATTGCGAAGCCGGTTACAACTCCCAGGGTAAAGGCACCTCCGGACTGCCCACACGTGAGCAGACCGCCGCCGATCTCGAAGCCAAACTCAAAGCCATGAAGGAAGCCGGCGATCCACTTGATGTCATCACATTCTCCGGCAACGGTGAACCNACNCTNCACCCCGAATTTCCGGGTATCATNGATGATACCATCGCTATACGCGACCGCTACTTCCCGGAAGCGAAAGTATCCGTACTCTCCAATTCCACCCGTATCTTCGATCCTGCTGTAGCCGAGGCTCTGAAAAAGGTGGACAACAATATCCTCAAACTCGACTCCGCCGTAGAGCCCACCATGCGTCTCATCGACCGCCCCACTTCCCCCTCTTTNACAGTGGAACGCGTTGTGGATTCCCTCTGCCAATTCTCCGGCCAGGCCATTATCCAGACCATGCTCCTTCGTGGCAGCCACAACGGTGAGACTGTTGACAACACAACTCCCGAGGAAGTCACCGCCCTGATCGAGGCCTACAAGAAGATACGCCCCNGCGAAGTGATGCTATACAGTCTCGACCGCTCCACACCCGAGGAGAAACTCATTAAAGTGGAACGTCCCGAGCTTGAACGCGTNGCCGAACTCATCCGCGCTGAAGGTATTCCCGTGCAAGTCAACTGATTCTCTCCNCTCCATGATATACCCCCCTGCGCTAAGTCCCGGCGATACCATCGCCATAGTGAGCCCCGCCACCACGATAAAGCCGGAATACGTGGCCGNGGCCGCGCGCCGGCTTGAAGAGGCCGGCTTTCGTGTGGCCATAGCTCCACACGCTNTCGGTCCCGCCTCCGGCACATACGCCGCCTCNGATACNTCCCGCACAGCCGACTTCCTCGCCGCCCTGCAGGACCCGGAGGTAAAAGCCATTCTCTGCGCCCGCGGAGGATACGGTTGCGTGCANCTNCTNCCNNCCNTCTCCTCNNGAGGCAGTNGTNNNCNNCCCNAAATGGCTCATAGGATTNTCCGANGTCTCCGCCCTCCANGCCTTCTGGCANCACNGCGGAGTAGCCTCNATCCATGCCTCCATGGCAAAGCACCTTACCGAATACTNCCTTGACGAGACTTGCAACGCCTCCCTGCTTTCCATCCTCACCTCTCCCGCCGGTGCCTCTTTCTGCATCGAAGCCNCGGCGCATCCCCTGAATACTTTTGGTGAAGCGGAAGGTCTTCTGCGAGGCGGTAATCTCGCCGTGCTCGACGGTCTGGCCGGNACGCCTTTCGATATCCTGAAAGTAGCCGAAGGGGAAGACGTGATTCTATTCATAGAAGATATCGCGGAGCCTATATATAAAGTGGAGCGTATGCTCACACGCCTCTATNTCTCCGGNACTCTCTCCCNCCTCCGGGGCCTCGTGGTAGGCCGCTTNACGGAATACNGTCCCGATGCCAATTTTCCCGACATGGAGAGCATGATCCGGAGCCGACTCTGCCAATGGGGGCTCCGCTCCNTCCCCGTAGGATTCGGGTTCCCCATCGGCCACATCAGCGACAACCGTCCCATAGTGGAAGGTAGTCGCGCCCGCCTCGTAGTGACGGAGACAAATAGCACTCTTGAATTCAAATTGATATGATAGCACTGATACAACGCGCCGCCCGTGCCCAAGTCAGCGTAGAGGGCGANGTCATCGGCAAGATAGGCGCAGGTATGATGATTCTGCTCGGAGTCATCGAAGGCGATACGGAAGAAGATGTGGAGCGCCTTGTGAAGAAATGTGTGCAGATGCGCATCTTCCCCGACGATAACGGGGTGATGAACCGTAGTGTGGCCGATGTAGGAGGAGAGGTGATGGTGGTAAGCCAATTCACTCTCGCTGCGGATATCCGCAAAGGGAATCGNCCCAGCTATATCAAAGCCGCCCGTCCCGAGCAGGCCATACCCCTCTACGAAAGCTTCTGCGACNGCATCTCCATCCTCCTCTCACGCCCGGTGGCGAGAGGTCGTTTTGGGGCGGATATGCAGGTAGAGCTCATAAACGACGGCCCTGTCACCATCATCGCCGATTCCCGCCAACTCGCCCCCAAATCCTGATAGTCAAAAATGGATAATAGATCTCTCATTACGGATAATCAATCNTCGGCTATNNCGGCCNCGGAGAATACGCCGATGACTATAGCCGAAGCCCAGAACGTAGTTGATAATTGGATAAAGACCATCGGCAACGGCTATTTCTCTGAACTTACCAATATGGTGGTGCTCACCGAGGAAGTAGGCGAGCTCGCTCGTGTCATCGCGCGTCTCTACGGCGATCANATAGCCAAGCAAGGAGACCTCCGCAAAANTCTTGGTGAGGAATTGGCGGATGTATTATGGGTGCTTCTCTGCCTTGCCAACCAGACCGGCACCGATCTNACAGCCGCCCTACGGGAAAGCCTTCGGAAGAAGACTCTCCGAGACGCAACCCGATTCACCTCCTCCCCCCACCCATAGCCCCGCTTCAAATTCCAAATTCTAAATTCCCCATTCTTCCTCCCATTCCTCATAATTCAAAAAAAATATGTAATTTTGCCGTTGCCCTGCCGCCACTCAGGCCGACTCGGCGGTTCAAAAAAGTTTGACTTATGGCTCACAAATATGATTTTCTCGTGATAGGCTCCGGCATCGCCGGCATGAGTTTCGCCCTTAAAGTGGCACAAAAAGGGAAAGTCGCCCTCATTTGCAAGACTACCCTCGAAGAGGCCAACACATTTCTCGCTCAGGGTGGCGTGGCGAGTGTCACCAATCTGGAGGTGGACAATTTTGAAAAACATATAGAAGANACAATGATAGCCGGCGACTGGCTCAGCGATCGTGAGGCAGTCACCAAAGTAGTGACNGAGGCNCCNGCCGGGATCAAAGAACTCATCAGCTGGGGTGTAAACTTCGATAAGAAAGAGGATGGCACATTCGATTTACATCGCGAAGGCGGTCACTCCGAATTCCGCATACTTCATCATGCCGACAACACCGGCGCCGAAATCCAGACAAGTCTCGTGGAAACAGTGCGTGCCAACCCGAATATCGATGTTTTCGAGCACCATTTCGCNGTTGAGATCATCACTCAGCATCATCTCGGTAAAATCGTGACCCGCCGCACTCCCGATATCACTTGCTACGGAGCTTATATCCTTAATGAGGAGACGGGTAATGTCGAGACATTCCTCTCCCGCGTCACCGTAATGGCCACAGGGGGCATCGGAGCCGTATACACNACTACNACCAATCCNCTCATCGCCACAGGCGACGGCATTGCCATGGTATATCGTGCCAAAGGCACCGTCCGCGACATGGAGTTTATNCAATTCCATCCCACCGCTCTATATCATCCCGGCGACCGCCCCTCATTCCTCATCACCGAGGCCATGCGAGGATATGGAGCCGTACTACGTAATCTCGACGGCGAGGAATTCATGCAGAAATATGACCCGCGTCTATCCCTCGCCCCCCGTGATATAGTGGCTCGCGCCATAGACTCCGAAATGAAGCTCCACGGTACCGACCATGTATATCTCGATGTGACCGCCAAAGACCCTGAGGAGACACGCCGCCACTTTCCCAATATCTATGAGAAATGCCTCTCANTCGGCATTGACATNACAAAAGATATGATTCCCGTGGCCCCGGCTGCCCATTACCTCTGTGGAGGAATAAAGGTAGACCTCAACGGCGAATCCTCCATCAAGCGCCTCTACGCCATAGGAGAATGTAGCTGTACAGGTCTTCACGGAGGCAACCGTCTCGCATCCAACTCCCTNATCGAGGCTGTNGTNTANGCCGAAGCCGCCGCACGCCATGCCTCGGCCCACGCTCCCGGCTACGACTTCCGTACCGATGTGCCCNATTGGAACGACGAGGGGACAGCCCATAATGAAGAGATGGTACTTATCACCCAGTCGGTAAAAGAGGTGAACCAGATTATGGGATATTATGTTGGTATCGTGAGGAGCGACCTTCGTCTCCACCGTGCATGGAATCGTCTTGACATTCTCTATGAGGAGACTGAAAAGCTGTTCAAAGTGAGCAAACCCTCCCGTGAGCTCTGTGAGCTTCGCAATATCATCAATATCGGTTATCTCATCATGCGTCAGGCCATGGAGCGAAAAGAGAGNCGCGGCCTCCATTTCACAGTGGATTATCCTCATAAATAATCCCCATTTCTCCTCCCCGCTTTTCGGCTNNAGCCGAAATAATCCCCCTTCGGCTGAAGCCGAAAAATAATCCCTCCCTTATGACAATCAGGAAGATACTTGNCGGCGCTCTCTGCGCCGCTGCGCTCGGCGGAGCCGCACATCACGCCATCGCCGAAGAAAGCCATGACTCCCTTCTCGGCCGNAANCTCACGGTGTTCAACACCATCGTCACCGAGCTTGAGAACAATTACGTCGATACAATCCCCGTAGGGGAAAGTTTCGAGCGTGCCATATATGCCTATATGTCCACACTCGACCCCTACACCGAATACTTCGCGCCCGATGACAAGGAGACGCTGAAGCAGATGACCACCGGCACCTCTTTCGGAGGCATCGGCACNTATCTTCTCGAACGCGACAGCTCCACATATCTGAGTATGCCCATGGAGGACAGTCCCGCTTCGCGTGCCGGTCTCAAAGCCGGCGACCGCATCATGCGCATCGACTCCGTGGATGCCTCCCGTATGGGNTCCTCCGATGTCACCAAGATTCTCCGAGGNACNCCCGGCACTCCCGTACNTCTCGAACTCCTGCGCCCATACGCCACCGACAGCATCATCTCCGTCACAATCGAACGCGAGAAGGTGCAGCANCCAAGCGTGGTCTATTCCGGAGTCGTAGGGAATGCCGGATACATATCTCTCACCCAGTTTATCGAGAAGACTCCGCANGAGGTGCGTGAGGCTCTTGAGCAATTCAAGAGTAATCCGGATGTGAAATATATCGTTCTCGACCTTCGCGGCAACGGCGGCGGCCTTGTTGACCGCGCTGTGGAGGTAGCCTCCAATTTCCTCCCGAAAGGCACTGAAGTGGTGCGCACCCGCGGTCGCGACGTCTCCTCCGAGAAAATCTACAAGACCCAGCGCTCCCCCCTCTTCCCCGATATCCCNCTCTTNGTGCTCACCGACGGCGGCACAGCCTCCGCCGCTGAGATTGTGGCCGGAGCCATGCAGGACCTCGACAGGGCCGTCCTCATAGGTAGCCGCAGCTTTGGCAAAGGGCTTGTGCAAGGCACACGCCAGATGCCTTTCGACGGTATGCTNAAAGTGACCGTAGCCAAATACTACCTCCCCTCCGGNCGTATGATCCAGGCCCTTGATTACGCNCATCGCCTCCCNGACGGCACAGTGCCNCGNACTCCCGATTCCCTCGCCAATGTATTCAAGACCCGCAACGGNCGNGAAGTGCGCGACGGCGGCGGTCTCAAACCCGATATCGAAGTGGAATGGGGTAAAGGCTCCCGCCTCCTCTATAATGCCATCCAAGATTTCTGGATTTTCGATTTCGCCACAAAATATGCGGCCGANCATCCTACGGTGCCCTCCCCCGAGGATTTCACCGTTACGGATGAGATNTACGCNGACTTTAAGAAGAGCATCNATCCCGAGCGCTTCAAATATGACAAAGTCTGCGAAGAGATGGTGAAGCAACTCCGNACCACNGCCGAAGATGAAGGNTATATGACCGACGAGACCTCACGCGTCTTCGAAGAGATGTCGCGCCTGCTCACCCACAATCTCGACAAAGATCTCGACAACAGCCGCAAGGATATCTCCGGCTATCTTGCCGATGAGATCATGGCNCGTTATTACTTTGAAAAAGGAAAGGTGCGCAATCGCCTCAACTATGACCCCGCCATGGAGAAAGTGAAGGAGATAATGGCTGATCCCTCACGCTATCGAGAGCTACTTAAGAACCCCTCNCAAAAGAAATGACACTTCAGGAAGCATTGGGGCTCTTCGCCCCGAAAGATAAAATAGAACGCCTTGCCTCGCTCGTCTCNTCCAAGGAGATGCGCGAGGCGCGTCTTTCCGGGCTGGAGGGTAGCGCCGTCGCCATGATGCTCGNCTCNCTCCCCAAAGGTAAGAAGCCCGCCATAGTCATAGCCGACGATCTTGACACCGCCGGCTACCTCTACCACGACCTCTCCCAAATAGCCGGTGAAGAAGCTGTGGCCATGATGCCAAGCGGTTATCGTCGCGATATCAAGTATGGTCAGGCCGATCTCCCCTCGCAGATACTGCGTACGGAGACTCTTGCCGCCTGGCAGGGCTCCAAGGAGCTCCGGTGGGTGGTGACTTATCCCGAGGCGCTTGCCGAGCGTGTGCCTGCTCCGGAGAAGATGGAGGAGAGTTCCCTTTCCCTGCGTAGNGGAGCCATTCGCGAGCAGAGNGAAGTGATTTCGCGTCTGCGCGAACTTGGTTTCCGGGAGACGGATTACGTCTATGAACCCGGTCAGTTTGCCCGTCGCGGCTCCATTCTCGATGTCTATTCCTACGCATCCGACCTTCCTTATCGTATCGACTTCTTCGATGATGAGATAGATTCCATCCGACTCTTCAATGTGGAGACCCAGCTTTCGGAGCAGAAAGTGGATAAGGCCGACCTCTACCCCTCTGTGTCGGAAGGGAGCGAACAAGGTATCTCATTCCTGGAGTATGTAGGCGTTTCCGCAGTGCTTTTCTGCCAGTCCCCCTCATGGTTGCTTTCACGGGTGAAAGCCATTTCGGAGGAGACTCTCTCGCAGGCTGTGGCTATAACGGGAGAGGGTGATCCCGGGGCTATGGATAAGGTGGTGGATTTCCCCTCATTCTCCAAGGCGTTCGCGGATATGCGCAAGGTGGTATATGGACATGAGGCCGGGGCTACCCTTCCCAATGGTACACCCGAAATAGATTTCGGTTGCACACGTCAGGCCCTCTATCATAAGAATTTCGAACTTATTGCCGATTCCTTCGGTAAATTCCTTTCCGAAGGTTATCGTATCCTCCTGCTCTCCGATTCCCCCTGGCAGGCGGAGCGCCTGAAGAGCATCTTCGCCGATCGTGGTGACGATATCGTCTTCACCGCCATTGACCGTACTCTTCACGAAGGATTCGTAGACCATGCCACTCGTGTCTGCTACTTTACCGATCATCAGATATTCGACCGCTTCCATAAATACTCTCTCCGTAGTGAGCGTGCTCGCTCCGGACGTCTCGCTCTCAGCCTCAAGGAGTTGTCGCAGATTGAAGTGGGTGACTTTATAGTGCATGTAGACCATGGCATCGGGCGCTTCGGCGGTCTTATCAAGACGGATGTCAACGGGAAGCGGCAGGAGATGATCAAGCTCCTTTATCAGAACGATGATATGATATTGGTGAGCATCCACGCTCTCCATAAACTTTCCAAATATCGCGCTAAGGATGGTGTGCCTCCGAAGATAAATAAACTCGGCACCGGTGCCTGGAATCGTATCAAGGAGAAGACAAAGTCGAAACTCAAGGATATAGCCCGTGATCTCATAAAGCTCTATGCCGCCCGTCAGGAGGAGAAAGGATTCAGCTTTTCCCCGGACACTTATCTGCAGAATGAACTGGAGGCCTCGTTTGTCTATGAAGAGACCCCCGACCAGATGAAAGCAGTGGAAGCCGTGAAGCGTGACATGGAGTCGGCCAAACCTATGGATCGCCTCGTGTGTGGCGATGTAGGATTCGGTAAGACGGAGATTGCGGTTCGCGCCGCTTTCAAGGCCGCCGCCGATTCGAAGCAGACTGCCGTTCTTGTCCCTACCACGGTGCTTGCCATGCAGCATTATCAGACCTTTTCCAAGCGCCTCAAGGATCTTCCGGTAAGAGTGGATTTCCTCTCGCGAGCCCGTACTCCCAAGCAGGTGAAGCAGGTGCTTGCCGACCTTGAAGAGGGTAAAATAGATATCCTTATCGGCACCCATAAACTTATCGGCAAGGGGGTGAAATTCAAGGATCTCGGACTGCTCATCGTCGACGAGGAGCAGAAATTCGGTGTGGCCGTGAAAGAGAAGCTCAAGCAGATGAAGGTGAATGTCGATACTCTCACCATGTCGGCCACCCCCATACCGCGCACTCTTCAGTTCTCCCTTATGGGAGCGCGCGATCTCTCCTCGCTCAATACTCCTCCCGCCAACCGCCATCCGATAGAGACAGTCGTAGCCCCCTTCGACGATGATATCGTGAAGGAGGCCGTATCGTTTGAGATAAGCCGAGGCGGACAGGTATTCTTTATATCCGACCGTATTGCCGACCTGGATGTCATAGAGTCGGCCCTGCATCGTCTGGTGCCCGGGGTGCGTGTTGTGAAGGCCCATGGACAGATGCCTCCCGAGAAACTGGAGAAGGCCATACTCGATTTTGCCGCGCATGATTATGACGTACTTCTTTCCACTACCATCGTGGAGAATGGTATAGACATGCCTAATGTCAACACTATCCTCGTCAACCATGCCGATAATTTCGGTCTCAGCGAGTTGCATCAGCTTCGCGGACGTGTGGGGCGAAGCTCGCGTAAGGCTTTCTGCTATCTTCTCGTAAATCCGGGAAAGACCCTCACTCCCGTGGCGCGTCGCCGTCTTCAGGCCATAGAATCTTTTTCCGACCTCGGAGCCGGTATCCATATAGCGATGCAGGATCTTGATATACGCGGAGCCGGCAATATGCTCGGCGCGGAGCAGAGCGGTTTCATCGCCGATCTCGGCTACGAGACCTTCCAGAAAATCCTCAAGGAGGCCGTAATGGAGATCAAGACGGAGGAATTCGGCGATACATTCACTGATGTCAATGCCGGCGAGACGGAGGAATTCACTACCGACTGCATCGTGGAATCGGACCTCGAACTACTTATCCCCGCCACTTATGTACCTCAGGAAGGGGAGCGTATATCCCTCTATCAGCAACTCGACAATATGGACTCCGCCGAGCAGACCGCCGTCTTCCGCGAGCATCTGCGCGACCGCTTCGGCCCCATACCTCAGGAGACGGAGGAGCTTATCAAGATTGTGGCCCTGCGTCGCGAGGCACGCCGCTATGGTGTGGAACGTCTCGTGTTGAAAGGTGGAAAGATGCGCCTCTATTTCGTGAGCTCCGATAATATTGCCTACTATCAATCATCGGCGTTCGGCCGTATCCTCAGTTTCGTGGCTATCAACCCGCGTCGGAGTGTCATTTCCGAAAAGAATGGCAAGAATATGATTCTGGTGCATAAGGTGCCCGATGTGGAAGCCGCTTTGGAAGTGTTCCGTACCGCTTCCTCCCTCCCGGCTCAATAAGATTAATCAATCTTTTTTATCCTTATGGCAGATACTCCTGTAGGGCGCTTCGCCCCCTCCCCCACAGGCCGAATGCATCTCGGTAATATCTTCACGGCCCTCCTCTCCTGGTTATCGGTAAAGGCTCGCGGTGGGCGTTGGATCCTTCGCATCGAGGATCTCGACCCGCAGCGCTCCCGTCTCGAATATGCCCGGCAGATCGAAGACGATCTCCTTTGGCTCGGCCTCCCGTGGGATGAAGGGGGGATCGACGGCAAACTGCCGGCCGGACCGTATCTCCAGAGCCAACGCCATCAGTTCTATGAAGATGCCCTCGCCCGCCTTGAGGCCACAGGGCGCGTATATCGTTGCACATGTCGCCGTGCTGATATCCATGCTGTTGGGGCTCCCCACGCCTCCGACGGCCGCATTATCTACAATGGCCGATGCCGCCCGAAGTCATTAGGAGGAAACGCTGTTCCTTCCCTTTTGCAGAATAAAGGTGCTTGGCGCCTCTTCGTGCCTGACGAGACGATTGTCTTTGCCGATGTGGTTTACGGGCTTCAGAATATTAATCTGGCCCGTGAATTCGGTGATTTTCTTCTGCGTCGCGCCGATGGAGCCTGGGCCTACCAATTGGCTGTTGTGGCCGACGACGCTCTTATGGGTGTCACGGAAATAGTGCGCGGCCACGACCTGTTGTCCAGCGCCGCCCCCCAGATCTATCTTTACCATCTCCTCGGCTACCAACCGCCTGTCTACGCCCATGTACCCCTCATCTGCAATACCGATGGCATACGCCTCTCCAAGCGAGATACCTCCCTGAGCATGGAGGCGTTGCGTCTGCGCTACGAAGCCCCTGCCCTGATCGGACACATCGCCCATCTTGCCGGTATTATTCCGGCCCCTGACCCCGTAACCCCTTCCGAGCTCCTTTCCTGTCTCCAATTCCGGACCCTCTCTACCCTCACAACTTTAAAATCTCCAAGTATTCTCGTTCCCTCGTCTTGATAATTCGCTTTTGTCGGTTGGTAAAAAGAATTTACACCTTCCGTAATCAATAAATATACTCAAACTACATCCCTATATCCACTATTTTTTGTAATTTTGCGTTTTATTTCAGGGAGATGTACGCGCATCATTTCTTCATCTCCCTATTTTTTCTAACCAACCTCTTTTGAAACGACTTTTTTCAATGAATAAAAATTCTCTTCACGGTACGGAGGATTGCTGTGAGCAGTCCTCTTCCCGCAAGCGTATGCACTATGGCTTTGTAATAGTGGCTTGTTGCTGTCTGATGATGGGTGTGAATATCGGCCTTAGCTTCAGTTGCGCCGGTATCTTCTACGGTCCTGTAAGTTCGGATATAGGTGTTTCGGTAGGAACTTTCGGCCTCTATATGTCGCTGATGTATATCGCCTCATCGCTGATGCTGCCGTTGGCCGGACGTATGGTGGAGCGTTATAGTGCCCGTCTGCTTTTTACCGGTAGTTCCGCCGTGATGGGCCTCTGTTATCTGGCGATGTCGTTTTTTACCAATGTCTGGGAATTCTATCTCTCCGGTATTGTGATGGGTCTTACCCTCGCATTCCTCCTTTATCTGAGTTTTCCTACCCTTGTCAACCGTTGGTTTCATACCAATGTCGGTCTACTCATCGGAGTCTGTAGTGCTGCTTCCGGCATAGGCGGTATGATATTCAATCCCATCGCCGCCAATATCATTACCAACTGGGGATGGCGATCCGCTTATCTCGTGTTTGCCGCTATTCTTCTTTTAGCTGTCACTCCTCTGCTCTACATCTTCCTCCGCGATTGGCCCGCCGACAAAGGTCTGCGCCCATACGGGGAGAATACCGGAGCTGCCTCGGCGAAAGATGCCTCTCCGGCNCACTCCGCTTCCGGCATAGAATATGAGAAGGCGATAAGGATGCCCGTATTCTACTCCCTCTTTATCTTTTCATTCTTGATGATGGGAATCTCCACACTCAATCTCTTCATCCCGAAATATGCCACCTCAATGGCCTTCTCTCTCGAACAGGCCTCCTACGTTTCCTCCTCCGTGATGATGGGTGTGGCGCTCGGTAAACTCGTACTCGGATATATCAACGACCGCAATTGCCGTCTCGGTGTGCTCGTCACCACTGCCGGTGGCGCCGCCGGTCTCCTCATCATGATATTCGGCGGGGAATGGCTCTCGGCCCTCCTCACCGGTGCCTTCTTCTTCGGATGGGCCTACGCCGGAGTCACNGTGCAGACAGCTATGCTCACGCGTGAGGTGTTCGGCTCGAAAAGCTATTCGCGTATCTACGCCATCATCTCTATAGCCCTTGCCGCTGGGGGCGCCTTGGCTTCCGGAGGTTGGGGTCTGCTTGCCGACGCTACTTCCTACACCGTCATCTTCCTGACCGGCGCCCTCCTTCTCCTCCTCTGCGCCGGCATCGGCCTCGCGGCTCTCGTCCGTCGTCCGGGTGAGGTCGTGGCGGTCCGGAAATAAAATTTGAAATCAATATATAATATATCTTTAAGCTCTTGAAGAAATGAGCAGTATCACCAAATCAATTGGCCGCATCGACTTCCGTCCCGCGCTTATGGACGCATGTAAGAATTACTCGGCGGCAAAATTCAAGAAAGACCTCGTAGCCGGAATCGTGGTAGGCATCGTGGCTCTACCGCTTGCTATCGCGTTCGGTATTGCCAGCGGTGTGAGCCCTACGGTAGGTCTCGTCACCGCCATAGTGGGCGGTTTCCTCGTATCCGCTCTCGGTGGCAACAGTGTGCAGATCGGAGGTCCCACGGGAGCTTTCATAGTAATCGTCTATGGTATCATCCAGCAGTTCGGCCTCGCAGGTCTGGCTATCGCCACATTCATGGCCGGATGTATATTGGTGCTGATGGGTATATTCCGGCTTGGCACCGTCATCAAATTTATCCCTTATCCGATTGTGGTAGGTTTCACGGCCGGTATCGCCCTCACTATATTCTCCACTCAGATGCCCGATTTCTTCGGACTCGCCATCGATGAGAAAATTCCCGGCGACTTTATCGGCAAATGGGGAGTATATCTCCGTCATTTCGCTTCTATCAATGCCGCTACCGCTATTGTAGGAGTCGTGTCGTTGCTCATTATCATCTTCACTCCCAAGATTTCATCGCGTATCCCGGGTGCGCTTACGGCTATCGTACTCGTCAGCATCGCGGTGTGGGTGATGAAGGAGTATTTCGGCGTTACCGGAGTGCAGACCATCGGCGACCGTTTCGGTATCCTCGGAGCTTCCATCCCAGAGCCTCATCCCGTGGGGCTTGACATGGATTCTATCCGTCTGCTCCTCCCTTCGGCTTTCACTATCGCCATGCTGGGCGCTATAGAGTCGTTGCTGAGCGCTACTGTGGCCGACGGTGTCACCGGCGGTCNCACCAATTGCAACACCGAACTCATCGGTCAGGGTATCGCCAATATCACGGTGCCCCTCTTCGGNGGTATACCGGTGACCGGCGCTATCGCCCGCACCATGACCAATATCACCAANGGTGGTGTCACTCCCGTGGCCGGTATCATCCATGCCCTGGTGCTTACGGCTATCTTCCTCTTCGCTATGCCTCTTATCGGTATGGTGCCTATGTCATGTCTGGCTGCTGTGCTTATCATGGTGAGCTACAATATGAGCGGATGGCGTACTATCGTCGGTATGGCNGGTAATCCCAAGGGTGATATCTGGGTACTTGTGATCACATTCCTTCTCACTGTGATTCTTGACCTTACCATCGCCATCGAGATCGGTATGCTGTTGGCTGTCGTGGTATTCCTGCGTCGTGTCACTGAGAATACCACTGTGCGTGTCTACGGTCATCAGCTTGACGCTACTGACGGCACCGACCTCGCCACGCATGAAGTACTCGACCTTGATGATGGTGTGTCGGTATATGAGATCGACGGCCCGTTCTTCTTCGGAGCGGCTACTAAATTCGACGAGGTGGTGCGCAATGCGCCCCACGAGCGTCCGCGCGTGCGTATCATCCGAATGAGAAAGGTACCTTTCATCGACTCTACGGGTATCCACAATCTGGAACTTCTCATCCAGTCGTCGCACAGAGAAGGAATTCAAATCGTACTTTCCGGTGTGCAGCCCAATGTACGCGAGGCGCTCCACGAGGCCCATATCGACCGTCTCATCTCCCCCGACCTAATCTGCGACCACATCACGAAAGCCGTGGCCGTAGCCAACGACCTCGCCCGCCGCGAACCTGTTTTGGCCGGCGCCTGATTCCCCACGCCCTCTACTTCTCGGGCGTTTGATTCCGGCCCTCCCCATCTTTCTCTCCTATAGATCCCTACCAAAAGGCACCGGCTTATCTCCACCGGTGCCTTTATCCTACCCCACTCCCCANCTCTTCTCCAAAATTATTCGCCCCTACCCCTCTCGCCCCATGTACGGTCGCGACCACTGCCGCGACCCCTGCCCCAAAGCTTTTACAGTCCAGGTTCTGAGGGAGAGCTTCAGCTCGACCGGCCGCAAAGCGGCCTATTCCCATCGCCAGTATTCTAATCATTTAAGGCTATGATTCCACCTGATTCCGCCTTAGTACTTCTCTTCGTTGAAGAGCAATACCAACTTGATAATCAGTTAGTTAATCCTTATTGTTTTGCATTTGGCGCAACAAACCGGACTATCTGAGACTATCTGAGGCGATAGAATCCCATTTAGGCAAACAAACTATCCAACTAAAATGCCACTCATGGAAGTTCATCCTACGAATCTAATCCATAGGAGGGGAATAAAGGATATTTTTAGTTAAAAATTACAGAAAATCCGATTTTAGAGCTTATTTTGGATTCTGAAATCATATTTTCTGTACAAATCCTACAGAATTTATTGCATGGTTAGAAAATAATACTTATCTTTGCGCCATAAAATAAAAAAATATGATACAGAAAATCACCATATCCAATTTCTTCTCCATCAGAGAGCCATTGGAGGTCTCGTTTGAGGCTTCCAAAGAGAAGCAGTATGGTGAGGATTGGATTACACAAGTAGGAAATACGCGATTACTTAAAGCTCTTATTCTTTATGGAGCCAATGGCAGTGGTAAGACCAACATTCTTTTCGCATTGGATTTTTTAAGAGAAGCAATTATCCGATTTCCTATGGATGAGGACGATGACTTCTCATACATGAGATTTGCCCTTGATCCAGAATATGCAGATAAGAATTCCGTCTTTGACCTATATTTCTTTATAGGTGATATTCGATATAGATATTACCTTGAGATTTCGCCCACACGAATTACTAAAGAAGAACTGCGCGTATACCATAACGGAAACAGTAGCCGGGCAATTTATACGCGCAAATATAATGTAGAAAGGGATGTCAATACTGTGCGGTTTGGCACATGGATCTCATTGTCTCAAAAGGATAGAAAGACTATTGAGGAATCCACCAAGGATAATATTTCGGTATTGTCGGTTTTTGCTTCAAAAAATATATCATGTGATGAGCTAAAGATAGTACGCAACTACTTTAAATATGAATTTTTCAAGATATATTATCTTCAAGATGGAGATCAGGAGGTTGCAAAAGCTTTAAAAGATGACAACAGATTAAAACTATTATTAGTTGATCTGATTAAGACCTTCCATTCCAATATAATTGATATTAAAGTAGAAGAAGAAACGAAGGTCATTCCCGAGGAGGCTCGTCAAATTCTTCTTCAAATGAAACACTCAGAAGAAGACCGAGAAGCAATAGAGAAGTTACAAACTCTAGCAAGACTGACAAGCCACTATATTCACAAAACTCGACTCGGAGAATTTTCTCTTGAAGATAGTCTGCAGTCTGAAGGAACGCGTAGTTTTATACGCCATCTTGTTCTGTTCTACAAATCCATTCAGAATGGATGGCTGATTGCGCTTGATGAGTTTGGCGCAGGGATGCAAGCAAAGACTCAACACTTGCTCTTAGATTTCTTTTTGAAATTCTCTGAGCGCTCACAATTGATATTTGCTACACAATCCCTCGGCATTCTTGACTATCCGAGAATGCGGCGAGATGCTATTAATATTATCTCAAAAGATGATATTGGCCAGACTCATATTGATGCAAATACTGTGAAGGGAATTCATAAAAATATAAAGCTACGCAAAGCGTATATAGACGGCAAATTCACAACCATTGACCCGAATGAACCGGATATAGACCTGAATGCAGAGTATAATAGGTATAAATCGCTAATTTTTGCTGATAGAAAGGAGGAGATGATATGATATAACCATATAAAATAAAAATCGATGCCCCACTCTTTGCCGAGAATGAGGCATCCTAAGAGTTCGATATCCCTTGCAGAAAACGGGATACGAGGGTTTGACAGCCGCAAAATTACGAATAAAATTCGTGATAAGCAATAGTCGTACCCGTTTTTCTGCAAGGATTGGAAGAATTTTAAATTCAATTTAACATGAATTACGGGTATTACCCACTTCAGAACACTCTTCCATTTACAGACCTGCCGCCTGTGGAAGAGAGTCTCTCGGCCGAAGATACGGCTCTGAAAACTGCGGCTAACGAATCAGACACAACAATTGAGTCAATCCTTGGACACAAAGATTCAACCCTTTTGTTCATGACTATGGCTGTAAGTATGACATCTAAAAATGAAATGCCTATGGTCCGCGCGTACACCGGTGCTATCCCTTCCGATATTCTTGGAATTCATCGTACTGTGCCCCGAAAGCTCTATCACGTTGCGCCTCATTTCTATTTCGATGATTCTCGTATCCTACAGTACTGGAAAAAGCCCTTTGAAACGGAGAAGTTACTTTCCAGCTTCAAGGTATCTATCGGTATCGATTTTTCGATGACAAATGAAATGACACGTCCCCAGAAGATGTACTCTTCGTTTCTCAACAAGCTATGGGTGGCTTGGCTCCAATCAAGAGGACATAGTGTGATTCCCAACGTTTCCTTCCCCGGCGAATGGGAGGAGGACTATTGGCTTGAGGGTTGGCCAAAATATTCAGTCATCGCCATAAGTAGCGTCGGAGTCATACGACATGGGAACCCGGAAGAGTGGCTAAAGGCTGTAAAAAGAATCCGGGAGGAATTGATGCCGATTTGTATCCTTCGCTACGGTCCTACTCTTCCGGGAGAAAACGCCGAGAACTGTATCTATTTTGCTAACGACAATAACAGATCTGCAAATGGGTGGCAATAATACATACAAGAAAGAACTCGGAGGGGTACCTGAATACCTACGTACACACAACGAGTTGCCGAATCGGATTGAGGGTCACAAGATTCTTCTTCAAAAAGAAAATGAAAGGAGAGTCAAGATTCCAATGAACTCAAATTCTGAGTCCCCAATATATCTTGGAGCCCATCGGAAAAATGACGGTACCATTGAAATCACTACATTCGGAATTTATGATAAGCATAAATGTGTCGGTCAGGTTGATCTCAAATTTGACGATAAAGGGAACTATATACCCTATGCTAATAATGGCGAGAAATCATCCCATTATCATAAATTTACTGAAAATCCATCCAATGGATTAGTCAGTCGTAAGAGTGGTCAAAAGAATAATCATCATTCTATTGATTCAATCTATGATTCACTTATTCAAAAGATTGTTGAATATAATAAAGCAAAACACAGATGAATAATCATCTACAAAACATGACTAAACGCAACCATGATGTTGTCATACCCAATTTTTTTGGGGAGGGCAAGAATCTCGAAATGTGGCAACTTGGTTGGCAACCAGAAAACCGACGTGAGACGAAATCGTCTGTCTCTAAGAAAATCTTCCAAACGTATATTGAACAGGGCGGCTTCAACATGATATTCTACTACGTTAGAGATGGGAACTTCTATGGTATTCATGCAGAGAACTGTCCTATTCCCATTTTTAGATTTAAAAAGGAGGTCGGAGATTGTATTTATGACCAACTCGGAGATAGAGATACTCATGATTATTACAAGGAAGATATCATTTATATGATTCCCTGCGATGAAAGTGTCTGGGATATAGTGAAGATTGACGGCAAATCCCTTGAAGAAGTGCTCCAAGATTCTTATATAGTCAACATCAGTTAAAGTGTAACTGCCAAGTCTTCCGGAATATTCCTCCTCTATGTGAAACAGGAATATTCCGGAGGATTTTTATACCGCATGATTTTAGCGTACATATTCCGGAATATACCCGTTCACTTTTGAAGGCAATTTCCTAGCATGAGGAAAGGTTATGAATAGCCCTTGATTCTGGTTATCAGTCGATTTTATACCTAAAAAAATGCAGGAATCGACTATTTTCAGTGGCCTACGGCATCGGATTCCGGAGGATATCCGTTCAATGGCCATGTTTTCCGGAAGATACCCGTTCACTTTGAGAGAAGTGTCGGATCAATCCGCGTTACGCTTGCTTGTTACTGCAAGCGTGTCGCGCTAGGTCATCTTGACATGCCCAAGTGTAGAACTTATGTTCTGCATGGCTGCTGTCATATCGGAATTTTTGAAAAAGTCTTTGATATCCGAGAGAAAGGGAGTAATTTTGTATATCGACATGGCTTTGAGCTAGTTTTTTGGTGGTACTTAAAATTACTCATTTTCTTGCATTTAGGCAAGAATCCATGTCGTTTTTTTATGCCTCTATCCCTGGAAATCAGTACTTGCAAAACTTAAATAAATGAAAAAACAAAATGACAATGGACGATAACAACCAAATAATCATATACCAGAGCGAGGATGGCGAGACCCGTATAGAGGTGAAGTTTATGGGTGAGACTGTGTGGCTTTCGCAGCAGCAGATGGCGTATTTATTTCAGTCATCCCGAAGTAATGTGGTTGAGCATATCAAGCATATTTATGAAGAAGGGGAGCTTGATGAAGAATCAACTTGTCGGAATTTCCGACAGGTTCGTCAAGAGGGTAGCAGGCAGGTTACGCGTGAGATTCCATTCTATAATCTTGACATGATTATCTCGTTGGGATATAGGATTCGGTCGGTGATTGCCACGCATTTCCGGAGGTGGGCTACCGAGCGGCTGAAAGAGTATATCATCAAGGGATTCACTATGGATGATGAGCGGTTGAAGGGGAATGGCGGTGGTGCTTATTGGCGTGAACTGCTCGACAGAATCCGCGACATCCGTTCCTCTGAAAAGGTGATGTATCGGCAGGTACTTGATCTATATGCTACGGCAGTAGATTATGACCCTCGTTCGGAGATTTCTGTTGAGTTTTTCAAGATTGTACAAAACAAGCTTCATTTCGCGGCTCACGGCAATACTGCGGCTGAGGTAATCTATAAACGTGCTAATGCTGATTCACCGATGATGGGGCTGACCTCATTCAAGGGGGATCATCCCACACTCCGCGATGCTCAGATTGCCAAGAATTATCTTAGTGAGAACGAATTGAAGATTCTCAATAATCTTGTTTCCGGATACTTCGATTTTGCCGAAATTCAAGCAATGCGCCGTCGCCCGATGTATATGGAAGATTATGTGAAGCAACTCGACTCCATACTATCTTCCACAGGTGAAGCTCTGCTGAATGGTCCCGGCTTTATCAGCCATCAGCAGGCCATGGATAAAGCGTGTGAAGAATACCGAAAATTTCAAGTCCGGGAACTTTCACCGGTCGAGCGAGCCTATCTTGATACGATCAAGGCCATAAACGCCAAAGCGAAGAAGAAAGGAAACACGAAGGATTAATCCATAGCGGCGTTTTATCGTCAAAAAATGTCAAAATAGCATGTTGGGAGGATAAAATCAGATTTTATCCTCCCCTTTCATATTGCAGTTCGCTTTTTTTCAGTTAATTTTGCGTTTAGGTAAGCTAGATAAACAACAACAGCACTATGAATATAGCGAAAATAGCCAACGGCGTATTCGACCGTTGTGTGGCCGATTATCATATCTCCGACAATATCGAGGCCCCCTGGGATAACCCCTACGAGGCCGGTTCTCCCGAGGCTATCCTCTATGCCAAATGCCATATCGACGCTGAGCAGTGGCACATGGAGGATCTTATCCGCGATACGGATATCGACCCCCTTGAGGCCCTTATCCTCAAACGCCGTATTGACGACAGCAATCAGCGTCGTACGGATATGGTGGAGGAACTCGACTCGTGGTTTCGCGATCGCTATAAGGATGTCACTCCCCTCCCCGACGCCACTATCAACACCGAGTCGCCCGCATGGGCTATCGACCGCCTTTCTATCCTCGCACTCAAGATCTGGCACATGCGCGAGCAGGCCGAGCGCACCGATGCCGATGACGCTCATCGCGAGCGTTGCCGCGCCAAACTCGATGTGCTCCTCGAACAGCGTGAGGATCTCACTTCCGCTATCGACACCCTTCTCGAAGATATTGCTGCAGGACGCAAATTCATGAAGGTGTATCGCCAGATGAAACTCTATAACGATCCGGCTACTAATCCGGTGCTTTATGGCAAAAAGCAGTAAGGATACGGGAGCGGTGCTCGTAAGCCGGTTCTCGGCTCTGGGAGATGTGGCTATCGCCATACCGTCCCTCTACGACGCATGCCGCTCCAATCCCGACCGGCACTTCGTGATGCTCACGAGGCGCCATCCCGCCACTCTCTTCGTAAATCCTCCTGCCAATCTCACGGTAGTGGGTGTCGATACCGCCGATTATGACGGCCTTGCCGGACTATGGCGACTTAGCGGAGAGTTGCAGGAGAAATACGGCTTTACGACATACGTAGACCTTCACGATGTGCTGCGCACGCAGTTGCTTCGCAAATTCATGAAGATGCGCGGAGTGAAATGCGTGAAGCATATCCGAAAGGGACGACGCGCCAAGAAGGCCCTCACCCGTAGCCGCAACAAGGTACTGCTCCAGCTCCCCTCCACTCCGGAACGTTATGCCGACGTGTACCGGCGTGCCGGAATCACGGCTGACAAGAACTTCGTCTCCATATTCGGAGGTATCCCTGCCGATCCCACTCTCTTCTCATCCATAGTTTTGGAGCCGAAACGGAATGGGGAGCGCTGGATCGCAATCGCCCCCTTCGCGGCACATGAAGGGAAGATATATCCCCTCGGGCTGATGAAGCAGGTAGTGAGCCATTACGCCTTACGCCCTGATTTCCGGGTGTTTCTCTTCGGAGCCGGGGAGAAAGAGCGTGAGGAGCTTGAGAAGATGCGCGGCGAGCATCCGAGAGTGATGAATATGGCGGCAGTAAGACTCGGTATCCCGGGCGAACTTGCCTTGCTGAGTCATTGCGATGTGATGCTGTCGATGGACTCGGCCAACATGCATTTGGCTTCCCTTGCAGGGATTCCCGCGGTCACCGTATGGGGCGCCACACACCCCTTCACCGGTTTTCTCGGCTGGAGGCAGAGTGTCAAGGATGCCGTGCAACTCGATATGGTGTGCCGTCCATGCTCCGTATTCGGCAACCGACCGTGCCGCTTTGGCGATTATCACTGTCTGCACGGGATACCGCCGCAACATATCATCGAGCGCATTGACTCCCATTTGCACTCCGATGCCCGATCATCAGCTTCCGGGAAGCGATAATAATTTTTAAGATAATGCCAATGAGTATTCCCAACATAGTCACCGGGACGCTTCTTACGGCGACCCTCCTTCTTTCTCCCGCCGCTCTCGCCGGCGACTTTCTCTCCCCCCTCGCCGAGGGGTATCTGGAGCGCGGACGCGAGATGATAGCATCCGGCAACTATGTCGGGGCTGTAGACCAGCTCCGACATCTCGTCACCGACCAAAGCCGGCTCGATGCAGAAGATTCAAGAGAACTCGCTTATCTCCTTGCCATAGCCGCCTACGAGCGCGGTGATGCCGATTGTGTGGAGCTGCTGAGTGATTTCATCAGCCGGTATCCCTCCTCTACGGAGGCTCTGGAGGCTTCGCTCGCTTTGGGCGACAGCTATCTCTACGGCGGGCGCTTCGCCGATGCGCTCGACCAATACGAGACCATCGACTTCACACGTCTCAACTCCGCCCAGCGCCCGCTCTACACCTATCGAAAGGCTTTCTGTATGATAAAATGCGGGGAATTCAACAGTGCCCGCCCGCTGTTGCGCTCTATCGGAAGCGCCAAGGGATACGAGACGGCTTCGGAATTCTATCTCGCTTATATCGACTATGCCGAGGGTGACTACGGGAAGGCTTACGACAGATTTCAGGCTGCCGCCCGCATGGCTGAGAAATACCCCTCGGCCGATGATTCATGGCGGCGCGGATCCATGTATCAGCCCACAGGCCTCGAAGCGGAATATTACATAGCCCATATCGACTATTACCGACAGAATTACGATCAGACCATCGCTCTCGGGAAACGTCTTCTCTCGCAGCGCCCCGTGGCGGAGTTGCTGCCGGAGTTGCAGAAAGTGATGGGTCTGAGTTATTTCAAACTCGGCGACTACGGCGATGCCCGACGTTATCTGCAGGAGTATTTCAACTCCTGCGATGGAGTTCCCTCCGACGATGCCGTCTACACGATGGGTGTCCTCGAATACGCCGATGCCGACTATGAGGCGGCCTCACGCCTCTTCTCCTCCATATCCTCCTTGCGCAATGACTTGGGACAGAGCGCCTCGCTCTATCTCGGCCAGATAGCCGCGCGCGAGGGTGATGACAACGCCGCCGCCATGGCTTTCGAGCGTGCCGCCGAGATGGTGTATGACCGTAATGTGGGGGAGACTGCCCTCTATGATTATGTGGCTGCTCGCACACGCGGCGGCAACATACCCTTCAGTAGCAGCATATCCCTGCTCGAACGCTTCCTCGCGCAGTATCCTGATTCGGAATATGCCCCCGCAGTGGAAGAATATCTCGCTACTGCCTATTATAACGAGCGCGACTACGGGAAGGCTCTCGAAAGCATACGCCGCATAAAGAATCCCGGAAAGAATGTATTGGCCGCCAAGCAGAAAGTGACCTACGAGTTGGGTATGGAGTGTCTTGCCAACAATAAGCCGCAGGATGCCGAGACGTATCTCAACGAGGCGGTATCCCTCTCCCGCATCTCTCCCGATATCGCCACTGAGGCCCGCTTATGGCTCGGCGACGCTCTCTATTCTCAGAAGAAATGGAGCGCCGCGGAGAAAGCCTATAAGCAATTTATCGATGAGAGCGGCCGCTCGGAGAATCGCACACTTGCTCTCTACAATCTGGCCTACTCCCTTTATATGCAGGATCGCTTCAAGCAGGCTGCCGATTGGTTTTCCAAGGCCGTCTCGGCCTCTCCCTCCCTCCCTTCACGTCTGGAGACCGATGCCCGCCTGCGCCTTGCCGATTGCCGCTACTACAACGGAGACTATCGCAGTGCCATGCAGGGGTATGCCGATGCCGCCTCCTCCGGCGACAGGGATGCCGACTATGCCGCTTACCGTCATGCCGTGATGCGCGGCTTGGGGGGAGATGTCAAAGGGAAACTTGCCGAACTGGATGCCCTTCCCTCCAAATATCCCGATTCAAAGTGGCTCCCGGCCGCTTTGCTGGAGAAGGGTATGACTTATAACGGACTCGGACAGACGGCCGATGCCACAAGGGCTTTCGAGCGTCTTACAAGTCTCTATCCCTCCTCTCCATATGCCCGTAAGGGGATGTTGAACCTTGCCATCGCCTATAACAAGGCTGATAAAGCCGAGGAGGCTTCCGGCGTGTATCGCGAGGTGATACGCAATTGGCCCTCCAGCGAGGAGGCCAATCTTGCCAATGAGGATTTGCGGCGTTATTATGCCGCTTCGGGCGACCTTGACGAATATTCAGATTTCCTTTCCTCCATACCCGATGCTCCACGTCTGGATAATGATGAGAAAGAGCGTCTCGCTTTCGAGGCTGCTGAAGCTCTTTTCGCCAAGGATGAGAAGGCTTATCAACGCCTTGAGGAGTACACGGAGAAATATCCCAACGGAAAATATCTGGCTCAGGCTCTCCTCGATCTCGCCGAGGGGTATGAAGCGGCCGGAAAACCCGCTCAGGCGATAGAGGTGCTCGATCGACTCTTATCCCGCCGAGGCGACTCTCCGCAGGCTCCGGAGGCAATGGCCCTCAAGGCATCGCTCCTGGAGGATACTTATCGCAACGATGAGGCTCTCAAGACTTGGAAAGCCTTGGAGAATCTCGCCGATCCCGATTTCCTCTCTGACGCTTACGCCGGAATCATGCGTACTACAGACTCTGACGCAGAGCGTGTGAAGTATGCCCGTCTGGCTCTCGCCGGCGGAGGCTTGAGTGCAGATATGGCTGAGGAGGCTACACTCTATGAGGCCCTCGGCCTGCGTGATTCCGGTGATTCCCGCGAGGCTATGAGACTGCTCGCGAATCTCGCCGCCAATCCCAAGTCGGAGGCCGGGGCGCGTGCCGCTGTAGAGCTGGGGCAGATGCAGCTCGACTCACGCCAATATAAGGCTGCCGAGAAGACACTCTCCGATTTCACAGATGCCGGCACTCCTCATCAGTACTGGCTCGCACGCGGATTTATCGCACTTGCCGACACTTATCATGCCTCGGGGAAGACTTATCTCGCCAAGGAGTATATCACGAGTCTGCGTGATAATTATCCGGGCGACGAGCTTGATATACATGACATGATTTCCAAACGTCTTAAAGAATGGAAATGAGAATGAAAAGAATCACACCCAATATAGCTCTTACACTCCTCATTGCATCCGGATGGACTGCTGCCGAGGCTCAGACTCTTCATGAATCCATAAATGTGGAGGGTAAGTATGTGCCGGATATAATCCGTGTGGACCGTCTCTACACTTTCCCGCAGGCCAAGCGTTTCCCGCTTGAATCCTCTCCGATGGCTTACGATTGGAAGGGGGTGCCCGCGGCCTTCGAACCGACTTTGATGACCATGCCTGTCACCGGTTGGCGCGTAAGCCGCGACCTGACACGTTATCAGGGATATGTGGAGGCGGATTTGGGATCATGGTTGAATTCCAATCTCAGCGTCGGAAACCGATTTATCGACGATGGCAACACTCTTCTGGGAGCATGGTTGCAATTCAATTCCACATCCCTTGAGAAGGCTGATCTCGATGAGGCTACCGCTGACCGCAAGCGCTACCGATATGACGGGACTATCGGAGTGTACGGCGCTCACCGTTTCGATGAGGCGGGATCTCTCTCGGCTGCGCTCAGTTGGCATGGCGGCTATTTCAATTATTTCAGCTATCTCCCTTACCTGGAGGGGAACGCACCCACTCAGACACTCAACGATATCGCTCTCCGTGTGGCGTGGGATTCCCCGAGGGCTAAAGAGGCGCTCGTATGGCGCGCCGAGGCAGGTATGCGTTGGTTCGGTTATCGCGAGCTGTATCTCCCTACATCCCTCTATGCCTCCAATCGCTTTGGCGCAGATTCAGGCACGATGNCCGTCACTCCTGCCCGCGAGACCCGCCTCTGGCTTGACGGCGGCTTGGCGATGCCATGGGATTCGGGTAGCGAGATCGGTGCGGATGTGCGCTTCGACGCTCTTCTCTATTCCGATCAGGACAGCTATGCGTTCACTCCGGATATTCATTTGAATGCTCCGGACAGTTACTCCAATCTTACCCTTACGCCCTATTATCGCTTTAGCCGAGGACTTCTCAATGTAAAGGTGGGCGCCGACCTTGATTTCAGTTTCAACGCCGGGCCGGAGGGTAGCCGCTATTCCCTCTTCCATATCGCACCGGATGTACGGCTCGATATGCAGAAAGGACCGGTAGGGTTCTATCTCAACGTATTGGGCGGAAGCGAGCTTCAGACCCTCGCCGACTCGCATGAGGCCAACTATTACTGCCTCCCCACTCTCGCGAGCACGCGCCCCGTATATTCCCCTCTGGATGCTGCATTGGGGGTATCGTTCGGTCCGTTCTCAGGTTTCTCGGCCGGATTGGAATTTGCCTACAAGATATCCAATCGTACCCCAATGGGAGGATGGTATCCGTATATGCTCTCGGGAGTCCCCTCTCCCTGGACGGATGTGGCTGCCTTGCAGGGATTTTCCCCGCTCTATTCGCTCGATGGCGAGGGCCTCTCGGTCAAGGGATTCAGTCTCGGGCTGAATTTGGGTTACACTACAGGGCGAGTATTCACCATCAAGGGGAATCTCCGCTATCAACCTCAGAATGGCGAGAAGGGATACTTTAACGGTTACGACCGTGCACGCTGGGTGCTTGATGCCGGAGCTGAACTAAATCCTTGGAGCACACTCCGCTTCAGCGTAGGGTATGAGTATCGCGGTGTGCGCAATATATATTCCCGATTGGAATGTGCCGGGCCATCGATGGTTATTAACGGAGAAGGACGTGAGGAGGTGGCTGCACTGCGGCTGCCCGATCTTACCTTGCTGAAGGCCGGAATAAGCTATGATTTCACTCCCGCGTTCGGCATAAGAGTGGAAGCTCAGAACCTTCTTGACCGCCACGACGTTTTATTACCGGGACTCCCCGGCGAAGGACTCAGCATCACCGGAGGTCTGAAGGTGCTCTTCTGAGGCCTATCATAATTTTGTAAATAACGCCCTAAAAATCAATATATCATGAGTCAGGAACAATTCAAGTTGGCCTATCTCAATGAGGACGACCGCGCCTACGGTCTGGCCGGCATGGCTATTTCGTTGGCCGCTTTTGACGCAATCGACAGGGTGGCGTCACTCGACATGGATGCCGAAGGCCCTATGATCAGCTTCACACACGCATATTACTTCACCGGTTCGCCGGTGATGTCGCCGAAACGGAGCTGGGATATCTTGGTACGCAATTTCAATCTCACCACGGCTATGGTGCTTTCCAACGTCATGGCACGCACCATGGTGCGTCGGCGCGAGGATATTCCGGAAGAGACTTTGAAACAGATTTATTCCGAGGTAGAGGCTGAAGGTATAGATACGTGTGCTCTCGAACCTGATGAGGTGAGCGCCCTTTTCCGCAAGACCCTCTCCTATACCCGCCGAATCTTCGGCAATCCCCGTCTGCATCCGGCGATTGGAGATCTCGCCCATACTATCTCAGTAAGACGTACGCTTTCCGGCTCTGAAATACGCGAAGAGATGGAGTATCTCCAGATTCTCTGAATCGCCTCGAGGCTATAATTATAGGAGCGGCCCCTTATGTCGAGAACGGCATAAGGGGCCGCTCCTATAATTCCAACTCCTCCAATAATTTCCATAATTTCCAATCCTTCCACTCAAAAAATCCCGCCGAAACAGCATTTTTTTTGCTCATATATAGAAAAATGAGTAACTTTGCACACTTTCAAGGGTCAACCCGTTTTTTCAGCCGCATCCATCGGCCGGCTTGCCATAGAGCAGGTGCATATTGCAAAAAGAGCGGGATGTCGCTATTACCAGCAAATAACGAGAACAACATAGCAATCGCAATCAGACACGATGTCAGACAACGAGAACTCAACCCTCAAACAGGGTATATCCGCTATGACAAGCGGGTTTCAGATAAAGGATGTGCTCGCCACAAGCCTTAAGAATTGGTATTGGTTTATAATATCCGTAGTGGTGTGCCTCGCGGTGGCATCGTTATATATAAAGCAGACCAATCCGGTATATAGCAGTTCGGCTTACCTGATGATTAAGGATATGAAGGGTAATAAGCGAGCTAATACCTCATTACCCGGTAATTTCAATAATCTTACTCTCTTCGGTGGCAACTCCACGCTCCTCGATGAGAAGGCTATGATCGAATCTCCCGACTTGATGGAGGAAGTNGTGACCCGCCTTAACCTCCAGACAAGTTATACTCAAGAGGGTATGATCTCAACCCCCGTTCTCTATGGCTCGCGTCTGCCGATCAATGTCTCTTTCCCCCAGTTCAGCCCGAAGGAGACCGCTTCTTTGAATGTCACGCTCACTTCGGATGGTATGGTGAAGGTGAATTCTATCAAGGTCAATGGTCGCAATCTTCCCGTGCCTTCAAAGCCTTTGGCTTTCGGCTCGGAAATAAAGACTCCCTCCGGTCCGGTCAAGATAGAGTCTACACCATTCTATCATAAGGGAGAGACTCCCACTATCAACATCAGNCGTTCATCCTTGTCGGCCGCTCGCGGCGCTTATGGTTCTCGTCTTCTCGTCACTACAAGTGAAGAGAAGGGCAATGTGCTTGGCCTCTCTTTCAAGGATACATCTCTCGAGCGTGCCAACGATGTGCTGAATACTCTGATCAATGTATATAATGAGTCCTGGCGAGCCGACCGTAATCAGGAGGTAGTCTCCACGAGTGAATTTATCGATGAGCGTCTCGCCGTGATCGANAAGGAGCTCAGCAGCGTCGACCAGAATATTTCCGACTTTAAAAGCTCCAATCAGATTCCGGATGTCACAGCTGCCGGAGGCATGCTGATGCAGGAAATATCCTCGACATCCACTGAGTTGCTCGCACTCAATAATCAGCTTCAGGTCACTCGTTACCTCAAAGAGTACATCATGAGAGAAGGCAACCGCTATCAGGTGCTTCCTCAGAACTCCGGAATCAATAACTCTTCCATCGAGTCTCAGATTGCGACTTACAACTCCATCCTTATGCAGCGCAATGCATATAAGGATAACTCCAGTGAGAATCATCCCCTTGTAATAGATGCTGACAATCGTCTTGCCGCGATACGTCAGGGTATTCTCGGTTCNATCGATAATCAGATAAACGCACTCTCTACGAATATACGCAATCTCCAGAAGGAAGAGGATAAGAATTCTGCCAAGATTTCCAATAATCCCCGTCAGGAGCGTGAACTTCTTTCTGTAGAGCGTCAGCAGAAGGTGAAAGAGTCTCTGTATCTCTATCTGCTTGAGAAGAGAGAGGAGAATGAGCTCTCGCAGAATTTCAACGCGTCCAACTCGCGCGTCGTGATGCGGCCTACCGGAAGCAGTGTGCCCGTCTCTCCCGACAGCCGCCGTATATATATGATGGCTTTCGTAATCGGTCTCGCTATCCCCTTCGGTGCGATTTCCGGTATAGAATTCATGAACTCCAAGGTGAGAGGACGTCATGACCTTGATGATCTTACCGTGCCTCTGCTCGGCGAAATTCCTTATAATGGAAAGCCCGAGAAGAAGCATATCCAACTCTTCAAGAAGAAGGTATTGAATAAGGGTTCGAAGAGTTCGAAGAATTCGAATATCAATGGCGGTATCGTCGTGAAAGAGGGTAAGCGTAATCATGTCAACGAGGCTTTCCGCGTATTGCGTACCAATCTTGGATTCGTCTCCGAAGGCAAGAAGGATGAGGCTGAGGTGGTGATGGTCACTTCCTTCAACCCCGGCTCCGGAAAGACTTTCATTACGATGAACCTCGGAGTGACCCTCTCTCTCAAAAGAAAGCGTGTGCTTCTTATTGACGGTGACCTCCGACGCAGCACTCTCTCCGCTTATGTGGGTAATCCGAAGAAGGGCATTAGCAATTATCTTGTGAATACGGATATGTCGCTGAATGATGTGATTGTTCCGGTGGAGAATGTTAAGGATCTCTATATGCTTCCTGTGGGACAGGTGCCCCCCAACCCCACCGAGCTTCTGGAGAGCAATCGTTTCAAAGATATGCTCGCGCAGCTCCGCAATGAGTTTGATTATGTGATTATCGACTGTCCTCCCGGCGGAATGATGGCCGATGCCCAGATCATCAATAAGCTCGTAGACCGCACTCTCTTCGTAGTGCGTGTAGGCGTGCTTGAGAGAGCGATGCTCGCTGAGCTTCAGCAGCTCTATGACAATAAGGTGTACACCAACATGGGAGTCATCCTCAACGGTATCCCCATCGATGGCAGCCGATATTCCTACGGCTATGGATACACCTATGGCTACGGCTACTACAGCGGCTACGGCTATTATGACAAAGAGTCCGAGGAGTAATTCTCTCCCCACCTCTCTTTATGCTGGGAATGTAAGGATTATTCATCCCATATCAATAAAAAACAATGCGGGTATTCCTCTACGGGAAGACCCGCATTGTTTTTCTTCCCGATTCCTGATTACNNAGATAATGATTATCTTTATTCTGCCGTTGTAAAAATCCCAAGATTTTTAGTTATATTTGCAGAAAATATATGTCGCTATGATTACCGGTAAGATGTATCCTGTATTTTTCTCTTTGTTGAGGTCAGGTATGTATGGTACTCCCATTCCTGAGGCGGAACTCCCCGACTCGATAGATTGGAAGAGTATCATTGCTTTGGCAAGGAAGCACGTGGTCTTAGGTATCATTATTGACAGCGTCGCCCTTCTGCCCGAGCATCTTCATCCTTCAGCCTCTACTATGGCCAAGATGAACAAATTTGCGATAGGACTCATTCAGACTAATCTGATTCTCGACCGTACGGCCGCGCGATTGGTGACATTCCTCAGGNAACATGACATCGAAGGTGTGCTGCTGAAGGGTCAGGGGGTAGCACGTTTTTACCGACAGCCGCAGATGCGACAGTGCGGCGATATCGACTTCTATGTGGGGCGGAAGATATATAAGAAGGCCGTAGCTCTCTGCAAGGCACATCTGATGAAAAAGGGCGGAGATTGTCATGAGACTGACCAGCACTTCGATTTCACTCTCGACAAGGTCACTATAGAGCTTCATCGTATCGCCTCAAGAATTTACTCGCCGGTGCGCAATGCTGCCTTCCAAAAATGGGTGGAAGAAGAATTGGAACATTCCCCCGAGAGAAGGACTTTGACTGTAGGCGAGACGGATATCTCTCTCCCCCCTCTTGATTTCGATGCGATTTATATCTTCTATCACGCATGGCGCCATTTTATTACGGGGGGTATCGGTATGCGTCAGATTTGCGATTGGGCTATGATTTTCCATTCCAAGAGTGAGGATATCGATAAGGATAAACTGGTGAAGAATATCAGAAGATTCGGAATGACCGTGGGCTGGAAACTGTTCGCCTGTATTGCCGTCAGATGCTTGGGTGTGGGCGCCGAGAAAATACCTCTTTACGACCCTTCTTTCTCAAAGAAAGCTGATAAAGTATTGGAGGATATACTCGACGGTGGAAATTTCGGCTACTATTCGAAAGCGAATATGCGTACTCCGATCCGAGGATTCGGAGTAAAACATGCGCTTGGGAAGCTTCGCAATTTCGGGGAGTATTATATCAATCTCGTTCCCCTTATTCCTGTGGAAGCCACGTTTATCTTATTCAATCGTCTCACTGTAGGGACTGTCTCCTATCTGAAAAGATCGAAAAGCAAATGAAGCGACTTATCCCCTATCTCCGCTATCTTTGGCATATCACTGCCGGTTTTCATCGCAAGGTTTTCTTGCGTACCTTGTTAGGCGTTGTGAAGGTGGGCGTGATGCTCTCCTTTATCTGGCTTAGCAAGACGGCTATCGATTGTGCCACGGGGAGAGTGGAGGCCCCGAGGGAGATACTTGTCAGATGGTTTATCCTCATGGTGGGATGTCTCTTGATAGATGTGGTGCTGTCGCAGTGTATCAATTATATGCAGTCGCGCGAGACGATGCTGATGACTAATCGGGTGAATCGTCGTCTCTTCAATGTGTTGATGAATCTTCCTCCCGTCAACGGGCAACAGGGATTCCATAGCGGCGATATGCTGAACAGGCTCACTCTTGATGTGCGCACCGTCACTAATTTCTCGCTCACACAACTCCCTTCGATGGTAGTGTTGGCCGTGCAACTTGTGGCCTCTTTCGCGTTCCTCGCTACGCTCAGCCCCTGGCTGGCGATGGCTCCGCTGATTATTATGCCGGTATGCCTTCTTGTCAGCAAGCGCTATTTCAGACGCAACCGGCGTCTGACTACGGAAATCCGCGAGGGTGAGAGCAATATGCATGTGTCGATACAGGAGGGCCTGAAGCATAGGATGGTGCTCAAATCGCTGGAATGTATCGATGAGATGGATCGTCGTTTGGGTAAGATTCAGGCCGGCTTGGAGGGTGCCAACAAGAAGCAGGCCAAATTATCGGTGAGAAATGGAGCGTTTGTCAGAATAGGATTCAGCTTGGGATACCTCACGGCCTTCGGATTCGGAGTTTTCGACTTGGCTGACGGCCTTATTACGTTCGGAACGATGTCTGCCTTCATTCAGCTCGTGAATCGCATACAGCGCCCTATTTCCGGCATCAGCAGTTATCTCCCTTCGTTCGTATCCACTTCGGTGGCCATAGATCGTTTGAGGGAGATCGACGTGGAGCTCGGCTCCGGCTATGAGACGGCTCTTATGAAGCGTCCGGGAGTACGTGTCAAGAATATGTCATTCCGCTATGAGACTGATGAAAAGGATATTCTTTCGAGTTTCAGTCATGATTTCGCTCCTGGGAGCCGTACGATGATTGTAGGCTCTACGGGAGCCGGAAAAACCACTCTCATAAAACTATTGTTGGGATTGCTGAGGCCTGTGACTGGGAGTATCGAGATATATGGGGAGGAGGGTAGCCGCGAGGTGTCGGAGGCTACGCTGTGTAATTTTGTATATGTGCCGCAAGGGAACACCTTGCTTAACGGCACAGTCCGCGAGAATCTACTCTTGGCGGCTCCCGANGCTACGGAGGAGCAGTTGAGGGAGGCGCTCCATATTGCTGTAGCCGATTTCGTATATGATCTCCCTGCCGGCCTTGAGACCGCCTGCGATGAAGCGGGAGGTGGGCTCAGCGAAGGGCAGGCCCAGAGAATCGCGATAGCCCGCGCTTTGTTGCGTCCCGGCTCAATCATGCTCCTCGATGAATTCAACAGCGCCCTTGACTCAGAGACTGCCCATACACTCATGCAGCGTCTTGCCACTCATTGCCCCGATGCTACAATCCTCATAATCGCCCATCATCAATCGGCAATCCAATCCTTCTGCACCCAAACCATCCGCATCACCCCCGCATGATTCCCCTCTTCCCGTTATTCTTCTCCTTTACCGGTATCGGAGTCAGCCGATCAATCCCTCCCTGCAAATAAAAAGGCGGGCCCCGCTCTGCCGGAATCAGGGACAGAACGCGGCCCGCCGCGTGAAGTAAGCCGCTTTAGCGGACAAGGAATTTATCCGATCTGCCGTCGCCTCCGCGCCATATGTAGACGCCCGGCGACAACCCTTCCCGATCTCCGGCACGGCAGTCACTCTTTACAATTACCCCTTGGAGTGTATAGACTGTGCCGAAGTCATTCCCCGGCGTTGCCGGTGCGGTTGTCACACCGTTCTGTCCGCCGGTATTCCCTTCCGGGAACAGAGGCAACGAGGGGAACCAATAATTCATTATCATCTCATAATCACGTATCTTCTCCCCGGAGGGTGAATAACGACGCGTGATATAGGTAGGAATACTAAATTCATGATAAAGAGCCATATATATTTCATCGGTTATAGGATGAATCCCAAGTGCACAACCATATAGTTTCCAGTTAGCACCCTCTTTATCAAGATCTATGAACAACGTTTGCTCCCGCTTATCGCAATCGAATTTATATATTTTTGTACCGGTGAACCAACTGTCAGGTCCACCTTTCCAATAAAGACAGTTTTCTACCGATGAGGCTATGAANGGATCCGGTGTCCACGCATACCATGAATTTGATGGTGGATACATCCCTTCAGGAATATCTATAACCTCATATTCAAGAGTAGCCGGATCGATGCAAAGGAGTGCCCTGTAGGTCGCCCCGGTTCCTTTAAGATTCTTCGCTATCGAGCACCACAGCCTTCCGTCTTTGGATTTTACTACTGATCCGATACCGGCACCCTCTGCCACCACATTCATGGATATTACATCTATGACAGCATCAATCTTTGGATCTACAACAAGAAGACCATATTGCTGGTGGGCTACGAATACTTTGCCTGCGGCTGTGACCATCATCCCGCATTGACCATGATACAACGAACCTGTAGGATCAGTATTGGGTTTGTCATTATCCCCTCCGGCATTTGGATTGGAAGTGCCCTCTACCTGACCGGTAATATTGAAATTGTCAAGGTCAAACACCCAGACACCATTGCTTGAAGACACATAACCCTTGTGAGTGTCTACACCCACAAAACCTCTTCCATCGCACTGAGCCCCGGATGGGTCGATAAGACTCTGCTGGTGGAGAATCTTCATGGTTTTGGCATCGCAGACAGTGATACGTCCCCCGGTGATTGTAGCGCCCGGGTCCTTCTCCTGTTTTGCAATAAGGTATAGTCTGCCGTTCCAAAGTGCTCCATACTGGTTAGTGCAACCTAACTCCTTGCCGGGATTTTCGGCTTGCACAATACGATATTTCCAGAAATTTCCATCGGGATCATCGGGCATAAGATGATTTACGGTTGAGTTCTGGTGACCATACCAATCCTCGTTAACCCATATTATCCCTTTACTATAGTCGGTTTCTTCGGCCAACATGCCGACCGAAAAACTCAACAGGCAGAATAAACTGCCGATCAATCGGTAAAGGTTCATTTCTTCAGTATTTTTGCAGTTCTGTTATTGCTGAAACGCACTATGTATATTCCGCTTGGCAGTTCTGACAAGGATGTATATCTACATCCGTCTGTTCCGAAAATGGCAACGACAGTTTCATTCCCGGAAATATCTGAAGATATCTCTTGAATTGACGACGACAGATTGAAATGCGCATAATTAAGTTCGTGCCATTGCTCGGATGCACCTGTGGATCCATCTATATCTCCCGTAACAGGACCGTCGAGAAATGTATATTTCCAGCCGTCTACACCATTGTTACGTAATTTTCGCGATGAATAGCCGAGTCCTGAATAACTCAATTCTTCAGAATCTATACCTCCTACCCAATAGCTCCAATATCCGTCATACCAACCGGCATTCCATCTTTCATTCTCAAGATCAAGAGTCTCTTTAGGCTGCCACCAGTCATAGTCATAAGCAGGATAACCATATGCCTTCGCATTGATGGGATGCTCAATTATGCGGGTATCTACAGCTTCATTTATGGCTCGGCGGCAGAAAGTAGGGGTAAAATTACCGGGAGCCGAGGTCTGGCCCATAAATTCATTTGGCGAGAAATAATCGAAGCTGACGCGGCCATCATTTTTCGCTCCATCGAAATCATATCCAATTTTATTGGCCAATGATCCTTTCGACGGATTGAAATAACCTATGCCGTCGACAGTAGAGCCCATAGACCCTGTGAATTGGGTGAATAACAGTAGATCAGGGCATTCCGCCACTATTCCGCGGAACAATTGTTCGCCACTCGGGCCTTCCCCTTCAAAATCACCGTCATTCCAACGGAATCCCCATACGTAAGCCTCTTTGGGTCCATCATCGGCAAACTGCACCACGAGGGCCGCACGGTTTGTGCCCGATCCTGCCCAATGTTCGATTTTATCCCAGTCAATCACCCATGCGCGGGCCATAAGACCCGCGCAGGTGATTACTGAAAGTGTGACAATATGTCTTGCTTTCATTAGGTTCAATTTACATTATTATGAATTTTACTTTTCTCTTACCTGAATTGTCGATAAGCACGTATGTTCCCGAGTCAAGACCCAGATAGACACTGCAATCATCACCGGCTGCAGTGAACGCTGCTGCAGGCTTACCGCTCATGTCATAGATCATGAAATCAGTGCCATCAAGGTTTCTGACTCTAACACGACGTCCGTTGATACTGATATCACCATCGGCAATTTCCGCAACTCCATCCAGGATGTCGTTAGCGATGGTAAGAGGTACATCAACGATAGATGGTACACCATTCGAATGAGCCATAAGTGTCAGATTGCCATTACCGGCCTTCTTAGGAGTGATCGTGACTTTATTACCGTCAAGCGATACCTCGGCAATATCTTCAAGATCTTCTGCATTGAGAATTCTGTAACCGATATTGTGATCATTATTATCTTTATCGGTAGCATTGATCCGGAACTCTACAGGATCATAAGAAGCTGCGGCTCTGGATTCCGACTCAGTGTGCGGAATTGTGATTGAGATAGGATCAAGAGAAGCAATCTCNGGAGCATGTGCATCCGGGAAGATCGGAAGAGCAGGGAACCAATAGTAGTCCTTAAGTCTTACCTGCGAAAGGATGTCACCAGTAGAAGCATCAATGAAGTTATACCAGTTGTAGCGGTAATTTCCGCTCGGTGCTGTGGTGGTNGCGAACAATATTGAATTGTTGCGGTGATCAAGACGCATGGTGGCATACATCACTCTGGTCACATCCGAAGTCACACCCTGCTGGGTAGGCAATGTGAAGAACGGCTTGATATTTTCTGCCTGTGGGTCGGCATCGATATCCCATTTGTAAATTACCGATCCGCTGCTTGTTATGCCGCTTGAAGCACCGTTCCAATAAAGTATCCTATCATTGAGGCCTGCAAAGAAATTGGTNGAACGCCATGATCCCCAGCTGCAACCTATCGTGCCGGGCACTGTGACCGTACGGATTTCCTCACCGGTGAGATAGTCTATTTCATGGAGGAGTGTTGTGCCNGATTCAGTGATACCGGCTGTTGATGCGAACCATACATTTCCTGAGCCGTCCTGAACAATACCCTGAACTCCTGTATCGCCGATGGTTCTGACAAGAGTGTCGGTGTCAATATCGATAATGTGCACGCCTACCCCCTGCTGGATTGCATAGGCATATTTGCCGGCAAGCACCATATCGCCAACCTGCTTGTTATAGAGTGCCTGATTATTGCCGATATCAGAAGATCCGCTTTGCGTATCGTTACCGATTCCTTTGATTCCGCTTGATTCAAGAGTAAACACTCCATCTTCGAAATGAAGAACTCTTATGCCTGCNTGAGATCCGATGTATGCCTTNTCAGGTGTAACACCAAGACAAGCGCGTCCGTCGCCACCTATTTCATCNAATTCAGCAAGAGTCTTCAGTGTTTTGGCATTTGCCACGACAAGACGGCCTCCGACTTTACCTCTTATNTCGCCTTGGTCGTGCTCCTGCTTAGACATGATAAACAGCTTGTCACCGAAAATCATACCGTATTGCGAGGTAGCGCCGAAGCCTTTGTCTTCATTCTGTCGGGCATAAGCTCGGTAGATGATCTCGTTATCACTCTCTATCAACGGACTGGTGAGGTAGTTGATAGAACCGTTCTTGTGAGTGAACCATTCCTCATTAAGCCAGAATGTGCCGTCGGTGTAATCATTGGCTACCACTTTTTCATAGTCGCGAACCGTAACATGATAAGTCTTCTTAACGTCAGGATTCTCTACCGATTTTAGAACAAGGTCAAACTCTCCGGGACGGTAAGTGACAAGTTCTGTGAACTTCTCTGATCCTCCCACGGAATAAGCATTCGCCATATTCTCTACTGTCGCATTCTCAATGCTGAGAGCTACACCACGGGATACGGCATCCGACGGTTCTACTCGAGTGCGCAGAGCGGCAATCTCATTGACCTCAAGATCAAGAGTATTCCCCTCGATTCCCTCAAGATATACGGAAGTGACAGGATTGGGATTGATGGTGAATCCGAGCAAACCCTCAATTTTTTCATCAAGGATGGACTTTATGACAAATATCCTGTCATTTGCTCCGGAGTTCACGGTGATTGCATTGAGCCAGAACTCGTAAGCACCGTTATCCATATCTTCATAATATGGATTGATCTTGTTACCTGTTTCGTAGGTATTCATATCCACTTCGTAGACCCTGAAACCNGTATATGTAGCATCCGCAGGTTCATATTCAACAAGATCTTTAAGCGATGTTGCCTTAAGCTGTCCGGCCACATTGACCATGTTGTCTTTTATCTTGGTTATGGGCTTGACGGGTGCGACTATCGAGCAGTCGAAGGTTTGTTTATTATCCAGCCAGTATAAATTATCCATACCCTCCGGTTCTGAATTTCTGGTCGAAACCGAAAGTTTGATAGTCATATCGTAGCATTTGGGATCACTCTGGACAAATCTTTCGATAGCCGGNGTNACNGCAACCATNGCACAACCNTCTCTAAAATTATTTGTAGCAGAGGTCGTGACTACGTATGGNCGTGATGGATTCATGGTGACTGTGACATCNTTCGCNCCGTATGCACCGCCGCGTACCCATACCGGCAACGCCATGTCGTCNGCNATCGGAAGTTTNTAGGACGCCGGAATCCAGGCACCCAATTTTTCTGCTGAGGGAATATAGAATANATATTCCGGTTTTACAGGCTCTTCAGAAGATGTATATTCCAGATATACGACACTTCCCGAGTTGAGATTCTTGTCAGAAGTTATATGCCATTTCAGATCCTGAGCATCCAAGCTGTAATGGTCATATTTCTCAGAAAGTGTTCCTTTGTCAAGGTTGTCATAGCCGTAACCGCTTTCAAGTGCATAAAAACGGGAATCTGCATCAGCTACTTTTGCAATGATCTGTTCAGCTGTTTCGCCTGGAGTGAAATTCACACCCCATACAAGATGATCGACACCTCTCATGGCATCGTTCCAGGAAACGAGCAGAGCACAGTGAAGAGGTCCTTCACCAACATTATATTCGATTTTCTCGAAATCTACAAAAGAGTTCACGACAGAGGGAGCCACCGGCTCCGGAACGGCAAATGTTTCGGATACCAATGTATTTTCAGCGTCGTAGTTCAGTTTCAGCACCGCTTCGGTAACATCTGAAGGAATACTGATGTTGAAATTTCCTGTGCTTGCCTCAATCACAATCTCCTTCTCCTCATTGCCGTAACTGATGGTAGCTGCAGACTTGCCGATCAGATAGCGATTATTGGCCTCAAGGAATTGCAAAGGCATGTCCTTGCCATAAGTGAGATCAACATTACCTTTAAGAATAGTAGTGTTATCTTCAGAAGTTGTCACTACATTTTTTACACTAATTCCGTTAGGTATTGCCTCCGAAATTTCAGACTTGCTCCAATAGTTCTTGGCAGCATACAGAGCCTTAGTGCCGGTAGGAACTACAACCGGCGCCCACTTGTTAGTCGCCGTACGCCATGTGTAAGTACCCACAGTGACAGGAGAGGTTGCACATGAATATATGGTGATATCCGAACAACCGTTGACAATATCGGTAGTGCTGATACTTGTCGGTCCGGAGGGAATAACAAGCTCTTTAAGTCCTGTGCTTCTGAATGCCGATGCTCCCAATGTCTTGATGCCTTCCGGAAGTCTGACATATTTGAGATTAGGGTTGGATGAAAATGCATACGTGCCGATTGATGTGCAGGCCGACGGCACCACAATTGAATCAATACTACAGTTTGCAAAAGCATAATTGCCTATCGATTTAACTCCATCAGGCAGATCGAATTTTTTAATTGCAGCGCATTTCCTGAAGGCATAGTTGCCGATAGAAGTGACATTCTTACCCATCGTTACTGAGGTCAGGTTTTCGCAACCGTCAAGAACATAATTGGGGATTGCAGTCATATTCTCGGGGAAATGGAATTCAGTAAACTGCAGGCAGTTGCTGAAAGCCTCGGAACCTATTGTCGTAACGGTAGACGGGAGTTCTATCTTCAATGACGTACAACCTTTGAACGCACTCGAACTAATTTCCGTGATATTGGCAGGGAATTCAAAAGATGTAAGCGCCGAACAGTTCTGGAAACAGTATGAAGGAATTTTAGTAGCCGAAGCCGGGAATTTTACCGACTTCAGTTTCTGGCAATTCTGGAAAAGCGTAGTGCCGAGAGTGGTGATATTGTCGCCCAGCGAGATAGCTTCAAGAGCTGTGGCATAGGCAAAACAGTTATTTCCAACTTTTGTCAGCGTTGAAGGGAGACTAACTTTCGAAAGAGAGGGCGTCTGGAAAAATGCCCTGTCGCCGAGTGCTGTCACTCCTTCCGGAATGTCAAGACTTGTGATGCCGGAATAAGAGAAGGCATATTGACCAATCTCAGTGAGAGATGCCGGAAGTATCACCTCACCGAGTGCCTTGCAATCGTAGAACACGTATGCTCCCACAGCATTTACAGATGCTTTTATATCNACTTTCTGCAATTCTGATGCACCATAGAAAGCGCTGTCATTAAGAGCCGTGACTGTGAAATCTTTCTCCTGATAGCTGACTTTGGCGGGTATGGTGATGTTTCCTGTGTAACCGGCTTTGTTAGCTGCCGAGATAAGATCTCTTGTCGGCTTGCCATCGAATTTNCAGTATGTGGCGGTAACGGTGTTCTCTGTTCCCACNGANGTGACNCTNTAGGTCATGCCGTTATATTTGAATATGTCNCCGTTATGGACTTCTATGAGCTGCTGCTGGATTTTACCGAATTTTTTCCATCCGGTGGCATTCTTATAATCATTTTCAAATCCGAANGGGATGTGAAGAGTANTCTCAGCGACATCACCGAAAGTATCATCTTCAATCGGGAGTGGAGATGTTGATCCGCAATACACATCTGTGAGCGCGTTGCAATCACCGAAAGCTCTNCCTCCTATTGATTTGATAGTGGCGGGAATCTCTANNGTTTTNAGTGANGNACACTTNCCAAAAGATTCTGAACCTACCGTAGTCACATAGNCGGGGAAGTTGANCGCAGTTATTTTACCGGCCTCATAGAAACAACTGTCGGAAACGGCAGTCACTTTGCTGGAGAATACGGGGGTATCCAGAGACTTNATGGATGCAAAAGCACCNGTGCCTATTTTGCCGATGTTTTCGTAGCTTTCACTCTGACCGTTAACGGTAAGTTTGGAGATACCTGTATTTCTGAANGCATATTTGCCTATATTGGTCACCGAGATAGGAAGATCTACTGCAGTGACACCTGTCATTCCGTCAAAAGCATAATCAGCCACCTGAGTCACATTATATGTGATATCCTCATCAACAAATGTGGCGGGCACAGTTATATTTCCTGAATATGAAGCTGCCCCCTCTTTGGGTGCAGCCAGAGCCACTGTCTTATTTGAATAATCAAGAAGTCTATAGCACAAGCCTTGATATTCAAACTCTGTTTTTGCACCTTCGGGGATAAGCGCCGGTGCAGCCACAAACTCTTTCCAGTCTCTCGGAATCATATCAAGAGAGAAGTTCCAGCCATCCCAGCTACCATCCTGCAACACACGACCGGATGCTCCCCAACCTGAATAGGAGAACATACTCTTATAATCATCCTTCACCCAGTAGCTCCAGTAGCTTAAATACCATCCGGCGCCCCAAAGGTCATCTTTATCGACTGCTACCCAGTCATCATAGTCGTAGTCTGATGAACCTCCTTTATCGGGATCATATCCTCGAGGATGGATGAAGACTCCGTTTGGGGTTCTGTATTCCTGATTGTCTTTCGTATCAATCAAGCCTATATCACCATCGTTGTCAGTATCCCATCCGAATCCGTTGATTGTGTAACCACCAAGAGGATCAGTCGGAGAGGAAACGTTGGTGTACTGGATTAGTGTGTACAGACGTGGATAGGCAGCTACCACCGCCTTGATCATATCGGCACCGGTGGCGAGACCGTCCCAACGGTAACCGAAAACCAATGCGTTTTTCTCTTTATCATCATTCCACTGAATGACGAGGGCGGCTTTATTCTCACCTTCACCGGCCCAGAACTTAATCATGTCCATAGTGAACTCTCCGTCGGGAGCCGGCATATCATCAGGTATGTACCAGTCGTACCTCATACCCGGTTTTGCCTTACGCTTATCCGGCGTGGATGAAGAGCTCACTCCTTGCTTCGTAGAGGGGAGCCTGACTATATCCTCCCTACCGTCCGGATAGTTGGCAATCGCGTAGCTCACTCCTGAAATCAGAGCAGCAATAGCGATCAGCATAATACTTAACTTCTTCATGGATGTTAATGGTTTAAATTAATTATTTGTTGGTTAGGTTAGTTAAGTTGTTATCATGTTTATCTTGATAATTTCTGAGATTCATAGAATCATGGAGCAGGTATGCCGGGCAATGAAATGTGAAGATCCTGGGCGCGGCTCAATTCCGTGGATGTTTCCCCAAGCCAACCGCAATATTGATTGATACCTGTATAAACCCGTATGAAATCCACGCCGGGCAAGTCGACATGATTTCCTTTAGAGTCCACTGCCCAAGAGATGTCGAATGAGTTAAGGTCTTCATATTCGTTCGGATGGTTGTCAACATATCCCCAGGGATAGCTATACAACACAAAGTAAGCACCATAGCCGCTTATGTCCTCCGCATTTGGGGCTAACAAAGATCCTCTGAACGAGATGGAGTTTTCATCTATCCATTTAGGATAATAATCCTGATTATGGAAGATATTTTTTGCCAGAAAGCCGTTGCTCCCTAAATTGTCGTTCCAACGGATGTAATAAATATCATCGAGGCTATTATCTTCATCGGCAACGATTTCCCTGTTAGGATCAGGACGATGATATGTGATCTCATATCCATGTCGAGTGGCATCAGAGTTATATTCACTTCCGGCAATCTCATACCATTCATCATCGGGTAGACCGTTGCAGTTTGTATCATAACTCACCATTACGATACCCGGTTCGGCCGATCCACCCTTTTTATCAGGTTGAAGCAATTCGTAAAAGCAGTTGCCCCATATTCTGAAGTCTTTCTCGCCGTGGATATTAATAACGGTATGGTCGAACCCGAATGTCACATACCCTCCGTAGCCGCCGAGAGTAATCATGATATCATTGGTGCCTGATATGGATTCCTCCGCTTTCTGCAGTATATCGGCGTATGTGTCGCCCTCTTCATAGCGTGGCATCTCATTTACGAATTGCCCCGGTGCGGGGCAATATTCATATACCCGCGAAATATAGGGAGAATACTCCACTTCCTCATGCATCACCGTTATGGTAAAGTCGAAGTGATAGGGTGTCTCGTCATCGATAATGTCGAATGAAAGGCTATATTCCCCTTCCTTTTCCGCCATAAAGATATATCTCCGGTCGGTGGAGACGGTCTCACCCTCCACTTTCCAGATATATTCCCTGCCGGTAAGGGCTGATTCAAGGGGAAGCTTTGACATTCTTGCTATGCGGTATGTATCATCGATACCGAGATTCAACATCGGTATCTCATTGCTGCATCCCGCCAACAATGCCGGAAGCAACGATAGTAATAACGTTCTTTTCATTTCTTGAGGAAAGTTATATGGGCGGGAATATCCCCCGTGCGTACACTCCATTTCTTGTGCCCGTCAGGTGAGAAGCAGTAGAGTGTGCCCGATGATACATAATTCTTGGCATCCGTCACGAAGATATCCCCCGTGTCGGGATGTACTGCGATTCCGTAGGGTATGGTAATCTCCTTCTCTGTGCCGTCGGTGATGAAGTTGTTGGAGATTATCTCTTTAGTGCGGACATTGATTATCCCGTAGCTTACGGTATTGGATGCTGTATAGTTGTTCCATTCCGTGGCATAGTAGTACATTTTATCTCCGAAGAATGCCATGTTGGAGCAGGCGGTGGGAAGCGTGTCGGTCACAACCATTTGATTATATCCGGTTTTTTTCTGCATCACGTAAAGACGTGAGGGACGTGTCTGATAATCGCCGCGTGATGTGATCCATAGCTTGTTATATTTGTCTTTTTTCAGACGATGGAGATTTATGCCTACGGGAATCTGCTGCACTTGCTTGAAGTCTACCATCTGTATCACGGATACGGTATTGTCATAATTCGGAGCCCGATATCCTCCGGAGTTGGCGACATACATATAATCGTCTACAATCTCCATCTCTTCGGGTTGGTAGCCTACGGAGACTTTGCGGGTCACGGCCAGTGACAGGGTGTCTATCTCATATACCGCTCCTTTGGGTGCGGAAGGATCTATAAGCACTGGTCCGACATAGGAGCTTACGTAGGCTTTTCCTCTGTGAAATCTCACATACCGGCAGTTAGGTATATCTATCTGGCCGAGTCTGATTCCCGAGCGGGCGTCCATCACTTCCACTTTGTGGGAGCAGTTGACCACGACATACAGCTTGTTGCCGTAGATGCCGATATCGTTGCCTACGTCGCCAAGTTCTTTAATTACATTCGGATTCTTTTCCGCATAGAAATTGCGGGAATATAGGCCAGTACGGTAATCATAGTAATCGAGAGTACATTTGTTGGAACCCATGTTCCCCTCATTTACAAGATAGAATCCGCGCACTGATGTATCGTTGTTCTCATCTCCTATTATCTCATACTCCGTAGGCACCACGAGCTCGTCCTCCCGACAGCTCGTGGCGGCCAACGTGAGTGACAGGAATAAAAAGAAAAATTGTTTCGTTTTCATATCTCTGCCGTTAAAGTAAACCTGTAGTTGCGTTTGGGCATAGGGTAATTGAGAATTACGTCGTAATCCTGGCTGAGAAGATTGTTTACTTCGATCAACCCTCTCAGGCCTACTTTCCCGATGCGAAAATCTTTACTCAAGGAGATGTCGGAGGTATACCACGGCTGTGTGTAATTGTATCTGATATTCTCCTGTTGGTTATAGCGTTCGCCTACATATATCCAGGAATAATTCAGACTCCAGCCTCTCCATTGGGCATTTATGACGGCCGCTCCCGAATGGCGCGGAATGTAAGGAATCTGATCGCGATAGTAATTATCGGCGGGATTCGTTATGTCGATAGCACGTTGGAAGGTATATTGTCCGCGTACGGTGAGATATAGGTCGTGATATGGATTTATTGTCAGTAATGCCGTAGCATCGATTCCCCGGATATCCACGAGGCCGAGATTGAGCATCGTCCAGCGGAATTGCTGTCCCTTGGGATAGGCCACGATTTTATCCTTCACACGATTGTAGTATACATCGGCACTCACTCTGAGAGCGGTAAGGAAGGAACAAGAGGAATTATGATCATATAAGGCGCCGATATTGTATTGTGTAACTCGCTCGGGGGATAGTTGCGAATTGCCCATATCGGCATAGTAGAGATCGTTGAAAGTAGGCATCCGGAATGAATGCTTGTAAAAGGCTCTCAGCGAGAAGTCTTTATTCCTAAGAGGATTCCCGTTGATAAATACGGCGGGAGAGAATACATGTTTGTCGGCCGGAGCCTGTTGCCCTTCGATACGGTCGTGTATGAATGTGGCCAACGCGCTTGCCTGCACTTTGAATCGGTCGAGATTCAAAGCTGTGGCCACTGATAGATAGTTGGATATACGGTCCGGTTTTACAAAACCGTATACATCGGCATCAAGCGTATTCCATAAGAAGTCGTAGCTTGCCGAGACTCTCCAGTTGTCGGCCAATGCGTATTCATTGGCGGATGAAAAATATATCTCTTTCTGGCGATAGAGATTGTCTATCTTCACCTGCTTGTCATCATTGTTGACATAGTGGGTCCTGTAGAACGCATATTTGATATTGTTCAATGTCGAGAATTTACCGAAAAATCCGGTATAACGTCCCTGTATGAATGAATTGGTGTCCCAGATGCGTTCGCCTCGTCGCCATACATTATTTACGATGGCTCCCGGCACACCTCTTTCGGAATTATAGTTGTATACCTTCGCGCTCCATGACCCTTTGGCGAGTGTGCCGTATGTATTCAATTCTATGCGCGTGGCGTTGATATCCCCGTTTTCTCTTACGGCTGTGGTGTCGTAGGCCAATTCTCCCGCAGGATTTACACGCCTGTACCTGAATCTATATTTGCCGCTGGAATTGAGCCATTCTGCGCTCAGAGAAGCTGAAACTCTACGGCTGAGACGTAGCTCCACTAATGCCGAAGGATTGAGCAAATCAAATGATCCCGCCCTCAATGTGGCTCGGGCATGATAGTTCTCCCCTTCCTTGAAATCGGGAGTACGTGTACGCATATAGATTGTGCCGGCTGATCCGAAATCTTTGGCCGGTTGGAGTATCTCGCTTTTCTGTCCGTTGTATAGAGAAAGAGCTTCGATATTGTCGAGTGAGAATTGACCGAGGTCTATCTGTCCGTTCTGAGCATTCCCGAGTTCTACACCGTCATACACCACTCCCGTATGATTCGTACCCATAGAGCGGATGTTGACTGTCTTGATTCCTCCTACTCCGCCATAATCTTTGACTTGCACACCTGAGAAATAGCGTAACGCATCGGCTACGCTATTGCTGTTGAGCCTATGCAGCTCCTCGCCTGAGAGTGTCTGCACAGGAATTATATCGCGGTTGGGGCGCTGCGCGGAGATTACTATCTCCGCTAAATTGCGGGAAGACGTATCCGGGAGCTCTTTTGCCTCATTCATACCCGGAATGAGGTATAAGACGGCTACCGAAAGTAGGAGTCGGTTAGTCATTGCTTCAGGCTGATTTTCAGTGGTAGGGAAAAAGAAACCCGCTGAAATGTATGAGAGCATACATTTCAACGGGATATGGATTTATCGTCTTGAAATAATCAGCCTTCCTAAAGCAGTAACGTCGATATCATAACACGCCGCTACTACCCTGTCAAAGCAAAATATAAGTCAGAACTGCCCATAATCCCGTAGGCTCTTTCATAAATTCGATAATGGCAGGTCTTCTGACTTATCCCGGTTATTTCCGCGCCTTCCCGGCAGATTATCTCCACCAGTGGCAAGTTGCGGAATACCTTCTGCTTCGCCACCGACTTTTTTTCAGTCGGCGCCAAGCGGGAATTACAGCAGCGGGTACTGTAGAGGATTCACACCTCGTTCCCTTTTGATGCTCCTTTCGTCATACTTTTCCGAATGACTTTGCCTCCACTCTTGGACAGCAGAGCAACCATATCGCCCGCAAAATTACGAAATTAATATTTACCACCAAAACTTTCGCAAAAATTTTTAATCTAAAATCGTACTCCTCTCAACTTCTGCTCTAAACCGCTAAAATTTCAATCTCCTCCCCCCGCTTTATCGTGTAATGGTTCTGTGGAGAAGCTTCAGCTTCTCCCTACTCATACCCGGCTTCCCTTAGTGGATAATTATTCGGAACTGACCAATATAATTGCTTTGGTTTATTGTAGATGCAGATAGTGGAGGCGTTGAGGTTCCGGAAGGCGCTCGATGGCGTAGCGGAGCATTGTGCGCGGCATAGAGCGGGCGTGAAGATCGAGGAAGGCAAGAAGCTGGGGGAGGCCTCCCCTCTTCCCTACTTCGCGCAGCATCCATCCGGAGGCTTTGTGCATAAGGTCGTGGTGGTGGGTGAGGAAGTGTTCTGCCAATTGCAGGGTATCTGAGTAAAGGCCTTTCTGAATTAGTCTCCAACAACTTATCATCGCTACTCTCTGGTGCCAAAGGGTTTTGTCAGGCTCTGCCAGCCAATACAGGATACTCCTGTCTTCAGGAGTATCCACAAGATAATCACCTAAGATTTTTGGAGCGATTACATCTACCAGGTCCCAATTGTTGCTTCGGGGAATCATACCGAGATAGAGGTCAATAATCTCTCGTTTATTCTTCGCTTTCTTGTAAATCTCAATCAACAGTAGGAATCCGGCTAATCTTATCTCATGGAAAGGATTCTCTACGAGTACTCTGACATCTTCAATTTCCCCACTCTTCCGATATTCTTTGACCAGGGCTCTCGTGACAGGCACACGTATCCCCAAGAACATGTCGCCCTCACCATATTCCCCTTTGCCGGTCTTGAAGAATCGGGCGAGATGTCTCGCCTCCTTCTCATCCCTCAATCCCTTCATCCTCTCTATTATTTCTTCTGCAATCATAATACTGTAGTATATTATATTATTATGCAGCCCGGCGTCCGAAAGGAGGCCGGGCTGCTCTTAGTGAGAAATAAGTGTCGTGTGAGATTAATGTCCTACGATTGCGTGCTCGAGAAGGTATACGCCTACGCCGGCGAGATAACCCAGAAGAGCGAGCCAGCTAAAGCGCTTGAGGTACCAGCCGAAGCTGATTTTCTCGAGACCCATTGCGATAACGCCCGCTGCCGAACCGATGATAAGGATGCTGCCTCCGACTCCGGCACAGTAGGAAAGAAGCTCCCAGAATGTACCATCCACTACGAAGTTGGCTGCATAACCGGTGGCACCCGGATCGGCAACGGGATACATACCCATCACTCCGGCCACGAGGGGAACGTTGTCTACGATAGAGGAAAGCACACCGAGAACTGAGTCGATAATATATACATTGTGAAGGCTGCTGTCAAGTTCTTGAGCAAGCCAGGAAAGTACGCCTGTCGACTGCAATACGGCCACGGCCATAAGGATTCCGAGGAAGAAGAGAATCGAGGGCATGTCAATACGGGAGATGACAGTCGGCACACGATGCTCTTTAGCCTTGGCAAGCATCTTTTTATTATAAAATATCTCAGTGAATACCCAAAGCGCACCAAGCACAAGCAACATTCCTACAAAAGGAGGAAGATGAGTGATAGTCTTGAATACGGGTACGAAAATGAGGCCGCCTACACCAAGAATAAACATGGTGTTACGCTCGCCATTGGTGATTGTATTATCGATTTCCACCTGCTTGACAATAGGGGCAAGCTCTCCTTTGAGACTGATGGAAAGGATGCCTAGAGGAAGAATCATTGATACGAGCGAAGGCAGGAGTACGTAGCAGATAAGGGCCTGGGCTGTGACATTACCTTTCACCCAAAGCATAATTGTGGTGACATCGCCGATAGGGCTCCATGCACCGCCGCTGTTGGCCGCGATGACGATAGCGCCGGCGTATAGCCAACGAGTCTCCTTGTCATCGATTAGCTTGCGGAGAAGCATGATCATCACGATAGTGGTGGTAAGATTGTCGAGGATGGCCGACATGAAGAATGTGGTGAAGCAAATCACCCAGAGAAGCTTACGTTTGTTGCGGGTGAGGATGCGGTCGGTAATCACGCGGAAACCTCCGTGAACATCGATAAGCTCCACAATGGTCATGGCGCCGATGAGGAACAGAAGGGTCTGTGTGATGTCGCCGAGATGCTCCACTATATCCACGTCAAGGATATAGGAGAGGGCCTGATGGGCGAGACTCTCGTTGGCCAACGAAGGATGGTCAGTGAGATACTGTTGGAAATGTTCGCCCGCTGCGAGGGGGACGATGGATTCGGCACCGAGGGCATAGACAATCCATAGCACCATGCCCAGAATAAGGGCTGTGGCGGTCTTGTCTACCTTCAAGGGATGCTCAAGGGCTATCGCGAGATAGCCTACTACGAAGATGATGAGTAGTGTGGTAGTCATGGTGGCTACTTGAATGGTTAGTTACAGGTTTTTAAGGTCATGGAAATTTGGCTTGGGCGATGTGCTCTCCTAAGGGTACATTGCGAAAGTCGGGTGCAAAGTTATACATACTTGGCGGATGTGCAAAATAAATTACGGAAAAATTTCCTTAATTTGCGAAATTAGTATTCTCATCTCTTTTCAAACGGGCAAAAGCACACCTGCGCACCCGGATATATGCCAAGAGCATGAGCATGCCGGTGAGTACCCAGGTGAAGGGATAGACATCGAGCAGTGTCCCCATTTCTGCCGGGATAAATCCATGATGGAATGCGGCCACCCAGATGATACGCACTATACAGGTGCCGAATATGGCTATCACGGCCGGAAGTACCGAATATCCCATGCCGCGCATAGATGCCCCCGCTATCTCATAGCTTGCTGCTAAAAACTGGAACATAAGCACATGCTTTATACGGATGTAGGCGTAGCCTGCCACTTGCATATCATCCGTGAATAAAGATGTGAAGAAGCCTTTCTGCCATACGATGGTGAGGTTGCAGAGGGCACACCCCACGGCTGCCAATATCAGACAATGTCGAAATACTCTGTCGCAACGCTCACGGTTGCGGGCTCCATAGTTTTGCCCCGTAAAGGCTCCGGCGGCACTTACGAAAGCGGCGATTACGTAATAGCAATAATATTCAAAATTGAGCGCGGCAGCCGACCCTGCGGCGCCAAGGCTTCCAAATGTATTGATAGCTGAAAGGATGAAGACATTTGAGAGTGGGAAAACGGCGGCCTGCACTCCGGCAGGCACTCCGATACGAAGAATTGCATTGGCCTCTTCCGCGGCCATATAGGGATGACACAAATCAAGATGCAACTCCCCTTCCTCCTTGCTCATTATCCATACCAGAAGGGCGGCACTTATAAGATTGGATAAGGATGTGCTGACGGCTACACCCGCCACATCCATATCAAATACAAGCACCAAAAGAAGATTTAACCCTACATTCACCAATCCTCCGGCCATCAGGCAATAGAAAGGGCGTCGGGTGTCTCCCACACTGCGCAATACCGCCGAACCGAAATTGAATATAAGCAGAAAGGGCACTCCTAAATAGAATATCCGAAGATACGTGACGGCTTTATCTATCACGTCCTCGGGTGTGCCTATCATCTCGAGTAGCGGGCGCGAAGTGGTGATTCCGATCAATGCGAGGCATACTCCGAATATCCCTGACATAGTCATGGCCGTGGCGACAGCCCGCGATGCCAGTTCCTTTCGGCCACTTCCTATATAGTTGGCTATCACTACGTTAGCTCCGATGGAAATGCCAAGGAAAAGATTGACAATCAATCCTACCACCATACCGTTGCTTCCGACGGCAGCGAGTGATTGGGGGCTGCAGTATTTACCTACTACGGCAATATCCACGGAATTGAACGATTGTTGCATCACTCCGCTGAGAAGAAGGGGCAATGCGAACACTATTATTTTCCGGAACAGAGGGCCGTGAAGCATATCTATCTCCGTGGCGGACTTTTTTGCTTTTTCTGACATTTTGCGAGAATTCAGATATAGAAAACTATCAAAACTTTTGAGGCTCACGCTCTCCTGAGATACTCCGGAAAAGATCGAGATAACGAGTCGCCACGGCCTCTGCCGAGAATCGGTCGGCTACATTCCGAGCAAGTCGCGGTATTATCTCCTCTCCCTGGCGGGATGCCCATATTATTCCTTGGGCAAGGTTACGGGCGGAAAGGATATCATTCTCTTCCATTTTTGCTATATATCCGGAATGCAGATGGTCGATGATGTCGGCTTGACCGCCACGGTTGAAACTTACGGGTATCGCTCCGCAGGCCTGCCCTTCCACAAGTGTGCCCGGAAGTGTCTCGTAAAGCGAACTCGAGACGACCGCATCAGCACCACGCAACACTTCCATCACTCCTTGTGTCCCGTCTACCGGGCCAAGATGCGTATGTCTCACGTCAACGATGTCCAATGCGTGGGAATCACGGAGATTACCGAAGGTGACGAGGCGGGTCCTCTCTGCCAATTCAGGATCCAATGCCCGCAATTGCCGGGTGGATTCCACAAGAAGTGGCAATCCTTTTACGGGATCATCAAGGCGAGCGGCCCCCATTGCTATGACAAATTCTCCGGGATATTCGTGTGATTTCCCTTTCTTCCATACTGCCACCTGCTCCGGGGAAGGAAATATAGAGGTGGGGAATGCATTCGGTATCACCACTACGGGTATATCTCCGAGAAGCGGAGATTTTCTCGCCAACTCTCCTACCCAGTTGCTTACAGCTACAAAAGTGAGAGGCGTATTGCAGGCCCTTGCTGCTTCACGCGCAAAATCATATACCCTTTTCTTTCTTAGGAATGTCTTGCGTGAAATATCATGCGGAGACTTTCTCTTTCCTAATAGCGGACAGAGTCCGCATTTCGCCATATAACCGTCACAGTCTCCGGCATGATGGCATACTCCCGTCAGATTCCACATATCGTGCATCACCCACACTATCGGCTTCCCCATCTCGATGAGCTTTCTCAGGCCTTTCAGCGAAAGCATTCCCTGATTCACCCAATTAAGACAGATCACATCAGCTCCCTCTACCACGGGATGCCTCCAAAGGGGCAACCCGTCGGAGGCGGTGTCTATTTTGAAAAGGGTCTTGCGATTGAAGCCGTTGGCGGCGAATATGCGTAATCTCTCGGTGAGGAATGGAAGTTTGGTGCGTCGGGAGGAGGCGGCAAGCTCGACATAAGGCCGATCGGTAAGTTTCTCCACTACCACCATTCTTGCGTCAGCCCCCAATGTGCGTAGACCCTCAGTGAGACGTAAGCTCACTACGGCGGCACCTCCTGTTGTATCGCTGCGGTTGATGACGGCTACTTTCGGCCTATAATTATCTATAAGCATGAAAAGGACTTAACGCCGTTTGTAAGTCTGAAACTTATATTCCACTCCTTCCTTGGACACTTCCGGCTCACTCTCCTCCACAAGTTTCCATTCCTCTTCCGATGGCATGGGGAAGAAAGTGTCGGCTTCGGGAGCTTCCGCCATGATGCGTGTGAGATACAGATGGGAAGCGAAAGGCATAGCCATTTGATATATCTGTCCTCCCCCTATTATAAAGGGCATAGGATCGTTCTCACAGAGGGCAACCGCCGCCTCAAGCGATCCGGCTGATTCGGCCCCCTCGGCGGAGAAATCCGGGTCACGACTTACTATAATATTTCTGCGTCCCGGCAACGCTCCTTTAGGAAGCGATTCCCATGTGAGGCGTCCCATTATCACGGCGTGTCCCATTGTAAGGGTCTTGAAATGACGTAGATCGGCGGGAAGATGCCATATCATATCCCCTTTTATGCCGATGGCACCGTCGGAATCGGCTGCGGCTACAATGATAGCCAGATCGCGACGGCGGAATGTATCGGAATTGAATGCGCTGAAAGGATGCATGCCCCCGCGATCGCTCTCTGAGAGGACATCATGATCGGTGGGGAATAGTATACTTGTCTCCATAATCGGCAAATTTAAGACATTCCCGCGAGATGCACAACTTCACGGGTCCTCATTTTATATTTTTATCTTTACTCCCCCACTATGGATTGGGATTTCCGATTTTTTTATATAACTTTGCGAAATGAAGTTGCCTAAACTTGTTTTACCTTAAGATTAGACAATTTTCAATGAATACCCACCTCCTTCCCGAAGGTGGCGGTACAACAGATTATTCGTATTTTTTGACCGATGAATTACTCAGTAATCGATTTTCTCAGCCTGCTTGGCGCCGTAGGGCTTTTTCTCTATGGTATGAAGGTTATGAGCGAAGGCCTGCAGAAAGTGGCAGGCGACCGTCTGCGCAATATTTTGGGCATAATGACTAAAAACCGTGTGACGGGAGTCCTTACCGGTATTATTATCACCGCCCTCATCCAGAGCTCCAGTGCGAGCACGGTGATGGTGGTGAGTTTTGTTAATGCGGGCCTTATGTCGATGGCCCAGTCAATGGCTGTCATATTCGGTGCCAATGTCGGCACAACGGTCACCACCTGGATTATCTCTGCCTTCTCCTTCGAGATAAATATATCCGACTATAGCATCCTCTTGCTGGCCATAGGTGTGCCGATGCTTTTCATGAAGAAGAGCGCGTATAAATCCACGGGAGAGTTTTTGATAGGCTTCTGCTTCCTCTTCATGGGTCTTGACCTTATCAGTAAATATGTGCCGAACCTACAGGAGAATCCTGAGATGCTGAGTTTCGTGACGGAATATACCTCTATGGGTGTCGCCTCGTTGCTCATTTTCTTCTTTATCGGTATCGTGCTGACCATGGTGGTACAGAGTTCGGCAGCCACGTTCGCAATCACACTCATCATGTGCGGACAGGGATGGATCTCATTCGAACTCGGGTGTGCCATAATCTTGGGCGGTAACATCGGTACCACGATCACTCCTATTCTTGCTTCCCTTTCCGGCAATCTGGCCGCACGGCGCACAGCTATGGGGCATGTGCTTTTCAATGTCATAGGCTCAATAATAGTGCTTTGTATATTTCATCCTTTCAATGAGCTTGTAGGAGAAATAACGAAAGCCTGCATCGGAGTGAATCCTCTCGACATATCTGCTGCCCGGGAAGCGGCAATGGGCGATTCCACACTTCTTGATCAGAGCGGTGGGCTTACTGCCAAAGCTCAGAGTGCCGTGGCGTTCGGACTTGCAATGTTCCCCACTGTATTCAATGCCTGCAACCTTTTGGTAATGATATGGTTTACGAATACTTATGTGAAGGCCGTATGCTGGTTGATGCCTACCCGCCATAAGGATGAAGAGGAAGAATTCTCTCTCAAATTCATCGGACGTGGCATGCTCTCAGCTTCCGAGTTGAATATTGCACAGGCTCAGAAGGAGATATACGTTTTCGGAGAGAGAGTGCAGCGTATGCTCGCTATGGCACGCGACCTTATTCATCGTGATCCCTCCACTCAGGAATACGATAATACTTTCAATCGTCTGGAGAAATATGAAGAGATTTCCGACCGTATGGAAATCGAGATAGGAAAATATCTCAACAAGGTGGCTGAAGGGCGCCTTTCTCCTGAAGGCAAGATGCGTATCTCCGGTATGCTACGTATTATCTCTGAAGTGGAGTCAATAGCCGATAGCTGCTATAATGTGGCCAAGACCCTACGCCGTAAGAATCAGAATCATGTGGAATTTCCGGAGGGTGTGATGAAAGAAATCGACACTATGTTCGACCTTGTGGAAGCTGCGATGTCAAATATGCTTGCTATACTTAAGGAGATGGAGACTCCCGAGGATTCGCTAATCATCACTGCATATAATAAGGAACGTGAGATCAACAATCTCCGCAATCAGCTCCGTGACGCAAATATTTTCAATATCAATAATAAGACTTACGGCTATCAGGAAGGTATCTTCTTCATGGACCTCATCGGCGAGGCCGAGAAGTTGGGTGATTTCATGCTTAATGTAGTGGAGGGCGTGAAGCATCAATTCAAACCTGCGGAAGAAGTCTGAGTCCAAGTTATAACATTGGTGTATTCATCACCTTGAAAATCCCCTAAGTATCATGAACTCTCATAGATATTGTGTGATAATGTGCGGCGGTGTCGGTAGTCGATTCTGGCCTCTTTCCCGTACAGAGATGCCGAAACAATTTCTCGATTTCTTCGGCACAGGGCGTACTCTGCTGCAGATGACGGCCGACCGTATCCGTGATGTTGTGCCTCCGGAGCGTACGGTTGTTGTTACCAACCGACAGTATGCTTCTCTTGTGGCAGAGCAACTTCCGGAACTCGCATCTGAGAATATCCTCTGTGAACCGGCACGACGCAACACCTCTCCCTGCATCTGCTGGGCCGCTCATCATATCCATGCCATTGATCCTGAAGCCTCTATCGTCACTCTTCCCAGTGACCATCTTATCCTGCGCGAGGATGAATTCCGCGAGGCAATACGCGAAGGTTTCGAGTTTGTGGAGGAGGGAGACCGATTGCTGACTCTCGGTATTGTACCTACCTCTCCCCATACCGGCTATGGATATATCCAGCTTGGCGAATGTGCTGAGGAAAGCTCCGACTCCAAGCTCTTCAAGGTGAAATCATTCACAGAGAAGCCCGATGAGACCATGGCCCGGATATTCCTTGAAAGCGGGGAGTTTTTCTGGAATTCCGGCATGTTCCTATGGAAGGCGGATTCCATATTGAAAGCATTTAGAAAGTATGCTCCGGAGACGGCTGCACTTTTCGATGCCGGAGATACAATCTACAACACCCCGGAAGAGATTTCATTCATTGACAATACTTTCCCTTGCGCCCCATCCATCTCTATCGACTATGCAATCATGGAGAAGGCCGACAATGTCTTTATGAAGACAGTGGAATTCGGATGGAGTGACCTCGGAAGCTGGAAAGCTCTCTACGACACTTCTCCACGTGACACTTCCGGCAATGTGACTCGCAATTCCCGCCTGCTTACCCGTAATTGCTCCGGCTCAATATTCGCTGTGAGCGGGGATAAGGTGGTAGTGGCCTCGGGGTTGGAGAATTTCATCGTGGCCGATAATGGCAACGCTCTTCTCATCTGCCCTTTGGATGAGGAACAGCGTCTGCGCCAGATGGTGAATGATGTGAAATCCCGCTTCGGCGAGGATTTCGTATAAACTTGAAATTATCAAATCTCAAATCAATTAACATAAAAACCACCATGAACATCATCAAAGCTAAAACAGCATTGGCATGGATGGCGATCGTAGCGGCCGCTTCGGCTTCCGCTAACACCACAATGACCGTAACCTATTTCGATGACAGTCGAGAAGCTACGGTCGTGAATCTCCTCGACGGGTCGAGACTCGTATTCGGCGGAGAACCGGCATTCGACTTTTCAAATTGCGGAAGTGCTCCCGGCCGAATTAATGTGGCCGATGTGAAGCGCATCACTTTTGAGGGGAAATGGACCGGGGTGGAAGGCGTAAGCAAAGAAGCGACATCGCTCCGTCTGCGTTCAAATCCAGTGGAGGCTATCCTTTCAGTGGAAGGATATGACGGCTCCAAGCCGGCTGTCGTTTCTATCTACAGCATTGCCGGACGTGAGGCTCTGCCTGTAGAGAATTGGAAAGGCGAGGATATCAATGTCAGCCATCTTCCTACAGGAGTATATATCCTGCGTATCAATAATTCAACATTGAAATTTATCAAAAAATGAGAAATATTTTACTCTCTGCCGCGCTTTTGCTCGGCTCATTCGTGGCCGGCGCACAAGGTTCCGACCCTAATCGTCTGCTTGTCGTGTCGCCCGACGAAAGCTTCAAGTCGTTTATGATCGGACGTGTGGAAGCTATCGAATTCCGCGAAATGGAGAACGCCTATACCGAACTCCAGCTTGGTGCTATCAACGGAAGCACAATGGAGGTGAGCGCCACTATGTCGCCCACTTGTTCCTCCTATCTGCTTGATGTGATGCCCGCAGTGCTCGCGCGTCAGTTCCAGAGCAATCCTGCCGGTCTCTTCTCCTATCTCAATCAGTCGGGTGCCGGTTCATATAATGAAAATTTCTCCAAAGGCACTCTTTCCGGTCTTGACGATTTGAAATCCAATACGGAGTATGCCGTGGTGACAGCTTCCTACGACCAGCTCGGCACTGAATGTGACGTGCGCATGGCGTTCTTTACGACTCCCAAGGCCAATATCAATGGTGCTCCGAGTGTGGAATGCAAACTTCTCAACGCCACTCAGTCCACTCTCACCTTCGCTTTCACTCCCAATAAGGATGTTAACGGCTACTATATGGTACTCGGCGACAAAGGTACGCTTCAGGAGCAGTATGAGCAGTTTGCCGGTATGTTTGGTTTCGCCAACGTAGGCGATATGGTGAAAGCATGGGGTGCTTACGTAGCGCATGATGAATATGAGGAACATACATGGAAAGACCTTGAGCCCAACAAGGAATATGAGGTGTATGTGCTCTCCTGCGATGCCAATGAGAATGACGCCAATCTTCAGATTTTCTACGGCTCTACCGCCAAGATGGGTGGTTCGGGCGATGCTTTCGTAAATATCAAGGTGGATGGTTATCGTTATGCCAATTGGGACAACGAACAGAAACCGAGTCTCTTCATCTCTTATTCTCCCAACGATCAGACCGGTGCTTACCGTATCAGCGTACAGTATGCCACCAACTATGACCAGGACCCTGAGGGATACAACGAAGATCTCTGTCAGGATCCCCCGGCAGCAATGGCCCACTGGTTCCAGTATGGCAATATCACTACCGATTATCAGATCAATCCCAACACTGAGGTTGTGATTATGGCTGCCGGTAAGAACGCCGATGGCAAATGGGGTAAGGTAAACACTATGCGCTATACAACTCCGGCCAATGTATCCGCTACTGTCAACAATGCAGAAGTGGCTCCTGCTGTAGTATCGGCAGGCGGTATTCTCGGTCGTAAGCTTGGTGTGAAATTGGGCAACACGGTAGGTCGCGTGCCTGTGCTCAAAGGTAAAGTTCGTCTTGAAAAGCGATAATACTGATTAGAGTAATCGCATCTATCTGATATCTTATAAAAATAGAGCTGCCGAATTTCGGCAGCTCTATTTTTATAATGTGGTATTGTTATCTTGTAGATCAGATCTCAATATGCTGTTTCAGAATCCCTTTCTTGCGAGAAGGGTGTTCTTCATCAATGAGCAGATGGTCATGGGACCTACCCCTCCGGGCACCGGAGTAATGTAGCTACATAAAGGAGCCACATTTTCAAAATCCACATCGCCGCTCAGACGGAAGCCGCTCTTACGTGTTGCATCGGGCACACGGGTGGTACCCACGTCAATCACCACGGCTCCGGGCTTCACCATATCGGCTGTCACGAAACCGGGATGACCAAGTGCTGCTATCAGGATATCAGCTTGACGGCAGATATCTTTGATATTCTGTGTGGCGGAGTGGCATACAGTCACTGTGCAATCGCCGGGTTGGTTTTTCTGAAGAAGAAGAGTGGCCACAGGTTTGCCAACAATATTGCTACGACCGAGCACTACTGCATGTTTCCCTTTTGTTTCTATGCCATAGCGTGAAAGGAGCTCGATTATTCCTGCCGGAGTCGCGCTTTCGAAGCAGGGCAGACCGATTGACATACGTCCGACGTTTATGGGATGGAAGCCATCGACATCTTTACGCCAGTCGATAGCCATGGTCATCTTCTGTTCATCAATATGTTTAGGCAAAGGAAGTTGCAAGATGAATCCGTCTACTGCCGGATCATTGTTGAGACGCTCGATTGTGGCGAGAAGTTCCTCTTCGGTCACATTCTCTTCAAACCGTATAAGGGAACTCTCGAAGCCGCACGCTTCGCATGCCAACACCTTATTTTTGACATAAGTCTCACTTCCTCCATCATGACCCACCAATATGGCGGCCAGATGGGGAGCACGCTCACCGGCTGCCTTCATGTGCGCCACCTCTTCGGCTATCTCAGCCTTGATGGAGGCAGCAGTAGCTTTGCCGTCTATAATTTTATAATCGCTCATCTGATATAAAATAATTATGAAGCCGTCATGGAACCCTCTCCGTCCCTTCTGAAAGCATACAATGGATTTTGTATGAATTCGTTGATTTGTACGGAGGAATGGGGCTGACCGCCTCTGTCAACTAAAAAAACAACTGCAAAATTACCTCCAATTCTTCTAACTGCCAAATTCTTGCCCTATAGATATTGGTAGTAAGACGCAAATTAATAATAATACACTGATGTTGGCTTGCAAGATTAACATTTTTTTGTTAATTTCGCGGTGCGGAGAGGGTTGTCGTGTGACAACTTTAACATCTCCCCGGGCGTTATAATGACAGAAAGGGCTGACAAAGCCCTATAACCCTTAAAATGAATAAAGACAATAGAAAAGAAATTATGGATAAATTAAGTTATGCATGGGGTCTGGCCATGGGTCAGCAGCTTAAAGGTATGGGAGTTAAAGAGATCGACTCCAAGAGTTTTCAGGATGGTGTGAAGGTAGCTTTCGACGGAGGCACACCTGAAATGCCTGTAGAGGAGGCTCAGAAGCTTATCAACGATTATCTTTCCGACCTTGAGAAGAAAGCCGTGGAAGCAGCCCGTGCCGCCGGTAGCAAATTCCTTGAGGAGAACGCCCAGAAAGAGGGTGTGAAGGTGACTGCTTCCGGTCTGCAGTATGTTGTGGAGAAAGAGGGTGAAGGCGCTCAGCCTACAGCCGAGGACGAAGTGACTGTCCATTATACCGGACGTCTGCTTGACGGCACTGTATTCGACAGCAGTGTAAATCGCGGTGAACCCGCTACTTTCCCTCTCAATCGTGTTATCCCCGGATGGACCGAGGGTGTTCAGCTTATGAAAGAGGGTGGTAAGTACGTATTCTTCATTCCCTCGGATCTTGCTTATGGTCCGCAGGGTGTGCCGGGAGCTATTCCTCCCCACTCTACACTTATCTTTGAGGTAGAACTTATCAAAGTTATCAAGAAATAATCGGAAGAACTAAAAAACAGTATTACATCAGCCGGCGGTGGAGAGTATTCTCTCCATCGGCGGCATGATACGTATATACATCACGATATGAAAAAGAATATTCTTTTAGCAGCTTTGTTTTTGGGAGTCGGTGCGGTAGCCGTATCCTCTTGTAGCAGTGATAAGAAGGCAGAAGAGTCCGACTCTGTAGCTGAAGTTGTTGAAGTGCCCGCCGAGGAGGCTTCTCTCTCTATCGACGAGGTCCTCCTCAACACCCGCAAGCAACTTGCTCCGGAAGCTTCTGACACTGTATGGACCACTACTCCCTCCGGTCTCAAATATCTTGTAGTGAAAGAGGGCACAGGAGCCACTCCCGGAGCTACTGATGAGGTGACTGTGCATTACACCGGCCGTCTTACCAACGGGGAAGTATTTGACAGCAGCGTGGAGCGCGGCGAACCCGCCACATTCCCTCTCAATCGCGTGATCAAGGGTTGGACCGAAGGTCTGCAACTTATGAAAGAAGGTGGAAAGACTGTATTCTATATCCCTTCCGACCTCGCGTATGGAGAGACCGGCACTCCCGGTGGCCCAATCGGTCCTAACGAGCCTCTTATCTTTGAAGTGGAACTTATCAAGGTAGGCAAGTAATGAGACTTACCGTAAAATCAGCGACTGTGGCGGGAGTTTCACTCCTCGCCGCTACTTCGCTGTGGGGCTGTAAGGGCCGTACTTCCGAAAATATGGAGCCTTCAGGTGATACTGTGGAGGTCTATATCTCTGCCACGTCCGACTCGGCCACACAATCTCCGTCTAAAGAGATTCCTGCGGATTCCATATTGTAAAGGATATGCCGCAATAATTATTCTTGAACAGATGCTTAGGAAATAATTCTGCCTAAACGATAAATACGCTTAACGATTCTATTTTCATTTCTACGTTTATAATCGTATGAATTCTATCTTCCTTCGAATAGCGGCCGCATCCACTGCTCTCGCGGCCATGATGTGCTCCTGCGGAGGCACAGGTGTCGGTAAATCTCTTGATGAGATATCCGATGCTACATCCGGCGACTCCCTTCTTTATTATTATGGACAATTACACGCCGTGCATTTTTGGGATGAGTCAGCCTCCGATTCTACCTTGATCAGTGAGCAGGGCCGCGAAAGCTACCTCCGGGGTATTGAAGCAGGACTTAAAGGCATAGGCAACGACGAACATTACAATGCCGGTCTTATAGCGGGATTGGAAATCGCCCGCAATATCCAACAGTTCCGACAAGACTATGGCGTGGAACTCAATCCGGAAATAATTATGGAGAGCCTTCGCTATAGTCTTAATGAGGATTCCATCGAGGATGAAGAGGATATCAGCATGCATTTCTATGAGATTCTCACACGTCTGAGCAATCAGAAAGATTCTTCCGATCGCACTGCCTCCGAACAGGCTCTCGCCGAAGCTGCGAAATCACAGAATATGCAGAAAGTGCACACTCTGCTCTATCGCAAACTTGAGAGTGAGGGTTCAGGCAATATTCTCAAAGATGGAGATCGGGTGAACGTAGATATGAAGGTGAGTTGCAAAGGTCATGATATTGCAGTGCCCATCCCTAAAGAGACGAAAGTGGGTAGCCCTTATACGAATGCCTTGATCAATGAGGCTCTCCTTTCTATGAAAGAGGGAGAGACAACGCTATTCATCACCTCAGCTTATTCTCTATTTGGCCGAAAATGCACCCAGATGCATCTTATCCCATCCGATATCATCTCAATCCGGATTACAACCGGCTCTCTTGATAATTCTCTTCCCGGTTCCGGTAAGAATAATTACGAATCTCAGGATACTCCGGCAGCTCTCTGAAAAAGCCTGTTTTCAGAATAATGAGAAATAAGAATTGGTGAAAATAGGAATTCAATTCCTATTTTCACCAATTCTTATTTCTTCTAAACTAAAGCGTCACAATTTGAATCGGTCATGTGAGCGGGCTTCCGGTCGCCCTCAGTCTCAACTCCGGTTATTCAAGAGAAAATGTCACAGACACCTTACCGGGAGCTACCACTGCATTCCCTCCCTTGTCGGCCGGAGTCCATGCCGGCATACCCTTCACGAGACGCAGTGCCTCCTCCTCAAGATCAGGGTCTACCATGTGCTCTATTTTTATATCAGACAATTTTCCATCGGTATTGACAATAAAACAGACGGTCACCACTCCCTCTATTCCGTTCTCTCGGGCCTGAGTAGGATATTTCAGATTTGTGGCGATATATTTTTCAAGGGCCTCATCACCTCCGGGATACTGAGGAGTTTCCAAAGCAAAGGTAGAGACAGTGGCAGCCATAAGGATGCCTAAAATAATGATAAGTCTTTTCATATCTATTCCAATTTATATATTTGCCATCACTTTATATACTTGCATCCACTAGTCCATTGCAAGCATCCTCAAGCAAATCAAGCACAAGTTCGAATCCCTGAGCCCCTTCGTAATATGGGTCCGGGATATGATCCCATCCGGGATGTTGGCGGCAGAAATCAGCCATACTCACAATCTTTGCCTCCTCTTCCGGAGTGGCGGCAAAAGCTCGCAGACGCGAGAGATTGCTCGCATCCATCCCCACGATAAGATCAAAATCCGAGAAATCTGATCGACGTATGGGACGACTTCTGTGAGTGAGGCTATATCCGCGGCGCGAAGCATGGGCGCGCATGCGGCTGTCAGGTAATTCCCCGACATGACCGCCGTAAAGCCCTGCCGAATCAAGTACAAACTGATTATCCAATCCACGCTCTTTCAATATCTGTCGTGTCACCTCTTCTGCTGCTGGAGAGCGACAGATATTGCCGAGGCATACGAAGAGAACGCGCTTCTTCGGCGAATGTATATAAGCGGAGGGAAGTGCCGGGAGTTCGGTCATATTCTTTTTGTATTAATATGGTTTTCTAATGTGGTAACTTCGGCAAACTTACTAAATCTTTCTCTCCCATGCAAATCTTTTTTGCATTAATAAGCTATTATGAGTAATTTTGCACTTATATTGGGGACCGTAAGGTCCTAACGTTATATGACAACCATGCACTACAGGACAATACGAAACATATTACACTCCTTTCGGCTCAACCCTTGCCGTCTCATTCTTCCGTTGGCGGCAGTTTTTATGGCACTCGCCGCATGCTCGGGTGGTGAGGATACTTCGGAATTCGACTCTCTCGCTGCCGGAGCTGTAGCCCCGGCAACGACCGTGGACGAAAGTTCTTCCTCCCCTGCCGATATCCCGGCGGTGTCGGATATTATGAAGAAATATACGATCAAGCAGGGCCCGCGTTATCATGATCGTCTGCATATAAACAGTGTCGGACGTCTTGCGGAGGTTTTCAATGACAGCAACTATGCCCAATATGTATTTGCCGAGGCTATCGGGATACGTCCCATACATACCCTTGCCGATGCTTATCACACAACGCGCCCTATGGTGCATATAGTCAGCAATGAGTATTATCTTGTTGACAGTCTCACTCATTCATTGCCCTTCCTGGTGCCTGAGGCTGCCCGTCTGCTGAAGCGTATCGGTGCCAATTTTATTGATTCCCTCGGTTCGCGTGGTGCTGACGGCTACCGGATTAAGGTGACAAGCCTTCTGCGAACTCCGGCCACAGTGAAGCGTCTGCGCCGCGTAAATGTGAATGCTACTGACAGTTCCACTCATCAGTTCGGCACTACCTTCGACCTCTCCTACGTAAAATTCGCCTGTTCCGATTCCACAAGAACCATCAACGAGGAAGACCTCAAGAATCTTCTTGCCGAAGTGCTTTTCGACTTGCGCAACGAACAGGCATGCATGGTGAAGTTTGAACGTAAGACAGGCTGTTTCCATATTACCACCACCCACTGATTTCTCTTATTCATACCATGCTCCGATTCTTCTATTCTCCCCCTTTTAGAAATCCGTTGCCGAGGCGACTCTCTGTATTAATCTTCCCTTGGCTTGTAATCTTACTGTTTCTCGGAGCTTGCGCGAGCAAACATTTCTCTGTGGAGATTTCTCTGCCCGGAAACACTGATACGGCAGTACGGTTGCTTTTCTACGCTTCTGACAAGAAGGGAGGGCGTCTTATGGAAACTGTCGTTCCCGTACATGGTGGAAAGGGTTCGGCCCAATTCCCGGCCGTCAATCCGGCTGTGGTATATGTGATGACAAGTGCCAATACCCCTGTTATCGCATTCTATGCCGAACGTGGCGATAAAATGGAGATTACTTCCGATTCCTCCGATCCGCTCTCATGGAGGGTGAGGGGAAATTCCATATCGGAGAAATGGAGCGAATGGCGCCTTGCGAATCTGGATGCCTTGCGCTCCGGCGATGCGAAGAAGATTAATGCGGCCGTGGCTTCTTATGTCAAGGCTCATCCTGATGAGAAGACGGCCACTCTAATACTTCTTACAAGTTATGACCGACGTGTCGGGGAGAAAGAATTCTCGGAGCTTTGGGACACTCTCTCGGATAAGGTGCGCACACCGGAGACCATAGATCTCATAGCCAGAGCCGATATGGTCTCCGCTGATCTTGCTTCCGCCTCATCATCGCTTCCGGAAATCACGCTTCGCACAGTTGCCGCAAAGGAATATGCCGATACTCTTCGTCCTGCGGCTCAGGGCGCTTCCATTATCCTTTTTTGGCATAATTCCATGCAACATCGTAAAGAGATGATGCGCAGACTCCGTACACTCGCATCCGAATATCCTGATTCAGCGGGACGTCTCATAGCGGATATCTGTCTTGATTATGATTCCGTGGCCTGGCGTATGCCCCTCCCCTCAGATTCTCTGAAGCATACTGTAAGAGGATGGATTCCGAAAGGAGAGGCGGATCTTCAGGTGATGGATATGGGTGTAAAACGTACACCTTGGTGGATAGTGGCCGACGGAAAAGGGAAAATCATATATCGCGGCGATGACGCTGAAGAAGCGGAGAAAAAATTCCGCTCCGGGATGAAAAAATAAATTCTTGATAATAATCTCAAATAGCCTGCTCTCATTCTTTCAAATATGCTCTCTAAAGTTTTTACCGCAGCTATACAAGGGATAGAGGCCTATCCTGTCACTATCGAGACCCTCGTGGAGAAGGGGGCCACTTTCACTATCGTCGGTATGGCCGACACTGCCGTGAAGGAGAGCTATCAGCGTATGGTCTCGGCTATCAATCATAGCGGCATTCAGTTTCCCCGTAAAAGAATAGTCATCAATCTCGCTCCTGCCGATGTTAAAAAGGAGGGAGCCTATTTCGATCTTCCGATGGCGATCGGAGTGCTCACTTCCAATGAGAATATACCGTTGGATGCAGTGGAAGGGTGTATGCTTATGGGAGAACTCTCCCTCGATGGCACTGTGCTCCCCGTCAAAGGTGTCTTGCCTATGGCTATAAAGGCTCGGGAGATGGGAATAAAAAAGCTTATTGTGCCGGAAGCCAATGTCACGGAGGCGGCTGTCGTGAATAGAGTGGATGTGTATGGTGTGCGTACGCTCACTGAAGCTATTGGCGTGCTTTGCGACCCACAGTGCGGGCTAAATCCTACACGAATTGACACCCGTGCGCTCTTTGCCGCCGATGCCGGGAATTTTGATTTCGATTTCTCTGAAGTAAAAGGACAAGAATCTGTGAAGCGGGCTTTTGAAGTGGCTTGTGCGGGGGGACATAATATCCTTCTTATCGGCCCTCCCGGAGCAGGAAAATCCATGATGGCGAAGCGTCTCCCCTCCATTCTTCCGCCATTAAGTATGGCAGAAGCGCTCGAGACCACCAAGATTCATTCCGTAGCCGGAAAGCTCAACCGCGGCTCGATGCTGATGACTCGTCGCCCTTTCCGTACTCCACACCACACGGTCTCTCCCGTTGCGCTCGTGGGGGGCGGTGTGAATCCTATGCCGGGAGAGATTTCGCTTGCTCATAACGGAGTTTTATTCCTCGATGAATTTCCTGAATTTTCCCGCCCCGTTTTGGAAGTGCTGAGACAACCGATAGAGGATCGGGTCATTACTATTGCAAGGGCCAAATATACGGTAGATTATCCAGCCTCGTTTATGCTGGTGGCTTCGATGAATCCTTGTCCGTGCGGATATTATGGACATCCTACGCGTGCCTGCACATGTCAACCCGGAGCCGTGGCACGCTATATGAATCGTATATCAGGACCGTTGCTCGACCGTATTGATATTCAGGTAGAGATTCAGCCTGTGGAGTTTGATGATATGGCAAGCACCGCAGAGTCCGAGCGGAGCGAAGATATCCGTACCCGTGTGATGAGAGCTCGTGAGATGCAGCAAGAAAGATATAAGGCTGAAAAGGGCATTCATTGCAACGCACAGATGAATTCGCGTCTCCTTCGCCGCTATGCTTGGCCCGATGCTGAAGGCCTTGAGAAACTCAAAGAGCGCATGATGCGTCTAAATATGTCAGCTCGAGCTTTCGATCGTATATTACGTGTGGCGCGTACAATAGCCGACCTTGACGCCTCTCCCATAGTACTTTCCCGACATATAGCCGAAGCGATCAACTATCGTAACCTCGACCGAGGTAATTACGGCAAGCTTTTCTGATTTCTCACGTATCTTTCGCTTCCTGGCAGAGACCCAGATTGCGACGTACGCCTGCGAGTTTGGCGCGTTTTACAGGACTTCCCTTAAAGAGGCGGCTGAAATCGGCTTGAGACATGGTGGCAATATCTGCCTTGGTAATAGTCCGGAGGTTGTCGCGCAGTCGGAATTCCGGTAATATAGCCGGAGCAGCACCATGATTGAGCGGACAGACTCTCAGACAGCGATCGCATCCCATTATTGTCGGCCCTGATTCCTCCATCACTTTCTTTTGCTCTTCATTCCATTCCCCGCGATGCTCTATCGTGAGATAATTCACACATTTTCGGGCATCTATATGTCCTCCGCAGAGTATGGCGTTGCCCGGGCATACTGATTTGCATTTTCCGCAGTCGGTGCACATTGGCTTGGATACACTGTTGTCCGATCCACCACTCCCCTTTCCTATACTATTTCCCCGCTTCGGTGTTGAATCAATGTTATTTATACGTGCCGCGGATGTATCTTCACAGGGAAGTGTTGTGATTATCTCAGCCAAAAATACGTCGCTTCCTATACCGGGTACATATAATGCTCCATTGGCACATAGTGATCCCAATCCACATCTCACTCCCCAATAGCGCTCATGTATAGGCGCCGAGTCGATACATATCCTTGACTGCGCTCCGTACTCTTTGGCAAGGAAATCTGCAATTTCCCGCAGTTTCGCCCGCAATACGTCATGATAGTCCAATCCATAGGCATAAGCGGCTAAGGCGGGCTTATATTCAGTCTGACGGTAGCTGTACGCTATGCTTATCACACTTTGCGCTCCTTCAAGTAGCAGATGCGGATCATCCCTTACTTCCATGTATCGCTCCATGTATTCCATACCTGCGTTGAATCCTGCCTTCAGCCACGCATTATAAGAGTCGGATACGCCTTGCGGCACTTTCTCTGCCGGTGCGTAACCCCACGCGGCGGCTCCCGTAGCGATGATACGCCTCCCTAAATCCTCTCTTATCGAATCCAAAAACATACGAGAATACTTCAATTATAGGCTCCGCACATGGTCTCATTTACGTCCGAAATCAGCCGGAATCTCTCCCCAGAGTTCTGTCTGCCATTTCATAACCTTTGGCGTCACCTTATGCTTCAGCAGCCACGCTATCCCCCGCGCCATAAGCTGAAATACCTTCTCGTTACGGTCTGTGTGTTGCAGTTGGGTATTGATTTTTTTTCTTCGCGCCCATGCCATGCCCGACACTGAGTCGGAATAGATCAGATGGGTCTCCCCTCTTTGTTCCATAAGAGCCATGGCATGCACGATTGCCAGAAATTCCCCGATATTGTTGGTGGCATCCTCAAATGGCCCCACTCGGAAAAGCTCCTTGCCAGAGGCAAGCTCCACTCCGCGATATTCCATTCTTCCCGGATTTCCGAGACAGGAGGCATCCACGGCCCATGCCGTACGGTCGATTTCAGGAAAGTTCCTCCAATCGATGGCGGCACTCCCCTTTTTTCCGGCTCCCGTTTTCTTATTGACGGTGGCTCCGGCCAAAAGCCGTCCTAAATCCATAGAGTCGCTTTCGTGTGTGCCGAGACGATATGCCTCTGTGGCTTCCTCAGGAGAATTGAAACTTTTGAATTTAGCCCCGGGAAAACCGTATACCTGCTCCATGGCATCATCATAGTCGTCATATACTCCCGGTTGGCGTCCCACCCAGACTACATAATATTTCTCTTTCTTCTTGGCCATTACTCTTTCACGGGCATATCGCGGAAGCGAGGTTCCGGGCGTGTCACATATTCCGCTCTAAGCGTATCGAAATTTTTAAAATCTCCTTGTAGCAGATAATTATCATTACGGGGGATATAACTGTCGGTGATTTCTTCAGGGGAGATGGAGAGCGGAGCCACATAATTCGGTTCAAGACCCGAAAGATTCGGATTCCAACCGAAATGACGCCCTACTGTCTCCAGAATCATACGTGTGGCACGCTGCTTCCCCTCAAGCGAATAACCAGCGATATGAGGAGTTCCGGCCTCTACGAGCGGAAGTAGTTCGCGGTCGAGATTCGGTTCGTTTTCCCAAGTGTCTATTACGGCTTTTATCCTCCCCTCTCTAAGCAACTCTTTTAGGGCCGCATTATCCACCACTCCTCCGCGTGCCGCATTGATAAGCAGCGAGTCACGGCGCATTTTTGCCATGTTTTCGGCATTTGCGAGATGGAATGTCGGATGGTTGCCTGCGCGTTCAAAGGGTGTGTGGAAAGTAACGACATCACATTCAGCCATAAGCTTGTCAAGCGAAAGATATTCCTCGTCGGTAAATCCTGCTTCCTGTCGAGGGGGGTCGCAGACGAGTACTTCCGCGCCGAGTTTTCGTCCCCAATCCGTCACTATTGATCCTACGTTTCCTTTCCCCACAACACCTACCTTAAGTCCTTCGACGTTCCCGAAATGGTCAAGAATCGCTCCCCATACATATTGGGCCACTCCGGGCGCGTTGCATCCCGGTGCATTCGATGCTTCTATTCCGGCCTCACGAAGCCAAGGGAGGTCGAAATGATCAAGGCCGATTGTGGCCGTGGCAGCCAATTGACATCGGCTTCCTTCAAGTAAAGATCTGCCGCAGCGTGTGCGTGTGCGCACGAGCACTACGTCCGCATCGGCCACGGCCTCGGGGGTAAAATCATCCTGATCTATGTATCTTACTTCCGCAAAGGGTTCCAATCTCCCTTGAAGGTACGGAATATGACGGTCGGCTACGATTATCGGCCTCTCGTTGGTGGTTTGTGATTGTGCGTTCATATCAAAAAGGTCGCTCCGAAGAGAGACGTGTAAGCGATTATTATGATGGATAATACCACTTTGCTGCGTGGTAGATGCCATAGTGTGAAAAGATTGGCGATCTGGAAGGCGGCCGCAAAGTAGAAGGTGCCCAGATAAGCTGTCATATTATTGAAATCGACAATGATTCCGATACAGCTTGCCAATCCGAGCACTGCTATGATATTGTTGAGGATGAGAATACGCGAATTGCCTGCATAGAGCTTGACCAGTGCGTTTAGCCCGATTATAAGCGAAAAGAGCATGGTCAGACCGATATTGATGAGAAGTACAAAAAGATCCTTCCCTACGGGGCGAGCGAAAAAAATAGAGAATTCCGGTAATGTGAAGCTATCGAGAGGGAGAAGTCCTAATCCGATTCCTACCCAGAATGGAGCTGCCAACCCCATACAGAATGCCATGACTTCTTTGAAATGCATTGTCTGCAAAAGAACTCCCACCACAATATAGACCGGAATCATCAACAGAAATGCATATTGCACCATACTGCCCAAGGATATTATTGTGGCCACTACAAAGAATTCTTGAGTGGAATTCGGTTGCCTGTAACATCCAAATAATACTGATATACAGAGCATGTTGGCCAAAAGCAGTAGGGAAGAGGCATCCAGTGAATGAGTGAGCCATGGGTTGCTTCCTGACATTATGAGAAAAGCCGCTGCCGCTATCGGGTCGGGACTCTTCACAAAATTATAGTGCTTGTTAAGAAATATTGTCCCGATAGCGACAGATATAAGCAGACCGGTCTGTATCCCCCAGGATGTCCACGGATTTAATGGCCAGATATTGGGAGAGGGGAGACATAATCCTAAATTTTCACTTGGAGTAGAAGGGAACATGAAGAGGAAGCCCATGATGCTCATGGCCGCCATCAGCAACATGCATAGCGCGAGCCCCTCTTTACCTATGGTCTTATGTCTCATTATGAAGATGTTAGATAGCGGCGTCCTCCTCTACGTCGCGTCCGATATCATCGCGGAAATATGCTCCGTCGAATACGATTGCTGAAGCTCCTGAGGTTGCCTTGGCAGCCGCTTCTGCCATTGTGGGTGCCGTAGCCGTGACAGTCAGTACCCGCCCTCCGTCGGTATATATCTTACCGTTATCGTCATAAGAAAGTTGCCCCGGATATACTTTACATCCTTCTGCTTCAGCTTCAAGAATGCCGGTGACAATGTCTCCTCGGCGTACAGTGCCCGGAAATCCTTCGGCAGTCAATACTACGGCAGCACATGCAATAGGGTAGAACTGGATCTTTTTTAGCCCCACAGTGCGGTCGGCTATCCCTTCGAGTATGTCTACAAAATCTCCCTTGATACGTGGAAGAATGGCCTGCGTCTCGGGGTCGCCGAGACGTACGTTATATTCTACCAATACCGGTTCTCCATCAAGTTCCATCAAGCCGAGATAGAGGAAACCGCGATAATCGAGCTGTGCCTCCTTGAGGCCTCGTAGGGTTGGCCTGATTACCCTTTTTTTCACCTTGTCCATAAAGTCGGCATCGACGAAAGATACAGGGGATACAGATCCCATTCCGGGGGTATTCGGACCGATATTTCCGGAGAGATTCCTTTTATAATCATGAGCCACGGGTAGCATCAGCCAGTCCTCGCCATCTACAGCGAGGGTCACCGTGCATTCGCGCCCGTCGATATATTCTTCAATAAGTACGGTCTCGGAAGCCTCGTCAAACATACCCTCGATCATGTCTGTGAGTGTATCTTTGGCATCGGCCAGAGAGTTGATTATCAGAACGCCTTTTCCCATGGCCAAACCATCGGCTTTCAGAACATAGGGAGGACGCAGGGAATCGAGAAAACTTAGACCTTCTTCAAGGGTATCGGACGTGACTGTCATGAAGCGAGCGGTCGGTATCGCATTGTCGGCCATGAATTCCTTGGCGAATTCTTTGCTCCCTTCCAGACGGGCACAAGCTTCCGAAGGTGCGATTACCTTCACTCCGGTCTCCTCAAGCCAATCGGTTATACCCGCCACAATTGGGGCGGCTCCTACCGGCACCACCATATCGATTTCGAGCTTCTCCACGGCATCCGCTACACCTTGAAAATTGAGGGGATCCACTGCCACCGCCTCAGCTCCCTCGATAGCCGCAGGGGCCATATAAAGGCGTTCTGTACGTGGGCTCTCAAGTATCTTCCGTGCCAAGGCGGATTCTCTTCCCCCTTTGCCAAGCAGAAGGATTTTGATTCGCTCTTTCATCGTAGGTATAAGATTTAAGTTTTTCGATTCTTATACAGTTTTTCAATCTTCTTCCGAAGCGACACTGTCATTTCGCTTCCAACCCTTGCGCGAGCGCATTTTATTGTCGGAGAAGCGGTATTCGCTCTCGCGAGGGAGTGAAGGACCTTTGTCGCTGACGGAGCGAACGACTCCATAATCACGACGTTCGTCACTCTTACGAGGTTTGAATCCGCCATCCTTGCGGTCGCTGCGAGGTTTGAATCCGCTATCCTTGCGGTCGCCGCGAGGTTTGAATCCGCCATCCTTGCGGTCGCCGCGAGGTTTGAATCCGCCATCCTTGCGGTCACTGCGAGATTTGAATTCCTTCTCTTTGAAATCATCATTTCCGGAGAAGCCCCATTCTTTTCGTTCGCGTTCCTGCCGGCGGTCATGTTTACGGTCATGCTTGCGGTCAGAACCGAATTTACGGGTCTCTTTTTTCCATTCATCGTCGGAAATGCGGCGCACCTTCTTCGGACCCTCTTTATGTACATTCTCCTCTCGGCCTACACTTCCGCCATCAGCGCGGAAATCATTGTAGCTGCCATCGAAAAGCACATATTCTCGCAGAGAACACTCAAGTGAGCCGTTTAGGACGGGGAGTTTCATGCTCGGTTTGAGTCCGATAGCCGTGAAATGCTCATCCTTGTTGCCGAGCACCCATGCATGCCAACCCTTGAAATATTTCTTCAGTGTAGAGCCTATGTTGCGATAGAGAGTCAGGATATCGTCCGGACGCAGACGCTCGCCGTAAGGGGGATTTGTGACGAGCACACCCTCAGGGGCATTGTCGGTCCATTCTGTCACAGACTGGCATTTAATCTCTATCATATCATCCACATGAGCGCTATGGATGTTGCGGCGTGCTATCGCTACAGCCTCGGGATCTATATCACCGCCATAAATTTTATATGCGAAAGTACGCTCTTCGGAGTCATCGTTATAAATTGATTCAAAGAGATCACGGTCAAAATCAGGCCATTTCTCGAAAGCGAAGCTCTTGCGATATATACCGGGATTGATATTTGCCGCGATAAGGGCAGCCTCGATAAGGAAAGTGCCCGATCCGCACATAGGATCGATAAAGTCGCAATCGCCGCGCCATCCGGTCTTCATGATAATGCCGGCGGCAAGCACCTCACTGATGGGGGCCTCGGTCTGCTCCTCACGGTAGCCACGGTGGGAGAGTGGTTCTCCGCTTGAATCAAGTGAGATAGTCACACGATTATCAAGAATATGCACATTAAGCATAAGATCTGCCCCCGTGAGACGAATGGAAGGTCGGCGTCCGTATTTATCATTGAAGTAGTCCACGATTCCATCCTTCACACGATAGGTGACGTATTTCGAGTGGGGAAATTCATTGCTGTTGACAGTGGAGTCGATAGCGAACGTAGAATCGAGTCCAAGTAGCGATTCCCAATCATAGTCTCTCACTGCGTCATAAAGCTCGTCAGGATCGTTAGCGGTGAATTTCACGATAGGTTTGAGAATGCGCAGCGCTGTGCGGCAGCACAGATTCGCCTTATACATCATCTCATTATCGCCTTCGAAGGTCACCATACGTCGGCCCATCTCCACATTCTCCGCTCCGAGAGCAATAAGCTCGTCGCGGAGCACGTCTTCAAGTCCCTGGTAGGTCTTGGCTACCATCTGGAAGGATTTCTCCATGTTATCTCTTCTTATCTTGTTTTCCTTTATCTTGTATTTTTATCTCTCTGCGAAAGGGTGTCAGGCCTCATCGAAGGAGATTATATCGCTCTGGGAGTCGAGGTCGTTGTCATGTCTGGGCTGGGTTGCCGAGGGGCGCTGACGGGTATCGCGGCCGCTACTGAGCGATTCGTTGAAGCGGACATCACGGTTATAGGTAGGTGTCTCCTCCAGACGGCGGATGACATCATGATCATCAAACTGTCCGGGGGTAAGCACCGCATATTTCACTTTATTCTGTTCTCTGCGCCATTTAGCTACGGTATCTTTACCGTACACTTTTTCTATCTCCTGTTCCTGAGTCTTCTTGTCTGTCTGGGAGATTGAAGGCTCCTCCTTTTGTCCCGATTCCATGATGATGGGGCCCGATGAGGCTTCTTCTGAAATTGTCATATCGAAGCCGGAGGCAAGCACTGTCATCTTCACCTTGTCGCCCATGGATGGATCATCAGCCACACCCCACTTCACATCGATACTGGAAGGAAGGTTTGTGGTAAACTGTGTAATTTCATCGATTTCACCCATGCTGAGCGCGTTGGGACTATCTTTCCAACAGGAGAATTTGAATAGCAGACGCTTTGAGGTATAGATATCATGATGCTTGAGAAGAGGGGAGTGCAAAGCATTGTGGATAGCATCTGAGATTCGATGTTCTCCCTCGCCGTAGGCTGTTGAAATAATAGCTGTACCGCTGTCGCGCAGAGTAGTCTTCACATCCTCGAAGTCCACATTTATATACATCTCTTCCGAGATAATCTCAGCGATGGAGCGGGCCGCATTGGCGAGAGTATCATCGGCTTTTCCGAAAGCGTTGAAAAAGTTGAGGTCCTTGTAGAGCTCGATAAGGTTCTGGTTATTGATCATCAGGAGAGAGTCCACATGCTTCTTCATCTCCTTCGCTCCTTCGATTGCCTTTAGAATCTTCTTCTCTCCCTCGAATCGGAAAGGCACTGTGACGATTCCTATGGTAAGCATCCCGGCTTCACGTGCCAGACGTGCCACTACGGGAGCTGCTCCTGTTCCGGTGCCTCCTCCCATACCGGCTGTGATGAATACCATCTCGGTCTGGTCCTCGAAAAGCATACGTATATCATCCGCGCTCTCTTCGGCACATTCACGTCCTACTGCCGGATCATTGCCCGCTCCGCGACCTTTCGTCACATTCGGACCCAACAGCAGATGGTGGGGCACAGGCGACATGTTGAGCGCCGTCTTATCGGTGTTGCACACCACGAAATTGACGTGGGGTATGTTCTGCCGGAACATGTAGTTGACGGCATTGCCGCCACCTCCTCCCACGCCTATCACTTTGATGATGGCGGCCTCCTCGCGGGAGAGAAAATCATCGGAGGCGTTTATGTCGTATATGTTGTTGTCGGTATCCATTATCGTGAATTATTCACTGCCGGGGCAGATATTCTGCAAAATTAAGATTTTAAAACCAAAATCTCAAATTTTGTGAGGGTATGATGCTTCTTGTTTCTGTTTTTTCTACTTCTTTGGCTCTGCAAATGGCTCAATCAAGTGTGTCGGAGTCATCCTCTCCGGGTTTGAACCAGTTGGTGAGCTTATCTTTCCACCAGGCGACTTTCTCTGTATTACGCTGTTTCCGGACCTTCCGGCGGCTCGGTTCGTCCTCATATTCGTCCTCCGAGTCTTCGGGAGCCTCTCCATTGGAGGGGAGACCTTGTTCCACCGGCATTTCGAGACATACGGCATTGCTATGCGTGGCACCGGCGTAAAGGATGCTGACTACTTCCATCAGCTCCGTCTGATGCGCTTTTGCATCGGTCACTTCCACATACTCGGGAAGTTTGCCACGACGCACCTTCAGACTGCTCTCGTCATGCAGAAGCTGTTCCATTTTATTGAGACGGGAAGCTCCTCCGATAACGATTATACCTCCGGGGAGATCTCCGCTCTTGAGACCGGCGTATTCTATCTGCTCCATGATGTTGGCCACAATCTCTCCGGCGCGGGCCTGTACGTAATTGTCGATTTCTGTCAACGGCACGCCTCCCTTCATTGCAGTAGGTGGGGTGGGTCGTGGCAGAGCCACTGCGCTCGTAATCTTGATATCCTCGGCCCTTTCCTCAAGCATATTGAGGGTAGTGAGATCACGTGTGATATTGCGTCCCCCTAATGGTAGAGTGGCTAAGTATCGCAGACTGCCGTTCTTGTAGATGGAGACTGTGGTTGTCTCCGCGCCCATGTCCACCAGCATACATCCCAGACGTTTCTCCTCTCGTGTCGGGATAAGAGCTCCTGTAGCCAATGCCGTCACGATCATCCCTTCTATACGGAGATTCAGCTTCTCGTTCACTGTGCGTGTTAGATTGCGTGTAAGCTCCGGACGGCATACTATAAGATCGAATATGGCGGAGATTTCGTTGCCGATCACTCCTTTGGGTGAAAGTGTTTCCAGTTTGCCGATCTTGTAGCTGCGTGGCACTGCATCTATGATTTCAAGCGAGCTGTCGATGTCGGAATTGAGAGCCTGCCGACGGAGACGATCGAGCACATCTTCCGTGATTTCGGAATCCTCCGGAAGCGATACCGATGTACGCACCTTTATACTGCGCATGGAGCGTCCCGAAAGACCTACGAAGACACCGCTCACCTTTCTCGGCCTGACGGATGAATGTTCCTGAAGCCGGTGAAGGGTAGTGCTTATTCTCATCGAGGTCTCTTCCAGATTCTGGATTACACCGTGGCGCACGGCTTCTATGCCTGACTCACGATGTACGGCCACTACATCCAGTCGGCCATGACCATCTGTCTTTCCAATCGCGCCGATCACTTTAGAGCTGCTTATCTCTATGGCGGCTATATATCTCTCTTCCATGTTGTTCTGTTTCTCTATGGGTTAGGGGTGTCGGCCGGATCTGGGGCCGGAACATTCAGTTTCTCATTTGGCCGTGTGGCGAGTACGGCCTGTTCCGCAGTGGGGAGAGTTGCTTCCTCAAGGTCTATATCCTCAAGGAATTCCTCGCTGTGAGCCACGGGGGTCTTATCGCGGCGCGTGGCCACTATTTGTCCTCTGAATTTCACCGAGATAGTGTCATATTCGCTCCAACCCTTATAGGGCATGACTCTACGATACATGAGTAGCAGCATATCACGCTTCTCCGCCAACCGTGTGGTATCGCCAAAGTTGATGACGTGTCCATGGATTCTCGGCACAAGAATCAGATTATGAGCATCTCGGGCATCTATCATCGCCACCAGGTCTTTCATCTTCGGATCCGAACTGATAAAGCGTACGAGAGGAAGCACCGTGGATGCCGGAAACATCTTTGTGAAGTTTCCTTTCACTACAGGCACATCCACAAAGAATTCCGCATTTGAGTTTATCCGCTTGCCATCTTTGTTGACGTAGTAGCTGCCGTCAGGGCCGAATACGCGTATTTCAGGAATCATCGGCACGATATTGACACGTAATTCTCCTCCGGGAGTGAGCACACATTCCACACTTTCAAAGTTGCTGAAAGAAGTGAGATAGCGCTGGATGTCAGCTGTATTGATAGTATTCAGTTGCGCTCCGATTATTTTTCCTTTGTATTTTTCAAGCTCATCGAGCACACCGCGCTTTGTGATGGAGTCGGCGCTTGTGGCGGAGGCTATCCTCACATCGATACCCACACACTTATGACGCGCCGCCTCGCTGTGGGCCCAGAAAGATATCCAGACCAGATAGCAAAGCATCGCGGAAAGAAGTACCCACTTCAATACTGTGGGCCAAATGCGTGAACGTGTCGGCATCGTCATTTTTCAGAGTGGACGCATTCTCCGGATTTCTCCAGGATTTGCTTAATATCGGGTAGCAATCGGTCAATGTCTGCAGCTCCCAATGTCATTAAAATCTCAAAATTACTATTTTTTATCAGATTCAGCAAATCTTTTCGCTCACAATAGCATTTTTCTCCCGATTTCACTTTGTCAAGTATGATCGAGGTGTCCACCCCGGGTATCGGAAGTTCTCTTGCGGGATATATTTCCGGCATTATCACACGGTCGGCACCGGAGAGAGCTTCCGCGAATTCATCCGCGAAATCGCGTGTGCGGGTGTAGAGATGAGGCTGGAAGATCACACACAGTTTCCGCCCCGGATACAGTTTCTTCACAGATGCTATCGAGGCTTTTACCTCATTAGGGCTGTGGGCATAGTCATCGATGAGAACGGGAGTGCCTCCCTTTCCGTCCATCCATATCTCGAAACGTCGTTTCGCTCCCATAAAATCACCGAGTCCGAGTCTTATATCCTCCTCCGTGGCACCCGCTTCAATAGCGGCCGCGGCGGCTGCCACAGCGTTATCGACGTTGATTTCCACAGGTGCTCCGAGTTTGATATCTTTGATACGTAAATCCTCGGGGCCTGCGAGTGTGAAGGATAGTGTCCCTTCGCCGTAAGTGATATCTTCAGCGTGCCAGTCGCCACCGTCATGTGCGCTATATGTGAGTACGCGCACTCCGGGCTGTGTGCGGGGCACGAGTTTCAGGCCGGTATGCACCAGCAGAAGTCCTCCCGGACGTATAAGCGATGTGAAATGGGCGAAACTCTCCAGATAATTCTCCTCGTTTCCGTAGATATCGAGATGGTCGGGATCGGTGGAGGTGATGATGGCAATGAAAGGGGAGAGGTGATGAAAGGATCGGTCATATTCATCCGCCTCGATTACAGAAAAAGGCGAACCCTGTGTCAGCACAAGATTAGAGCCCACGTTACGCAGTATTCCTCCTAAGAAGGCATTGCAACCTTGTTTCGATCTCCTAAGGACGTTTGCCACCATGGAGGATGTGGTGGTCTTACCGTGACTCCCGGCTACACAGATAGCATCCGTATGACGGGTCACCAGTCCGAGCAACGCGGCACGTTTCACTACCTTGAAGCCCCCGTTTCGGAAGAATGTGAGTATGCGGTTGTCGGTTGGGACAGCCGGGGTGTACACCACCAATGTCTTTTCAGGGTCACGGAATTCTTCGCCTATAAGAGTAGGATCATCATCATAGATTATACGGGCCCCTTCCTTCTCCATTTCAAGGGTAAGAGCGCTTGGCGTACGGTCATATCCCCCTACGGCTGAGCCTTTCGAAAGATAATATCTCTCGAGATTGGTCATACCGATACCTCCGGCGCCTACGAAAAAGAGTGCGTCGGGTATATTCCCCTCAGTCATATCGACAGAGTTGGAGGAGGGAGATGTCTGCGTTTCGTTGTTCATCTTCATTTTTTGTTGGCGGCTATGATGCTTTCCACTCGGTCGGCTATCTTCTCATCGCTGTCGCGGAGAGCAAGCTCGAGTATATTCTCTTTCATTGATGCGAGGAGGGAGGGATCGGACATAATCCTTAGTATCTCGCCGGTGAGTCTTTCGCGTGCCTCTGCATCCGGAATCATCACGGCGGCGTCACGTGTGGAGAGCGCCATTGCATTCTTTGTCTGATGATCCTCGGCTACATTGGGAGAGGGCACGAGTATACAGGGCTTTCCAAGTAACTCAAGTTCGCTAATGGAGCCCGCTCCGGCTCTGGAGACCACCAGATCGGCAGCGGCATACGCTGCGGCCATATCGCTCACGAAAGGAGTGACCACTACTCCGGTCTTCCCCTTGGACGCTTTTTGAGCACGGTCGCCGAAGTTCTTGCCGGTCTGCCATATCACTTGCAAGCCGGCATCGCAAAGGCGGCTCAGACCCTCTTCCATACTCTCGTTGAGTGTGCGGGCTCCCAGACTGCCGCCGATCACGAGCACAGTCGGTCTATCCGGCGCGAGTCCGAAGCGTTGGCGGGCATCTTCTTTAGCTTCATGATTATCAAGAAGATCTTTTCTTACCGGATTTCCTGTCTTCACTATTTTATTGGCCGGGAAGAATCTCTCCATACCGTCGTAGGCCACACAGATAGCCTGAGCGTTTTTAGCCAGAAGCTTGTTGGTTACTCCGGCGTAAGAATTCTGTTCCTGCAGCAGAGTCGGCACTCCGGCCTTTTGGGCTGCTTTAAGCGTAGGCCCGGAAGCATATCCTCCCACGCCGATTGCGATATCCGGCTCGAACTCTTTCACTATTCTGCGAGCCATATTCAAGCTTTTTCTCAGTTTGAATAGTACGGATATATTCTTAAGCAGGTGCTTACGGTCGAACCCTGCTACGGGGAGACCGATAATCTTATACCCCGCGGCAGGCACACGCTCCATTTCCATTCTGTTATCGGCTCCAACGAAGAGAATCTCCGCATCGAGTCGAGTACGCAATATATTGGCTATGGAGAGGGCGGGGAAGATGTGGCCTCCTGTGCCGCCTCCGCTGATAAGCACCTTCGGGCGCCGTCTGTTCTGGCTCATATTTCTATCTTTTTTCAGCGGGTGCCATCCAAGGAGACACCCTGTTCTTGGGTTATTTCTTTCACGTATCCGCTCACATTGGCCGCCTGCATATCATCGGGAGTGGCCCGTAGTTCAGCCTTTATCTCGCGTTTATCGCCGCTGGTCACGGCATATTTGCTGACAGAGAGCATGATTCCTATAGTACAGGACATCACTATTACTGATGTGCCTCCCTTGGATATCAATGGCAACGGCTGTCCCGACACGGGAAAAAGTCCCGTCACGATAGCCATGTGTACAAGCGCCTGACTCACGATGAGCACCGCGCATCCCATGATAAGGAAGGCCGGGAAAGCTCGTGAACATCGGTAGGCCAGATGGCCGGCACGTCCTAACAGGCAGAGATAGAGCACAAGAAGCACGACTCCTCCTACAAACCCTGTATCTTCCACGATAATGGAATAAATATAGTCGGAGAAGGCGAGGGGCAGACGTGCGCTCTCACGTGAATTGCCGGGACCCTGACCTATCAACCCTCCGTTGGCTTGTGCGAATTTGGAGAAAATCACCTGTCGGTTGAAGTCATCGATAGGATCATCAGGATCCACACCCTCTAAAAAGCGGGTGATACGTCCTTTCTGGGTGCGGGTGCGGTCGATATTGTGACTGTTATCGGCTATCTGTTCGGTAGCTGAGAGGCGGTCGAAGTCAGATCCTTTGTCATTCTCATATTTCACTATCCAAAGCACACCGGCGCAGATGGCGTAGATAGCGAATATCATTCCCAGCTTGCGCCATTGTATATTGCCGATAAGGAACATACTGATGCTTATTATCATCAGAAGGATAGTATTGGTCAGACCGTTACGCCATAGACATGCGCCGAATGCGATCACTACTACCGCTACCTGTATAACACCGATTGTGGTCACGCCGCGTGGCTCCTGATTGCGACCGAGAATTGTGGCTAACAATACAAGCACTGTCAGTTTCACTATCTCTGCGGGCTGGATAGTGATTCCTGCGACATTGATGGCTCGCTGAGCGCCGTTGATTTCCACTCCGAAATACGATGAGAATAGCAGCAACCCGAGGGAAAGTATGGCCACGGGCCACGCATATTTGCGCAATATCATGTAATTGATGCGCTGCAGGGCTATCACACATCCGAAACCGAGCAACAGAAAGATACCGTGGCGTATCAGCGGGGAATACACGTTGGCACTCGACACCTCTGTGGAGGAGGCACTGAAAAGCTCCACTACTGAGATGACGAGCAACATGATATAGATACCCCAGATATAGGGATCGGCTTTCTGCACATTGGTCGGAGTGGCATCGGGCTTGCGTTTGCGGCGCATTCGGGAGGCTACGCTTTGGGTCGTATCCTCCACGGCTACTCCGTCGATTGTCTCTTTGATGAGGATTCCGTCTTCTTTTTCCATTGATATGAGTTGAGAGTTAGCGTTGAATATTTTATAGTACAGGGTCGAGGCAACTTAATTGTCGGAGCGGGAAGATGCGAGCTTCTTCACACAATCCTTGAATTGACGCCCCCGGTCTTCGTAGCTTTTGAAAAGGTCGAAGCTGGCGCAGCAGGGCGATAGAAGCACTGTATCGCCGGATTCTGCCAATCGGGCGCACTCTTTGACGGCTTCCTCCACGCTGTGGGTATCGGAAATCACGGCTACCTTACCCTTGAAGAAGTCGAGAAGTTTGGTATTGTCCTTACCCATGCAGACGATAGCCTTCACTTTCTCTTTCACCAGAGGCTCGATTTCCGTGTAGTCGTTGCCTTTGTCTTTGCCGCCGAGAATGAGCACTGTCGGAGTGGTCATGCTCTCAAGGGCATACCATGTGGAATTGACATTGGTGGCTTTCGAGTCGTTGACGTATCTTACTCCGCCGATAGTCTCCACATATTCCAGACGATGCTCCACGGCTTCGAAATCCTCCAGCGATTTGCGGATGCTTTCCTTGCGGATATCGAGCAGGCTGGCAGAGAGTCCGGCGGCCATGGAGTTGAAAAGGTTATGGAGTCCGGGGAGGGCGAGACGGTCGCGGGGGATATCCCATTCTCCCATCGGGGTCTCGAAATGTATTATGCCCCGTTCATCGGTCCAGGCCGCGCTCCCCTCCTCCTTGAATTCACTGAAAGGAAGCGACATCGCTTCTGTCTGCACTGCCTTTATCTGGGACTGAATCACGGGATCGTCATGCCAATAGATGAAATAATCATCCTTACCCTGATTTTGAAGGATACGGAATTTCGCTGCCACATAGTTTTCCATCTTATGGTCATAACGGTCCATGTGGTCGGGGGTGATGTTGAGCATCACAGCTATATCCGCCTTGAAATCATACATATTCTCAAGCTGGAAGCTAGAGAGTTCTATCACATATACTTCGTGGGGATCGAGCGCCACCTGAAGAGCCAGGCTCTTACCCACATTTCCGGCCAGACCTACATCAAGACCGGCTTCGCGAAGAATGTGATATATGAGAAGGGTAGTGGTGGTCTTGCCGTTGCTGCCGGTGATACACACCATTTTTGAGGTAGTGTAACGTCCGGCGAATTCTATTTCCGATAGGATGGGGGTCCCTTTATCTGCCAAACGCTTCACGAGCGGGGCATAAGGGGGTATACCGGGACTTTTCACCACGATATCAGCCTCCATTATCTTCTCCTCGGAATGACCGTTCTCTTCATAGGGAATACCATGGGCATCAAGGAGATTTTTGTATTTTTCGGATATCGGACCTGAATCGCTCACGAGCACATCCATCCCTTTCACGCGGCCCAGCACAGCAGCTCCGGCACCACTCTCTCCGGCACCGAGCACCACCAGACGTGTATCTCTCTCTGTATTATCGCTTGACATTGTAATATATTGTTTTCTCAGTATATTTATCTAATTTTTAATGTTACGAAAGTGAGGGCGGCCAATAGGATTCCTACAATCCAGAAGCGTGTCACTATCTTTGATTCCGGTATCGGATTCTTGGGGAAATTCACGAGACAACGGATATTTCGGTCGCCGGCCTTCTGGAAATGGTGATGAAGAGGTGTCATCTTGAATACACGTCGACCTTCACCGTATTTTCGCTTGGTGGCCTTGAAATAAGCCACCTGTACCACAACCGACATATCCTCCAGAAAGAAGATAAGGCAGAGCAGAGGTATAAGCAACTCTTTGCGTATAAGAATGGCGAACACGGCCAAAATGCCGCCCAAAGTGAGCGAACCGGTGTCGCCCATGAATACTTGTGCCGGAAAGGCGTTGTACCAGAGGAATCCCACCAGCGCACCGATGAATGCTCCGGCATACACCACAAGTTCTTCCGATCCGGGAATATACATGATATTCAGATACCCTGAATATATGATATTACCGCCGAGATAAGCCATCACGGCTAAGGCGACTCCGATTATTGCCGATGTCCCGGCACATAGTCCGTCGAGCCCATCGGTAAGATTCGCTCCGTTGCTGACAGCCGTCACAGCTACAATCACCACTAAGATAAAGACTATCCAACCCATTGTCTGAGCGGTCTTAGCATCCTTTATCCAGCTTGTAAGCCACTCATAATTGAAGTTGTTATCTTTTACGAAAGGAATTGTGGTCTGAGGTGATTTCACAGATTGGTTGGAGACTACTATTTCCGTTTTGTGATCGTTGGTCTCCACTTCATGGTTCTCGCTCATGACGATAGAGGGGGAGAGCCACATGGTGACTCCGACCAATAGCCCGAGACCTACCTGGCCGATAATCTTATACTTCCCTTTCAGGCCATCCTTGTTATGATACTTCAGTTTGCGGTAATCGTCAAGGAAGCCTATGGCTCCCATCCAGAGTGTGGCCACTATCATGAGCAGCATATAGATATTCCCCAAATTGCCGAAAAGCAGACAGGGGATAAGGATAGAGAGGATTATTATCACTCCTCCCATCGTGGGAGTCCCGGTCTTTTTCATTTGGCCTTCGAGGCCGAGATTACGTACCACTTCGCCAACCTGCATTTTCTGAAGGCGTCCGATGATATCATGGCCGCAGATGAGAGCCAGGATGAGAGCGAGCGTGAAGGAGATTCCCGCCCGGAATGTGATGTAATCCATCAGATGCCGTCCGGGGAAGTCCACTTCCTGAAAGAGTCTTAATAGATAATAGAACATCAGAAAAACTTGATGATATTTTCCGGATGTCCGAAGATGTCCGGAAGATTCGTATTATACTGTGAAAATGCTTTGTGTTAAAAGGCCTTCAATCAGGCTTCGCCCATTTCTTTAAATGCGTTTAATGCCTCTTCGCGATCATCGAAATGATGGCGCACACCGTTCACTTCCTGATAAGTCTCATGTCCCTTGCCGGCAATGAGCACCACAGCGCCCTCCGGAGCTGTCTGGAGAGCCGTGCGGATTGCTTCGCGACGGTCGGTGATGCAGAGCGTGCGGGCCAGCTCCTCGGCGCTGAGTCCGGCTTTCATATCGGCTATGATCGCGGTAGGCTCCTCATCGCGCGGATTATCGGAAGTGAGGATAAGACGATCGGAACGGCATGCGGCTTCTCTCGCCATGAGCGGACGTTTGCCATGGTCGCGGTTGCCACCGGCTCCGGTGACGGTGATTATATGCCCGTCCGCACCTACAATATCGCGAATAGTGTCAAGCACATTTACCAGGGCATCCGGTGTATGAGCGTAATCCACGATAGCGGTGACTCTCCCGGAAGCGGAGCGTAGGGTCTGGAAGCGTCCGGCTACAGGCACCAATCTGCTCATATTCACGAGCACTTCTTCCGGATTGAACCCGGTGAGGATGGAGGCTCCGTAAACAGCTGTGAGGTTATAAGCATTGAAGCGGCCTGTGAATTGTACTTCCACTTCCCGGCCGTTGAGAAGCATCAGAGTGCCGTCAAGGCGTGTCTCGAGGATACGTCCACGGAAGTCCGCATCCGAACGCAAGGAATAAGTGGATACTTTCGCTTTAGTGTTCTGCACCATATACATCCCGGCCTTGTCATCAGCGTTCACGAGAGCGAAAGCCGAAGCGGGAAGCATATCGAAGAACATCTTCTTGGCGTTCATATAGTTCTCCACTGTCTTATGATAGTCGAGATGGTCGCGGGTAAGATTCGAGAATACCCCACCGGCGAAACGCAGTCCTGCGATACGGTGTTGGGCGGCGGCATGGCTCGAAACCTCCATGAATGCGTAGTCGCAGCCGGTCTCTACCATTCGTGCCAATAATTCGTTGAGTGTCAGGGGATCCGGAGTAGTGTGGGTAGTCGGTATGGCTTCTCCGTCGATATAGTTGCACACCGTGGAAAGCAATCCGGCTTTATATCCCTCCATGCGGGCCATCTCGTAGAGAAGGGTAGCGGTGGTGGTCTTGCCGTTGGTGCCGGTCACGCCTACGAGCGTAAGTTTATCCGAGGGGTGGCCATACCATGCCGAGGCAAGTTCGCCAAGTGCTTTGGCGGAATTATCCACACGGATATATGTGATGCCCTTTTCGAGAGTGGCGGGCAGTTCCTCACATACGATAGCACCCACATGAGCGCTCGCCACTACCGGGATATATTTGTGGCCATCGGTGGTGACACCTCTTACGGCTACGAACATACTTTCTTTCTCCACCTTGCGCGAATCGCTTTCAAGGCTCACGATGTTCCTGTCGGTATCGCCGATGATTTCGGCAACCTTGATATTTTCCAACAGGCCTGACAGTTTCACGGTCATATATATTGTCTGTTTTGTGTTTTCGTTAAAATTTATTCAGCTCTGTCGTTTTTGTTATCTCGCGGATATTATACCTTGAGATTCAGTACGATACGTGAGCCGCGCTGTATGATACTTCCGGCGGGGAGGGATTGGGAAGTGACCCTGCCGCTTCCCCTTATCTCTACGTTGAGACCACGCTCCTCAAGCAGCTTGATAGCGGAGGGAGCATCGTATCCCAACACATTGGGCACAGATTTTGTACCTATAGCCGTAGCGCCTTTCACTCTCTTCACGTTTTTTGCTCCGATTGACTCCGTAAGTTCGCGATGGTTGCATTTTGAAGAGGCCGCCAATACGGGTGCATCTCCTTTACGTGAATCGGAATATACGGAGGCATTGTTGAGCATGCCGCGTGAATACATCTTCACAGCCATGTTTTTCACCACCTGGCCCGAAGTGCGGTTAGCGCTGTTGCCGCCGTTGGCAAGAACGAGAGCCATACAGGAGTATTGAGGCTCGTCGTAAGGGAAGAAGCCCGCGAAAGCATAACGTCGCTTCGACATATTGTAGGAGCCTTTCTCTACCGGGAATGCGGTCCCAGTCTTACCTACCACTTTCACTCTGTCATCGCGTACGGCACGCGCTGTGCCATGTTCGCCCCATACCACTTCATGGATACATTGCTTCACCTTCTCCGCAGTCTCTTCCGAGCATATACGGTCGCGGATATATTGTATGGGGAGCACTGAATCACGTCCGTTCTCATCAATGAGCGCTCTCACCAGATGGGGGCGTACGTAGCGCCCTTTATTGGCGATGGCATTATAGATGGATAGTGTGTAAAGCGGTGGAATTTCAGTATTATAACCATAGGCCTGCCGTGCAAGGTCAAGATGGCGTGCGGTCATTGTGATATTGTTGCCACGGCTATCTTTATCCACAAGGCGGCGTACTCTCGGAGTACATTCTCCGGCGATACCGGAGTGCATCGGCTCGAAGAATCCGATAGAGGAGAGCCGGTCATGGAATTTTGTGGGATCCTGAGAATATCCTCGGAATATAACACGGGCGATACCGGTGTTGGACGACATCTCTATCACCTGCTTCATGCTCTTCACCGAAGGGGCGTGCGGGTCGCTCGTACGTTGGAACGGGCTGCAATCCACCATCTCGTTGACACTCTTGGCCAGACCGTCTTCGAAGGCTATCATCAGAGAGATGGGTTTCATTACGGATCCCGGCTCGAAGGGTAGCACCGCCCGGTTGAGGGCCTCTCCGTAGGTGCCGTCAGGAAGATGTTCTATATTGGAGATTGCCTTTATCTCTCCTGTGTGTACCTCCATCAAGATGGCTGTGCCCCATTCGGCATTAGATTCGAGGCAGACTTTGAAGAGCTCCTCTTCAAGCATATCCTGAAGATCCACATCAATAGTGGTGTGTATGTCGTAACCTCTCACAGGAGCCTTGGCCACCCAGTCGGATAGTCCGCTTGTGAGGGCCACCTTCTTCGAAAGTCCCGGCTGTCCGTAAAGCAGGGAGTCAAGGTCTCTTTCCAATCCGGAATAACCGTGAATCTCCCCCGTCTCCTGATTCTCGTTGACGCGGCCTATACTGCGATAGGCCATACGTCCGAAAGGATACATACGGATATTGCGCTCCTCTTTATATACAGGATTGCGGAATCCCTTCCCGGTGAATTCATTGAGATATGGGAAACTCTTGATACGTTCGAAATCCTCCAGAGTCTGCTTCTTGGCCAGACGCAATGCTCTGCTTCTTCGGTTTTCCGGCTTTTCAAACTCATATTTGAGTTTCGTATGCCAGGAATATTTCTTGAAAGTGTCCGGATGGGCATTGAGATTTGATCGCCGGGGATAATATCGGTCGAGAGAGTCGGCAAGCATATCTATTTTCTCCCAAGGAATCGGTTTTCCGTTGCATACTTTATTGTGGCGCAGGTCAATCTTGATGTCGTACACTTTCAGATTGCATGCCAGGATATTTCCGTTGGAGGCCAGTATATTGCCGCGTTCGGGGGCTATAGGTTTAGTCTGAGAGAGTTCGCGGTGGGCGCGGGCATTCCACGCCGAAGCCTCCACCACAGTGGTGGTGAAGAGCTTTACCACCAAGGCTACGGCAAAGAGTAGGAACCCTGTGGTGATAAGAGCATAGCGGAATAGAATCCTGCTTTTATTGTTGTTTTTCTTGTTACGGGCGTTGGCCATAGAGGAAAGTGAAAAATCTTATTGTTTAGGCCGAGGATATGCTCGGCCTGAAGCGGTTGAATGTTTCTTGTCAGTTGTTTTTCTCGTCGGTCAGAATCTCGTAAGGGGGTTGTTCTTGAAATTCCAGTCCCAGCCCTTTCTCTTCCACCAGACGTCGCATCTCCGTTTCGCGGATAAGCGACATATAAGCCGCCTTCTCCTGAAGTTTGGAGCTTTCAGCCTGTTCAAGTTCGGCGTTGAGCGTCTTTATCTGAGCCATCTTAGTCTTAGTCTTGTAGCGCAGTCCGATAAGCGAGAGCATGATGACCACAATTATCAGCAGCAGCCACGCATTATGGCGGAAGAATTCCAGCGACACGGAGCGGCCGTAGCGCATATCCTCAAGAAGCTGTTTATTGGCTTTCTTGAGAGCGCTTTTATGCCCTTCGGTTGCGGCAGGGTTCTCTTCTGCGGTCTTTTTTTTCTCTTTGCTCATCTGTGGTGATTCAAGGATTGCTATAGATGGCGCGTGTTAGCCGATAAATTCCGCGATTCTTAGCTTGGCGCTGCGCGAGCGCGGATTTGCGTCAACTTCCTCCTCGGAGGCAGTGACAGGCGTACGTGTTATCAGCTTCCAGGGAGTATTGACACGTCCGAAGAAATCCTTCTCCTCCTTCCCCTCCACATTGCCGGTCTTCATGAAGTTCTTCACTATGCGGTCTTCGATGGAGTGGTAGGTGAGGATTGCCAGTCGTCCCCCCTTGGTAAGCAATGACGGAGTGGATTCCAGAAATCTTTTCAGAGAGTCCATCTCGTTATTGGTCTCTATACGCAGGGCTTGGAATATCTGAGCCAGATCTTTCTTCTCATGTCGGGGATTGATAGCTTTCTTCACAGCTTCCACAAGCTGGAAAGTGGTGGCTACCGGTTCGGCTTCTCTTGCCTTCACTATAGCGCGGGCTACACCGGCCGGATGCTTAAGGTCGGTGAATGTGCGCATGAGGGTGATGAGTTGGTCCTCGCTGTAGTCAGCCACGATATCGGCCGCCGTGATTTCCCCCTTACGGTTCATACGCATATCGAGGGGGGCATCCGTACGGAAGGAGAAACCTCTGGAAGCATCGTCGAAATGATGGAAGGAAACGCCTAAGTCGGCAAGGATGCCGTCGAAACGTTCTTCACCGTGATAACGGGCGAAATTCCGCAGGTATCTGTAGTCCGACCTTACGAAAGTGAATCGGTCATCATCGGGAGCGTTGGCCACGGCATCGAGATCGCGGTCGAGTCCGTAGAGTCGTCCGTCGCTATCCAATGCCTCCAGAATTGCTCTGGAATGACCGCCGCCACCGAAGGTCACGTCGGCATACACCCCTCCGGGATGAATGTTCAGGCCCTCGATCGTCTCTTTCAGCAGTGCCGGGATATGATATATATTGTTATCGATGTCTGTCATTATGTTTTCTATCCTTCTCCTCCGGTTTTATTAATTTGTGTGCGTAGCTCTTGGTTTAGAAGACCGCGCGCACGCACACGGGAGGATTTTGGGTGTAAAATTAGTCATTTTCAATAAGATATAAGCCCGTGTGAAAATTTATTTTACAATTTTTTAGAAAAACTTATCAACATTCTATCCCTGAACACCCCTTTTTAATCAATTTTGCGGATATTTATTATACATATTTATTGTATTAATATACGTTTTTAGAATATGCTCCGCTACAGTGTCGTTTGAGAATTTTTTCACGTGTTCACGCCCTTTTCCTATCCGTTCTTGCCTCTTTTCCCCCATTTGGGCGACAATGGCTGAGGCGAGTCCGCGGGCATCGTCGGGGTTGATGTAGAGCGCGGCTTCCCCTCCGGCTTCCTCCAGACAGCTCCCTGTGGCTGCCACTACGGGACACTCGCTACTCATAGCCTCAAGTATCGGAATGCCGAAGCCTTCGTAGCGAGAGGGGTAGGCCGACACCTCGGCCATACGGTAAAGAAGCGGTAAGTCGGCGAATCCCACACCCTCGAGAAAATGCACTCTCGAGGCTACTCCAAGACGCTGTGCGGTAGCCATCACCTGCGTCTTATACCCTTTCCTTTCGCGTCCTACTGCCACAAGATGTATCTCTTCCGGAAGCGATGAGAGGGCCATTACGGTGAGCTCAAGATTCTTGCGCCATTCTATTGTGCCCACCTGGATGATGAATCTGTCGGGGAGTGAGTATCTCTGTTTCACCCTTTCCAATTCCTCCCGGGAAGGCACCCGTAGAAAGCTTTCATCACATCCCTGGTAGATTACGTCAATGCGCTCCTCCGGCACTCCATAGAACTCCATCACATCCCTTTTCGTACATTCGCTGATAGCTATCACACGGTCGGCATTGCGTGCCGACCGTCCATATTTGAAGTCATAGATAAGGCGGTCAGGAAGATTGTAGCAATGTGGGAGACGCCGGTAGATTACGTCGTGCATGGTCACTACCGATGGTATTCTGCTACTCCGGATATTGAGTGGAAGTTCGTTGCTCAAGCCATGAAAAAGCTCTATCCCTTTTGGTTTAAGCTCTTTTGTAATACCCCATGTACGCCATAATGCACCGGATAATTTCCCCCCGTCGCCGGGCGTTACAATCCGGATATTATCCTTCTTCAGACCATTCAGTCGTGGGGAATCCCCCGCAGCGGGAGAGTATAGAGTAAAAGTTGACTCAGGATAGGTAGAGGCCAGAGATTCCACTACAAAGCGGGAGTAATTTCCTAATCCCGTCATATTCCTTATGGCGCGTTTGCCATCAAAACCGATCTTCATAATGCGCAAAGTTAAGTAAATTCCCTGAATCTTCCCAATAATATATAATAAGCAAGGGCAACCTCGCGCGTATGTGTGCGGGCTTCCCTTGCTTGCTTTTAATAATTCTTTTCTTTCGGCCGTCAGTATTCTGAGCCTGCTGAGAAGGATGCTACATAATCAACTTTTCAATTTGTCTGCCAGTCCATCTACTTTGTCTGCCAGTCCGCTGAGTAAATCACCGGCTTTATCCTTGAGCTTATCCACTACTCCTGAGGCTTCCTCTTTGGCCGCGGCTGCTTTCGCTGCCACTGCCTCTTTGGCTGCCGATACTTTTTCCTTTGCGGCTACTTCCGCATCCTGCAGACTCTTGCTTGCTGCGGCTTTTGATGCAGCGGCTGCCTGTGCAGCCTGATTAGCTAAATTCTGTGCGTCCATAATACTGATTTTAAATTAAGGTATAAATAAATTGCTTTACTCAATTATAACACTACGGTACTGTTGTTGGTTCTGCCTCCTTCCGCAAAGAAAGATAAAATTGTTCTCCTTTGTGGGAGTGATCGCGATTTTCTATTTTTTTATGTCTTGAGAGTGGAATATTCGTGTATGAATAGTCGGAAAAATAATTTTGTGGGATTCTCAGAGCCTTATATTTAGGTGTTTGGAGTATGTAAGATGCTTGAAAACGAGTGAGTTAGGGAGTTTATTAACAACCTTTGTCTTCATGTGCGTTTAGAGACGTAAATTCCGCTTTTTTTGGTATTCGGTTCCCTAAATTATCTTCAAGAACTAATGATTAGGAGTTTAACAAAACTTTTATTCAAAAATCCGGGGAATAATTTGGCCGGATGAAAAAAAATATTATATTTGCGGCCATGATAAGTTTTGAAGCTAATAATGTCTCTCTTCCAAAATGGGACAATGCAAAGATATGTCGCTGGATAGAGGCGGTGGCGGACAGCCATGGCTATACAGTGGGCAACCTCAATTATCTCTTCTGTGATGATGAGTATATTCTTGAGGCGAATCGTCAGTTTATCAATCATGACTATTATACAGATGTCATCACATTCGACTATACCCATGCCGGGCGTATCAGCGGAGATATCCTTATTTCTCTTGACACTGTGGCGTCTAACGCAAAACTCGTTGGAGCCTCGTATGATTCGGAGCTGCGTAGGGTAGTGGTGCATGGTGTGCTCCATCTTTGTGGCATTAACGATAAAGGTCCCGGCGAACGTGAGATAATGGAAAAGGCTGAGGACGAAGCTCTTGCAATCTATGATGAAATTTGAATATGATGTAATAGTGGTAGGTGCGGGTCATGCCGGATGTGAGGCTGCTGTGGCCTCGGCGCGACTTGGTGCCTCTACTTTGCTTATTACGGCCGATCTCAACCGTGTGGCTCAGATGTCGTGCAATCCTGCTGTAGGTGGTATCGCTAAGGGTCAGATTGTCAGGGAGATAGACGCTATGGGCGGTATGACGGGTATTGTAGCCGATCGTACTGCAATTCAGTTTAAAATCCTGAATCGCTCAAAAGGTCCGGCTGTTTGGTCGCCGCGTGTGCAGTCCGACCGCACTCGCTATATCGATGAATGGCGCCGTATCCTCGACTCTACTCCCGGACTGTATCTTTTTCAGGACATGGTGACGGGAGTCGATATAGCGCGGAGGGAGGAAAAGTATGAGATTCAAGGGGTTACGACTGCTCTCGGTTTTGAATTCAAAGCTCGTAAGGTAGTGCTTACTGCCGGAACTTTCCTTAACGGACTGATGCATTTCGGGCGTACGAAGGTGGATGGGGGACGTATTTCCGAACCTTCCAGTGTCGGCATATCCGATGCTTTGCGCGAGATTGGTTTTACGGTGGGACGAATGAAGACGGGTACTCCGGCCCGAATTGATGGGCGCTCGATAGATTTCTCGATGGCCGAACGTCAGGACGGTGATGATCTTCTCGATGAATCCGGTGCCTGTATAAAGCGAGATTTCCATAAGTTTTCATTTCTGCCGGAAGTGAAGCGTACTCTACCTCCGCGAGCTTGTTATATCGTGCATACTTCGCCGGAAGTACATACTATTTTACGCGATAATCTCGCTGATTCCCCGCTGTATAACGGCCAGATTCAGAGTGTCGGTCCGCGCTATTGTCCAAGTATAGAGACGAAGATAGTGACATTTGCGGATAAAGACAGTCATCAACTTTTCCTTGAGCCGGAGGGGGAGACTACTGAAGAATACTATATCAACGGTTTCTCTTCCTCTTTGCCATGGAAGGTGCAGATAGATGCTCTTTCCAAAGTAGATGCCCTTCGTGATGTGCATTTCTATCGCCCGGGTTATGCTATCGAATATGATTATTTCGATCCTACTCAGCTCACTCACGACCTTCAGACAAAACTCGTGAGCGGACTATATTTCGCCGGACAGGTGAATGGCACCACCGGTTATGAAGAAGCTGCCGCACAGGGAATGATGGCCGGAATTAATGCCGCTCTCTCCGTTGCCGGTAAAGCGCCGTTGGTGCTCGGTCGAGATCAAGCTTATATCGGTGTTCTTATCGATGATCTCGTCACAAAAGGTGTTGATGAACCCTATCGAATGTTTACATCGCGAGCCGAATATCGTATCCTGTTGCGTCAGGATGATGCCGATATGCGCCTCACTCCTATAGGATATTCCATCGGTTTGGCTGATGAGCATCGTTATCGACTGATGCTGGAGAAACGCGAAGCTCGTGATTCCTTCATGGAATGGTGTGGTCGCTATCTTGTGAAGTCCGCTCCGGCAGTGAATGAGGTTCTGGAGAGCGTGGGTAGTGCTCCGCTTACGGCCTCAGTGCGTCTTGCCGATCTTCTGAAGCGTCCGAAAGTGGATCTCACGCTACTCCGTCCGGTGCTTCCCGCTCTTGAGAAAAGGGTAGAGGAAATCGATGTGGAACGTCGTGAAGAGATACTGGAGGCCGTGGAGATTCTTATCAAATACGGAGGATATATTGCCCGTGAGGCAGAATTGGCTGAGAAAGGGAAACGATTGGAGTATGTGAAGATTCCTGAGGATATGGACTTTTCAGCTATCAATTCTCTTAGTACGGAGGCACGACAGAAGCTTGAAAAGATTCGTCCTGCTACGATAGGACAGGCTTCGCGCATACCCGGTGTCTCGCCCTCCGATATTAATATTCTCCTTATACTTCTCAATCGCTGAAGCGATTCTTCGGCGTGAAACATAATTGAATAAAGAAATAAAAATCGCGTTCCACGTGGAACAATTTAAAATTTGAAATATGGATTTGGAAAAACTCAAAGTGCAGATTCGTGATGTGCATGACTTTCCCACGAAGGGAATTGTCTTTCGCGATCTCACTACTCTCTTCAAAGATGGAGCGGCGCTCCATGAAGTGTCGCAGGCTCTCGCCGACCTCTATCGTGATAAGGGCGTGACAAAGGTTGTGGGTATTGAATCTCGCGGTTTTATCGGCGGATCTATCCTTGCTTACGAGTTGGGATGTGGTTTTGTGCCCGCTCGTAAACCCGGCAAACTGCCCGCTGTGACGGTGAAGAAATCATACGCCAAGGAATATGGTGTGGATACTATCGAGCTTCATAGCGATGCTATTACTTCTGACGATGTGGTGGTGCTCCACGACGACCTTCTCGCCACCGGCGGTACGATGATGGCGTGCTACGAACTTGTGAAGAGTATGAATCCGAAGAAGATTTACATCAATTTCATCGTGGAATTGACCGATCTCAACGGTAGAAAGAATCTTCCCTCCGATTGCGAGATTACGTCTCTTCTGAAGTATTGAGAATCAGATGGCGTGGATTCCGAATCTGTCACTTTGGTTCGGAAACCTTGGCATTCCGATTTTCTCACCTAATATTCCGAGCTGAGAATTACTCACTTGCCGTGGGTTTTTCTCAGCTCGCTTTTTAAGACTGTGAAAAATCGCGATGGATTCGCTTGGTCGGGTAGGGTGGTGCCGTCCGGTTTTACTTACCCTTGAAAAATTTTATCATCGCCTCGTGAAAATCTATCACTTTCAGATGCTGAAATTCCTCCGATGAATCGGGCGAAATAAGCATGGTGTCAAAACAAAATTATCATCGCTGTTAGAAAAAATATCACAGTGAGTAATAATTTTTATCACTGAGCAATCTGAAAAAGGCAATTTGAAGGGTGGTCGCGGCGTTCTTAATATAATGCCATGGTCGCTATGTATAGCCCGCGTATTCGATTATTCACTCATCCGTCTGTTGTATCATTTGAATTATCTTTTGTCAGAATATATGAATCCCCTCGATAATACCACTCCCGAATTATCTTCCGTGCCCTCTGCCTCGGATTCTTCGGCGCAGGCGTCCGATACTATAAATGAATCCGAACCGATGCAAGACTCCGAGGCTGTGCAGGCGTCCGAGTCCATGAATGTGGAATCGTTGATGGCGAATATAGGGCGCTCTATCAATGGCCACGCCGCCTTTCCTATTGAGATTACTCCCGACCGCACTAAGGAGGATATCTTCAACAATCGTCCCGGTAAATCTCTACGCGAGAAAATACTCGGTCTTCCGGAATCTCCCGGCGTCTATATGTATATCGATAAAAATGGTGAAGTGATATACGTGGGGAAGGCGAAGGTGCTCAAACGTCGCGTCACATCCTACTTCAATCGTCGCCACGATGCCTTGCGCACAAATCTTATGGTGCGAAATATCGTGGATATGCGTTTCATCGTGGTGCCCACAGAGCAAGACGCTCTTAATCTGGAGAACGCTATGATCAAGGAGTATCAGCCCAGATATAATGTTCTCCTAAAGGATGATAAATCCTACCCCTGGATTGTAGTGACCAAAGAACTGTTCCCGCGTGTCTACATGACACGGACAAAAGATGAGCCGGGACGCTACTACGGACCCTACACTAATGTGCAATCGGCTCGTGTCGTACTCGATCTCATTCGCGAGATATATCCTCTGCGGAGTTGTCGCCACGCTCTTGAAGAGAAGGGGATAGCCCGCAATAAATATCGTCTCTGCCTTGACTATCATATAGGGAAATGCGGCGGCGCATGTCGCGGTCTTATTTCTCCCGAAGCCTACGGGGAGCATGTGGCGAGAGTGCGCCAGATTCTCAACGGTGACACCGTGGAACTTGAACGCCACCTCCTTTCCGAGATGGAACGTCTTAGCGAAGAATGGCGCTTCGAAGAGGCTCAGGAGGTGAAGATGAAATATGAGGCCGTGAAACGCTACAACTCGAAAAGCGTCATTGTCTCCGCCGATTCGGAGGATGCCGATATGTTTGCCTATGTGGAAGAGGATGATATCGCTGTGGTCAACTTTATGCATCTTCATCGCGGAGCCGTGGTGCAGAGTCTTAATATGGAATTCCGCCGACGCCTTGCCGAGACCTCCGAAGAGATCCTCTCCATGGCCATAGGGGAGATTTCCAAGCGATTTGATCGGGAATTTTTACAGGTGATAGTTCCATTCGAGCCTGATGTGGAATTCAGGGGAGTGGAGTTTGTGGTGCCGAAACGCGGCGACAAGAAGAAGATTCTCGATGTCGGGGAGAAGAACGCCCACCAGTATCTCGCCGACCGACGCAAGATGATCGAGAAGATGAATCCGGAAAAGGGAGTGGAAGAACTGATGGAGCGGATGAAGAGTGATTTTCGTCTAAATGTTCAGCCCCGCCATATAGAATGTTTCGATAACTCCAATATCCAGGGCACCAACCCCGTGGCCAGTTGCGTGGTATTCCGCGACGGCAAACCGTGTAAGCGCGATTATCGCCATTTCTGCATCAAGACCGTAGAAGGCCCCGACGACTTTGCCTCCATGAAGGAGGTGCTTCATCGTCGCTACTCCCGCATGATGGCCGAAGGCGAACCGCTCCCGCAGTTGGTGGTTGTCGACGGTGGGAAAGGTCAGCTCAGCGCTGCGGTGGAAGCTTTCGAAGAGATGGGCATCAGGGGAGAAGTGGCCCTCGTCGGTATCGCCAAGCGCCTTGAGGAGATATATTTCCCCGGTGATACTCTGCCGCTCTATATAGATAAAAAGAGCAGGTCGCTGCAGGTGGTGCAAGCTCTTCGAGATGAGGCCCACCGCTTCGGAATTACCCATCATCGGTTGCGCCGTTCGAAGGGACAAGTATCCAGCGAACTTGATTCCATCAAGGGTATCGGCCCCGCCACAGCCAAAACCCTCATGCTCCGTTTCAAGAGTGTGAAGCGCATACGCGAGGCCTCGCTCGATGCTATCGCCGCCGAGATTGGAAAGGCTAAAGCGATGCTCATCTATGCCCATTTTCATCCCGGAATTGAAAAATAGGGGAGTCTGCTCACCACAAAACAGCCACAGTCTGCGTTATAGATAGAAAGAGACACTTCAAGGCCTCTCAATGCAGAGGCAAAGTTGGCTGAACATAACAACTATCATCAATCAGAAATTAAAAAGTATATAACCATATATGAGTAAAAAAGAAACAACCCCGACTTCTTCGAAGCGTATGCGCAAGAAGGAGTTGCAGGAAAAGATAATGTCTTTCCTCGACAAAGAAAAGAAACAGTCGTTCAACTATAAGCAGATATCCCACGCTATCGGCGCGGAGCATCCCGCAAATCGCCTCGACGTAATCAATCTTCTCGACGAGCTTACCGCCGCCGACGAGATCCTTGAAGTGAGCCTCGGTCGCTATAAGGCCAAGGCCAACCGAGGCACCGAGAATATCGGATACTTCGTGCGTCGCAGCACAGGCCGCAATGCTGTCGTAATCGACGATGAGCAGATCATGGTGGCCGAGCGAAATTCGATGCATGCCCTCAACGGCGATAAGGTGAGGGTAGAGGTATCCGCCTCCCGCCGTGGTCAGGAACCGGAAGCCAAGGTAATCGAGATTATCGAACCGAAGGAGCAGGTATTCATCGGCACTCTGAATGTAGAGAAGAACTATGCCGCCCTCGTGACCGACTCCAAATTCCTCGCCGCCGATATCGTTATCCCCCGTTCCAAACTAAAAGGGGGGAAGACCGGTGACAAGGCTATCGCGCGTATCACCGTATGGCGCGATGACGAGAAGAACCCCCGTGGTGAGGTAGTGGACATCCTCGGTCGCAAGGGTGAGAACACGGCCGAGATGCACGCCATCCTCGCCGAGTTCGGACTTCCCTACAAGTATCCCGAGAATGTGGAGAAGGCTGCCGATAAGATCACGGCCGGTATCACTCCCGAGGAGATTGCCAAGCGTGAGGACTTCCGTGGCGTCACCACTTTCACCATCGACCCTCGCGATGCCAAGGACTTCGACGACGCCCTCTCCATCCGCCAGCTTGCCAACGGCAACTGGGAGGTGGGTGTGCATATCGCCGACGTTACCCATTACGTCCGTCCCGGCAGCATAATCGACAAGGAAGCGCAGAGCCGCGCCACGAGTGTCTATCTCGTTGACCGCACTATCCCCATGCTTCCCGAGCACCTCTCCAACGGTATCTGCTCCCTGCGTCCCAATGAGGAGAAACTGACATTCTCAGCTATCTTCGAGTTGGATTCCAAAGCCAATGTCGTCAACTATCGTATCGGACGCACCGTCATCTGTTCCGACCGCCGCTTTACGTATGAGGAGGCCCAGAAGATTATCGAGACCGGCGAGGGCGACTTCGCACGCGAGGTTAACGTGCTCAACGATCTTGCTCAGCAGCTGCGCCGCCGTCGTTACGATGCCGGTGCCCTGGAATTCGACCGTGCTGAGGTGCGCTTCGACATCGATAAGGAGGGACGCCCCGTAAGCGTCTACTTCAAAGAATCGAAAGAGGCCAATAAACTCATCGAGGAGTTCATGCTCCTCGCCAACCTTACCGTAGCTGAATCCATCGGAAAGGTGGCCAACGGTAAGAAGGCCAAATCGTTTGTATATCGCGTTCACGATAATCCGGACCCCGAGAAGATCAGCAACTTCTCCATGATCGCCTCCCGCTTCGGCTATAAGATCAATGCCGACGGACGTGCGCGTGAGGTCAACAAGAGTCTCAACCGTCTCCTGAAGGATGTGAAAGGGAAAGGGGAGGAGAATATGCTCTCCATGCTCGCTATCCGCTCTATGGCGAAGGCGGTCTACACCACCGACAATATCGGCCACTACGGCCTCGCCCTCGAATATTATACCCACTTCACATCGCCTATACGCCGTTACCCCGATATGATGGTGCATCGCCTTCTGGCGAAGTATGCAGAGGGTGCCCGCAGTGCCGACAAGAATAAGCTTGACGACCAGTGCAAGCACTCCTCCGATATGGAGCAGCTCGCCTCCAATGCCGAGCGTGCCTCTATCCGCTATAAGCAGGTGGAATTCATGCGTGACCGTCTCGGTCAGGTCTTCGAAGGCGTCATCTCCGGTGTGACTGAATGGGGCTTCTATGTAGAGCTCGACGAGAATATGTGCGAGGGTCTCGTGCCCGTACGCGATCTTGCCGACGACTACTATGACCTCGATGAAAAGAACTATTGTCTCATCGGACGCACCCATCACAACCGCTATACACTCGGCGACCGCGTGAAGGTGCAGGTAGCCCGCGCCGATCTTGAGCGAAAGCAGCTCGATTTCGCCCTTGTGGACGATATGGGGAATCCCAACAAACCGCTCGAACAGCGCCACGGCAAAGGAGGTGGCCGAAATAATCCCAACCCTAAGCAGAAACGCCGCGGACACGGCGGCAACAAGCGTCGACAGAAATGACCGTAAGACATTCATTCCTTCTTGGGCTCCTCTCTTTGAGTGGGGCCCTTGTGGCATCACCCCGCACTGTGGTTGCCACCGATACTTATTCCTGGGACGGCGATACTATTCGCCAAGGTGAGTTCAAGGCTTGGGCCGTATCCCCGGAGCATATCCGATCCGACTATAAAGGGCGTCCCGGATATTTCATGCCCGTGGAGCAGACCTGGCAGCGTCGCAACGATATCTCCTCCTATCCCGTGCTTAAAGACTCCAACGGCCTCCTGCAGGCTGTCTACAACATGGGGCTTGACGAGATGGTGAACGCTGTCGAACCTGACACCACCCTGCGCACCGGCAAAGAATGGGCCGGCGTCTGGACCCGCGATGTCAGCTATTCCATAATCCTCTCCATGGCCGCCCTGCAGCCTGAGGCTTCGATGATATCCCTCCTTCGGAAAGTAAACCCCGAAGGGCAGATAATTCAGGACACCGGTTCCGGCGGTGCCTGGCCTGTCAGCACCGACCGCATGATATGGGTGGTGGCCGCATGGGAGGTGTATAAGGTGACGGGCTCACGCTCGTGGCTTGAGAAAGTATATCCCGTAGCCTTGCGATCCTTTGAGAAGGATGAGGCCAATGTGATGAGCCCGGACGGACTCGTGAAAGGAGAGACTTCCTTCATCGACTGGCGTGAACAGAGTTATCCCAAATGGATGCAGACTGTCGATATATCTCAAAGCGAGGCTTTCGGCACCAACGCTCTCTATTGCGCCGCTCTGAAATGTCTGGCGCAGATGGCCGAGACTCTCGGCCATAAGAAAGTGGCCGCCGTTTATAATGAGAAAGCCGCTGCCTTGGCCTCAGCTATCGACCGTAAGTTCTGGCTCGATGATAAAGGGCATCACGCCATGTTCTCCTATGGGTATGACAATCGTCTGCTCAATCCCCGCTCCGAGACTCTCGGCGAAGCGATCGCCGTGCTCTATGATGTCACTCCCGCCGAGAAGGTAGCGGTGGTGTCGCGCAGTATGCCTCAGACCCCTTGGGGTGCCCCCGTGTTCTTCCCGCAGATATCCGATATGCCGAGCTATCACAACAACGCCCTATGGCCCTTCGTGGCCTCCTATTGGGCCATCGCGCAGGCAAAGGCCGGGAATGAGCAGGGTTTCCTGGAAGGTCTCGGTTCGGTGATACGTCCGGCCGCTCTCTTCGCCACTAACAAAGAGAATCTGAATGTCGACAACGGCGACTACTTCACAGAGCTCAACTCCTCCAATATGCTCTGGAGCCTCTCGGGCAATCTGGCCCTTACTCAGAGAGTGCTCTTCGGTATAGAGTTCGAGAAGGATGGTCTGCGTATCTCTCCCTTTGTGCCGGAGGTATTGGCCGACACTCGCACCCTCTCCAATTTCCCTTACCGCGGAGCTCGCCTCAATATCACTGTCGAGGGGTATGGCGATCGTGTGGAACAACTTACGCTCAATGGTAAGAAGCTCGACCCCTCGGCCGTCATTCCGGCATCGGCATTGCGCCGGGGAGGTGATATCGTAGTGAAGATGAACAGTCGTCCTATCGCCCCTATGGAAGTGAATCATACTCCCAACGTGAAGGCCCCGCTCACTCCTGTGGTGTGGCTGGAGGTGGATCCGACTGTGGCCGGAAATGTGGCGACCGCTCAGACCTCTCTCAATCCTCTGTTGCTCTCTTGGCAACCGATAGAGTATATCGGCGAGTATGTGGTCTATAAGAACGGAGAGGAAGCCGGCCGCACCCGGCAGACCTCCTGGCCCGCTTCCGAAGAAGCAGTGTGGCAGGTAGTAGGGGTTAGCTCCGACGGTGTGCCCTCGTTCGCTTCGCGTCCCGTCTCCACACGTCGGGAGATCCATACTCAGCTCCCGGGAGAGAAAGCGGAAGGTGTTTCTCTTTCCTCTCCGGAAGTATCATATCAACCCTCGGAGGAGATTGGAGGGTATCGCGGCTCCGGATATGTCTCCACCGATCATAAGCATCCCCGTATCGAGGCGGAAGTAAAAGTACCTGAGGCGGGCGAGTATGACATCGTGATCCGCTATGCCAACGGCAACGGTCCCGTCAACACCGAGAACAAATGTGCCGTGCGCACGCTGCTCGTGAATGGTGAGAAGGCCGGCACCGTTGTTTTGCCGCAGCGAGGAGTAGCCAACTGGTCAGACTGGGGTCTGACCAATAGTATTCGCGTACGTCTTGAAAATGGCGTAAATACGATCGCTCTTCTTCTCGCTCCCGAAAATGAGAATATGAATCTTAATACGAATCATGCCCTCATCGATGAAATAATCGTGACTCCCGCAAAATGATTCTTTCGTAGAGCTCCTGTAAAATCTTTTCAGGGAGTCCGTAAAGCGGCGATTTGCGCAATAGCATTTTGCCAACCGTCAAGATGCAGAAATCGGCAGGGGAGACCCCTCCGATTTCTGCATAAATATTAAAAAAGGGGATTTTGATAGGTCAAACCATATCCGTACCGGGCAAAAACGGGTTAATTTGTTAAAATTTGTAAAAAAGACATGGAAAAATTTGTGGGGTATGGAAAAAGGTTGTAATTTTGCAGCGGGTGAGTCCTACACGAGTAGCTTGCCATGAATCCCCCAGGTCTTGATCGAAGCAAGGGTAATGGTTTGAGCACTGCGATGTGGGTCGCTCTCCCACCTGCCTCTTTAGCTCAGTTGGCCAGAGCACGTGATTTGTAATCTCGGGGTCGTTGGTTCGAATCCGACAAGAGGCTCAAGATGCTGCTTGCAGCATAGCGTTGAATGTTTTTCATAATTTTGTTTTGGCGGCGTGTTTAGTGATAAGCATGCCGTTTTTTTTATACCCCTTCCGCAACTTCCCCTCCACAATACTCCCCGCCTCACGCGCCGGCTAAATTTAAAAGATCTGCGCCCGATCCGCGGGCTCAATCTGCGGAGATCTGCGATCAAAAAATTCGCGATTGGCGAGGTGATTTCCACAATACCCGCCGCAAACGGATACGACGGGGATAATATCACCGGCATCGGTCGCGACAGGTGGCGAACCCTACGTATGCTATCGGAAATAAATTGGGGGAATTTCCGTGTGAAAAAACTTTTTGCTATGGATATGGCTGTGAATCAGGTTTTTATTTGGATGGATTGGGTTGAAATAGGTGGGGTCGGATGAAAACGGTAGCAAATTGTCATAAAAAGGAGATTTGGGAATACTTAGGCGAAGAAATATTGATTAAAATAAATTCACAATTATTTGGAAGGGCGGGGAATTGTTGCTAACTTTGAGGGCAACAATGGCACATACGAACCATTTATTCCGAATCTTTCAATATAGAAGAGAAAAACAGATATAAATTTCACATATAAACACAATCGCTTATGAAAAGACTTTTACTTTTTACAGCTGTCGCCGTCCTATGCTCCCTGATGAGCTTCGGGCATCCCACGCTTCAGGCTACTGCCGTGGCGGATGGTGACGCTGTCCCGCAAGAAGACGCAATCCGCACGGAAGATGATTCTTCCGACTCATCGGAAGAGAAGGAGCTTGAACCGATCCACGTCTCAGTGGACATTAATGACGGGCTGCTTCAGAAAGTGTCAATCAGTGTGAACATCGGTGAATGGGCTCCCGTTGCTGATGCCGAAATAGAGTTGTTTGAGGTCGGTGATGAAACCCGTTTAGCCGTCGCAGACCTAATTCAGAACACACTTGTCAATTGTCTGTTGCTCGAGGCTGATTTTGACAATTTCAAACTGTCTCCGGAGAAAGAGTATTATCTCTTGGTACCTGCCGGCTCCCTACTATATTACGAAAATATCCCGAATGCGGCCTATACCCACTATTTCACTGTTCCTGCCGAGTCCACAGACGGATATGCAGGGTTTGGAGACTCGTGGAACTATCGCTGGATGTATGGAACATCCGGCGGTGAAGAGGATGCGTATGGTTTCAGCGGACTGACCGACATTGAAGGGCACGAGTATGCCGTATTTAAAGGTATTCCCAACAATGAAGATGATTATTTTTGGTTTGGCGAAAGCTATATTCGTCAGAGCGACGGTATCGTCTACAAATATGTCTACGAACCCACCCGTCCCGGAGAAGAGAAGCGCGGCAAGGAGTATATTCTCTGGAATTTCAATCTTGAACCCGGGGATGTGATTGAAGCTCAAGATGAATATTATTATCCGGCTCAGAGAGTACTCGACAAATGGATTGTGGATATAGACGGTCCTAAGCGGGCGCTTCTTTTACACACGGAGAGTGCTTTACTTTCTGTCACATATACAGTAGTTGAAGGTATCGGTGCTATAGAATATGGCACGATGGCCATCTATGGAGTTCAGGACTGGAAAGCAGGGAGTGCTCCGGCAAGAGTTCCCGTACTTATGGGAGACCTGTACGTTTACCTTGCATCTGTCAGCGACGGGGCCGGCAAGAATATCTTTGAATGGGGCAAAACCCTTGTGGAATATACCCCTCTTATCAGCGAAGACAGGGTGTGGGAATACGGTATTGGCTCCGGAAAGTCAATGAGCGTGGAGCGCATGGCGTTCCGTGGTACCCAGACAGTAAACGATGTGGAGTACCATTGTTTCGGCACTCTTTACAGAGGACCGCGCGTACCGGTGGAAGGCACTGAATCCGCAGTGGCGTTCAATCCTTATCTGCTGCGCGAGGAGTTTGGAAAGGTCTACCTTCTCCATACCCCGGGAAGCTACCGTGTGGAAGAGAGTGCCGCTGAACCTCCCGTGGAATCCCTGCTGTATGACTTCACCGCGAGTGACGGAACCGATCTCGACGTATTCACCGACGGCAGAATGGAACAAGGCTCCGTATCGCTGCAGTCACTCATTCCCTATCGCGATATAATGGCCAAGAACTACACCCTTTGGGCTGACGGACCTGTCTTTATGGAATGCCTCGGAGTATTGAACGGAGGCAATCTGGTGGAGTTCAGTAAGGAATGTACATCCGAAACTCCCTATCTCCGATATATTTACAGTAATCAGGGTGATATCCTATATTCCGCACCCGATGTGCCCAAGGATGAGTTAAAAGAGAATGATTGGACATACAGAAGCTATATGCCCGGGAAGTATGTGGATTTCAACATGCATTTCTCATGGCAGCCGACTGAAATCAACGGAAAGAACTATTACAGCTTCCGGACCTCCAACAACAATGTATTCTCCATTTTCAGTTCGTCCTCAAGACCTCTGATGTACGGATACGGGGAAAAGAACGACCGTTTCTTTGTCCGTCAGGAGGGAGGCCGAATCCTTATGCACGTGCCGGAGGAGAAGGTATGGCCCTTTATGACGGTGCCGGAAGGTGTCTCGGAAGTCTGCCTCTACGATTATGAACTGGAAGAGGGAGCGAGCTACGGTATGTTCACCACCTCCGGAGTTGTAAATGCAACCTTGATTTCCAAGTCTACTGAAAAGGTGTTTCAGAAGGATGCGCTTCTGCAGGTGTTCGAGCTTGAGGATGGTAAGATCATCGAAGTTATAAAAGGGCTCGGTAACGTCACGCGCGGTACCTACGTGACAATTGAGCCGGACGGAGCCACCACAGGAAATCCGGAAGGGATCACACCGGCGGATATGCTCAATCCCACCGAAGGATATCCCGCTTTCCTGGTCAAGGTCTACGATTCCTATAGTGAATCATATTATCTTAATGACAGACGTTTCCTCGAGTGCGTGGAATCTTTGGACTCGGAGGGTGGCTTCATCGCTCCCGCCGACCGGCTTTACGACTTGCAGGGGCACGAGCTTCGCGAGGCTGTTCCCGGTCAGCCCTACATCAAAGGGGGCAAGGTATTTGTGGAGACAAAATGACGACTGACTCTCATTGGTTAGAACAAACATGACATAGTTATCCCGTGCCTCCGGTGTCCATGTAAATGGGCGCCGGAGGCTTTTCTTTCAGGTTAGTAATCCCCTGGGAATGACTCATGTACGGTCGCGACCTGTCGCGGCCGATACCGGTGGTATTATTTGATATATGGGGGCGGGTAATGGGTCTTGCGCGCGGCAATCTGCGGAAATCAGGCCGCTGCGTTAGCAGGCCGTGGTCTCAATCTGCGTCCGCCACGCGTCGGCTCAATATAAAAGATCTGCGCAAGATCCGCGGGCCCAATCTGCGGAGATCCGCGATCAAAAAATGCGCATCCCGAGATAATTTTTTGGGCCGGATGCGCGGCGGCATCGGTCGCGACAGGTCGCGACCGTACATGGCGGCAGGTATTGGATCGCTCGTTTTTTTGTTGGTCGCGGATCTCCGCAGATGGAGAACGCGGATCGGTCGCGGATCTTTTTATTTTTGCGTTGCGCTTTTTACGCGGATCGGGACCTCGGCCTGCTTCGCGGCGGCCGGATCGACGCGGATTGATAGCGCGAACCCTACATGCGGCTGGTATCGGTCCCGCGGGCTGTCAATCCGCGCAAATCCGGGGACGGGGCAACAAACTCGGAGGAGGATGCGTTTTATTAAGACAAAAAGTTGAATTATGCTTATCCACAATATCACTTTCCTTTTAGAACCCTCCCGCACCGAGGAATTCCTCCGTTGGTTTCATGCCGACGCTATCTCTTTCCTTCGCGCCGGCGATGTGTCCGATATTTCTCTCGCCATTCTGCGTGAGGTGCAGGGGGAGATCAATCCCCCCGACCGAGGTGTAAGTGTGGCATGCCGCTCCCTATTCCACGATGAAGAGGCCTTCCGTGCCTGGGAGAAGGAATCGCTGGAGGTATGCTTGGACGCCTACCGCAACCGCTTCGGCCCCGAAGCCCTCGCTTTCTGCACACTTCTCGAATCGCTCGACTTTCTTATTGACACCCCTGAGGATAAATGATCAACGAACCACGTCCTTTGGCTGCCGCCGGCGCCGAAAATAATCCCGATGAAATCTCCATGAAGCGCGATGTGCGCGCTTATAGCCGTGTCATAATGGGTATCGACCCGGGCACAAACGTAATGGGCTACGGCGTACTTGGCATCAACGGCAAGCATCCGGAGGTAATAGTGATGGGGGTCATCAAACTCAGCAAATTCGAGAGCCATTACAAGCGTCTGAGTCGCATCTTCGAGCGGGTGTCGGGTCTCGCCGCTCAGTATCTTCCCGATGAAGTGGCGCTTGAAGCCCCTTTCTTCGGTAAGAATGTGCAGTCGATGCTCAAACTCGGCCGGGCCCAAGGCGTAGCCATGGCCGCCGTGCTCTCGCGCGACATACCCGTAGCCGAATACGCACCGCTCTCCATCAAGCAATCAGTGACGGGCAACGGCTCCGCCTCCAAGGAGCAGGTGGCGAATATGCTTCGCCATATCCTTCATATTCCCGAGGACCACATGCCCCGTCTGCTCGACGCCACCGACGCACTCGCGGCCGCACTCACTCATTTCTACGAGAGCTCCAAACCCGCCATAGCCCGCGGCGGCTCCTCATGGGCGAAATTCCTGGCCGATCATCCCGACCGAATAGTGAAAAGAAAACAATAAAAACATATATAATGGACAGATATACACAGGCCATCGCGGCCTCCAAAGTGCCCGTAGATGAAGCTACGGTGAAAGCTGAAGTGCAGAAGATTCTCGACAAGGCCGGCGATTACGCCACACCCGAGACTTTCCGATTCCTCCTCCAATCCATCGATCTGACCACTCTCAGTTCCGAGGATTCGCAACACAGTGTGGCTGAGTTCACTCGCAAAGTCAACGAATTCGACAACGATTATCCTCAATATGGCCATGTGGCCGCTATATGTGTCTACAGCAACTTCGCCGAAGTGGTGGATACCGAACTCGATGTAGAGGGCGTGGATGTGGCCGTCGTAGCCGGAGGCTTCCCTTCTTCCCAGACATTCACCGCCGTGAAAGTGGCCGATGTGGCGCTGGCAGTGGCCGGGGGCGCCGATGAGGTGGATGTGGTGATGAACCTCGGTATGCTCCGCGACAAGAACTACGAGGAACTCACCGATGAACTCGTGGAACTCAAGCACACCGCCAAAGATGCCCTGCTGAAAGTGATCCTCGAGACCGGCGCACTGCGCACGCCCCACGCTATCCGCGAGGCCTCCGTGCTCGCCCTCTACAGCGAAGCCGACTTTATCAAGACCTCTACCGGCAAGATCTATCCCGGAGCCACACCTGAGGCGGCCTACGTGATGTGTCGCTGCATCAAGGAATACTTCGAGACCACAGGGCGCCGTGTGGGCTTCAAGGCCGCCGGCGGTATCCGCACCTCCGCCGATGCCCTGGCCTACTACGCCATAGTGAAGGAAGTGCTCGGCGACGAATGGCTCACCCCGCGCTATTTCCGTATCGGCGCTTCATCCCTCGCCAACTCCCTTCTCTCCACCCTTGAAGGCACCGAAGTGAAATACTTCTAATCTCCCGGACATAAAGAAAAGGGGCGTCCGCACGATAAAAAACGTGTGAACGCCCCTTTTTTCATAAAAATCCGCATGAAACACAATACTTTTTCAATTTGATTTGAATGGAATGAAAAAAATCTTTAACTTTGCACGGTGATAGTATCCCCGGACGCATCCCCGCCCCTCGTCAAAGCAGGGTCGAGGGTGTGTCGGCAATACACTAAAACGAACTAATTTACCTTAAATACTAAATACCGCCTTCGTGTCATAACGGCCCGAGGCCGGAATCTCTAACAACTGACATGTTAAAATCAACCAACGTACAGACTATTGAGAAGGTAGTGGTAAGATTCGCCGGCGACTCCGGCGACGGAATGCAGCTTGCCGGCAACATCTTCTCAAATGTGTCGGCCGGAGAGGGCAATCTCATCTCCACCTTCCCCGACTATCCTGCTGAAATCCGCGCCCCGCAGGGCTCGCTCAGCGGTGTCTCCGGTTATCAGGTGAGCGTAGGCAAGGGAGTTCACACTCCCGGCGACGCGGCCGATGTGCTTGTGGCCATGAATCCGGCCGCCCTGAAGACCAATCTCAAGTTTCTCAAACCGGGCGGAATCATCATCTGCGATGGAGATTCCTTCACTCCGGCCAATCTCAGCAAAGCCGAGTATGCCACTGACGATCCCGTCACCGAGCTCGGTATCGACCCCCAGCGCATTCTGCTGGTGCCGATGACCACTCTGCTCAAGCATACCCTTGCTGACTCCGGAATGGATATGAAGGCTATCCTCAAATGCAAGAACATGCTTGCCCTCGGTCTCATCTGCTGGCTCTTCGATCGCCCCGTCGACCGTGTGCTCGCACGTCTGCAGGCAAAATTCGCCAAGAAGCCCGCTGTCTACGAAGCCAACGCCAAAGTGGTGCAGGCCGGTTGGGACTACGGCCACAATACCCATTCCTCCCTCTCTACCTATCGTATCGAGACTGAATCCGTAGAGCCCGGCACGTATGTCGATGTCAACGGCAATACCGCCACTGCCTGGGGCCTTATCATGGCCTCCGAGAAGAGCGGACGTCCCCTTTTCCTCGGCAGCTACCCCATCACTCCCGCCACCGACATCCTGCATGAGCTCGCCAAGCGCAAAGACCTCGGCGTGAAAGCTTGCCAGATGGAGGATGAGATTGCCGGAGTATGCTCCGCAATCGGTGCCTCCTATGCCGGCCATCTTGCCGTGACCTCCACTTCCGGTCCCGGTCTCGCTCTCAAGAGCGAGGGTATCGGTCTTGCAGTCATGGCCGAGCTTCCCCTCGTTGTCATCGACGTGCAGCGTGGCGGTCCCTCCACAGGTCTGCCTACCAAGACCGAACAGACCGACCTCATGCAGGCTCTCTACGGCCGCAACGGCGAATCGCCCCTCTGCGTGCTTGCCGCTGCCAGCCCCACAGATTGCTTCAACATGGCCTTCGAGGCTGCCCGCATAGCTATCGAGCACATGACCCCCGTAATCCTCCTTACCGATGCCTTCATCGCCAACGGCAGCTCCGCATGGCGTGTGCCCGAAGAGAAGGATTATCCCGAGATCAAGCCCCGTTTCGTCACTCCCGAAATGCTTGAGAAGGGATGGCGTCCCTTCGACCGCGACGAGGAGACCTTCGCCCGCTACTGGGCTATCCCCGGCATGGATAAAGCCATGCACCGTGTAGGCGGTCTGGAGAAAGACTTCAATACCTCCGTAATCTCCACCGACGGTCCTAACCATGAGAAAATGGTACAATGCCGCCGCGAGAAGATTGCCCGTATCGCCCGCGAGGTGCCCCGCGTAGAGCCTATGGGTGATGCCGATGCCGACACTATCCTCATCGGTTGGGGAGGCACATACGGCCATCTCCTCACAGCTTGCAATGAGCTCAACGCCTCCGGCCATCCCTGCGCCTTCTGGCAGTTCCGCTATATCAATCCCCTTCCCGAGAACGCCGTGGAAGTGCTCTCCCGCTATAAGAAGATCATCGTGGCCGAGCTCAATACCGGAATGTTTGCCGACTATCTCCAGATGCATCTCCCCGGAAAGGAGATACTCCGCATCAACAAAGTGGAGGGTCAGCCCTTCCTCGTGAAAGAGATCGTGGACGGAGTCATCAACCATATGAACGCTTAAACACATAGCCATGTCTACAGAAATAGAGAATCAGTTTACGGCAGCCGATTTCAAGAACGAGCAGACACCCCGCTGGTGTCCCGGCTGCGGCGACCATGCCATCCTCAATGTGCTCCACAAGGCTATGTCCGATGTGGGTGTAGCTCCCCGCGACACAGTCGTGGTCAGCGGTATCGGATGCAGCTCCCGCCTCCCTTACTACATGAATACTTACGGCATGCACACTATCCACGGACGTGCAGCCGCCATCGCCACAGGTGTGAAGACTGCTCGTCCCGAGCTGACAGTGTGGCAGATATCCGGCGACGGTGATGGCCTCGCCATCGGTGGCAACCACTTCATCCATGCCCTCCGCCGTAATATCGACATCAACATCATCCTCTTCAACAACCGTATCTACGGTCTGACCAAGGGCCAGTACTCTCCGACATCCGCGAGAGGCACTGTCACCAAGTCAAGCCCCTACGGCACAACAGAGGATCCCTTTATCCCCGCAGAACTCTGCTTCGGCGCGCGCGGCAACTTCTTCGCCCGCAGCTTCGATATCGCTCTCGACACCACACGCGAGGTGCTCGCAGCCTCCGCACGCCATAAAGGTGCCTCTGTAGTAGAGGTGTTGCAGAACTGTGTGATCTTCAACAACGGTATCTACGACTCCATTTCCGGTAAGGAATTCCGTGAGGAGCATACCATCCACCTTCGTCAAGGCGAGAAGATGCTCTTCGGCAAGAATATGGAGAAAGGTCTCGTGCAGGACGGTTTCGGCCTGAAGGCCGTAACTATCGGTGAAGACGGTTATACCCTCGACGATGTCCTCGTACACGATGCCCACACCCCCTCATGGTTCCTCCATGAGATGCTCGCCATGATGGACGGCGTAACACTCCCCATGGCTATCGGTGTGATCCGCGACGTAGATGCACCCTCCTACGAGACAGAGGTTGCAGCCCAGGTAGAGAAAGTGAAAGGTGCGAAAGGATTTGCCAACCTTCGCGACATGATTCTCCGCACCACTGAATCCTGGACCGTAGAATAAATCCTCGTCCCCCCGAAATCATTTCTCCGATAATAGCGGCCGCCCCCATCCCGGGAGCGGCCGCTTCTCTTTTGTCGCTCTTCTTTTTGTCGCTCAATTTTTCAGGATATTAATATTGAGTATTTAAGACATGGCACGCCATGTCCCTACGACCCATGGTTTACCGAAACGGAGTACGCGGTAGAATACGAGTTCCTGAACCGGAACTCGTAGGGACATAGCACGCTATGTCCGCAACGTATTCCTTTTCACACGACACCAAAATAAACTACCGCGACAAAGTAATATGCGATCAAAAACAGCGCATCTTAAGGTGATTTTATTCCAACTGCTTAGGTAATAAGCATTGGGATGCGAAGCCGGATGGTGAGAATAATTGAGATGGGGAGGGGTAGGGTGGATATCGAGGAATGGGGTGGATATCGGGAAATTGATGGGATGAAATAGACCAAAAGGAGGAGAAAAAGGCCAAAAATAAGAGAGGGGAGATGGAATATAATGCACAATGTCAAAAAAGATGTGCAAAAAATTTCCCTGAATGAAAAAAAATGTCTTACTTTGCAGTCCGAACAAAAAGGAAATAATTATTAACACTTAAAAATTAAGTATTATGTCTGACATAGCACAAAGAGTAAAGAACATCATCGTTGACAAACTCACAGTTGACGAGAACGAGGTTACTCCCGCAGCCGAATTCAGCAAAGATCTTGGCGCTGACTCCCTCGACACAGTAGAGCTCATCATGGAGTTCGAGAAAGAGTTCGGCATCACAATTCCCGACGAGGACGCTGAGAAGATCGCCACTGTAGGCGACGCTATCTCCTACATCGAGGCACACCAGGCTTAATACGCGCCTCCCTCCAATCCAAACAGACACTCAAGAAAGCAGATAAATCAGCAACCAACACCTTTCCCGATATGGAATTAAAAAGAGTTGTAGTGACGGGTCTCGGTGCGTTGACACCGATCGGCAACGATGTGGCCACATCGTGGGATAACGCCGTCAAAGGCGTAAGCGGTGCCGGCCCCATCACCCATTTCGATTCCTCGAAATTCAAGACACAGTTCGCATGCGAGGTGAAGGACTTTGATCCCGCCAAGCATTTCGACCGCAAGAAAGCGCGTCAGCTCGATCTCTACGCCATGTATGCCCTCAAGGCAGCCGACGAGGCTATCGAGGACGCCGGCCTTGAGAACGAGGGTGTCAACAAGAACCGTGTCGGTGTCATCTTTTCCGCAGGCATCGGCGGCCTCCACACTTTCGAAGAGGAGGCAGGCTACTTCGCCCTTCACGGAGAGGAAATGGGCCCCAAATACAACCCTTTCTTCATTCCTAAGATGATCGCCGATATCGCCGCAGGCCATATCTCAATCGAGCATGGCTTCCGCGGACCGAACTTCGCGACAGTATCGGCTTGCGCATCCTCCAACAATGCCCTTATCGACGCCTTCAATTATGTGCGTCTCGGCATGGCCGACGCTATTGTCACCGGAGGCGCGGAGGCTGCCGTCTATCCCGCCGGTGTAGGAGGCTTCAACTCCATGAAAGCCCTCTCCACCCGCAACGACGACCCGAAAGGGGCTTCCCGTCCCTTCTCCGGCTCGCGCGACGGCTTTGTGATTGGTGAAGGTGCTGCCGCTCTCGTACTCGAAGAGCTCGAGCATGCCAAGGCGCGCGGTGCACATATCTATTGTGAAGTAGTGGGCGGCGGCATGAGCGCCGACGCTTACCACATCACAGCCACTCATCCCGAGGGGCTTGGCGCCCGCCTCGTGATGGAGAACGCCCTCAAGGACGCAGGAATGAAGCCCGAGGATATCGATTATATCAACCTCCACGGCACATCCACTCCCGTAGGCGATATCTCCGAGGCTAAGGCTATCAAAGAGGTATTCGGCGACCATGCTTACAAGGTAAACCTCAGTTCCACCAAGTCGATGACAGGTCACCTTCTCGGTGCCGCCGGCGCTCTGGAGGCTATCTTCAGCGTTAAGGCTATCACCGACGGAATCGTGCCTCCTACCATCAACCATACAGAGGGCGACGATGATCCGGAGATTGATTACAACCTCAACTTCACATTCAACGAGGCCCAGAAGCGTGACGTGAGAGCCGTGCTCTCCAACACCTTCGGATTCGGTGGCCACAACGCCGCTATCATCCTCAAGAAATACGAGGAGTAATCTCTAAGGCATCAATTCTGCTTAAAGAATCCAAACAGCGACCGCATCCCCGATGCGGTCGCTGCTTTTTTTGAATCGAATACACGTTTTTACCATTAATCCGTACGATTTTCCCTTCCTCCCCACTCCGTATTATGTAATTTTGCGGAGAAGAATGATATTTCCTACATAAATCAGATTATCATGAAACCACGCTTTTCAAAACGTACGCTTCTCTCAGTCTGCCTCGCGATAGGTGTCTCGACCGTCTGTGCTGCTCTGCCATCGGGTGGAGGACTGTGCCGGTATGTGGATCCATTTATCGGAACACAAGGGGAGGGGAACACCTTCCCGGGAGCTTCACTCCCTTTCGGAATGGTGAAGCTCGGACCCGATTGCG
>JAAVEO010000010.1 GCA_014801225.1 Bacteroides sp.
GATAAAGACCATTGAGGTAAAACTCAATAACGTAGTTATGCTGATAAAATGATAGACTATACCGACATTGATGCCAAGCTGGAGGAATATAGCGAGGCATTTGACTTCTATATGGAACGTGGAGAGATGCCTCCATCTATGCCACCCTATGATTGCCTCGCTGGTTATATGCAGGAGGTCATTGACAATAATCCTCAGATTGACGGTTCAGACGAAACATGGGTCGAAGTGCTGAAAGAAGACTTGATTTCATTCTTTAGTGCTTTGCTGGAACAGTTCCGTGCAATGCAGATTGAAGCAATGAAAGAACTTGCCATGATCGCTAAGTTCAACGAAGCATCTATTGAAAAAAAGCGTATTATGTGGATGGAAGTTTGCAGCATCATTGAAGCGGGATACACGAAATACGATGTTAATCTTGCCGGATACACTGCGCAGTTCAAGACTGACGACAAGGACGCTGTATTTTCGGCATTAACCAGTGATTGGGAGAATGCTTGTAAGGCAAAGCTCGACTGGAAAGAGCGTCAGATGTTGAATCGTGCGAAAATGCAGTTTGAACAACTCAGTCGAGAGGCCGGTACGAGGGATTATGAAGATAAGAAGAAGGTAGAGAACTATGTCCATCGCTATCCGCAACTCAAGGAGATTGTTGATATGATAGGGCGCGATAAGGATTCATCGAAAGAAGAAAAGGATACTGTAGTGTATCGTTTCCTGCCCACCACTGTGGCTAAAAACAGTTCAGTTGAAGAGATTGACAGAGTCGAGTCAGGCGATAATCTGGAGCGCGTCCTTCCAGTGGAATTATCTATGCCGGAAGATCTATTTTTCAAGAGATATGCTACCAAAGAACTTCAGCAGTTTTCAAGCCCTGGTAAGGACAAACCGAAAAAGATTGAGGAACATCGCAAAGACCCACGTCTGACAAAAGGACCTATTATCGTAAGTATTGACACCAGCGGTTCGATGTCTGGACAACCTCAACGGATTGCTTTCTCGTTGCTCAAACAGTTGCTACGGATGGCAAAGAAACAGAAACGACCATGTTATCTAATCAGTTTTTCGGTCAGATCAAAGTCAATTGACCTTGCAAAACCGCGTAACTGGGGAAAGATTGATAACTTTCTGGAGCATAGTTACAGTGGTGGAACTGATGGTGAACAGATGCTTGCCGAGGCTATTCGCGTTCTGCAAAAAGGCACATACGAGATGGCAGATGTCCTTATCGTCTCAGATTTCGAGTTTCCTGTACCCAACTCCTCCACTATGGAGAAAATNANANAANGAGAAGNNNCTTGGNACTCGCTTCTATGGGTTGAANATNGGTCNNTACGGAGTAAAAGGNTATANANNNATAATGGATAAAATATGGGAGGTATAAAAGAACCGACATTTAAGATAAACCCTCGATTCCGACTAANGACGATTCAAAGATGGTAAANGCAAAAGATGATATNGCNATGTCNCCATACTATANCTATTACCTCTATCTCACGAAAAAATAAGTAACTTTGCAGTATGGCTGTTGAATTTATATCAGGCAAAGACCATTATGATAAGNTCATCGNGCGAGTGGCTTCTGTGAGGAAGTCGCTCTGGATTGGTACGGCTGACATTAAAGACCTTCACGTCAAAGCCGGCAATTCATCGGAGCCNTTCCTTGCCGTACTTGCAAAACTTATCAAACGAGGTGTTGAGATCCGCCTCATCCATGCAAAAGAACCCGGCCCGGCTTTCCGTGAGGATTTTGACCGATACCCGATTCTAAAAACCGGACTGGAGCGGATGCTATGTCCGCGAGTCCATTTCAAGATGCTTATATTTGATTTCGAGACAGCCTACATAGGCTCCGCCAATCTGACNGGTGCGGGAATAGGCATGAAGAGCAGCAACCGTCGCAACTTTGAGGCCGGAATACTCACCGATGAAGCCTCGCTGATAGATGCGATCATAGCTATGTTGGGTGCCCTTGTTGGTGTCCTGATTATAGGCGTGGCTCCGGGTGCTGTTATCTCCGGCTATTTATTCAATATTCTTTTGTAAAAAAGCCTTAACTGCAACCTCTAAAAGGAGAACTCGCCGAATCCCCGTTTAAGGATTTGGCGAGTTCTTGATTTTTAACCTCCTTTATGAGAACAAATTGAAAAGTAGCTACTTTTTCAGTATCCTTGCGGAAGNGTTGCCTTTTTCATGGAGGTATGTTGCCGNCAGGTTTATTCCTCCTTGCCGTGGCAGTTCTTGTATTTCTTGCCGCTGCCGCAGGGACAGGGATCGTTGCGACCGATGCGGGGACCGGCCTGTGCCGGCTCTACGGGCTTCGCCGATTGACCNGCGTTCTGGGCTGCCTCACGCTGTGCGTCCGCGCCGGGATATACCGCACGTGTAGTGCTGTAGTTGGCGTAAGGATTGCTTACGGGTGCATTATAGTAGTTCTGGCGAATCTGGTCTGCACCCTGAGGCTGCTGACGTGCTTTGAGTTCAGCCTGTTCGGCTCTGCGACGGGTTTCCTCCTCGGCAGCCTTCTTGGCCTCCTCATAGTCAGGCACAGCGAGTTTGCCGCGCATCAGAGTAGCTACCGACTTGGAATTCATATCCCAAAGCATCTTCTTCCAAAGCTCGAAAGCCTCAAGCTTATAAATCACGAGGGGATCCTTCTGTTCGTAGCTGGCGTTCTGCACGGATTTGCGAAGCTCATCCATCTCGCGGAGCTGCTCCTGCCATGCCTTGTCGATAGAGGATAGGAGCACTGATTTCTCCCAGGCTTTTGTGAGAGAANCACATCCATCCTCATAGGCTTCCTTGATATCGCAGCGAACGTTAAAGATTCGGCGTCCGTCAGTGACGGGTACTCCCACCGGACCGGTGGCACCGCGTTCTTCTACAAACTCCTTGATATAGGGCATCGCGCCGGCGGCCATCTTCTCCTTCTTNCGCATGAAGGTTGCCATAGCCTCTTCGGCAAGAGCCTCGGTGAGTCGTTCGTTGTCAAGTTTACCATACTCTTCCTCAGTGAAGGGAAGTTCGATTGCCAATGACTTGCGTACCTGCTCGTCAAGTTCGGCATAACCGCCGGGATATTTACGGCCCGCGATATCGGCGGCAACATCATAAATCATGTTGGCGATATCTGTGCCGATACGCTCTCCCTTGAGGGCGTTCTGACGACGGCCATACACACCCTTACGCTGGGCATTCATCACATCGTCATACTCCACAAGGCGTTTACGGATACCGAAGTTGTTCTCCTCCACACGCTTCTGGGCATTCTCGATAGATTTGGTCACCATCTTCGATTCGATCATATCTCCTTCCTCGAAGCCAAGACGGTCGAGTGTCTTCACGATTCGCTCATTGGCGAAGAGACGCATCACGGTATCCTCGAACGATACGAAGAACACGGAGCTGCCCGGGTCGCCCTGACGACCGGCACGGCCTCGGAGCTGACGGTCTACACGACGTGACTCATGACGCTCTGTGCCGATAATGGCCAGACCTCCGGCATCTTTCACCTCTTTTGGAAGCTTGATATCCGTACCACGACCCGCCATGTTGGTAGCGATGGTCACAGTGCCGGGTTTGCCGGCCTGAGCTACGATCTCAGCCTCCTTCTGGTGATACTTGGCGTTGAGCACCTGATGAGGAATACGACGAAGTTTGAGCATCTTGGAGAGAAGTTCGGAAATCTCCACGGATGTTGTGCCGACGAGGACGGGACGCCCGATCTTCACCATATCCTCCACTTCCTGGATTACGGCTGCGTATTTCTCTTTCTTGGTGCGATATACGCGGTCGTTCATATCATTGCGGAGCACGGGGCGGTTGGTAGGAATCTCCACTACCTCGAGCTTATAGATATCGTAGAACTCGCCCGCCTCTGTCATGGCGGTACCGGTCATACCGGCGAGTTTGCGATACATTCGGAAATAGTTCTGCAATGTGATGGTGGCGTAAGTCTGGGTGGCAGCCTCTACCTTCACACCCTCCTTGGCCTCGATAGCCTGATGCAGACCATCGGAATAGCGGCGACCCTCCATGATACGGCCGGTCTGCTCATCCACGATCTTCACCTTGTTATCGTCGATCACATACTCCACCTCCTTGTCGAAGAGTGTATATGCCTTCAGAAGCTGGTTGACGGTATGTACACGCTCAGCTTTAACAGAGTAGTTCTGAAGAAGGTTATCTTTTTTCTCCTGCTTCTCCTCGGCAGTGATATCCTCTGTATCAATCTGAGAGAGCTGAGCCGCGATATCAGGGAGTACGAAAAATTCGGGATCCTCGTTATAGCCTGTCAATACCTCTATACCCTTATCGGTAAGCTCGATGGAGTGGTTCTTCTCGTCGATTACGAAGAAGAGAGGCTCCACAGCCTTGGGCATCTCGCGGTTGTTGTCTTGCATATATTTGGCCTCCACCTTGAGTAGAAGCTGCTTGATACCCTCCTCGCTGAGATAGCGGATGAGAGGGCCGTGCTTCGGGAGAGCCTTGTAGACGCGGAAGAGTGCCAGACCTCCCTCCTCGAGAAGCTGCTCGGGAGTGAGAGGTTTTTTACCCTCCTCTTTCTTATCGTATTTCGCCACCTTCTCGGGGTCGCCGCTCATAGCGGCATTGATCTTCTCCTTAGCTTCGAGAAGAAGGCCTTGGGCGAGTTTGCGCTGAGCGTTGACTACCTTCTCTACGTTACCCTTGAACTCATTGAACATCTGGTCGTCTCCCTTGGGCACGGGACCGGAGATAATAAGCGGAGTACGGGCATCGTCGATAAGTACGGAGTCCACCTCATCCACAATTGCATAATAGTGCTGGTCGCGCTGCACGAGGTCCTGCGTCTGTGTGGCCATATTATCGCGCAGATAGTCGAAACCGAATTCGTTGTTGGTACCGAAAGTGATATCCGAACGATATGCACGGCGACGTTCCTCGGAGTTAGGTTCTGTCTTGTCGATACAGTCCACGGTCAGACCATGGAACTGATACAATGGGCCCATCCATTCGGAGTCACGCTTGGCCAGATAATCGTTGACCGTCACTACGTGTACACCCTCACCTGTGAGGGCATTGAGGAATACGGGGAGTGTAGCCACGAGAGTCTTACCCTCTCCGGTAGCCATCTCCGCGATATTGTTGGAAGCCTTGTGTCCGTCAAACATTCCGTGGAGCACCATGCCGCCGATAAGCTGCACATCATAATGCACCATGTCCCATGTCATGAGGTTGCCGCCGGCAAGCCATGAATTACGGTATACCGCTTTGTCGCCCTGGATGCTCACGAAGTCTTTACCCTGACCGGCGAGTTCGCGGTCGGCATCGCTGGCGGTCACTTCTATAAGTTCATTGTTGGCGAATCGACGTGCAGTCTCCTTTACTACAGCAAATACCGTAGGGAGTGCTGCATCAAGTTTACGGGCATACATATCGAAACATTCGTCGCGAAGCTCGTCGATACGCTTCCAGAGAGGCTCGCGTTTATCGTATTCAAGAGTCTCGATCTCCTGACGTATCTCGGCCATCTGATCCTTATAGTTCTTGGCCTCGCCGCGAATGTCATCGCGGATGATATTGATACGCTCACGCAGCTCATCATTACTGATGTTGCGGATTTCTTCCGAGATCGGGTTGATCTCTTTCTGGAGGCGTTCCCAAAGCGGGCGCACTGCGCGCTCGCTCTGGTCGCCAAAGATTTTTTTGAATATGTTGCTGAATCCCATTATATTGGGGGGTTAAATATTATTTCTTATTGATGGTTTTATCGCGCAAATATAGTGAAATGGAGCGAGATAGCGAAATCTCAGACTGAAAAAAAGATGCTCAGAGACTCAGCGGGCGCTCCGTGATGCCGTTCGGAGCGCGAATGCGCAATGTAGATGTCACGGTAGGGGCGAGTTTCACAGCCTCTACTGTGTTGCCTATCACCTTTGGTTCCACTCCTGGAGCCATGATGAAGGCGGGGGTCAGAATCATTGACGAACGCACGGGCTTCTTCTCCACCGGAAAACGGAGATCATCGCTCACTGTCCATCCCGGCGAGAACTCTACGAAGATATCTCCGCAGTTCTTCGGGTCGGTAGCGAGACGAAGCGACTCAAGCGACGCTGAGGAAATACTTAATATTTCCGGTAGGGTATATGCGTCGGCCACACCGCTCATCTTGCAGAGGAAGGTGCGGGCATCGTCGGCTACATCGGCCGGCGAAAGGCGTTTACCCTCGATTACGCCGTGATCGAGATATATATGCCCGTTGTAATAAGAATCTATATAATCAGCATTACCGTGCTTGGCCGAGAGATAGGAGTTGAGAAGCGATGTGGCTCGCTTCACACTGAATTCTCCCGACGGAATGCGATAGGCCGCATCATCCGTCACGGCATCATCATAATATCCTGTGCCTGTGAGATAGATTAGTGCATTATCAAGCCCCACACTCTTCTCTATGGCATCGAAGAGACGACCTAACTGAGAGTCAAGGCGCAGATAAGTGTCCTCAAGTTCCAGACGGAAATCTCCATCCTTCACATATTTGTATGGAGCGGCCGTATAGGCCACATTAAGCATATCTATGGCATCGCCGCGCTTCCCGAGATTCATACCCTGGAGGCAGTCGATAGCCAGATCCGTCACCTCCGTATTGACAAGAGGGGAGGACATGAACATTCGGTATACATTCCTGTCGGAAGTGGGGAAAGTATATCGGAAAGGATAAATGCGTTTCTGTGCCGGCAAGCCGGGATAGCGCTCCAGAGGGAGCGACGGTTTCCATTGCATCGTGTCGATGCGATTGGCCAGCGGCCGGTTGTAATTGCGCGTATTCACAGCGCCTGGCACATCATGATAATATGTGGATGTAGCCCATTTGCCGGTGTTCTCGTTGAGCCAGATGGCGCAATTTCCTGCATGTCCGGCCATGATTACGGCCTGCTGCGGATCGGGCGCTATGGAATACACTGCGCTCACTCCGGCTCCGTCAATGGCCACCTCATCGCTGATAGTGGAGAGACGCAAGGCTGCGGGTGAGAAAGTCTCGGTAGTGAAATTGCCGATAGCTTCCGGATCTTCCAGCGGTGCTGAGGCCTGCTTGGTAGAGGGACGGTAGACATTTGCGGAGGGCACACCGGTAGCGTTGGGATAGTTGCCGGTGAAAGCAATCGCAGTGGCATTTACGGCATCCAACCCTTTCGCTTTGAAGTCTACATCGCGCATGTACACACCATCCTTCATCAGGCGTTTGAATCCCTTCTCTCCGAAAAGGCTCTGAAGATATTCGAGATAGTCGCTGCGGAGCTGATCCACTACGATGCCTACCACGAGCTTCGGGCGGGAGGGATCGGCCATGATGACGGTGTTTAGCCCGACAAGACCGAATATGACGGAGGTGATTAATCTGTTCATTTTGTTCTGCGTCCGGACTTCCCTTTTCTGCCTCGGCGCGGAGCCGATGAAGGAAGTTGCCCGGTGAATTTATAACTATTTCTACGCGAGTTTATTGCGTAGCTTATGCTCAGCACTACTGTAGCGGCAGCCAAAGGAAATATCGCCGGATTGGCCACCTGATGCTGAAAGGGCCATACTATAAGCATACAGCTTACGGCTACAATATCATAGTAAGCTACCGCTAAGGCAGCAGGGCGAGTCACTCGCCACCATAGACATACAGCTGCTATAAGTTGAAGGGGATTGAGCCATAGCACAAGGATATTGGGCGACGTGGCCTCGTGAGAAGAGAAGAATACGAGGAAGAAGCTTACACATCCGATGGCTCCGATGATCAGATAGAAGAGAGAGTAGAACCAACGGGTCACGTTACGGCGTATACAATCGATAGTCGCTACGAAAAGCGATACTGCCGCCAGGGCAATCGTTGCGGCAAGAGGTGTGAGCAGGGGAGAGGTAGGCCCGAGTGTGGCGTCTTCGCTCCCTTCGTTGAGCACCCTTGTGGCGCGTATGAGTGGACGTCCGTCCGGCAACCTGGCTGTGGAGGCCTTGCGCATCATCTCCATTGGTACAAACATCTCCTCTTTCCCTTTCAGAGTATAATCGAGGCCCGAGCCGAGAGCGAGATCTATACCGAATTGGTACCAGGGATAATTCTTGTGGTAATGACGCATCTCTGTGCGGAATGTGCCGTAACTGATACTGTCACTGTAGATTACAGGACCTCCGGCTACGGAGTCGATACGGTCAAGGATACGTGTGGCGCAATTATCCTTCACATAGTTGTAGCGGTAACGCCGGTTCTCCGGAAGAGCCTCCTCCTGAAGCATTGAGCGAAGGCGCCCTACTTCCTCCGGAGTGAGATTAAGCTCCTGCTCCACTACGCGGCGTCTTTGTCCGATATATTCCGGCATAAACCATGCGAAAGGATAGCCGGCAAGAAGATAGTCGGTCTCTCCCTTCACAAAGCGGTAGATAAAGTTGGGCTCATGGAAGTCGAATACGCCGTAGTTCCATACGGAGTCGGTATATTCATCCTGTATGCGTAGAGCCTCGTGGCCACATAGCTCATACACTTCCGAACCGGGCCAACATGTGATAAGACTCGCACGCAGGTGCTCGTCTTGTGTGGTGCGTGCCGAAGCCGGCGAGGCCACGGCACACATAAACAGCCATACGAGAGCCAAAGCGGCAATTACCGTTCGGGCTCTTCGTATGTGCCTATGGGTTGAACGATTCGTTCCGAGGTAAGTCATGCTTAGAATTCGCAATTCTTGGGGTAGCGGGGGAAGGGGATTACGTCGCGGATATTCTGCATACCGGTCACGAAGAGCACAAGGCGCTCGAAACCGAGACCGAATCCGGAGTGGGGCACTGAACCGAAACGGCGGGTATCCATGTACCAATCCATTCCTGTCAGACCCAGTTCCTCCACACGCTTGTTGAGCTTCTCGAAGCTCTCCTCACGCTGGCTGCCGCCGATAATCTCGCCGATTTTCGGGAAGAGTACGTCCATGGCGCGTACTGTCTTGCCATCCTCGTTGAGCTTCATATAGAAAGCCTTGATCTCCTTGGGATAATCGGTGAGGATAACGGGCTTCTTGAAGTGTTCCTCCACAAGAAAACGCTCGTGCTCGCTGGCAAGGTCGACACCCCAATATACCGGGAATTCGAATTTTTTACCGCTCTCTTCAAGGATACGGATACCCTCGGTGTAGGGGAGACGTACGAACTCGTTCTCCACTACGAAGCGCAGACGGCTTGTAAGCTCTTTGTCGAAATGCTCCTCAAGGAAGGCGATATCATCAGCACAATGCTCGAGAGCGTAGTTGATGCAATATTTGATGAATTCCTCAGCGAGATCCATATTGTCCTCGATCTCGTAGAAGGCCATCTCAGGCTCGATCATCCAGAATTCCGAGAGGTGGCGGGGAGTATTGGAGTTCTCGGCACGGAATGTAGGGCCGAAGGTATAGATGCATCCAAGTGCTGTGGCGCCGAGCTCTCCCTCAAGCTGTCCGGAGACAGTGAGGTTGGCCTGACGTCCGAAGAAATCCTCGTTGTAGTTGATCTTTCCGTCTTCGCCTTTGGGGAGATCGTTAAGGTCGAGTGTAGTCACCTGGAACATTGCGCCTGCACCCTCGCAGTCGGAAGCTGTGATAAGGGGAGTATGGAAATAGTAGAATCCCTTATCGTTGAAAAATTTATGCACTGCATAAGCCAGAGCGTGGCGAATGCGGAGCACAGCTCCGAAAGTATTGGTGCGCGGACGCAGATGAGCTATCTCACGGAGAAACTCAAGGGAGTGGCCCTTCTTCTGGAGAGGATATTCAGCGGGATCGGCTGTGCCGTAGATCTCAAGCTCGTCGGCCTGTACTTCTACATTCTGCCCTTTACCCTGGGATTCCACCAAAGTGCCTTGCACATGGATGGAGCTGCCTGTAGTGACAGCACGAAGCTGATCCTCGGAGAAGCGGGAGAGATCGAACACAATCTGGAGATTATTGATGGTGGATCCGTCGTTGAGAGCTACAAACTGTACGTTCTTGTTGCCACGGCGGGTGCGCACCCAGCCCTTCACGTCGACCTTCTTACCTACGAGAGCATCATGCTGCTTGAAGGTCTCGGCCACGGTAAGACGTTTGATCTTTTCCATTTCAGTGTTTTGTTTTATCAATATTGAATCCGGATTCCGGGAAAGGGGGAGCCTCCATCCGATGAGGTGGAGGCTTCCCCTCTCGTGTAACCGGTAATTATGCTAATTATTCGAAAGCTCCCATGCGGAGGTAGTTCACCTCTTCCTGAGTGAGGTAACGCCAGCGTCCGCGGGGAAGGTTCTTCTTGGTGAGGCCGGCGAAGTATACGCGGTCAAGTTTAGTGACGCGATATCCGAGGCTCTCGAAGATACGGCGTACGATACGATTGCGACCGGAGTGGATCTCGATACCTGCCTGATTGCGGTCGGTATCGCTCACGTAGGAGATAGCATCAGCATGGATCTCGCCATCCTCAAGCTCGATACCGTCGGCGATGCGCTGCATATCCTCTTCGGTGATATCCTTATCTGTCCATACGTGATAGATCTTCTTCTTTACAAATTTGGGGTGAGTGAGCTTGGAAGCCAAGTCTCCGTCGTTGGTAAGAAGGAGCACACCGGTAGTGTTACGGTCGAGACGGCCTACAGGATAGATACGTTCCTGACATGCATTCTTCACGAGATCAAGTACTGTGAGACGGCCGTTGGGATCATCGCTTGTAGTCACACAATCTTTAGGCTTGTTGAGAAGCACATAGCATTTACGCTCGGGAGTCACCACTTTGTCATCGTACTCCACTACATCGTTGCGTGAAATCTTGGTGCCGAGTTCGGTGACTACTTCTCCGTTCACCTTCACTTTTCCTCCGGTGATATATTCATCGGCCTCGCGACGCGAGCAGATACCAGCGTTGGCCATATATTTGTTCAGACGGATCTGTGCTTCGGGATCGATATCCTCCAGAACATAATCGATCTGTTTGGGACGCGGAGTGAATTTCATTCCGCCATTCTGCTGCTTGTTGTTGCGGTTGAAGTTGCCGCGCTGATTGTTACGGTTCTGTCCGTATCCGCCTTGCTGGCGATTCTGGCCATATCCTCCCTGACGATTCTGGCCATAATTGTTCTGACGATTCTGACCGTATCCGCCCTGCTGACCATCCTGATTGAAGCCCTGCTGACGGTTCTGTCCGTATCCCCCTTGCTGGCGGTTCTGACCGTAACCATTCTGCTGACGGTTCTGACCATATCCATTCTGCTGACGGTTCTGACCGTATCCATTCTGCTGGCGGTTCTGACCGTAACCATTCTGCTGACGGTTCTGACCGTAACCGCCCTGCTGACGGTTCTGACCATATCCGCCCTGCTGACGGTTCTGACCGTAACCGCCCTGCTGACGGTTCTGACCGTAACCATTCTGCTGACGGTTCTGACCATATCCCCCCTGACGGTTCTGACCATAGTTGCCACGGGGTTGATACTGACGGGGTTGATAGCCGCCCTCATTGTGATTGTCGGAGCCCTGAGCATCGTTTGAGGCTGAGTCTGAAGTCTTGGAAGCTTCAGAGGGATCTGTGGTCTGCTGATAGGGGCGAGGCTGATAAGAGCTCTGCTGGGTATAATGAGAATTGTAACGGCTCTGTCCGTAGGAGTTTCCCTGACGGTTCTGATTATAGCCATACTGACGAGGCTGGTACCCTGTGGAAGGGCGATCCTGTGCGTCGGAGGTGGAATTGGACTGAGAAGGATAACCTACCTTCTCATAACGGTTGTCGTGTTCCCCGAGGTCGGACGTTGTCTGATTGATACCTGCGCTGATACGCGGGCGTTTGGGTTTCTTGTCTGCTTCCATTGTTTGGTTTTCTGTCATTTTGCGCCGCTGAACATCTCTGCCCAATCCGAAGCGCAAATTTGATGAGGTTTTCTAACTGTTAAGAATTCTTATATGTTTTTGTGGTATTTCTCTAAAAACAGTCTGCCGTCTATAGCGGGGCGGCAGCCGTGAGCTTTTGCACATGGTCACATTGTGACGTCAATCCCGGCATTCGCATCCGAGAATCATTCACAATGTGCCGCAAAAATACAAATAATATCGCAAATAGCGAAATTAATCAAAAAAAATCTATCCCCTCGCATCGTAGAGCGGATTATTTTTTCCGGAAAAGGTCGTGATATATGATATCGGTAGCTCCTGTCATCGCGCTGATATAGTCGCCCGCACTCTTTCCACGTCGTTCGCGCTCCTCAGTGTCAAGACGCAATCTTTCTGCCATACCGGTGAAATCCCGGGCGCTCGCCACTGCTATCCCTCCTCCGTTGGCCTTGAGATCTTCCGCCTCGGCGAAACGATGATGGTTGGGCCCGTAGATTACGGGAATTCCCCATGCGGCTGCTTCGTTGATGTTATGGATCCCGACTCCGAATCCACCACCCACGTATGCTATGTCGGCATAGGCGTATGCGGAGGAGAGAAGCCCGAAACAATCGATAATCAATACTCTGGCATTCTTCCCGGCCTCGGGGTACTGTTCCATCTCACTTTTGAGTACGGCTTCTCCCTCGCCTCCGAAAAGCTGTTTGAGTTTGTTCAAGCGGACTTTGTCGAATTCATGCGGAGCTATGATGGCTTTGACGTCTTTGTGCTCATTGAGCCATGGGGCATAGACCGCCTCATCCGCCGGCCAGCTGCTTCCGGCTATGAATACCGGAGATTTATCCTTACGGTCGGATTTTTTACCTACGAATCTTTCAAGCACATCGATACGGCGTGCCGAATCGCGGATATGGGCCACGCGGTCAAAGCGTGTGTCGCCGGCCACAGTGACATTCTCCAATCCGATTCCGGCCAGCAATATTCTGCTCTCTTCATTCTGCACATAAATATGGGTGAGCCAGTGCAACCATCCTGCATACCATGAACTACGTTTGCGGAAGAAAGCCTGGTCCTTGCGGAAAAGAGCGGAAATCAGATAAGAGGGTATGCCGCGTCGCGATAGTTCCTTAAGGTAACCTCTCCAAAGTTCGTATTTCACGAATATCGCCATGGAAGGACGCACGATGTCAAGAAATCGTGCGGCGGCGCCGGGCACATCGAGAGGAAGATAGCAGATAAGATCGGCCAAAAGATAATTCTTTCTTACCTCGTAGCCCGAAGGGGAGAAGAAGGTGAGTAGGATTTTTTTCTCGGGTTGATCTGTCTTGAGGCGTTCGATGAGGGTACGCCCCTGTTCGAATTCTCCGAGTGAGGCGCAGTGAATCCAAATATAACCTCCCTCCGGAGCTATACTTTCGCGTAATATATGCCAGGAGTCGTTGAGTCCGCCGTTGAGTAAACGAGCTTTACCTCCTCCCAACGCGGCTATACGGATCCCCAGTCGGTAAAGGGGAAGGCCGATGCCATAGCCGAGGGGTTCCAACACCCTTCGGCCGGCATCGGCCATTCTTTTTCTTGTCGATGATTTACGATCTGTCATTTCTCCACGGGCTGGATTTTCTCGATAGCGGTGCGGAGGCGGCTCACTACCTCTTCGCGCGGCATGAGTTCGGTGATGTCGAACATGTGCGGACCACGGCATGCTCCTACCACAGCGAGGCGGAAGGCATTCATCACATTGCCAAGGTGATAACCCTTGTCGGAGATCCATCCCAACACGATTTTCTCGGCATTGGCCGAGGTCATGTCATCGATTCCTTCAAGCACACCTATGAGCTCTTCCATGATTCGGGGGGTATCAGCGCTCCAGCGTTTCTTCACATCCTTTGCGGCATACTCTTCGGGAGCACGGAAGAAGAAATCGGCCTGATCCCAGAGTTCTCCTACGAAGTTTACGCGACCTTTCACCATTCCTACTGCACGGGCTACGTAATCCTTGTCAAACCCTGTCACGCCTTTCTCTTCAAGTATCGGCATGAAAAGTTCAGCCAGAGCTTCATCGTCCATTCGCATGAGATACTCATGATTGAACCATATTCCTTTCTGATAGTCGAACTTGGCGCCGGAGCGTGAACAATGCTCGAAACTGAATTTGTCGATGAGATCCTGCATGGAGAGCAACTCTACATCATCTCCGGGATTCCATCCGAGGAGAGCAAGGAAATTTACCACAGCCTCGGGAAGATACCCTTTCTCGCGATAACCGGATGACACTTCCCCCGATTTGGGATCATGCCATTCGAGGGGGAAGACGGGGAATCCGAGTTTGTCGCCGTCTCGTTTGGATAGCTTGCCGTTACCCACGGGCTTGAGAAGGAGAGGGAGATGTACGAAAGAGGGCATTGAGTCCTTCCATCCGAGGGCCTCGTAAAGAAGCACGTGGAGGGGGGCGGAGGGAAGCCATTCCTCACCGCGAATCACGTGAGATACCTCCATCAGATGATCGTCGACGATATTGGCGAGGTGATATGTGGGAAGATCGTCGGCACTCTTGTAAAGCACTTTGTCATCGATAATCGAAGAGTTGATCTTCACTTCGCCGCGGATAAGGTCGTTGACCACTACGTCGCGTCCGGGTTCGATGAGGATACGTACCACATACTGCTCCCCTGCGTCAATCAGGCGGCGCGTCTCCTCTTCGCCGAGTGTGAGGGAGTTGCGCATACGTATACGTGTAGACGCGTCATACTGGAAGTTGGGTGTTTCTTCGCGGGCCTTGTCGAGCTCTTCGGGAGTATCAAATGCTATGTAAGCTTTCCCGTCGGCAAGAAGCTGGTCTACATATTTACGATATATGTCACGACGCTCGCTCTGGCGATACGGCCCGTGAGGGCCACCCTCGCGCACTCCTTCGTCAAACTTGATGCCGAGCCATCCGAGAGCTTCGTTGATATACTCCTCCGCGCCGGGTACGAAACGACGGGAATCAGTATCCTCTATACGAAGAATCATGTCGCCCCCATGTTTGCGGGCAAAGATATAATTGTAAAGCGCTGTGCGCACTCCGCCTATATGAAGCGGGCCTGTGGGCGACGGCGCGAATCTCACTCTTACTTTTCTTTCCATAAGTGTGGTATATTATACTGCTATAAGTATGTTTTTATCGTGTATAGGTATGCTATTGTCGTGTGGTGTATTTATTCCCGTCCCAATGATAGGTTACACCTGCGGGACGGAGATAGGGCTTGATAATATCGAAGTCCTCCTGCGTCATATATTTTCCTACGGTGAGATGTCCGTTGAGGCTGGTATTGTCGGGGGAAGCCTCGAATTCATAGGTGGGGAATGCTATGACCTGCTCCAACTCTTTGAACGATACGGGAGCGTCTTTCGGAATATCGAGAAAATCTTTCAAATCGGGATATTTGAAGTATTTTGTACGCTCGAGTTGTGTGAGTTCGGGGGTGAAGAATCGGATATCGGAGTCACCGGCGGCATTTTCGCCCCCAATAGAGTAGACAGTCATTACGATCTCCCCTTTCTTATAGGGGAGCATACGCACCTCGAGAGTGGAGACAGAGGATATCCTTACTTTCAGATAATCCGGCCCGGCGGCTATAAGTTCCGATACTCCTCCCATCACATTCGGTGCCTGCCAGATGGAATCGGCATCAATATAGGAAAGCATATCGAGTCGTTGTGTGCGTGGCAATATATCCAGCACCCCGACAGGGAGATTCACAAATACCGATCTGGCATCAGTATTCTTTTCGCCTGGAGCGGCTATCTCATAATCCGCGCCCGGAAGAATAGTGTCTCCGGCTTCCACGGATATAGACGCTTCGACAGAGGTGGATACGTCGTCCGGCCGAGACTCCGTTTGGCCTGCCATCGGGATAGCGGCCAATATAAGAATCCCTGCCGGAAGAAGAGATATGATTCGGCTCCTCATCATCATTTTTTCTTGATAAAGATGTCGTAGTTTCCGTTATATTCGGGACGCGAGGATTTCTTTCCTTTCACTTCCTTTTTCTCCTTTTTTGCTTTCTTCTCCTTCTTGGGCTTTTCGCTCTTTTCACTCTTGGAGCTCTTTGCGCGCTTCTTGGCCGGACGGTCGGAGTAGCTGTCGCGGTCGCGTTTGCGGCGGTCGCGGGCATCGGCCGAGTAGTCGCGGTCGGTAGCTACTTCACAGCGGAGGGATGTGCCGAAGAAATCTGCATGGCGAAGAGCGTCGATCACCTTACGTGCATCATCCTTTTTAACATCGAAGAGCGTATAATCCGGGAGAAGATCGATTCGGCCGATATCGGGCTTCGAACCGACTACACTGCGATTGATAAGCTCCATAAGATTGCCGGGGAAGAAGCCCTGCTTTTTGCCTACGTTCACCATCAGACGCTCGTAACCGGGATCGGCTTCACGGCGGTCTTTATCGCGCTTGGCGCTCCGGCGCTTCCCGTCACTGTCGGAATCCGCTCCTTTGTTGGAGGCATTAAGGTCGATATCCGGCATATTCTGGTAGTAAGCCAGAAGACGGTTGAACTCCAATGACAACACACGTTTGAGAAGGTCTTCTTCCGAAAGCCATTCCAATTTTTTTCGTACGCCGGGGAGATATTTGTTGATCTCCTCCTCGTTCACTTCCACACGCTCCAGACGGTCGGCGAGATTGTATAGCTGCTTCTCTATGATATGTTCTGGAGTAGGTACCTTGCGGTATTCGAATTCCTTGCCTATCTTCTTCTCGATGAGGCGCAGACGGCTTTTCTCGCGAGAGTGGATAATGGCTACGGATACACCGGTTTTATTGGCACGTCCCGTACGTCCGGAACGATGGGTATATACCGCTACATCATCGGGTAATCCATAATTTATGACGTGGGTAAGATCGTCCACGTCAAGACCGCGGGCCGCCACATCGGTTGCTACAAGAAGTTGTGTGACATGATCGCGGAATTTCTTCATCGCCAGGTCGCGCTGCTGTTGTGAAAGGTCGCCGTGGAGACAGTCGGCGTTATAGCCGTCGGCTATGAGTTTGTCGGCGATCTCCTGAGTCTCCTTACGGGTGCGGCAGAAGATGATGCCGTAAATATCGGGATTGTTGTCGGCTACACGTTTGAGGCATAGATATTTGTCGTGAGCCTTCACCATGTAGTAGATATGCTTCACATTCTTGGAGCCCTCGTTGCGCCCGCCGGCTACGAATTCCACGGGATTATGCATGAAGTCCTTCGATATTTCAGCGATTTCCCGTGGCATAGTGGCGGAGAACATCAGCATCTTGCGCTCTTCGGGCACATGGGTGAGTATCTGCTTGATATCATCGATGAAGCCCATATTGAGCATTTCATCAGCTTCGTCGAGAATTACGGTATGTACGTTTTTCAGGTCTACCTCTCCACGGCGTATAAGGTCGATAAGACGTCCGGGAGTAGCCACAATTACTTGTACGCCTCCACGCAATGTGCGGATCTGGCTTTCTATACTTGAACCTCCGTATACCGGGAGAATCTTGAGGCCGTCAATATATTTGGAGAAGTCGGCGAGGTCACCGGCGATCTGAAGACATAATTCACGGGTAGGGGCTATAATCAACGCCTGAGGTTCGCGCAGGGCTACATCGATACGCTGCAGCACGGGGAGACCGAACGCGGCGGTTTTGCCTGTACCGGTCTGCGCAAGACCCACAACGTCGCCGTCTTTTTCAAGAAGGTGCGGAATCACCATCTCTTGAATAGGCATCGGATGCTCGAATCCCATCTCCTCGATGGCCTTGAGCAAATCAGGCTGTACGCCGAGGTCTTCAAATCTTTTCATTTCTTTTTCTTCCATAATTATTATGTTGAGGGCGTTATATACATTGTTTTCTTTACAATGTATATAACGCCCGCTGACGTGCCCCTGTTCATAAGGGGGGTATACGGGTCTGCAAAGTTAGTCAAAAACTTGCAGACTGCCAACTCGGATTATTTGATCACGACTTTGCGTGTCTCAGTGCCGCTGCGGCGGATGTATAGGCCCGGTGCCGGTGTGCCGGATATGCGACGTCCCTGAAGATCGAAGTATTCGGCTTCCGATCCTTCAGCTCCGATAGTTCCGACGGAAGACTCTTCGCGGGTACCTACTTTAATTGGATACGTGCGGCTTACGGGTTCATCAGTGTAGTCGGTAATGTATATTTCGTAATTGCCGGCTTCAAGATCGATGGTAGTGGTGAAGTCTACGAATTCGAGCATGAAAGGATCGATATTCGCTTCTACGGGAATTCTGAGGAGCTCCTCTTGTGTGGCAGGGTCTATGACGTGCATACGCAGATATCCGTTATATCCGCTTTCTCCCGTAGTGACATCAAGTTTTACGGGAGCCGCAAGATTTGGATAGAACTTCGGAGGAAGGAGTATATTGGTCACCTCTATCACGGGAAGCATTGTGTACCCTTCATTTGATAACTCCATTTCGTTATCCTCGTTGATTATCATAGTGATGCTCTGACGGTCGCCGTTGCGTACGGGAATTATCTGAGCAGGGATATCTTCGTTCTCGAAGCCAATGTATATGTTATATTTGCCGGGTTCGAGACGGGGGACGAAAACGGTGACAAAGGATGTGCCGGAAACCCAAGTTCGGGTGCCCATACCTTTGATTTGTATATCTCCGTAAGGATACCAACCTACCTCATCGCCATATTCATCGGTGATGAAGACTCCGATTTTACCTGTGATATCGTCTACGATGTTGCCATAGAGAGCCCCATCTCTGAATATTATGCGTGCTACAGTGCCTTCTTCATCCGACGATTGTAATTCATATACTCCCACATCTCCTTTTATATAAAGGGGTGTGAGCTGGTATAGACCTTCGTCTTGTCCGGGAGGACAGAGGTGTACCACTGCATCCTGATCCGTGTTGAAGGCACCGGCACCTCCTCCGATACCTACACCGGGAGGATTCAGGGCGGTCAGACGGAAGTAGCCGTCGCAGTAGCCGTTCCAGCCCCAGTTGATGTGGAACATATCGCCTGTGCGATAACCGTCAGCGATAAACTCGTGACCTCCGGCCGGACCTACACCTGAGTAGGTGACGGGACGCCCGGCTGCCATTTCATCATAGATGAGCTGCACCCATCTGGTGAGTGTGGTGAAGTCACGCTGTACGAAGCTGGTGACTTTGGAATATCCGAAGTATTTACGATAAGCGTGTGGGATTCGAAGTGCGATAGCACCGGTAGCCTCCGGAGAATAGTTGCTGTTTACCGACATTCCGCAGGCTGTCATGAGGGTTGCCACAGCTTCTGCTTGTTCGGGGGTGTAGCCATCTAAATAAGAGTCAAGCATATTGTCCCATTGGAATGTGGTGGCGCCGAAGTCAAATTCGCGGGGAAGACCATTATCCGCGTATCGGTTCTCTCCAAATCCGGTCTCCGGATAATTGAAGTGCTTCATGGCTTGAGCCATAGCGGTGGCCACACACCCTGTTACGCATATATCATCGTATGTTCTGGGACAAAGTTCGTTGTAAGGACTATCCTGAGCCCATTTGGTATGCACGAAAGGTTCGATATTCTCTTTCCCCGCTTGCAGGCGCGTCTTACGCGGAGCTGGGTCGGCGGCTGCCGCGGCTTTTATCTCGTCGCGGTTTTCAAGATACCAGTCGATCTCGCGTACATATTCTCCCATCCACCATTTTACATTTGAGGGAAGGGCATCTACTGAGAAGAATCCGTTATCCACATCTGCGAGCACAAGAGGAAGTTCGTCATCGGCTGAGAGGATGAGGAAACCTCCCTGAGGTTTGTTGTAGACGTAGTAAGCGGGGGCCGAGAGATCGGTAGTGTTGGCAGTATATGTCAGCACCGGAGCACCTCCGGTGGAGGGCGCTTTCCATGCTGAGGACTGCATGGCTTGACGCAAAGCTTCTTGCGGAGTGATTGTCTCGGCTGCAAGCGGAAGTGCACATATTACCGCTGCCATTCCCGGCAGGAGTGTGCGTATAGAAGTTTTCATGATTTTTGATAGAGTGATATGGTTTTAGTGTCAATAAGAAGTCAAATGCTTCTTTAAGGTATATGTGAAGTTGTCAAACCTTATTTTGAGAGAAAATAAGGTTTGACAACAAGTGTTTCGGTATTATTTCTTGATGAGGAAATGGTCGCCGGTCTCTTTTACGATATTCTCGTAGTATTTCTGATCATAACCAGGGAAGTCGGGATAGAGAGGCAGTCCATATTCATTCTTCATGAAGTTGCCGTCGGCATCCACCTTTTTCATGTTTCCGTCCATGAAGCGAACGAGCAGATAAGTGCCGAGGTCGCGATAACGGTCTGTGGCTTCCTTGGCGATGGCTGCGCCTTCGGCATTCATCTCCTTTACAAGTGTGTTCATGTCTCCCCGGTTGGCAAGCTCCGCATAGTGGGCTTCGGTAGCGGGACGTGTGCTTTGGTATTTCCCTTCGAGCTCGCCCTGTACTTTGCGGATATCGGGAATCATGAGGTCGTAGCGGTTGTAAGCCTGATTGGCCACCCAATTGGTCATCCAGAAGTTGGCATTCCAGTCGAAGGTGTTGATGTCGCCTTCGGCAAGCTGGGAGGGCACTTCCGTCATGGCGCAATAGAAAGGCATGTAGACGGTGGTGTTAGTGTCGTCAGTACCAAACCAAAGTACGCCGCCTACGGGGTCGGGGAGCCAATCGCGGCTCTGGCTTACGAAGCTCCAGCCTGTCTGCTGAGTGGCTATGGCACGCTCGTTGCAGTAAGTTTTGCCATCCACTTCAAAATCCATAGGACGCCAGCGATAGGGCACATGATTGGGGCCGGCGCCGATATCGGAGGTCATCTCCAGAGGTGTGCCTTCGAAATGGTCGCGCATGCTTTCCTGCATCTCGGCGAGACTTACCTTACGGTCGGGCACGATATAGAGGGGCATCGGTTCGTCGGATTCTCCCACTACCCATGTGTAGTAGCTGTCTGTTTCGGGTTTGAAGCGGCGGAAGTAGCTCCACACTCGGCCATCGCATCCGCGACGTGTATCGGCAGGATGGTCGGCGTATGCATCGGCGAATGAGAAGTCTTCATCCTTACCGGAGAAATATCCGCGCTTGCGTGCGAAGGATATCATATCCTTCGAATACATCACGTTCTCTTTGTCTTTGAGGTTTACCTTGCGGATACGCGGCTCGTTGGCATGGCCGGAGATGGCGTCATCGGGTATGCGTACTGCAATCCATACCGCTCCCTTTTCAGCGCCTTTGCCGATCAGCTCAAGCACCCATACTTCATTCTTATCGGCTATGGAGAAGGATTCTCCTGAACTGGCGTAGCCGTATTTCTCTACCAGGGAGGTCATCTCTTTGATTGCCTCGCGGGCTGTCTTGCTACGCTCGAGGGCTATCTGTATAAGAGAGCCGTAGTCAATCATGGCTTGCCCGGTAGTGTCTACCAGTTCTTCACGTCCTCCCCATGTGGATTCTCCGATAGCCACCTGATGCTCATTGATATTTCCCACTACATTATATGTATGTGCGGGCTGCGGAATCTCTCCGAGATGTTTCCCGGAATCCCAGTCTACCACCTGACGCATTTCACCCGGTTTGTGATCTGCGGCGGGAGTGTGCGACAGCATTCCATAGAGGGAATGGGAGTCGGCGGCATAAGTCACCATCACCGATCCGTCGGCTGAGGCTTTTTTGCCTGCTATGAGATTTGTACACGCCAATGCGTTGAAGCCGCAAGTGGTGGCTAAGGCTGCAAGAGGGAGTGTCAGATATTTTCTGTTCATTCTGAAAATAGGATGTCAGGTTAATTTGAATGTGGTTTCAGATTTTAGGGTTGAAGTTGCGTGCAACTTCTATAAATCTGCACGAAATTACGAAATCCCCGTCAACTTTGCAAGTTTTAGATGAATTTTTACATCTTCCTTAACGCGGAATGGCTTTGAGTACGGTGGGGCGGTGGCTTGAACCGTCTCCGGTACGAGCGGAGATAAGAAGCATTTGTCCGCTTAAATGAGAAAGGTCGATTTCACTGTCGGTAGTGGCGGCAGTCTGTTGGAGCATACGTCCTTGAGTGTCGGCGATCGTTATGATAAGTTGGTCATCAGCAGGATTGAAGATAAGCAGTCTGCCTCCCTTCATTTCCAAAACGGGGAGAGGGTTGACGGCATCTATCGAGTCTACCGATACATTTCTCAGTACCATCTTGAGGCCTTCGTAAGCGTCAAACCATCCTTGGCCGTGGCGCGGATTATCGGGATCGGGTACGTCTGTATGATTGGTGGAGGCTATGATACGCTTCACGTCGGATATTGTAAGGGTAGGGTCTGCCTCAAGCCATGTGGCGAGAAATCCGGCTACATAGGGGCTTGACATGGAGGTGCCGCCATCGGGTTGCCAATACCATGTTTTATTCTCCGTTCGGGAGATCGCGCATACATCCTCCATGTAGTTGGGATTGGCTGCGAGGAAGGGTGCCGAGCCGGCTGAAACTACGATAAAGCCCGGGGCGACCGTATGAGGATACACTCTTCCGTCAAGAAGAGTAGCATAGCTGGAGTTGACGTTTACCGTCCCTTCGTCATAGTCTCCTTTCAGACCTCCGGTAGCGAGAGGATATGAGCGTCGGGTGGTATGCATTCCCACGCAGAGCACGTTGTGACCCGTAGCAAGGTCACTGATTGAGAATGACGATCCGGGTGCGGGACTTCCGGGTATCTGACGCAGACGTGAGTAGGAACCGTCGGTAAAGACATCTGCTCGTTGTCCCGGTTCTCCTTCCACCAGAAATCCTATATTATACCGAGCCCAGGGCCCGGCATCGCTCTCTGTGGTGGTGTGTAGGTCATAGAGTAGTGAAAGGTTATAGCGTCCGTTTTCCGAATTGATACCCCCCTCTGCATATATCCATCCCTCATAGTATCGGCGGAATTCAGCATCGGCCTCTTCAAATCCACGGGGATTCTCAAGCGTACTCACTCCCCATTCCCGGCCTGAGTGAAGATCTATGGTCGGAAAGCGATAGATTATTTCGGAGATGGTCTCGTCATAAACCACCGGAGTCAGGCGCAGGCTCCGCATGTCGGCGCTCCAGATATCTGTCATTCCTTGTATGTCGAATTGATTCCATTTGTAATTATGGATGCGTTGTCCATAGGAGCGGTTCTCTTCAGTGAAATTAAGTGTCACGGAATTGGAATGTCCTTCGTTCCCTTCGTTGCCGGCTGAGAGGCATATCAATGCTTCCTCTCCGAGCATATCAAGGTATTGGGAGAAGAGGGAGGTGCCGTCATGCGGACCGGTATAATTCCCCATTGAGAGATTCACTACAGCTGGTTTGCCTACTTCTCGGGCATATTCCAAAATATCTTCCACACCGGCCAGCAATCCTACATCGCTCAGCTGGGAGGTACTGATTACAATATCGGCTCCCGAAGCAATCCCTCCGTAGCCGAGGGAATCGTCGGCTCCTGTCAATATTCCGGCCACATGTGTTGCGTGGTAATGGGCGGTGGTGTCCGTGGTCCAGGAGATATACTCTTCGGGTGAACGCATATCGATGCGCTCTCCTTGAGCTTCTTTGTATTGAGTGATACGACGTACGCGGCTTTCTCCCGTGATAGGATCATGGAAAGCCGGGTGGGAGGGATCGAATCCGATGTCGCAGATACCTACCACTACTCCTTTGCCTGTGAATGCTTTCGGAAGATTATCGCCGGTAAGTACACGGGAGGCTCCGTAAAATGCTTTTGCTTTGTCCAACGTGGGGCTGACGGTGCGTCCGATATCGATACGTGCGTTTCCGCCGTGCCCTTTGCGTGAATCATTTTCATCCGATTTGCGTGGCGATTTTTTTTCTATCTCTTCCCGCTCTTTGTTAGGAAGATAGGTAAGGGCAAGATTGCCACGGCGTCGCAAGAGTATGCCTTCCTCTCCGAGTATCTCTTGAAGCTCATCCTCGGATGAGAATTTCACAATTGCAGGGAGAAACAGAGCATCATCTTCGGCTTCATACTCGTCGCCGCCCGGATGATATCCGGCAGGGAGGGAGGTTGCGTTGAGAGAGAGGGGGGAGAGAAGAAATCCGCCAAGAGTCAAAGCCACGATACTCGCTATTCGAGGCAGAGAGGCGTAGATATTAAGGAGGAGATGTTTCATCATTGAGAAAAAGGTTAGAAAGATAAAAAAGTATGAGTAGGTAGCCACCTACAATAATTCCTATGTATTCATAACGGAAAAACTCTTGCGAAATTCCCTCCCGTCAGTTAATTATTATGGATAACCTCCGTATTCGTTTCACTCTTCAAAGATTGTTGAAAGCTAAGACTGCCAATGTCCGCGCTTTCGCCCTTTTGCTTCAATCGTTTAGCCGGCAATACTCCTACGCAAATCTTCCCCTCATCCGGGAAACATTTTGTTTAAACAAGATGCTTTGAGAATTTAAGGGATGAATATAATTTAGAATGTCATACGACCTCCACCCATTTCAGCGGCGTTATTGCGTTGAGCTTGTATGACTTTAGTATTACCCAACCTATAGGAAATGGAAAGGTATAAACGAGGTTTATTCTCAAAATAATAAATTGACGTTGTTATGTAGTTTAATGAGGAATATTTTCGAACTCCTTGATTTAGATTTTGTTTATAACTCAGCCTACATTCCAGACCGAAATTGAAAGTCTTTTGTAGTCCTGCGCCTATAATATGATGATCAGGAAAATGGGTAGTGTAGTTTCTGTCGCCCATAATATAGGAATAGAAAGGATAGAACTCTAAATCTTTTGCAGAATTAAGATATACACTTGGAGTTAATTGGCAACTGAAACTATTATTTACTGATTTTGTATAATCAGAATTGTTAGAGTAAGATTTCGCCCAATGATATGATGCAGAAAATTTTAGGTGTAAATAGTTGTTTAACAACCATTTGTCAATATTAATATCCGCCAATATTCCCTGATAGCTGACCCCGGGGATATTGGTTGAAATTAATATTCCATCCTTGCCGGGGATAAAGGTGGCAACGGGAAGATCATTAAGCCAAATGGAAGAGAGACTTAAATTAATTAGACTCCCATAGCCATAGCGTAAATTAATACTATGACTGTTTGCTCCTTTTAGAGTAGGATTACCAACTGTCTACTCAGTTGCAGAAGTCCATTTTTTGACAGGACTTAAAGATGATATATCAGGACGGTTTTTCCCCATGCTATAGCTTAGTCTCAAGTTATTCTGACTATTTATTGCCATTGATGCTGAGATATCCGGTAGTATATTGATAAAAACTTTATCAAAATTCGGGCTGTCTATTAATTTACTGAAATGTCTATTAGTTATTTCGAGTGAGACTCCGGCGGATACCGTAAAACGTGAATTATACCACGATGTCTCTATAGCTTGAGAAAAAATGCCCTCCTTATATCTAAATTCTTCTTCCTCTCCGTTATTTATCATCTCATATTGATAATCCATGTATGAATATGTTGTGGAAAAATCCAATCGGAATGGAGTCTTGAATCCTTTTCCCAATCCTAATCTGAAATTTGCACTATTGCCATAGGAATTATTAATCTGTGTAAAGGATTTTTCCCTTTCCGCAGATTCATCGAGATGGTAGTTATACTCGGATAAAAATACATAAGGAGTTTGAGAGCTTACAAAGTATCCCCCATCAAAGCGCAAGCCCCAGTTATATTTAAAATTAGTTCCAAATGTGATTCCCACTCCTCCGTTGGGTTTTCCAAATTTTCTTTGGTTTTGACTCTCAGTGGTATATAATAATGAGCGTAAGGTTTCCGTCACGGAATAGATATTACTTCTATCCCTCGACCAATCCTTGAATCCACTCAAATTTGCATTTACACCAATAAAAGTCTTTGTTGTGATATACCATTTTGCTCCTAAATTACCTGATAATGTGTGCCTGTCTGTTTTGCTGTATAATTCCTCTTCCGTAGATGTATCACTATCAGTAAATTTAGTCGTTTTATTGTATTTTAAATTCATAGCTTGGTCTCTATTGGTAATTGAACCGCTTACCATAACTCTCCCATTCTGATATGAGGACCATAGAGTATTAGAGTCGGAGAACTTTTCATTCTCGTAAGACACTGAGGAGTTAATTCCGGAAAGATGTCCCACGAGATAGTTTTCCAATATTATGTTTATAATACCTCCTTTTTTTACTGATGAAGAGTAGGTGGCTCCGGGATCAAATATTATTTCAATACCCTTTATTGATTTAGGAGGCATTTTCGCCAGCCATTCCTGAAGTACCTCAAGTGAATAATTTATAGGGTTTCCATTCACATATACTATTGCGGTCTGCTCTTTTGAAAAGATATTAATGGAATTGCTCCCTACTTCCAACATAGGTACTTTTCTCAACAATGCCTTTGCATCCTTCACTATGCCATAAAGTTCGTGCGGATTATATCTCATGCCACCGGGAACAGGTTTCATACTTGGTTTTTTAGATTTTACTTCCAGTTCGGGCAGCTCTTCTGATAATTTTTGCAGGCGTATGGGGTCAGGGATTGAGCTTATAGTAGAACTAAAATTTTCATATCCTTTTTTTAAGGTATGGAGTTGAAAATCATTTGGATTATAATTGTCAGGTAAATCAAGAAGGTATATACCTTTATTATCAGTGGATGTCATACATAAGGTTGTGCTGTCGGCATTATTGATGACAGTCACGAGTACATCCATAATTGGTGCACCATCCGAACTAATAATGTGACCTTCTTTCTTTTCACCATAGGAAAGCATGGATTGCCAAAGACCACAAAATAGGAATAGGCAAAAGGTAGAAAGTCTTTTTAATATATTTTGCATAATTTTTGAATTTTATCTTTACTCCGAACTACTTTCAACCTTTAGGCATTATCGCTAATTCATGAGTAGAAAGTTTGTTAATGTGTAATAAATATATGGTGTTACAAATTTAGATTTTTTTTGTTTAATTCAAAATTTAAGTCTAATTTCTTAACAAAAATTAACATAATTAAAGACGTGCGAGGAAGTCGTGCCGTTCCACTTTGAGCGATTTCTCAGAAGTGTTGTCATTCTCCAAGCCGGTTAGTCTATATAGACGTGGTGTAAAATATAGAGGCGTGGCGGGCGTTACTTTAAATATGGAAAGATTACGGCAAATGATATTCGGAGGCAGAGGGAGAGGGGTGTTGCTCTCTCTCGTTGCTGTCATGGCGCTTCTGTTAGCCGGCGGTTGCAAGGGCGGTAAACTCGCCGATGCCGATGCTCAGATGGCTAAAGGTGAATTTTTTGATGCCTCGAAGACTTACCGCAAGGTCTATAATAGTCTGACGAAGCCCGCGGAGCGTCCGTTGCGCGGGGAGGTGGCCTATAAACTCGCCACATGCTATCGTCGTCTTAACATGGCTTCGCGTGCAAGTGCCGCTTATCAGAATGCTATACGTTACCAATACCCTGATTCGATGGCTTTCTATTGGCTCGGGCGTTCTCTTCAGGCCGAGGGAAAGTATAATCCGGCCATACAGGCCTACAATACTTTCCTGGAATGGATGCCCGATGATCAGCTTGCCAAGGAGGGCCTGCGCGGTTGCCGATTGGCTCTCGCTTCCAAAGAGAACGGCAAGACCCGCTATATCGTGAAGAATGCCAAGCTCTTCAATTCTCGCAGGGCCGACTTTGCTCCGATGTTTCTTGACAAGAATCTTGACCAAATCTATTTCACTACCACGAATGAAAAGGTGACCGGCGATAATAAGTCGGAGATCACGGGTATGAAGAAGGGTGATATATGGTTCTCCAAAAAAGATGAGAAAGGGGAGTGGACCCGTCCCGAACCGGTGGAGGGCGAACTCAACAGCGAAATGGACGAAGGTATAATTTCTTTCTCTCCGGATGGCTCCACAATGTATCTCACCATGGCACGCCGTGCTCCCGAGTCGGACACTTCCGTAGAGATTTACACTTCCAAGCGCAGCGACGCCTCATGGAGTGCTCCTCAGAAATTCGAGATTATTTCCGATACGATATCCGCAGTGGGTCATCCGGCCGTAAGTCCTGACGGCCGCTACCTTTATTTCACGTCGGATATGCCGGGCGGCTATGGAGGTAAGGATATCTGGCGTATCAATCTCAATGAGCGAAGCGGTTCGCTGGAGAATCTCGGTCCGCAGATCAATACCGCCGGTGATGAGATGTTCCCTTATGTGCGTACCGACTCTCTTCTATATTTTTCCTCCGACGGTCATCCCGGTTTCGGCGGTCTCGACCTTTTCCGCGCACGCCTTAACTCTACCGGTGAGAGGTGGAGCGTGGAGAATATGGGCATTCCGATGAATAGCGCCGGCGATGACTTCGGTATCACTTTCGGACAGGGGGAGAGTGGCTATTTCTCCTCAAACAGGGGTGACGGCAGAGGCTACGACCATATTTATTCATTTGAACTTCCCGACCTTAAGATTACGATTTCCGGATGGGTGCTCGATAAGGATGAGGAGCCTGTGCCTAACGCTGTAATACGAATTGTAGGTGACGACGGATCCAACCAGAAGGAGATTGCCCGCGATGACGGCAGTTTCCGCTTCAATCTTCAGCGAGGAGTAAGATATGTGATGATGGCCGGCGCCAAGGGATATCTCAATGTGAAGCAGGAATTCGAGAGTGATAACGCCGAGGAGGATGCCGACTATGGTATTGATTTTATTCTGGCAGCTATCAATAAGCCGCAGGTGGTGGAGAATATATTCTATGATTTCGATAAGGCCACACTTCGTCCCGAGTCGAAGACGGCTCTTGATGAGATGGCTCAGATTCTTCGCGACAATCCCAATGTGACAGTGGAGATGGGGGCACATACCGACCGTTGGGGATCCGACGCTTACAATAACGCTCTCTCCGATCGAAGGGCCAAGAGCGTGGTGGATTATCTTGTGAGCGCCGGAATTCCGGCTGCCCGTCTCTCATGGAAGGGATATGGCGAATCGCGTCCCAAGACTGTTACGAAGCGTATCAATCGCGAGTATCCGCAATTTCCGGAAGGTACTGTGCTTGACGAGGCCTTTATCGAGACCTTATCTCCCGAAGATCAGGACGCCGCCGACCAGATCAATCGCCGTACGGAATTTCAAGTCACTTCCATAGATTTCGACATGTTCTGAAAAGCGCTTGCGTGGGCAGCGAAAAATAGAATTTAAGCTTGCGAAGTTGTCTAAACTTATTTTCTTACGAAATAAGTTTAGACAACTTCGTTGCATATTACCGTGGAATTCATTAATTTTGCCGATGATTTTTGTACGCCGTTATCTTCGGAGATGGCGTGCCCTTTAACAAAAGCATAGAAAATGGAAAACGAGATTACAGTCAACGGTCTTACATTCGTGCCTTATATCACGAATGAGGAGATAAAGACTCAGGTGGAGCGGGTAGCTTCGGAGATTCGTAACGATCTTCGCGGATGCGAACCGGTATTCCTTTGTGTGCTCAACGGTGCATTTATCTTTGCGGCTGATCTTATCCGTGCCGTGGATATTTCCGATTGCAAGGTATGCTTTGTGAGATACTCAAGTTATGAAGGCACCAATTCCTCGGGAAAGGTGAAGACTCTCATGGGGCTTACGGAAGATCTCGAAGGTCGTGATGTGGTGATCGTGGAGGATATTGTGGATACAGGTCTTACTGCTTCTCATATGGTGGATGATATTCGCAAGCGCAATCCCCGCTCCATTCGTTTTGCCACGTTGTTACATAAGCCGGAAAGCAGTAAGACGGGTTTCAAACCGGATTATGTGGCTTTCTCCATCTCCCCGAGCTTTATTATCGGTTATGGTCTCGACCTTGATGGCAAGGCACGTAATCTCCCCGATATCTATGTCATCAAGGATCAAGCCAAGTGCTGACGGATGCTTGGTGGTCTTTCTTCCGAATGATCCTCATTTTTCCGACTGAAGATTACTATACTATATCTTAATAAAAAGACAATCATGTTGAATCTTGTATTGTTTGGGGCTCCCGGCAGTGGCAAGGGCACCCAGAGCGCGAAACTCATCGATGAGTACGGGCTGTATCATATTTCTACAGGCGAACTTCTCCGCGACCATATCAAGCGTGGCACAGAACTTGGTAAAATCGCCGACAGCTATATCTCAAAGGGTAATCTTATTCCCGATGATCTGATGATCAGCATCCTTGATGATTTCCTTGAGAAGAATGCTGCTGATGTGGAGGGTGTCGTGTTCGATGGCTTCCCTCGCACTATTCCTCAAGCTGAGGCGCTTGAGAAACTCCTCAACAAGCGTGGCACAAATCTCCACGCCGTGGTAGGTCTTGAGGTGCCCGAGGAAGAGCTCGTGGAGCGTATGCTTGAACGTGGCCGCCAGACAGGTCGTGCCGACGATACTCTCGAGACCATCAAGAATCGTCTTGACGTTTACCACAATCAGACTATGCCTCTCCGCGACTACTATACAGGCAATGGCAAGTATCTCAAAATCAATGGTCATGGCTCTATCGATGATATCTTCGAGGAAATAGCCGCCAATCTTGAGAAGCACACCGGAGCGAAGCGCAAATCCAAGAAATAAGAAGCCGCGCAGGAATCTCTTGTTGCATAAGAGAATAATCGTTTCATAATAGAGATGGCCGGAGGTCGGAATTTTTGTATGTCCCGATTTCCGGCTTTTTTATGGCTCCGGAAATTGATGATCTTCTTAATGAATCTATAATAAGAAGATCTAATGTGAATATATGTTAAAATATGGTGTAAATGGAAAATAAATAGTTAATAAATATAAATTCAAGCGATATTTTTTATGTTGTAAAACATTATTTAAGAAAATGTTTGTAATTTTGCATTGAGTTTTTCATGGTATTAGATTTTAAGGTTAACACAGAGATTGGTTGTCGGGAGACAATCAATTTTTTTTGTGTCTTTCTGAAAATGACAGGATGTAATTGTGAATTTCCCGGTAAAGGTATGAGGTAATGTTGCGATGTTACCTGACGGTTAGTTTCTTATGTCCTTAAAAGAATAAAAATATTCCAAATTAGCCTATTAATTCTTAAAGAATGTTAAAACAAAGAAATTTTTTATGTTGTAAAGCATGTTTTATAGAAATAATGACTAATTTTGCATCGAGTTTTTCATGGTATTAGATTTTAAGGTTAACACAGAGATTGGTTGTCGGGAGACAATCAATTTTTTTTGTGCTTTCCTTTAGAGGGTTGCTGCTTCTGTCATAGTGGAGTATGCAACCTATTATTTTGCCCTTTCGCAAAAAAGATGTATCTTTGCAGACTGACGAAGCTGCATCTATAGGATGTAGCTGAGTGCAACAACATTTTCAAAACAAGTCACATGACACTCAACGACAAAGTAAGGCGATTTTTCGACCGAAACGAGATAACCTATCAATTCCTTCCTTCCGAGGATGAGAATGAACTCGATTCTTTCGAGGCCGGGTTCAAAGGCCACAACGGTAATTTCAAACTCCGTGTGCTCACCAATGAGGAGGACGAGTGGATGCTCATTATCGGCTTTCCGGCATTTTCTGTGCCACAGAAATATATGGAGCAAGGAATTCATGCCGCAAATCTTCTCAATCGTGACCGCTTGTTTGTATTGTGTTATGTCGATCCTGACGACGGGGAAGTGGCCTATCGTCTTGGTTTGATGGTGCCTCCGGGTACTCCCGATGAAACTATCGAACGGGCTATATGGACCGTCTGCGCCGCCACTGACAATGATAATGCATCCTTTATGGAGGCTGTTTTTCGCGATAATGGCGCAATGAACTGACCCTTTCTCTTAAGACGTGATAATATGACTATCGAATCCCTTAAAGAAAAAGTATTGGCGGGAGGCTCCGTCACCCGTGAGGAAGCTGCCTATCTTGCTGCGGTGGAGAATCTTGACGCTCTATGCGATGCCGCCAACGAGATAAGCCGTAAATTTCATGGCAATGTGGTGGATTCCTGTTCTATCGTCAACGCCCGCAGTGGCCGTTGCGGCGAGAATTGTAAATGGTGTGCGCAGTCCGTACATCATAACACCGGATGCGAAACCTACGATTTCCTCGATGAAGAGGAAGTGATGCGTGCTGCCCGTATCAATGAGAAGGAGGGTATCCGCAGATTCTCTCTCGTGACGAGCGGACGCCGAGTGTCTCGAGCCGATGTGGAGCGCTATTGCAAGGTGATACGCCGATTGAAGGCTGAGACAAATCTCTATGTTTGTGTCTCAATGGGCCTGATAGGGGAGGAGGAGATGCATATGCTCGCTGATGCCGGTGTGGAACGCTACCATTGTAATATGGAGACTTCTGAGAAAGTATTCTCCACACTATGCTCATCCCATACCCCGGATGATAAGAAGGCTACAATCGCGGCGGCTCGTAAGGCCGGATTGGATGTTTGCTCCGGGGGAATCATAGGTATGGGCGAAAGTATGGCCGACCGTATCGATTTTGCTTTCGAACTTGCCGCTCTCGATGTTGATTCCACTCCTATTAATATATTGAATCCTATTCCCGGTACACCTCTCCAGCATACTCCTCTCATCAGTGAAGAGGATATCGTGCGTACTGTGGCCTTATTCCGTTTCATTCTTCCTCATAAGGCGCTCCGCTTCGCCGGAGGCCGTATGCGTCTCAGTCAGGAGAATATGCTACGTATCATGACCGGAGGAATGAACGGTGTGCTGATGGGTGATATGCTTACTACTGTCAGCAATACCATAGCCGAAGACCGCGTGCTTTTCGAGAAAGCCGGAATGGAATTTTAAAATCTTGACAGATGAACTCTCCTGAAAATAACATTGCCTCCTCTACTCGTTCCGTCATGGGGCATGCCGCTCACGCCGGACTCCCGATGGGGTTATATCTCACGGCTGTCTCGATGTGTCTGCTCGGGAGTCTGAAGCTTGACGTGCTTCCGATCTTGATGCTCCCCTTGGTATGCGGTATTCCGATTGTGCTTTATCGGCTCATGAAGCGTACGTGTACCGAAGATCCCTCCTGCTGCAGGGTGTCCTCTCTTTGGCTGATGGGGATATATACATTTATCTTCGGTTCTCTTATCTGTGCTCTGGTATCCAATCTTTATATCGTCTTCATCGAACCCGGTTTCGTGAAGGATTATATAATGATGGCTATCCGCGATATGGAGAGCTCCCCGAATGCTGAGGCATTCGCTTCCCAGATTGATTTGATGCATAGAGCCGTGGAGGGACATGCTCTGCCGGGAAGTATGCAGTTCGTGGCCTCGATGGCGTGGACCACTTGCTTCTTCGGATCTCTTCTCTCATTGATTACAGCCCGGGTGCTCACATGGCGTCGCGCCTCTAAGCGTAGTGGTTTTCCCGGTTAATATTTGATAGAAATGGACATTTCAGTAGTAATACCTCTCTTTAACGAGGAAGAATCGCTCCCCGAACTCGAAGCCTGGATAAGAAGGGTGATGGAAGCCAACGGATTCTCTTATGAGATTCTATTTGTCAACGATGGCTCCACCGATCGTTCTATGGATGTAATAAAGGAGATAGCGGCTGCAAATCCGAATGTGCATGCCGTCTCTTTCTCGCGCAATTATGGCAAGTCTCCGGCTCTCAATGTCGGTTTCGCACGTGCGCAGGGAGATGTGGTGATCACTATGGATGCCGATCTTCAAGATAGCCCTGACGAGATTCCTGAACTCTATCGTATGATTACGGAGGATGGCTATGATCTGGTGTCGGGGTGGAAGAAGAAGCGTTACGACCCTCTTTCCAAGACTATCCCCACCAAACTGTTTAACGCTACGGCGCGCAAGGTGAGCGGTATCAAGAATCTCCATGATTTCAATTGCGGCCTAAAGGCTTACAAAAGGCAGGTGGTGAAGCATATCGAAGTTTATGGGGATATGCATCGATATATACCATATTTGGCTAAGAATGCCGGATATAAGAAGATAGGGGAGAAGGTGGTGCAGCATCAGGCACGCAAATATGGCCATACCAAGTTTGGCCTTGACCGTTTCGTCAATGGGTATCTCGATTTGGGCACTCTATGGTTCCTCTCCAAATTCGGAGTAAAACCAATGCATATATTCGGTCTGCTCGGTTCGCTGATGTTCATTATCGGTTTCTTCGCTGTGCTTGTGGTGCTTATACTCAAGTGTGTGAGTCTTTGCTCCGACTCTTATTCGTTCTATGTTACGAATTCGGTGTATTTCTATCTGTCGCTTGCTGCCATGATCATGGGGTTGCAGTTCTTCCTCACGGGTTTTGTGGGCGAACTGATAGCACGCAATTCCCCCGAACGTAACAATTATCTCATAGGGGAGGAGTTCTGATGCGTAGGGATATAGTCTCCATGCGTAGCGCGGCGCTGTTACTTCCCTCTGTGGCGGTGATGGCAACCGGGATATCGGCATGCAGTTCGGAGGAGTGTCTGGAGAATAAGAATTCCCTCCCTCTCGCCGGATTCTATACCTCTCAGCCTGTACCTGAGGCCATATCTCTCGATTCGCTCACTATCTACGGCCTGGGTGCCCCGGGAGATTCCCTGCTTCATGACTCCGTGCGCAATATAAGCCAAACTTATCTCCCTTTCAGAATAGACGAGGAACGCTCCTCTTTTGTGATCCGTTATCTTCAGGAGCCGTTTGGAGATATTGGATTGGCTGATACGATCACTTTCCGTTATGACATTATTCCGTATTTTGTCTCTGCGGCTTGCGGAGCAGTCTATGAGTATCGGATGCGGTCGATTGCCACTACTAATCATCTCATTGATTCCGTGACGTGTCCCGAAGGGATCATCACCAATCTCAATGCGGAGAATATCAGGATTTATTTCCGTGTAGCTTTGTCAGATGAAGACCAAGAGAATTAATCGTAGAATGTGTCTCTCTCATGTCGGTTTGATGGCGCCGTTGGCGGCTGCCGTCATGAGTGTCGGTGCACTCATGTCGGTATATGCTCAGGATAATACGACGAGGAAGATCACCCCCGTGGAGAATGATGATCATAAACCGCAACAGCCGATACTTCATTATTTCGACAAACATGGCGAACCTCTTAAGGAACCCGTGCTATTCCTTTCCGAACTTGACACTGTGAAGAAGGTGAAGTCGGGGCCGGTCTATCCTCTGATGAATTCTGTCAGTGTCGGTGTAAATTTTTTCGATGCTATAATGATGGCTGCCGGGCAGAAGCATGCCGGATTTGATCTTTGGGCTGATCTCTCGCTTCATAATTGGTTCTTCCCGGTTGTGGAGGCCGGTGTTGGATTCGCGGATAATAAGCCGGAGGAGGGAAAATTTCATTATAAGGGGAAACCATCGTTCTACGCCAAACTCGGTCTGAACTATAATTTCCTGTATAAGAGTAATCCTGATTATCAGGTGTTTCTTGGTTTGCGGGCCGGTTTCTCCCGGTTCAGTTATGATATCACTGATATCACGGTGGATTCCCCCTATTGGGGACAATCGAATAATTTCAGTATCATGGGGCAAAGCGCCACTGCTTTCTATGGTGAGGTGCTCGCCGGAATAAAGGTGAAACTCGTACGTCATCTATCCATGGGCTGGAATGTAAGAGTCCATTTCAAGATGCATACCTCTTCTCCTCTTAATTCCACACCCTGGTATATTCCCGGATATGGCACCAACGGTCTCCTCGGAGCCTCGTTCTCGCTCATCTATACTATCCCTCTTTCTCATAAGCAACCTGCGGGAGAATCCGATTTGGCCAATTGATGCTGTATAGGGATGTGACTTAAAAATCAGATAGTGGTATGAAGAGGATAGCGAGAAGATGTCTGGTGGCCGGTGTTTGCGTATTGACGCTCTCTATGGTTGGCCACGGTGCCGGCCGGAAGGTAGCGCCCATAGATATTACTGAAGCGAAGGAGCTTTGTGACGAATTGCCGTTGCAGCCGGTGGAGGGACTTTGGGATTTCCCTGATGAGAATATGACGGTGATGGTAATGCGCGGGGAAGATGCAAGTGGTAATACTTCCGCCGCGAGATATGCAGTGACGGTGGTGGAGACTCCCGATGTGCGTCTGATTCCCGGAGATACTATCGGCTGGATTGAAGCCTCTGTGGATCCCAAACTTTTCCGTATGACTCTCTATACTCGGAAGAATCTCTCCACTCTCATGCAACCGGCAAATATCTTGGTTCGTATTGCCGACGATGGTCGGGCTCTTCAGCTTAAAGTAGAGAAGTGGAGCCTGAAACTTAGTCGTATCTCTTTTCTCCCTTCCTTCTGGCGAAGTATAAAGCTTCAGCATGATGACCCTTTGAAACAGTTGCCGGTAGGTATGCGTAGAGTGTATCCGTTGCCCGAGCAGTTGCCGTCCGAATCACGTGAGATAAGATATCTTTGAATAGAATGATACGTTTCCATTCAATTAGAATCCTGTTGCCGCTCTTGATAGCCCTGTTTTTCGGATTCCTCTCCGCTCAGGAAGAGGGGAGTGGCATTGCGTGTGGCAAGAAGGTGGCTACCACGTTAAAATCGCCGGGTAAGCAACAGGTGAAAAAGAAGAAGATAGATAAGAAGGATGAGGAGGTGGTGCGGCCGCGGGGAGCCGACTCCATAGAATGGGCGCATCGTCTCGTATTTGCCGGTTATGACAAGCAGTTGGCCTCCTCTCAGGAGAGTTTCTTTATCAGCAACAGGTCCGAAAGGGAGATAAAGCAGCTGAAAATACGCATTACCTATCTCGACCTTAAGGGGCGTATGCTTCATCAGCGCGAGGAGGTCCTGAGCGTGGAGATTCCCCCACAGGAGACTCGCAAAGTAGATATAAAAAGCTTCGATGTTCAGCACAGCTTCTATCACATCCTCAGCAATAAACCCACCCGTCGCGCCACTCCCTTCGATACCCGCATAGAAATCCTCTCTCTCACCCTCAAGAAATAAAAGAAAAACAGAATTTTCTAATGCAAAATTAGATAAATGGGAATAAGAAATTTGGAATGAACGGAAATTTTTTGTAATTTTGCGCTGTTAAATCCGCCAAGGCAGAATCAAGCGCGTCCGGAAAAGCCGGAAGCCGCCTTACGGAATGAAAAAATTTCTAAATCAACCAATGTACGCAATTGTAGAAATTAAAGGACAGCAGTTCAAAGCCGAAGAGGGCAAGTATCTGTATGTTCATCATCTCGGCGATGAGGTGAAAGAAGGCGAAGCCGTTACATTCGACAAAGTTCTCCTTCTCGATGCCGACGGCGACGTAAAGGTCGGAGCTCCTGCCGTTGAAGGTGCTAAAGTTAACGCTGAAGTACTCGTTCCCCTCGTAAAGGGTGAGAAAGTGATCGTTTTCAAGAAAAAACGTCGCAAAGGTTACCGTCGTAAGAACGGCCACCGTCAGTGCTTCACAAAAGTCTTAATCAAAAACATCGAAAAAGCTTAAAGAGATATGGCACATAAAAAAGGTGTCGGCAGTTCTAAGAACGGCCGTGAATCAGAAAGCAAACGCCTCGGCGTGAAGATCTTCGGTGGCTCCAACTGCAAAGCCGGCAACATCATCAAGCGTCAGCGCGGCACACAGCACCATCCCGGTCTTAATGTAGGTATGGGTAAGGACCACACTCTCTTCGCTCTCATCGACGGCGTAGTAGTGTTCACTACAGGCAAAGAGGGCCGCAAGTTCATCAACGTAGAGTCCCACAAAGCCAACTAATCCCGACTCACCGTCTGCCTCCGGCAGACACAGTACAAATAATAAAAAGGACTCAAGGAATTCCAATTCCTTGAGTCCTTTTTATTATTTCTCGATTCTGTCCTAAAAATGTCAAAAAATTTAGCGGCATGGCGTGGCATGGATACTATTTCTTTGAGTATGTCTGTGCGACGACACAATAACGTATCATGTCATATAACCTTATTCGTACGTGCTCATTAGAAATCTTTTTTATAAAAACTAAAGAAATAGTTTGCACAACTAAATAATTAGTTATATCTTTGCCCTCGAAAAGAAATTATTACCAAAACACGTACCTATGAACATAAAACGACGAGGGCGTAAGCCTCTTGCTATAACGGAGAAGGAGTTTGAGATTATGAAACTCCTTTGGCAACACGGCCCATTGTTTGTCAGGGAGATGTTGCAATATTATCCCGATCCCAAACCTCATTTCAACACTGTCTCCACCACAGTCAGAAATCTGGAGGAGAAGGGGTATATCGGGCATGAAGCCGTTGGAGGTTCATATCGTTACCATTCCTTGGCAGAAGAACAGCAATTTCGTGACAAATCCTTGAAAGAACTTGTCGCTAATTTCTTTAATAATTCTTACCGTTCGGCTGTATCTGCTTTAGTTGAGGAGGAGAAGATCAGCATTGATGAACTCAAAGAGATTATCGATCTGATTGAAAAGAAATCACAGAAGCCGCCAACCGTCTAAATATATATTGACTATGGGTGAAATTTTAACATATTCGTTAAGCTCCGCTCTTATACTAATGGTCCTGTACTTGGTATATCGGCCGGTGAAGGCTCCGGATAACAATGCGTCGTTTAATCGCGTTCTTTTATGGAGCGTCTATGCCGTGGCGCTCTTATCGCCTGCTCTGTATACCCCTGTCAGCAATTTAATCCATCATTCGGCCCGCTCTGCAGATGAGGTGTTAATCCTGATGGAGCAGGTGGAATTCGGGGAGATAGTTGTTAAAAGCGAGCCTGTGAATTATGCTTTATCCTTTTTATTATGGATATATCTTGCCGGGATAGTAATTGCAATTGGATTGACTGCGATCAATCTCTTCAGGATTTTCAAAATAATACGCAACGGCAAATATCTTGAAATAGAGGGACAAAAAGTAATCTTTACACGCCGAAGTGATGTGGCTCCGTTCAGCTTCTTGGGGTTTATCGTCGTTTCGGATGAAGATTCTGCCGAACACTTTCAGCTTATCCTCCGCCATGAGTATTTGCATATAAAGTTCTGTCATTGGATTGATCTATTCTTTGCTCAAGCGGTTTGTATCTTCCAATGGTATAATCCGGCCGCATGGCTGATGCGTAGGGAGCTTAAGAACGTACACGAATATCAAGTGGATAGATGTATGGTCAATTCCGGTGTGGATATTCGGAAATATCAATTATTGCTTATAGAAAAGGCTGTCGGCGCGAGATTCCCGTCACTTGCCAACAGCCTGAATCATAGTAAACTTAAAAAACGTATCACCATGATGTACAATCAAAAAAGAGTTCGTGGCGGCCGCTTGCTTCGCCCGCTGCTTCTGCTTCCCGCCTTGGGAACAGCCTTATGGCTGACAAATCAGCCGGCGGTGGCTTCGGCTATGGATTCCATCGCGGCCTCTTCGCTCGTAGCCTCTGACGCCGAAACATCCGCCAAAATTACAAATTTCATCTCAAAACCCACACAGGATTCGTCGGAAAATTCTCAGGCGAGCTCTCAGACTGAGCAGACTGTCCGGAAGGTTGCTTCAAAAAAGGGTGACGCCGAGCCTCAGAAAAAATCCGACCCTTATTTGGCCGTGGAGAAAGTAGCGGAATATCCCGGCGGAATGTCCGCTCTGATGAATTTCCTCTCGGAAAACATTAAGTATCCGGAAGGTAGTAGTGCCACCGGAAGGGTAATTGTGCGCTTCGTAGTGGAGGCCGATGGATCGATAGGAGATGTATCGATTATCCGACCTATCTCTCCGGAATTGGCTGCTGAGGCCAAGAGAGTGGTGAAGATGATGCCTCGATGGATTCCGGGTGAAGTCGGCGGCAAACCGGTAGCCTCCTATTACAACATTCCTATCAGTTTCCAGACAGGACCGACGTCCGGAAAGACAGCGTCCGGCCAAGACAGCAATGGGAAATCTGATTTCCTGTCGAAGTCTGTCTCCACCTCCACTACATCGGATGGCAAGACGAAGACCACACTCACTATCACTTCCACATCCGGCGATGGCTCTACGTCTGTTTCCACCACATCCACCGGTAGCGGTCAGCCTAAGTATGAGGTGTATGTCGATGGCAAGAAATTTGATGGAGATTTGTCGGAAATATCTTCCTCAAGCATAGCCTCCATGAGAGTAGACCAGACAGACGATGCGCCTGCGAAAATCTACATCACTTTGAAGAAATGACCTTCTGCCTGAAAAGCACAGTGACTATTGTCAAGTAGAATTTCAGCTAAGGTAAAAGATGTAGGTCGGGGCGTGAGATTAAAGAATCTCACGCCCCGACTTGTATATTTGAGCGGATGTGAATTATTTCTTGGTGGTCATGATTTTGAGGACGAGGCGGTCGGTCTCGTTCATGGCTTCACGTCCGATTGAGGTGAGGTTGTGGATTGTGGCATCGATATCGTCGCTTACGATTCCTTCGGCAGAGGTGACACACTTGTCATTCATCGCCAACATGGCCGACATGGCGGCGGTGGATACGCTGGAAGCAATCTTCATGGCGCATGATGGTTTGGCTCCGTCGCAGATCATGCCCGTAAGATTAGCCACCATATTCTTGATAGCCGCACATACTCTCTGGAAATCTCCACCCATGAGGTAGATCAGACCGGAACTTGCACCCGTGGAAGCGACTACACAGCCGCATAATGCCGACAGACGTCCCAGACTCTGCTTGATATAAATACTGGTGAGATGACTCAATGTAAGCGCTCTCACAAGATCATCTTCACTCGCTTTGATCTCCTCGGCAAACGCTACCACAGGCATAGTGGCAGTAATACCCTGATTACCGCTACCGCTGTTTGACATTACAGCGATAGGCGCTCCTCCCATGCGGGCATCGCAGGCCGCCGAAGTGGCCGACATCATGCGACCCAACGGAGAATCACCGAGCAGACTCATTCCCTTGCTTTGGATTGTCACGCCTAACGAATGACCGTAGTTACCGGCCATTGCCGTGTTGGAAGCTTCCTTATTGAGATCGCGAGCCTGGAGAATGAATCTGATTTCCTCGATGGGGGTCTCGGTGGCGAACTCATACACCATTGCAGCGTTCAGCTCGATGTCGTCATTCCCTATGGCAGATGTCTCTGCTAAAGGTTCCTCCTTGTATTCTATCTTGTCGTCTTTCTCGAGAAGAATGAAATTGGTGTGGGCTCGTGAAATCACGGCACGCGCAGTGTGCCCTTCACTCTCCACGATGACATCGATATGGAGATTGGAAGGAACATCCTCGCTATGATACACATGGATATGTCCTTCATCGATATAGCGTTTTCCCGCTTCCACAGCCTCGGGATTCACATCGCGGATCACCTCAAGCTGATATTCCGATTTCCCGATAAGCGCACCCAAGGCTATTGCGATAGGCAGACCGATCATACCGGTGCCGGGGATACCGACACCCATTGCGTTCTTGATAATATTACCGCTCAGGCCCACGCTGATTTTCTCAGGACGAGTGCCAAGCAGTTCGGTGGCACGGGCCACACAGAGCGAAACCGCAATCGGTTCGGTGCAACCCATTGCCGGCACCACCTCGCGGTTTATAAGATCTATGATTTTTTTTCGTTTCTCTTCAGGTAACATAAGTCAGGTAGATTTTAAAGTATTTTTCAGGTTAAGTAAATAGAAGGATAAGTTCAGATGGGAAGACGGTCTCTATCTGCTATCTCCACTTGCTTGGCATTCCAGCACTTACGGCATACGGCCATATAGCGGTCGTTGCCTCCGATCTCCACTTGCGCCCCTTCGGTGATGATATCTCCCTTAGAGTCGATACGGGCATTGACAATCGTCTTGCGTCCGCACGAACATGTGGATTTAATTTCGTCGATACTGTCGGCAATCTCGAAAAGCCGCCGCGACCCCTCGAAGAGTCGAGTCTTGAAGTCGGTACGCAGACCATAGCATATCACATTGCATCCGAAGTCATCCACAAGATGAGCCAGCTCATCCACCTGCCGGGCGGAAAGAAACTGAGCCTCGTCAACCAACACCCATCGCGGACGGTCAGGCGTCTTCTTGAATATCTCGCTAATATAAGCGTAGAGATCGGTGTCGCGATATATCCATGTGCATTCCCGTTCTATCCCGATACGCGAGCGAATCACATTTCGCTGTTCGCGGGTGTCGGTAGAGGGTTTGAAGCACATGTAGCTCATGCCTCTCTCTTCGAAATTATAGGCAGTTGTGAGCAAAAGAGCCGTTTTGGCCGAGCCCATTGTGCCGTATCTGAAATATAGTTTGCCAATCCTGTTCATGATGATAGGGAAGGGTAGTCGCCATTCCTTACGCGAAGTTACACCTTTTCTTTGAATCTCCAAAACAATAATCTCTCAAAATTTGTTAAGGAATCATGAGAGTTGCTTACGGCCCCTGATTTAACGGTGCCATAGAGTTATCCTCTCTCCATATTAAGAACATAAATCTATATGACCCCTTTAACTTCGACACGATATGACACATGCCTCCGTAATTTCCATAGATCCCGGCAAGTCAACACTTGGAGATCTCAATCCTGCGGCCACGGCGAGAACCCTCAGATACCGGGTGCTCAACCGTGAGGCTCAGGCCTCCGCTTCATTCAAACATGTTCTGAATTCCATATTCGCTATCGGTAATGCAGGACGTGCGCAGTCGAAGGGGGTGTCGCTTATGCTGGTTCGTATGCTGGTAGGCACTATTCTCCTCTTCTGTGGACTTTCTGAGGGTTTTGGAGGCGTGTTGCCAACTCCCGAGGTTCTTCAGTCCGCCGGATTCGTTCCATCTCTTGAGACAGTAGCGCTCCTTATGACCGGTACTTCCCTTTGTCTGGGTCTTTTCACAAGAATCATGTTGCTCGCAAGCGCTGTTTGCTTCGGCATAGTTTTCGGAGAAGGTATCGCCGCCGGTGAATTCATGCAGACTGCGGCTCTTATGTTTGCATTGAGTCTCGTATTCGCGGTGAAAGGTCCCGGTCGGTTGAGTATGGATGCTCTTATCCGTCGCTCCCTCTACTCGGCTCATCGTAATCGTGCGCGTCGCCGCGCCGCACGCCGCCTCTCCTACGAAGCCTTCCGTTACCAGAACTTCTGAAAACATTTATCTTATAAAGACAATAATAAGGGCCGCGATATTATCGCGGCCCTTATTATTGTCTTTGTCCTTATCAAGATTACTTCTTGCTGCGGTTGCCATAACGGCTGCGGAACTTGTCCACACGGCCTGCGGTGTCGACGAGTTTCTGCTTGCCGGTGAAGAAGGGGTGGGAGGAGCTGGTGATCTCGAGTTTTACGAGAGGATACTCCTTGCCATCGATCTCGATTGTCTCACGTGAGGCTACTGTGCTACGAGTGATGAAGATCTCATCGTTCGACATGTCCTTGAATACCACCTCACGGTAGGAGGAAGGATGAAGGTCTTTTTTCATTTTAATTTCTGCAGTTTAAAATTATTATTTTTGGAAGCTTGGCAGGTCGCGATCCCACCAATTGGCTTGCAAAATTACTAATTATTTCTCATTCCCACAAATTTCCCCGCTTTTATCTCGGTTTATCCCCGCAGAACACATCCGCAGAGTACTCGGATTGAAACCAAGCGGAGTGAGCTTCTTGCCTACCGGTTGCCATAACCATCATCACTGCGGATCACATATTAATTTGTATTTGACGGATAAAAGCGTTATATTTGCAAGATAAAACAAAGTGTATGAGCAAACTTAGATATCCCATCGGAATCCAGTCGTTCACTTCTCTCATAGAGGAAGGCTATACCTATGTCGATAAGACCCGTTTTATCGCGCAATTAGTTACGGAAGGTAAATATATCTTCCTTAGCCGTCCGCGACGTTTCGGAAAGAGTCTGTTGCTTTCTACATTTCATGCCTATTTTGATGGACGACGTGACCTCTTCAAGGGGCTTGCTATCGATGATATGGATATGGATTGGACGCCTACTCCCGTGCTCCATTTCGATTTCAATGTCGGCCTTTATGACAATCCGGAGGGATTGCAAGAACGATTGGTGGAATTCGTATCAACTTATGAAATAGTCTTCGGAATAGAACAACGTAAAGATCTTAACGTAGTTCTGAGATTTCAGAACCTTATCAAAGGAATATACGTTGCAACAGGACGCCAAGTGGCTATACTGGTAGATGAATACGACAAACCACTCCTTGGGATAGAGGATAATCCTGAACAGTTTGAAAAGAACCAGGCTATGCTGAAAGGGTTTTTCTCAAACCTTAAATCGATGGACGAGTATATCCGGTTTGCAATCCTTACCGGAGTGGCCCGATTCAGTAGGGTAAGTATCTTCAGCGACCTCAACAATCTCCACGATATATCAATGTCCGATCAATATCAGGAGATTTGCGGCTGGACTGAAGATGAGCTTAAAGAATATTTCAAGATAGGTATTGGTGCGCTTGCTGAGAGTCGGGAGGAATCTCCGGAACAGACACTTGACAATCTGCGCACATATTACGACGGTTATCTCTTCAGCAAAAAGGGAAATCGTCTTTATAATCCTTATAGTGTACTGACTGCCCTCTACAACAAGGAAATCCTTCCATATTGGTTTGAGACAGGCACTCCCACATTTCTTGCAAAGCGTATCAGGAAAAGCGGTATCAATCCGGATGATATTAACGGCCAATCACGCAGTTACGAAGACTTGATAGCCGTCGGGCTTGGTACGAGCAATGTCATTGCCCTGATGTTTCAGACAGGATACCTGACAATCGACTCGTATGATTCCCGCCGAGGCAGATACAAACTGAGATTCCCTAACCGGGAAGTGGAAGTAGGTTTTGCCCGCAATCTCCTTCCCCTCTATGCTCCTCCTACAAAACAGCTTGGAGGCTCTTTCAGTCTTGAGAATTTCCAGGATGACCTCTACGACGGAGACCCGGAATCTTTTATGAAGCGGCTTGAGACACTGATGAAGGATCTTCCGGGCGAGGACCACCGTGAGTCGACTTATCGCGCCGTTATCTATCTGCTCTGCCTTCTTTCCGGAACAGAGGCGCACGCGGAAAGACATTCCTATAAGGGGCGAAGCGACTTGGAGGTGCTCACCCCTGACTATGTATATGTATTTGAATTCAAATACAACAAGAGCGTCGGTGAGGCCATGGAGCAGCTCCACACGCGCGACTATGCCGGACGCTACAGAATGGATCCTCGAAAAGTGTATCTCATAGGAGCGAACTTCAACGAAAAGAAGCAACCTCATATTCTCGAATATGACATAGAAGTGTTGAATTGATGCTATCTTATTCCTTTCGAGTGGAGGGAGCTTCTTGCCTACCGGTTTATCGCTTTACATTCTTGAAGAGTTCAGCATAAAGCTTGACGTTTTCGAGTTCAGTCCAATGACGCACTTGTGCGGGTATAATGTCAAGATCGTATATCTTGGCATCAGGGATGGCGAGTAAGAATGGAGAATGAGTGGCAATGATAAATTGACACTTGAAAAACCGTGCGTAATTCGAGATCATTATGGCTAACTCATTCTGGAACCTTGGAGAAAGACTGTTTTCCGGTTCATCGAGCAACACTAATGTTCCATCATCGATGTTATCTCGGAAATAATCAAATGCAAGTTCTCCATTGCTTTGCGCCTGACCAAAATTTTCAAGAGCACGGTAAATCCAACGGTCGCCACTCCCGACATATTCAATGTTCTCGTTTCCGTTATTGAAGAAGCGTTCATACAAGTCCGGGTTCACATTATGGATATGTTCCTTTATTTTCTCATTATGCTGTCGAGTTTTGATAATTCGATGCATTACTTCTTCACTTCTTATGAGACGACTGTCTTCCGGGATGTCGCAGTGCTCATTGAAAGATGCAGTCACCTTATATCGGCAGTCATTGATATATGGTTGCAGGGTCTCGGAATCGTTTCCTCTGTCAAACAATTGACACCCAATTTGCGAGCGATAATATTCAGCAACGTTGATTTTCCACTGCCGTTACTACCATAGAGTATGGTGATCGGGTCAAATACTATTTCCCTTAGATCTTTGGGATTTAGTACATTATAGGGATACGTTAGCTTTCTGCTCAAATTGGGCAGTATAAATTTTTCAAGATAGATTTTGTATGTGCTCATTGAATTTGGTTGGGTCTTAAAATACTTTCAAGTCGTTTACGCTGCAGGAGGAATGCCATTACCTTGTATTTTTGTGCAAAGATAGCTTTTTCAAGCGGGATATACAAGCTGCTACGAACATTTAGACTATTCTACTTGCCTCCTCGTTGGCTTAACCCTAATCACTGCGACTTACAGATTAATTCAAGATAATTAGGTAACGGGGTATCTAAGGGGATGGCATGCTTTGAATTATCGTTATCCTCGTTCCATTCCTTGAGAAGGTACCACCATTTGTTTTTTTCAAGCTCCGGACATGAAAGATAGCTGTATAATGATCTTAACTGATTATCAGTAAGACGTCCTGTGTAGTCATTATGGTCGAAGTATTCGGGTCTATCAATGCACAGTCCGACTTTCAATCCGTATAAATCATTGATGTGAAGATGTGGAGTATCATTATTATCATCGAAATGAAAATATAGGTTCAGTCCATAAAACTCACCTGCGTATTCCCCATTTTTCTTTCTGACGTTCCTCTTTGTGTGGATCTTGTGTTTTCAACCATTCATCTTCTTCTTCGTTTTTGCATCGTTCGTTCCAAGTCAGCATATCCGACAATATATCTTCCGGAATAGGAAACCGAGGCTTCATAAGCTGAAGGGCACCTACATGATCATGGTAAAAATAATTAGGTCCGTCAATCACAACAGCGCAGTCGTCAGTAGAATCGAGGAAGTATGGCATTCCCTCTCTCTTCTGACATCTTTTATATATTTCCCAACATCTCTTTACATCCGGAATCGGATGATTCAATACTACCAGTTGAACATGTCCGTTGCCAATGACTTCCACAATGTCTCCGACTTTAAAACGTTGGCGAGACTTAGGACGGCCAAAGAAAGTGAAATCTTCGGGTTTACCGAAAATGTCTTGTGTAATAGTATAGTCAAGAAGTTCGCCATTTTGATCGTATAGCCATTCCGCCCCATTACATCCGTAATCGGAAGATACATTGCAGGCTATCTGTATTATCCAGCTGCAGTAAACATTATCTTTGTTTCTTTTTACAAACTTCTCTGCAGACTTAAACGTCTTGAAATAGAATTCCTTGGTATAGTCCAATTTAAATTTCGGATAAGGATGCTTCAAGCTGTTGTCAAACATTGCTTGGGTTACCCTATAAATCCAATTGCCTTTCAGATTTGGTTGACGGTTGGCAAGGGCCTCGAATTCTTCAAAGGTCATGTTCGGATTCAGGTCTCGCTTTTTTTCTCTAATTCCCATAAAAGATATAATTATATATTGATTTTAATATGTGGGCGCAGCATCTCCGGTTTGATTTTCATTATATCCGCAATCGTAAAAACTTCATCTTCTTCAAAAAGATTGCGAAATGCGCGGCATAATTTCAGACCATGAGATTGTTCAAGCGGATGGAATACCCCGCTACAATTGGCATACCAGTGTATCTCGTTACTAATCTCAGACGCAAGGCACTCGGACGTAGTATCGTCATTAGCGAAGATTACTTTATACTCTGCAAAATGACATAGAGTTTCCAATAACTCGTTTTCGTCATCCTTCTCGTATGGCTCAATTATGATGTAACCGTCAATACAGAAAGTGTCGTACTGATGAAATCCTTTTGCTATCTGTTCCCGAAGATTGGCAGTAATAACTTTCACCTGATCCATAACCTCGTGCTGTAATTCTACGAGTCGGTCATTGAGAACTATGAAGTGGGCTACTTCATCCTCAGTGAACTCATCAGGCCAGTTTTCGACAATTTGTCTACTCCCTACCAAACCTTTTCTCTTGATCTTGCGGTGATTCCACCTATGGAATCGTTGGAAATCATCGTGCTGACGATAGCAAATAAGTGTTTTATTCCGGAAATTGATTATACCTTGCTCTATATCTTCATTAGAATAGCAATCGAGCCAATTCAACCCCATATATCCCCATGACATACAATGACAAATACCGGCACAAAGTATTATTTTAATTTTCTCATCTTCTTCATGCATTAACTGAGAGACAAGTATGTCTCGAAGGTCTACATCCTTCATAGCGCAGGAATCAAACTCATCAAGCAAGCCCTCGTAATATTTGTCAGAGAGATAGGGAAGGAGTTGTGCGAAAGTTTCAGCGCCATGATACTTTTCACTCAGTGCCGGATTATTCTCTAAATCCAGTTTCTCTTCCCAATATCCTGCGCAATAGTCATAAAAACCACGCATACCAAGACTTATACCACAATTGTCAATAAACCGATCGGCAAGAAAGCGAAGGGCATCTTCGGGATCAACCATGTCAGCCATGTCACGATAGCGTAATATGTCTGGAATATGTATATCCATCAGTTGACGGAGCCTTTCATCCTCACACATCAACTTTTTTACAATGTTCTTTATCATAAATACTTATTTTTAACTTTGCTATTAATCTCTTTCTATTAACCCCATTTCTCGCATCCATTCGTCAAATTGCGATTGAGTCCTTATAATAGTTGTTATTCTTTGACCCTCAACTCCTTCCAGAATCTTGAAAAGATGGTTCATACCGGCCCCCGAACAACAATGACCAAAGTCATCAGCGATTGTGAGATGGTCATTGAGAAGTAGCGGTTGGAGCATTTCTATATGAGATGTGGCAAGCAATTCATCTTGTGTAGAGCAGAGAGCATGGATGTTTTCACGCTTCTTCATAATAGTTTGCTTTACGTCATATCGATCGTATTTAGCGAGGATCTCATCTGTAAGCCTATATGTCTGCACCCCATCAAGACGAGGACAGAAATACTCCAGTTCCTCATCTTTCCATTGCGATAATGTTTCTTTGGGGTTGAGACACGGATTGACAACCACAAGGAATGCCTCACTGCTGTCACACATCAGCGTCATCCATCCTCCTAAAGAAGTGCCGATAATAATCATGGGGTTCTCCCTCGCAATCATATCGTTGATAATAGCGAGCGATTTTTCAGGGTCTGCGTCTACCTCAGGTGCGATTACACGATATCGTCCTTCAAAATGTTTCTGCAATTGTTCACGCTTGGAACCGTTAGCCCCTGAACGAAAACCGTGAATATACATCATCACGGGCAACTGATTTTTCATATCTTTATCATTTTTCATCGTTGTTATTTTTTTAGAGATTTCCCGTAATAATCATCTTTAGGTGTTAACCAGCGTTTCCCATCTGCCGGCATATGCCATAAATCGGTTACTTCCTTCACATAAGTTGGCATATGATAATCGGAATTCATCCTTTGATGCTCAATCCGACGAAAACGCTTGTTTGCTTGACGCTTCCCGGCCTTATTAGAACGAGCTGCATACCAAACCACAGGGTACTTTTTTCTGCTTCTTGACATATTATTTGATGTTACGAAATGAGGTTTTCTTACGGCGATCGAACACTACCTTTTCGTCTATACCATAAATACCGGTCAGTTAATCATAGTAATCTTTATTATTTCTTGGAGTTAGAATCTTCATAGTGTTTGTTCATTTTTGAGATTATCTCTGCAATTTCATCACGTAGTGTTTTGGGTGACAATACTTCGAGTTGCTCGCGGTGCAGTAGCAACTCCTGAATGAAATCAAAAGAGGGTTTTAAGCGAAGTGAAAAGTCAGTATATTCCTCACTTGATGATATTTCGCGTTGACTATGGTGCATAGGTAACGAACGGAGATAGCCCGGCAGTTCAGCATAAGTGCGGATCACAATGTTTTCGACTTTACCCCCGGTTCCTGCAACTATGCCGAACACATCTCGGAAATATTCGGCCGGTTCAAAGTCTTTCGGATAGATAAAGGGTTTGTCGGTGGTGTTAAGCATTTTGACTCTGTCAAGTGAAAAAATTCGCTTTCTATCTCTTTCTACTTCGCAAAGTACATACCATCTGCGTTTGAAAAGTTTTACACATAAAGGGCTGACGACTCCTGCAAACTTCACACCAAAGAAATTCTCATATTCGAGCTCTATCTGATGATTATTCTGAAGAGACAGAAGTACTGGTTCAAGCCATTCGCGCCCCGATGGTATTTCCTCCAAAAGAATCTTGTCCGCTATGGAAGCTTTGCCGAGAAGCAACTCACCGAGTGAGAAACTATCCAATGCCCATTTTGTCAACGAGTTTTCCTCAATAGCTTCCGGATTGGCTATGCTATATAGATTGAGCCCACGTCCACGACGACATTCTATATCAATCCCGAAATGACGAGCCACAGCCTGACAATGATTGTAGAATGTGCGCTTTGACAGCACAGAATCATTATCATTAACCGATGACTTGCTCCATTGATCGGCGATCTCATCGTAAGTCATCTCTCCGCCACGCATTAAGGTGTCAATCAACCAGAGATAACGTTTTAAAAGGAGTTCAACCATATATTAATTCTTTTTACACGGCAAAGTTACCACAGTAATCGGCAATATAATTTCCGATTAAAATTATTTCCAAAAAAAAGAGCGAAAAAACGATCTTCGCTCCTTTTTTTCATCAGTCAAATTATTTTGACGAATTATTTTTACAGTGAATCAATTCCACTATGTGGTTAGCATATAATTCTGCTAAATGGTTTATATCTGTTTTACTCTCCAGTCCAAAATATTGCTTTATCTTGTGACCGGCAGTTCCACAAATATGAGGGATATATCCAGACAATCTATTATCACTTTCTAATAACTCCCGACAACTTTTCTCAGCACTATGACCAAGTGTCACAATCAATTTAGGATTGATAATATCAATCTCTTCTTTAAGGATATTACGGTATAGATCCATTTTCTCCGACGTGGTGTACATATCAGATTCATGATGGTTGTAGACAAAAAACTTCCTGCAGTCGGTCAAGTAAATGTTGAAACCTTTTTCAAGCAATGCACGCACAAGCAGCCACATTCGTTTTCCGCCATTCCCTTTTTCACGGTGATGAGCATCCTGCAAACCAAAAGGAGATGATACAATAGCGTCATTGCAAATGTATCTCTCATCGACTTCATCTCCATACCATTTAGCACTTCTAAGAGGATCTTGGGTTACAATCATTATGAACGTAGCTTCTGACGATTGATAGAACCATGTCGGTAAATCTAATCCTATTGCACCACGCCCTTGTTCTTTTGTACGAGCCGTAAGGTCTATAAAATTTGGATGATTGATAGGAATAGGCACTGCCGTAGTATCACCATAGTAAAATTCACGTCCCTTAGGAGCAAAGGGTTTAAGACCGTCACTAAATTCCCACTCCTTTTTGTCACCGGTTACAAAATCTTTAGGGTAGCTAAAAAAGTTATTACGCATATCATCGTAGCGACGTTCAATCTTATCTAATTGTTCTACTCCTAAAAGATTGTTTGCAATCAGTTCTTGGATTTTGTGAGAAATAGTCTCATTCTCACAAAATCCAAAGTTATTTTTATTCCTCATAGTAGAAAGCCTATAGTTTAGTTACGTCCCAATTACCTGCACATCTTGCACTATATGCAACGGAAGGGCCAAAACCTAACGCCAAAAGCACTCTTTCCACATCCTCTGATTTAGGAGTGGGTGCTGTGGTTGCCGAGGGCACTTGAATTGTGTAACCCTTGGGGATACGAGTAAGTTTACCCTTATCCTTATCACGTACCACACCTCCATTTAAATCTCGCTTAGCTCTAAGAAGAAAATTATTCATGTTTTGCATTTCTCTTAAGCCTCCATTGACGCATTTCGGCACTGCGGTCACATGAAAAAAAGGCGCGACACCCTTTTCGCTTATCTGCTTTAGTCGGCTCTGGTAAACCGTGAGTTCGGATAAGTGGAAAGCGGTCGGCGCCCTGAACGGGTGCAACCTATCTTTCGACTTATTACACGGAACTCAAAAGTGAAATTTACCAGATTTTACTAAAGCCGGGTAATTAGTCAAAGCTAATTGCTATGTAGTGAGTCTACAGAATAATCACATATACTCTGCGCAAAGTTAGCGATTTAATTTGATACTCACAAACTGCCAACGCTTTCCAACGGCAAAATTATACCATAGAAGGGAAACATCATTTCCGAATAGCAATTAATTTATTCCTTTTTCTTCGGAAATCCCTATGCTTAGTCATTTTACATCTATCCGCGTCAGGCAGTGAGTAGAATTATTTGTTCCGGATCTATTCTATCGGGGCGGGGGCTGAGGCGGGAGAATCATACGGAGTGCCGAAGGTGATCACGGTGTGATCCTTCAGAATTGCTATCTTGTTCATTTCGAGTGGAGTGAGTTTTTTTGCTCCTTTGAGCTCGGGAAAAGGGGAAGTTGACATGATCGTAAGATTTTTATTGCATTGTATAATGCGGAGGGTTATGTCGGATAATTACCACCCTTTCGCAAAGAGCTTTTTGCGAAAGGGTGGTTGATGTAAGTTTAAGATTTATCTTTCTTCTCGATAAGGGGCATAAGAGCGTTGACAAAGAGCATTACTCCAAGATATGCCACACCCAATACGAAGAAATCGATGCTTACGGGCAGACTCTGGCGCAACCATCCTCCGAAGAGATAGCAGAAGAAGAGAAGCCAGAGTGACCCTTGTACAGTGACGCAGAGCGTACACCATCTTTTGGCTCGGAAGCGCTGATACCAGATACTCCATACCGTAAACGGCAGACAGCACAAATTGCATAGCGCCAAGGAAGGCAAAGCTCCGGGGAACATCAGCAACGACAGCAGACTGACCGAGAAATAGGCGAAACCTACCTCACTCCATCCGAACAATCCGAAGAATTTGGATGCGGACGTGGCCAAAATATCATCACATCCTCCCGCCTGAAGCACTCCGCAGAAGCGGTCGGCCCGAGCATTGTGGATGTTAAGGGATTTCTGTACGAGCAGATAGGTGACGTATAGCCCGGCGAGATCTATGGCCGCAATAAAGTAGGTGGATACATAGCGATAAAGCCCGTTGGTAATAAAAGCATATATCAGGAGCGCTACTGCACATAGCATCAATACCCATTTCTTCGATTTTGTGAAAAATTCAAGTCGGCGGTGCAGACCTAAATCGGGTTCTTTGGCATCCTTCCCGGCATACGAAAGAAATATATTCCCATCGCAAGCTTTCAACAATCGGTCAGTAGTGGTGGTCTTTCTCAATCCGAGACTGAGATATTCCACTCTGTCACCCTCGATGGCTGTCACTATGATATTTCCACCTTCTTCTCCGCCTGTATGTGCAATGAAAGGTACGGGAATGTCAAGCATCTCGCTTTTATCCGAAAGCTGATATGCCTGAGACTCCACTCCATACTTCTCCAATGCTCTTGAAAAGCCGAACCAGGTCTTGAAGGGTATGGCCTTCTCGGAGGTACGGGTGAATTCCACCGTATGCGGCACGCCCAACACCGTGAGCCAATCACCGAGCAGGGAGGAATCAGGCAGCCTGTGGCCTGACGACAGACGCTTCGAAGGATGATCCATGGCTTTACTCCTTTATGGCATCCTGAATCTTTTTCAAGAGCATTTCGGCTGACATTTCGCCCGTCTCACGCATCACTTCCTTTCCGCCGTCGTAGAGGAGGAAAGTAGGTATAGATTTCACTCCGGCCTGATCGGCTTCCTCCTGATTCTCATCGATGTCAAGTTGCACCACCTTGAGATTGTCGGCCAAGAGGGTCTTTATATCCTCCACGATCGGCATCATTCTCTGGCAGTGAGGACACCATGACGCATAGAATTCTACTAATACTACGGGGGCTGAATTGATTTCCTGTGTGTAATCCATAATGACTGAAATTTTAATCGGCAAATCTCCGTACGGCAGTACGCCGTACGAGATACCGTATGGTGATTGATAAAGGTTTTATTCTACTCTTAAAACACTCTTCCGGTCACATTGGTTTTAGTCCCCAATCCATAACGCTTATCATTTCAAGCCGTCGATGTAAGAAAAAAGCCCGATGCTATGTCGCGTCGGGCTTTTGCTTATGGATGGGGAAGTGCGTCAGAGGAAACAAAGTATCACCACCTGAGCGCAGATCACTCGCATGAACATGGTAAGAGGATACACAGTAGAGTAGGCCACGGCCGGAGCATCATTGTTGGCTACCTTATTGGCGTAGGCCAAAGCCGGGGGATCGGTGTAGTTGCCGCTCATCATACCGATGAGTGAAAGATAGTTCATCTTATATTTGGCGCGTGCGATGCAGCCTACGATTATCAGCGGCACAACTGTGATTATGAATCCGTAAGCCACCCAAAGGGCTCCACGGGCATTGAACACTGTTGCCGCAAAATCTTTACCTGCTGCTATACCTACCGATGCAAGGAAGAGACATATACCGATCTCGCGGAGAAGAAGATTGGCCGAGGAGTTGGTATATGTCACAAGATGTATCTTCGGACCGTATGCACTGATAAGAATCGCCACCACGAGTGGACCGCCGGCGAGACCCAACTTCATAGGCACGGACATACCGGGGAACTGCAAGGGGATGCTGCCTACAATGATACCGAGGAAGATTCCGATGAACATGGTGATGAGGTTAGGCTCGTTAAGGCGTTTCATGGAGTTGCCGAGCTTACCGGCAAGAGATTGGATATCATCGAGTTTGCCCACTACCGTAAGACGGTCGCCCATCTGCAGACGCAACGAGGGGCTGGCAAGAAGATCCACACCGGCACGGTTCACACGGGTCACATTAAGCTGATAAGCGGAGCGGAGACGGAGCGAACCGAGTTTCACACCGTTATATTCCGTACGGGTGACGAGAATGCGACGCGATACCACGGGACCTTTCTCCATTTCCCATTTCTTATCTACTGTAGGCCCGAGGAAACGCTTGAACACTTCTTCATCAGCGATGGAGCATACTACGAGCACAAGGTCGCCCATGTGTACCTCATCGTTGGCTGTAGGAATTACAACCGATCCGTCGGGACGCTCGATGCGGGAGAGCACGAAGTTGCAGTTGATAAGGGTATGGAGTTTCGCGATTGTCAGACCATCCACAAGATCGTTGGTCACTTTGTAGGTTACGATATGCGGGGCCAATGTAGAATCTGATTTCTCCTGGTCAAGCTCTCTGATCTCTTCGTCGATATTGATTTTGAAGATTACTTTGAGTATGATCATTGTGAGAATAATGCCGATTACACCTAAAGGGTAAGCGGCGGCATATCCCATTGACATCTGCTGGGAGATATCGTAGGCTGCCGGATCCACTTGAAGCACTGCCTGCTGAGCCGCACCAAGACCCGGAGTGTTGGTGACGGCACCACTCATCACACCCACTATCTGAGCAATGTTGGTCTCTCCGTCGGCTCCTCCCTGAATGTAGTAGATGCCAAGTGCGATGGCAACGTTCAGGAGCACTGCCAGCACTGCCAGCATGTTCATCCTGACACCACCCTCCTTGAATGAGGAGAAGAAGCCGGGGCCCACCTGCATACCGATGGAGAAGATGAAGAGAATTAGTCCGAACTCGCGTAGGAAGTGGAGAGTATCTCCTTGCACCTCATAACCGAAGTGGCCGAGCAGGATACCTACGAAAAGCACGAATGTGACTCCGAGAGAGATGCCGAAAATCTTGATCTTGCCCAGATAGATACCTGCAAATATCACGAAGGAATAAAGCAGGATCGTGGAGGCAAGCGATAGATTATGCGGCGTAAGCAAATCAATAAGCCATTCCATGATGTTTATTTTAACTGTTGGTTGATATGATTGAATGATTGTTTACGTGGAAATTTTTTATCGTGGACACCATGAAAAATCGAGGAGACAAGTGGTGCTGAAAATCGGGGGTGCCCGGTTTTGAAAGTGCAAAATTACAATTTTTTTTTGAGAATTATTCACGAGGATAATACAGATGTTAGAGATTTATTGTAATTTTGCAATCCGTAATCCTGCTTCAACCCCGAAGATAATGGCAAAATGCCACGGCATTCCGATGCTTGGGATATTTTGAATAAAAGAATGTAGTATTCATTAAATATAATACAATTATGAAAAAGATACGTGCAGCCGTAGTAGGATACGGAAATATCGGTCGATTCTCATTGGAGGCTCTTCAGGCGGCTCCCGACTTTGAAATTACAGGCATCGTGCGTCGCGATCCGTCTCAGCGTGCCGGAGTGCCGGAGGATGTGAAGGTCGTGGGTAGCCTCAGCGAACTTCCCGACAGCGACGTCGCTATTCTCGCCGTGCCTACCCGTAAGGTGGAGGAACACGCTCTCGAGGCTCTCGCTCTCGGTATGAACACTGTTGACAGCTTCGATATCCATGGACGTATCCCCGAGCTACGCGCCTCTCTCGCAAAAGCTGCCCGTGAGGCCGGTAAGGTAAGTGTAATCTCCGCAGGTTGGGATCCGGGAAGCGACTCCGTTGTGCGTACCCTCATGGAGGCTATTGCGCCCAAGGGTATCACATACACCAATTTCGGTCCCGGCATGAGTATGGGCCATAGTGTTGCAGTCAAGGCTATAGAGGGAGTAAAGGATGCTCTCTCCGTTACAATCCCCGTCGGTACAGGTATTCATCGCCGTATGGTATATGTGGAGCTTCTCCCCGGCTTTGATATAGAGACAGTAGCCGCAGCAGTCAAGGCAGATCCCTACTTCGCCAGTGATGAGACTCATGTATTCGCGGTAGATAGCGTCGATGCCCTCAAGGATATGGGCCATGGTGTCAATCTCGTGCGTAAAGGTGTGAGCGGCAAGACTCAGAACCAACTTCTGGAGTTTGATATGAAGATCAATAATCCGGCTCTTACAGGTCAGGTGCTCGTATGCGCCGCACGCGCCGCTATGCGTCAGCAGCCCGGATGTTATACTATGATCGAGATTCCTGTGGTGGATCTTCTTCCGGGCGACCGTGATGAATGGATTGCGCACCTCGTCTGAGACCCATAAGCAATCCTCGCATCCTTTTAGCCAAATATAATACCATATAACATAAGACACGCACTTCCGCTCGGGATGTGCGTGTCTTTCTTATAAGGGTTGAGTTATGTATATGTCAGTCGGTGAGTTTACGGTAACGGATACGGTGAGGGGTATCGTTGCCGTCGCGTTTCTTGCGGTATTCCTCGTAGTCGGAGTAGGAGCCCTGATAGAAGGTCACTTTACTGTCCCCCTCGAATGCGAGGATATGTGTGGCTATACGGTCGAGGAACCATCGGTCGTGGCTAACTACTACGGCACAACCGGCGAAGTTCTCCAGACCTTCCTCAAGCGCGCGGAGCGTATTGACATCGATATCATTGGTGGGCTCGTCGAGAAGAAGCACATTCCCCTCCTCTTTGAGTGCCATTGCAAGATGCAGACGGTTGCGCTCTCCGCCGGAGAGTACTCCGATTTTCTTCTCTTGGTCAGCTCCGGTAAAGTTGAATTTTGAGAGATAGGCACGGGCATTCATATCGCGGCCTCCCATACGGAATGACTCCACACCCTGCGAGATAACCTCATACACCGATTTCTCCGGCGATAGATCCTTGTGGGTTTGGTCCACATAGGCCACTTTCACAGTCTCGCCTACTTCGAATTCGCCGGCATCTTGGTTTTCCAATCCCATGATGAGTTTGAAGAGAGTGGTTTTACCGGCACCGTTTGGGCCGATCACGCCTACAATGCCGTTGGGAGGTAGCATAAAGTTGAGATCGTTGAAGAGAACCTTCTCTCCATAAGCTTTCGAGAGCCCGTGAGCCTCGATTACCTTATTGCCGAGACGCGGACCATTGGGAATGAATATCTCAAGTTTTTCCTCCCTGTCTTTCTGATCCTCGTTGAGCAGACGGTCGTAGCTGGCCAGACGCGCCTTTCCCTTTGCCTGTCGGGCTTTGGGAGCCATGCGTACCCACTCAAGCTCGCGCTCCAAAGTTTTGCGACGCTTGGAAGCCTGCTTCTCCTCCTGTGCCATGCGTTTTGTCTTCTGATCAAGCCATGAGGAATAGTTCCCTTTCCAGGGTATACCTTCTCCACGGTCAAGCTCAAGAATCCATCCGGCCACATGATCGAGGAAGTAACGGTCGTGAGTCACTGCGATTACTGTGCCGGGATACTGCTGAAGATGTTGCTCAAGCCAATCGATCGATTCTGCATCAAGGTGGTTGGTGGGCTCATCGAGAAGAAGGATGTCGGGCTGCTGGAGAAGCAGGCGGCAGAGGGCCACTCGACGGCGCTCACCTCCGGAAAGTGTGCCGATCTTCTGATCGTCCGGCGGACAACGGAGGGCATCCATAGCTCGCTCCAGCTTGTTGTCGATATTCCAGGCATCGCAGGCGTCGAGCTTATCCTGAAGTTCTGCCTGACGTGCGATGAGCGCGTCCATCTTGTCGGGATTCTCAAGCACCTCAGGGTCGGCAAAAGCCTCATTCACGCGATCATACTCGGCAAGGAGATCCACTACATGCTGCATACCCTCCTGCACTGTCTCTTTCACTGTCTTATCGGGATCAAGCTTAGGTTCCTGCTCAAGGTAACCTACACTATAGCCGGGTGAGAATACCACTTCACCTTGATATTCCTTATCGATACCGGCGATAATCTTTAGCAAAGTTGACTTACCGGAACCGTTAAGACCGATAATGCCGATCTTGGCCCCATAGAAGAAAGAGAGGTATATATTCTTCAGTATCTGTCGCTGGGGAGGAATGATTTTACTTACCCCTACCATCGAGAATATGATTTTCTTATCGTCTGCCATTGTATTGTGTCAGATATTATTAAGGTTTGTATTATTTGGAGGGAGCGGTCTTCACTCTATATCCGCAACGTACCTTTCCCTTGGCCAGATTGTTCAATTTTGTACGTATGAGTGAGCGGCGAAGGGGGGCGACACGATCCGTATAGACTGTGCCGAGAAGATGGTCGAACTCGTGCTGGATTATTCGCGAGGCAAATCCTTTGAACTCTTTCTCATGCTCTTCAAAATTCTCATCAAGCCAATTGAGACGTACATGCTCGAAACGCTTTACGGGTTCGCTAAGTCCGGGCAAGGAGAGACATCCTTCTTCTCGTGTCACTGCCGGCTCATCCTCTATCACTTCCAGTTCGGGATTGATAAGCGTGAGCTTGAGATCTTTACATTCAGGAAAAGAGTCGGCGAGGGGAGTCCCGTCGATTACTACCACAGAGATACTTTTGCCAATCTGGGGAGCGGCGAGGCCCACACCGTCTGTGGCATACATTGTCTCATACATATCCTCAATCAGCTTGGGAAGCTCGGGATAATCTTTTTCGATATCTTCGGTCTCTTCGCGAAGCACGGGATGACCGTAAACGTATATGGGAAGTACCATTGTCAGGTTTTGTTTATTCGTTTTGCTTTTGACTGCAAATTTAATAAAAAATCGTGAGCATACAAAAAGCCGTCGCCTCGGATAGCGTGGCGACGGTAGGGGAGGGGCGTCTGTTACTCTGCAGATTGTTTGGGTTACAAGCTTGCGGTGAGCACGATTAGAGTTTATAGGTAAGCATGGCCCGCAGCGACCCGGAAGAGGATAGCACTGACGGGTAATCGCGATAGCGGGTGGAACGAATATAGCTGGTAGCTGAGACAGTGGCATAAAGTCGTCTCATCAATTTGAAATCAAGACGTGCCTCCGTCACATTGAAAGAGGCTGCCGAATGGTCGCCCATCACATTGAGAGTACGGAAATTCACCTTATTTAGGTCTGTGCCGTAGCGATAGCCTACCCAGGAGAAAAGACGATAGTAGGAGTGATTGAGTGTGAAAGCGAAACGGTTTTTGTCAACCACTATATTGAATCCTCCTTTTAGTGAGAATCCGGAAGCCCAGTTGTAATTTCGTTCGTCAGTCTGGTAATGGTCGGAGAGTATCGAACCCAATATCACAACGTTGGCATGGGCATACGCATCAAACACACATCGCCGGCGGTCGCCGTCACGATAGAGTACGCCCACGCCTACACAAGCCGGTATTCCGAGTTTATAGGGCACTTTATCATATTTTTTTATCGTATCGGAGTCATAGAAGTCAAAGTGTTGATAAAGCCCTACACTGGCGAACGCTTTGCTTGACTTCATTATTTCGCGGTCGAGTAGACGTCCTTTGATTTCAATTTCTGACAGGAGCGGCTGTTCGCGCATAGCTTGAAGCTCGGCTTTCACTGTGAAGTAATCGTATGGTTTGCTGCTTTCCTCGAAGCGGTCACCGTATTCCACATCTATCTGTGAAGCGAATCCTACATGAGTATCGCCTATTCTTCCTTGAAATTCCAAAGCTTTCACACCGGCTGAGATTCGCACAGCTACATTCGGACGTCCGAAGAGCCGCCCTGTGGTGGATCTTACGCGCCATGCCTGGCCGGTGATGATGCGGTTGATGCCGCGCATTGGAGATATCACGAAGGCCGCCGCTTCACGTCCGAATCTTTCCCATCCCGTGGTACGGTCATCAAGTACTGCATCGGATGAGCGGAATAAAGTCTCCCCGATCACCGCTCCTCCGATAGGAGTGGCTATGACATCATTCGTAGAAGGATATTCGCATTCCATGAATGTTTCCCACATTGCACTTCCAAACATTGAGAATACCTCCGATTGCCAGAAGTTGAAGCCGTTGGCACGTGCCGCATTGAAATATAGATTTCCGGTATAGGGATGAAGGAATGTGTTGGTACCCAGCTTGTCGTTATCCCAATTATAACCATGCGACAGATTCTCTTCTACGGTGCGAAAGTTGATATAGGAAAAATCTCCGTGTTGTATGAAACGGTCGAAACCCCAAAGAGCTACATTGAATCCCATCACTTCTGCCGTCGCTCTCCAGAAATGTTTTTTTTCTCCTTCGGCCACATCCGCCGAATCCGGCAGTTGTGGCTCGATGACGGAATGATGCATTGGAATTTGGGCGGCGGCAATAAATGGCAGGAGCGTAAGTAAAGCAACAATCCCCGGCAGGAATCTCTCTGCCGGGGTATGCCTTTTCATATAATTCTGGAGTCTAAGCCTCATGGAGCGGTCGCTGTTTAGTGACGGGTCAGAAGGTTCTTTTGATGTGTCGATTGATTTTGCGAAGTTGGAATGCCAGAGAAATTCTCCATACTCCGAAACATAAAAGTGAAATCCCTATCCATAGCCATCCGGCTACCCCTCCGAAAAGAGGAGATGAAAGGAAATAAAATCCGAAGAAGATAGTAGCGATGAGAAGTATGATCATCCATACTGCCCACCATCCGGAAAAACGGGAGAAAAAGGCCGCTTCACAGACGGCGTTGATCGCCACGATCAATACCCATATTCCGATAGCGTAGGCGAAGGCTGCTGCCATCACTTCGGGCGATAGGGTAAGCATCCATCCTCCGCAGAATATCTCAATCAGGCCGAGGGCCAGACTCCATCCCCAGTTGGAATGCGACATATTGGAGAAAGAGTAGGCAAGATTGAATATTCCTCCGGCGATAAGACAAATGGCGAAGGCCATAGCGAATACCGGAAGTGAAGAGGCGGGAGAGAGAAAGCACCATATCCCTAAGAAAATGGCAAGGATACCTGTTATCATCGGCACCCACCATAATCTGTGAGTACGTCCGTTGAAATCTGTAATATTTTTCATAATTGTAAAAGATTAATTAAATTTTTCATAAATTAAACGGATAAGCAATTCTTAAAGTTTAGTCCTTAATTAAGAAAAATGACTAATTTTGCAGTCGTTTTCGGCCAACGTCCCTGTGGCCGATTTCCGTTTTTTGAAATTTCCATAATCGCTTTATATATATTAATTTACTCATGAAGAGATTTTTACTATCCGCCTCTCTCTCTCTGCTGGCCGCTTCAGCAATTCTTGCAGGAACGGTTCCGGCAGATATGGTTGTGGCTTCCCCCGTAGCTGCAGAGTCTGCAGTTGCTGCACTTTCTCCCTCCCTCTCTCCTTCTGCCTCTACGGTGGTGGAAAAAACAGCTGTCGATAACGATAAATTTAAAGTCACTCCACTTGGCACTCTGCTCCTGGACGGTGCTCTTTTTGCCTCGCCTCAGAAGAATCAGTTTCCCGATGGAGTGGCTATCCCCGATGTTCGTCTTGGTGTGAGTGGCTCCATAGGTAAGTGGAGCGCCAAGATAGAGATGGGGTATGCCTATGGCAAGGTGTTGCTCAAAGATATCTGGATGCAGTATAATTTCTCTTCTACCGATTTTATCCGTGGCGGCATGCAGATGCACCATTTCGGCTATCAGAACTCTCAAGCCGCCTGTATGAAAGTGACTATGATCGAGCCCGTCTGCAATACCGTATTCAATGAGGCACATATGATCGGTATTGAATGGTATCATAGTGCGGATAAGTATTATACCACTCTTGCAGCCCATGCCGAACCGAAGGCTTCCACAGTCACTCTCGGTGTAGATGAGATGATACGCGAAGGATATGGCTTGCGCACTCGTATCGTAGCCCGCCCCATTCATCGGGATGGCCTGATGGTGCAGGCCGGTATCTCCGGAGCGTTCCTCACACCTCAGTATAATGGTTCCTCCTCAAAGGAAGATACTCATGATTCTTTCACTTTCGGAGCTAATTTCCCTTCAAAGGTAACACTTGTATCTGCTATCAATGCTAAAGTCGACCATGCCATGAATCTTTGGAAATTCTCTCCGGAGCTTATGTTTTGTTATGGTCGTGCCGCAATTGAGAGCCAATATTATTTCATGCAGGTGAATCGCCGTATGGACCTCACCGCCTATCGTGCCACGGGTGCATATGCCACACTGCGTGGCATCCTCATAGGGCGCGACTACCGATATAATATGGGTGTGGCCGGTATCGATACTCCTGCCAAGGGTTCGCTGGAGGCTGTGGCAAGCTACAACTATACGTCGCTGAGCGATTCCCGCGCCGCTATATATGGCGGTCGCCTCAACGACCTCAGCTTGGGATTTAATTATTATATAAATAAATATATGGTGGCCAAACTCCGCTATAGTTATACTCACACCTGGGATCGTGCCGAAGTGGAGCCTATGACCCTCAACGCTTTTCAAGCCCGTTTGCAGCTCATTTTCTAAGGATGGGCTTATCCAAAGCATGGAGGCTCAATTATCGGTAGGAATGCTAATACCCTAAGAACATAGTGGAAGGTGAAATCCGTATGTTTTTTCTATAGTATTGCATCAGAATTTTGATTTTAACACTTTAGGTGAATAAATGTTAAAATTTTTGAGATAAATTTTGGTCAAATGCGAGAATAATCTTAATTTCGCCGCGAACAAATTCTATCTTCGTTCCACTGTAAGCTATTTCGGCAGCGTCCGGATAGGGCGCTGCCGAAAAGCTGACTTGACGTGGAGAAGGGTCCGGATTCCCTTTTGGAGGGAGACCGGACCCTTCCTTTTTCTTTTTATGAATATTATTTATTCATCAATTTGTTGAGTGTGTCATAGAACGATGGATCGTCTCCGGTGGTGATATTCATGATCTTTCCTTTAGGACTGATGATAATCTTGGTAGGAAAGCCCTGGATACCGTAAAGCTGGTCTACACTTCCCTCTTTCGTGACATTGTATACGTTCACCCAGGGAAGCTGATATTTATCGCAGGCGGCACGCCATGCCTCTTCAGTGTCCTGACAGTCGATGCCTATCACTTCCAGACGGTCTTTGTTGGCCTCATATACCTCCTTGAGGTGAGGGAAACCCTTGATACACCAAATGCACCATGATCCCCAGAAATCCAGTATCACCCATTTGCCGCGATAATCACGGAGGCTTACTTCCTTCCCGTTGAGGTCCTTGAGTTTGAAATCGATCGCATCATATGTGCCGTTCTGCATCTCCTGCTGCAGACGTTCTGCTTCCACCTGCTTTTCAATCATGGGTTTGCGAAGCTCCACGATAGGGTAGAGCATCGACATCATGGCCTCGGGCTTGAGTAGTGAGAGCCCTTTGAGAAAGTCTTCGCCGTCAAGTTCGAGAAGGGCATATACTGCAGCGGGATTGGCTGGATTCTCGGTGATGTAGTCTTTAAGCACTCGATTATAGCTGTCTACAATCTGTTGCATCTTGGCGCTGTCTGTATTCGGTTGCTGTCTGGCTGCATTGAATTCAGCCAGAATAGGGCCGGTCTTGCTATCGATATAAGTCATTCCATCCATCAGAGGCGTACCGCTTACTGTATAGGTAAGCGGGGAAAGGGAAGTCACGTCCACAGTAAGATTCTCACCGGGCTGCGCATAGAAATCCGCCATTACATCAGGAGCGAAATCGATGCTGTAGCGAGATGGGCCGTCGGGTGATATACGGATAGTGAAGGAGTTCTTGTTCACCTTATAGGTGTCGGTCACTGTAGGTATGTCTTGATTACGGGGAGTGGTGAGCATATCTTTGATAGTGGCATGACTCACTTTCACCTCTTGCAGATTGCTACCCGGGGCGAGATTTACTTTCACATCTGCATTGGCCGCAAATACGCTTGCGGCTCCTATAATGGTCAGAATGGCTGTTTTATTCATTTTTGATTTATTTGTTCTTGTTAACTAACACCTTCTAATCCCCGTTTGTTTAATCTCTCATCCCTTTTCCTCATTTTATCCGGAATATCTTTCCTGATTTCTCATTCATCCTTGAGTGCATTATGCAGGAGATTCATGAATTGATAATTCTTCAATCCCCATTTCGGGGCCACCACCATTCCGGGAGGTGCCTGTGCGAGAAAACGTTCAAGCACTATATTTTCCGGCACCATACGGGATATTCTGACGCACAGATCGAGATAGCGTTCAAGGGTGTAGGGTTTTACGTCGATTGCCCCTGCCTCCCAAGCGCGATGAAGCGGTGTGCCCTTGATTATCTGGAGTTGATGAAGCTTGATCGTATCTATGGGAAGAGCGCAGGCTTTCTCTACATTTCTTATCACTTGTTCATCGTCTTCCCCCGGGAGTCCGGCTATCAGATGCAAGCCGCAACGCAGCCCGGCCGCGGATGCGCGTCTTACTGCATCCTCCGTGCAATTCCATGTATGCCCCCGATTGATAAGCCGCAGTGTGTCGTCACAGGAGGATTCCGCTCCTATTTCCAGAAATACAGGTTTTTCCCGGTTAAGGCGGCCGAGAAGTTCTATCACACTGTCTGGAAGTGTATCGGGACGTGTACCGATTACAATCCCGACAATTCCTTCGCAATCCATTGCCTCGCGATATAGCCTTTCCAGATTCGTTATATCAGCTCCATAAGTATTGGTATAGCTTTGGAAATACGCCAGATACTTCATCTCCGGATATTTGCGCGAAAAAAACTCTTTCCCGGCTTCAATCTGCTCCTTCACGCTATCAGGCTGCATACAATAGGCGGGTGTGAAGCTGCGGTTGTCACAATAGATACATCCGCCTCGCCCGATAGTGCCGTCCCTGTTGGGACAGCTCCTGCCGGCATTCACCGAAATCTTCTGCACTTTAATTCCGGGAAACACTCCCACAAGATAATCAGAATAACTCTTTCTCATCTGCTTCTCTATATTTATTTCCTTCCTTCTGTTTCCAAAAGCATATCTGCTACCACAAGAGCCGCCATAGCCTTCACTATCGGCACTCCTCTCAGCGCCACACATGGATCATGACGGCCACGCACGCCAAGTATCACTTTCCGCCCTTGATCATCCACAGTGGCCTGCTCCGTAGCTACCGATGGCGTAGGTTTGAATGCCACACGCATATACACAGGCATACCGTTGCTGATGCCGCCCTGAATACCGCCTGAATAATTAGTGGCGGTAGTGAGGCGCAGTGTCTGTGTCGGTTCATCCGGGGGTAGAAAAGTATCCGCCGTTGCAAGTCCACGGGATGAGGCAAGATCAAAACCATACCCGTAATCAAATCCTTTAGCAGCATTGATACTCATCATCGCGGAGGCCAATGCAGATTGCAATTTTCCGAATACAGGATCTCCGATGCCAGGCGGGATACCATAGACAGCACATCCTACCATACCTCCGACACTATCGCAATCCCTACGTGCTCGCTCCACTTCATCTCGCATCTCTTCCGCAAGCTCTTCCGGAAAATCAAACCGACCCTCTTTTGCCATTTTCTCGCGGAAAGGGAGTTCGCCGCTTTCTCCTACGGATATGATTCCGGCCTCTATCGTCACACCGTATTGCCGAAGTATCTGCATGGCGATCGCGCCGGCTACTACTCTGCTCACCGTCTCCCGGGCACTCGAACGTCCCCCTCCGCGCCAATCGCGTATACCATAACGGACATCGTAAGCATAGTCGGCATGGTTCGGACGATATACGTGGCGTAATTCATCATAATCCGAGGAACGTTGGTCGGTGTTGCGGATTATGAAGGCGAGGGGAGTGCCGAGCGTCACTCCCTCCGGGGAGAGGCCGGAGAGAAACTCCGGAGTGTCACTCTCTTTGCGTGCGCTCACAAGTGTGGATGTGCCTGTGCGTCGCTCGTCGATAAGCACCTTTATAAGATCGAAGTCAAGACGTATGCGCGGAGGCACACCGTCAAGCACCCCGCCCATTGCAGGCCCATGGCTCTCGCCGAAGGTAGTGAGACGAAGATTTTTTCCGAATGTATTCATATTGTAGGGTAGAGATGTGATAATGTTTAATTGGCGTGTCCGTCAGAGATCGGTACTGATATCCGTGAAGACGGCGTTGGCGGCTTTGGCGAGATCGGCGGGAGCAAGTTTTAGCTGAAGGCCGCGCTTCCCGGCGCTAACGTAGATAAAAGGAAACTGCTGAGCTTCTTCCGATATAAAGGTGGGATATTGCTTCTTCATACCTATAGCCGTACATCCCCCGCGTATATATCCCGTGTTGGGAAGCAACTCCTTCATGGCGATCATCTCCACTTTCTTATTGCCGGAGGCCTTGGCAGCTTTCTTGAGGTCAACCTCTCTGTTGCCTGCCACCACGCATACGATCAATCCGGTCTGGTCGCCACGAAGCACAAGAGTCTTATACACTTGTTCTATGGGTTCGCCAAGTTCCTCTGCCACATGATCGGCTGCCAGATTGTTCTCATCCACGGTATATTCCACTGTCTCATAGCTTATACCGGCTTTATCGAGAAGTCGGGCGGCATTAGTTTTTTCTATCTTTTTCATAATCTGATTTCGTGTGGAATGGGTCTTAAAAGGGCAGGTCGCGGAGAAGCATCCGCTTCCTCCATGATCTGCCCTTTATATTATTACGCAAATTATCTGCCGTAAGTAGATACTCACTCTCTAAGTAGCTAAGAAAAATAAATGATATGATAGATGCGAGATAATTTTGAGGCAGGTTGGCCGCGGAGAGAAGGAGCTTAGCGAGCTAAGCGACTGAACGACAAGGTCAAGATGGCCAAA
>JAAVEO010000011.1 GCA_014801225.1 Bacteroides sp.
AGAGTTCCATTTTATATGATCACTCATCGGGGGCTCTGCCCCCAGGCCGTGAGGCCTTCCCCCGGAGGATCAAGGAAGAGCAGCTTAGACTATTTTTGCACTTCGTTATTGAATCTTCCGTTTAATCGGTTCGTTTAATCCATTTAATCCTATTCTGTGGTTGCCTGTTAGAGTAGAGGTAGTTTTTATTTTCATCTTACCTCCTTTCTTTCCCTCTTCTTTCTTCTTTACGTTTAAAGATAAGCATCTTCGCTATCCTAAATATTTTTTTGAGAGGAAATCGGGTGGATGAGGTTTCCTTAAGAGAGTTAAATATCGTTGATTGGGTTCCGGCGGCGTTCTGCTTTGCGGAGACCGGCTTCCCTAAGCTGTACTTGCTTTATGGAATCTTCTCTCTGCTGGGCAAGAGATATCGAATCGGTATCGGTACTCATATCTCTGTTATATTCCTCGATAAGGGATGATAGTTCTTCTATATAGGCGGAATCAACATAAATTATGTAATATCTCGAGAGCTGAATTTCACTGTTCTTGAATTTCCAGGAATAATAATATCGTCCTCTTGTGTCGTCACGGTGGTAAGAATGGTATTCTTCCGATCTCATTCCCCATACCGGTTTTCCATATTTCTCGACATACAGATTGTATATGTCATTGAAATTATTGAATTGGAGATATGGATCATCACTTGATATATCATCGGGCGTGACTATTATACATCTTACCCCATCAAAGCTTAGTAGTTGTATCTTGATGGTGTTGGAGAAAAAGTCAGAGCGTGCTTTATATTCAGCTATATATTCCTTAATTCCTTTGGGATTATCTCCTTTCTCTTGAAGATCTGTTAGTTCGCTGAGAGATGGATTTCTGTTGTTAAGTATATCTGCTACAATATCTTTTGTGGATTTTAAATTTATTTGTGTCCTGCCGGCGTATGAGAACTTGATATCGGTTGTTTCGCCGGCATCGTCCCGGTTATTCAAGTCTGTGATTGCGTCTATTGTAGCTCCCAGTTCAATCCCTTTGAATGAAAGAGCTCTCGGTTCTTCTGCTCTCTGTTTGATCTTTTCCTGAAAAAGTCGGTTTTCAGCCAAATACTCTTTCTTCTTCTGTTCGCATTTATAGAGGTGTATTCCAAGACATGAGCCAAGGGTAAGCACAATCACGCCTACCGATAGCCATGAAAGAGCAGGGTAGGAAGTAGATGAGGAGCCCCTGCATTTTTTCTTTAAGTTGTGTATGCCTTTGACGCACGCGAATACGAAAATTAGAGACAGGGCAGTCCCTAAGGATGTGAAAATGCCCGGGGTTTCAGGGAAATCAATCATTGAGTTTCCGGGTATGGTATCGGGCAAAATATTATATAATCCGATGTCTGTGGAGAAAGCGATGTATAAACTTTCTTTTAAAGCATTAAGCAAAAACAGTATCGGAGCTAAATCCGGAAGTAAGTAGCAGAATACGATAGGAAGAAGAATTGTTACAAATTTTAATTTCTTCTGTTTAGAGAGTAATTTATTGTTCTCTACCACTCTTCTTGCCAAAGAAATGTATAAAATCTGAACTATAGTCTCACACAAGATGATTGCTCCAATCGAAAAATCATGATAAAGATAAGCTGAGTAGAAATAAATACTTCCAATAAGAATAGCAATTCCTGAAACTAAAAGGAGAATAAACTTGAACGGAAGTTTATCTGTAGTCTTTCTCTGCTTAGGAGTCCTCTTGGTCGTAGGTTTAGAAGCCGCTTTCCTTCTCTTAGGAATTCTCTTGGTTGTCGGATTAGAAGTAGCATGGGATGATACGTCAGCGGCTGTCTTGGATGTATTGTCTCCTCCTTTACTTTTGATAGCGTTTAAGTAAGAGGCATAATCCTCTAAGGATGATTTGTCAAGAGCAATCGCAACTGCGAATGATACAGTCGCGGCAGCCTCTCTTTTTTCAAGGGAGGCTGAATCATAAGTATTAAGAATATGCCTGATGGTTCTTTTGAAATCGGAAGTGGATGCAATGTCTTTCACATAACCCTTACTCACACACTCTTTTGCAATCTCCTTGAGGACGGATTCCCCGGAGAAATTATAAAAATCGGTGAGCAGTCCCCAGAATCTATCTTCCGAGAAAAGGATAGACCCATACAGATCCTTAAGCTTAAGGATAGTATTCAGGAAACCTTGATATTTGATTTTATGATCAGACATAAATTATATATGAAGCCGTATGGTTAGTGGGCGTCGAGCCAGTTGGAGGCTGCCCCGCTACTAGCTGTTAGGGTGACATTGCCGGAGTAGGCACCTTCCATCTGACGCGCTACCAGCTCTTGAAGAGCCGGCAACTCTTCGGGTACCACATCGAAGTTGAGCTCATCATGCACCTGCATTATCATCTTCGAACGCATCCCTTTCTCCTTCATTTCAGCGGCTATCTTCACCATAGCTACCTTTATGATATCGGCGGCCGAGCCTTGGATGGGGGCATTTACGGCATTTCGCTCGGCATAACCTCTCACCACAGGATTCTTACTGTTGATATCAGGGAGCATACGCTTGCGCCCCATACGGGTCTTCACGTATCCGTGCTCGCGTGCGAACTCGGTGCTTTCCGTCATGTATTGACGGATTGTGGGGAAAGTAGCGAAATAATTGTCGATGAGTTCTTGCGCCTCCTTACGGGGAATGCCGAGACGCGTGGAGAGTCCGAAAGCGGAGATACCGTAGAGTATACCGAAATTAGCCGTCTTGGCATGGCGACGCTGGTCGGGTGTTACCTCCTCCGGCTTCTCATGATAAATCTTCGCCGCAGTGATAGCATGGATATCATCGCCGTGGCGGAAAGCGGATAGCATAATCTCATCATTGGCGAAGTCGGCTACAAGACGCAATTCAATCTGCGAATAGTCGGCCGAAAGGAATATATTCCCCTCTGAAGGGATGAAGGCCCGGCGGATGTCGCGTCCCTCTCCGTCACGCACGGGAATATTCTGGAGATTGGGAGAGGAGGAGGATATGCGACCCGTGGCAGTGACAGTCTGATTGTAATTGGTGTGGACGCGTCCTGTAGCGGGATTTATACAAGCAGGAAGAGCCACAAGGTAAGTGGAGAGGAGTTTCTTTAGCTGGCGATATTCCAGAATCTTGTTTACGACAGGATGCTTGGCCGCTACTTTCTCAAGTACATCCTCACTTGTGGAATATTGCCCTGTTTTCGTCTTCTTCGGTTTGGGTTCGAGACCGAGAGTGTCGAAGAGAACTTCCCCCACCTTTGCCGGCGATCCGACATTGAATTCAGTGCCACACATTTCATATATTTCAGCCTCCAATCCATGCAGACGTCCTTCCATAGCATCGGCTGCTTCGTTGAGAGCTTTCACATCTATACGCACGCCGGTGATTTCCATCTCGGCGAGTACGCTTACAAGGGGAATCTCCACATCCTCGAGTAGACTTTTCATCTCCTCCTTCTCCACCTCCTTCTCAAGCACCGGGCGAAGAGCGAGAGCCGCCTCGGCCGTAGCGCACGCCCAAGGCATGGCCTCAGCCACGGGGATGACAGGAGGCAATCCCCCTGAATTCTTCTTGCCACGCGGAGTTGCCGGAGGTTTCGGAGCGGCTGGAAGGTCGCGTCGGAGATATGAGCTTGCGAGATCCTCAAGGGTATGGCGCATCTCGGGCTGGAGCACATAATGAGCGAGCGAAGTGTCATAGAAAGAGGCGAGTGCCGTTTGACCGTCGCTACGCGCCACGGCGCCCATCACCATATCGCGTTTAGCCTGCGGCGTCACCTTCACTATGTCTTTACGCGCCATAAGATCGAGCACAACGGCTTTACCTTCTTTAAAATCGGCAGGGATATACATACATTCCCCTCCCGCCAAGGCTATTGCAGTGCCATCCCAGCGAGCCTCCATATCATTCTCACCCGAAGAGACGATAAAAAGTCCACATTCAGCCGCCGGGAGCAAACGCTCCTGCATACGGCTCAAAGCCTCCGCATTATCCACGAGAGAGATTGTCAGCTCCACACGGGCTGCGGGAGCTTGCGGCGCTTCGTCGGCCTCATCAGCCGGAGCAGCGGAGAAATCCTCCTCGGAGAAAAGAGACCCGACAAGCGAGGAATCCTCAGGCGTCTGAGTCTTTTCCCGGCATCCCTCTTCATCATCCATACGCTTCTCCACACGCGAGGCCAACGACTTGAATTCGAGTTCGCGGAAGATTGCGAATAGTTTGGAGCGGTCGGCGCTTTTACGTGCCAAATCTTCGGGATTGGCCTCCACAGGCACATCAGTGCGGATGGTGGCCAGGAACTTCGAGAACTTGATTTGCTCAGTATTATCCACTATCTTCTTCTGCAAAGCCCCCTTCAGCTTATCAGTATTGGCAAGAAGATTCTCGACATCCCCGAATTCACGGATAAGCTTTTCGGCAGTCTTCTCTCCCACGCCGGGACATCCCGGGATATTGTCAATCTTGTCGCCCATGAGCGCAAGCAGATCAATCACCTGCGAAGTATGCTCCAATCCATAACGCTCACACACCTCCTTCTCGCCGCGCAACTCAAAATCCTGACCTCGGTAGGCAGGCTTATACTGCAGGATATTCTCGCTGACGAGCTGTCCGAAATCCTTGTCGGGAGTCATCATGTAGGTTGTGAATCCCTCTGCTTCGGCCCGGCGTGCCATAGTGCCTATCACATCATCGGCCTCAAATCCCTCCACTTCGAGGATCGGGATATTGTAAGCGCGGATAATCTCCTTGATGATCGGGATCGATAGTTTGATATCCTCGGGAGTGGCTTCGCGCTCTCCTTTGTAATCCTCGAAAGCTTCATTGCGGAAGGTGCCTCCGGGAGGATCGAAACAAACGGCTATATGAGAGGGCCGCTCCTTCTTCAGAAGCTCCTCGAGAGTATTCACGAAGCCGAATATAGCCGAAGTATTGAAGCCGTCGCGAGTGAGACGCGGCATTTTTATAAGAGCGTAGTAAGCCCTGAAAATCAAGGCGTATGCATCAAGAAGGAAGAGTCTTTTCCCGGTCATGACAAATGAAGTTAAGAATAATGAAGAGCGAACCGAATGCCGGAGAGAGCGATGCTTCGTATCAAAAATTTTCGTAAATTTAGCAAATTCAGCCGATATGATAAGCTGAATAAGGGAATAATTTATTAATTTTGTCTGATTTTTCAGAAAACGGGGTTAACCGCAAGGTCAGTACGCCCCGGTAGATACACATATACATATATGGCTCAGCTTGGCACCATACGTAAACGTCTCTCCAAGGAGTTGAACGAGATGAACGATATAATTGAAAGCTCATTGCATACGCGCAACGAGTTGATGAATCGTGTCGTCACCTCATATCTCAAGACCAAAGGGAAACAGATTCGCCCCGTGATGGTGATTCTCAGTGCCCGCTTCTTCGGGGAGGTCAACGAGGATGTGCTTCACGCCGGAGCCGCTCTTGAAATGTTGCACAATGCATCCCTTATACACGATGATATAGTGGATGAGACTCATGTGCGACGTGGCGAACCGACCGTGAATCATGTATGGGGCAATCATATCGCTGTGCTTGTGGGCGATTTCTTTGTCAGCAATGCCCTGGCGGCCGGAATCCGCACCGGGCACCTTTCAATCATATCCGCTCTCTCGGCTCTCGGCTGTGAACTATCGTTAGGCGAAGTGGATCAGATATGCAACGCTCGCGATCATCATTTCGATGAGGAGAGTTATTTCAACATGATTCGCAAGAAGACGGCTTCCCTCTTCATGAATTGTGTGAAGATGGGAGCCGAGGCCGTGGATACCCCCGAAAGCGAGTATCTCCCCATGATAAGATACGCCGAGCTTCTCGGACTCTGTTTCCAGATAAAGGATGATATCTTCGATTATTTTTCTGACGAGCGTATCGGCAAACCGACAGGCAACGATCTTCGCGAGGGTAAGGTGACGCTTCCCTTGCTTTATGCGCTCAACAATGGTCCGGAGAATGAGGCTGAGGAGCGTGAGCGTATGAAGGATCTCATACGTCGCGGCGACCTGTCCAACGATGAGATTGCCACCCTTATCGACTTTGCGAAGCGTGGCGGAGGCATCGACTATGCCTTCGATGTGATGCGCGGTATGCAGAAAGAGGCGGAGGAGATCCTCTCTGTCTATCCCGATGATCGCGACAAAGAATCTTTCCGCGATATATTCGAATTCATTATCTCTCGCGACAATTGATGGCCGCACTTTTTCCTTATCTCGAAGCGGGACGCATCGAGGCCGGATGCGATGAGGCAGGCCGCGGATGTCTCGCCGGCCCCGTGAGTTGCGCGGCCGTGATTCTTCCTCCTGATTTCAAATGCGATCTTCTTGACGACAGCAAACGCCTCTCCGAGCGTCAGCGCGATAAGCTACGCCCTCTCATCGAGCGAGAGGCGATAGCCTGGGCCGTAGTGATGGTCGAGCCGGAGGAGATTGACCGTATCAATATCCTGCAGGCCTCTATAACGGGTATGCAGCGCGCTTTGGAAGCCTTGGGTGTCCTTCCCGAGCATATACTCGTGGACGGAAACAAATTTCGCCCTTATAAAGATATACCCTACACTACGGTGGTGCATGGTGACGCTACATATATGTCGATAGCGGCCGCCTCAATCTTGGCCAAGACACATCGCGATGAACTTATGTCGCGTCTGCATGAGCAATATCCTGACTATGGCTGGGACGGCAACAAAGGATATCCTACGAAAGCCCATAAACTTGCAATCATCTCTCACGGCCTCACTCCCTATCATCGCCGCTCTTTCTCCCCCGATCTTACTGCCCCCTCCCTCTTTGATCTCTGAATCCAAAGACAACATTTCATAAAGCAGGGACAATGCTTCTCATATCCGGGATAGCACATCATATAGCAAGCTCTTATGCTTACGGCAACCCTGAAAGATAAAAAAGCAGGCGGCCTACGCTCACGCGCGGGCCGCCTGTTGCGTTTCTTTTTTCAGCATGGATCTTCTCACCAAGATTCCATTAGATAATTGTGAAACGCGGTATATTGAAAATAATTTGCGCTACCTGTAGTGATTTTCATTTCAAGGGAACTACGCGAATGGCGGCACCGCCGCCGGGAGCGAGGTGCTGCTTGAGGCGAGTGCGGGAATCCACTTTTACCTTGCGGATTCTGTAGGCCTGAGGATTGGTCTCCCAATTTGCATCGGGCGCATCTTCATATATGGTAGCCTCGTATTTCTCTCCCTTAGGGAGGAAGCTGAAGTCGATGAGGGCGGTGCGGGCATTTCCATCGGTGATAGCGCCTACATACCAATCATCGGAATGTTTGTCGCGGCGTGCCACGGTGATATACTTGTTGGGTTCAGCCTCAAGATACTTCGAGTCAGACCAATCTACTGGCACATCCTTGATAAACTGGAATGCATCGGGGAAACGATTGTAGTTCTCGGGGAGGTCGCATGCCATCTGTATAGGGGAGGGCATGGTGAGATATAGAGCGAGCTGACGGGCGAGAGTAGTGCCGGCCTTGTCGGTCTTTCCTTCACCATAGTAGCTGAGGTCGGTTTGGAACAGACCGGGAGTATAATCCATCGGACCACCCTTCAGGCGAGTGAAGGGCAGGATACAAGTGTGGGAAGGTGGATTACCGCCCATCGACTCGAACTCGCCGCCACGGGCCGATTCCTGCGCGAGCCAGTTGGGATATGTGCGGCAGAGACCTGTGGGGCGTGGTGCTTCATGACTGTCCACCATGATCTGATAGTCAGCGGCACGTTCAATGACATCACGGGCGTGATCCACCATCCATTGTGACGTATGATGCTCGGAGCGAGGAATAATCGCCCCTACATAGCCGGTCTTCACCGCATCATAATTATTATCTTTCATAAATTGGAAAGCACGGTCGAGCTGAAGAGCGTAGTCAGCGGCGTTGGCGGCAGTCTCATGGTGCATGATAAGCTTCACTCCTTTCTCCTTGGCATAATCGCGGAGAAGGGGAAGATCGAAATCGGGATAGGGGGCATCGAAGAGGAACTGACGGTTCTTGCGATAGCTTGCCCAATCTTCCCATCCTTCGTTCCAACCCTCCACAAGCACACCGTCGATTCCGTTTTCGGCAGCGAAGTCTATATATTTCTTCACATTGTCGGTGTTGGCCGGGTGGCGTCCGTTGGGAGTAAGTTTGGTATAGTCGGTCTCGCCGGGACGAGCCAGATGATCGTCGGAGTAAGCCCAGGTCTTCTGATTACCGGTGAACATCTCCCACCATACACCCACGAATTTCATAGGTTTGATCCAGGAAGTATCCTCGATGGCGCAAGGTTCGTTGAGATTGAGCACAAGCTGAGAAGCGAGGATATCGCGGGCGTCATCGCTGATAATCAGCGTACGCCAGGGAGTGTTGAAGGGTAACTGGAGATAAGCACTCACACCGAGACGGTCAGGCACGAGGTGCGAAGTCATATCGTAATTTTCGGTATCCACATCGAGCAGCATGGCGGGATAGCCGTCGAGAGCGGCCTCGTGCATATTGACGTATACACCGTCGCCGGTCTTCAGAAGCATCGGGGTCTGGATAGTGTTGCCGCCGGTGCGCTGCGCCTCGCTGTGGCGACGGTAGCTGTTGAGGGCCTCGGGCAGACCGGAGAAAGTAGTCTCCGAGAAGAGGTATTCATCAGTGTCATAATCGCCGGGGATGCAATATAGCTTATGGTCGTCGGTATAGTTGAATTGAGTATTCTCGCCGCGAAGTGTGAGATAGTTGGGGCCTTTTTGCACCGGAAGCTCATAGCGGAAGCCGAGACCATCGTCAAACACTCTGAAACGCAGTGTGAGGGCACGCTCCGGATTGTCGGCTTTAAGGTTTACGGCCAATTCCTTGAAGTGGTCGCGTACGGTGGAATACTCACCCCATACGGGTTCCCAGCTGCGGTCTACAGTCACTGTGTCGACGCTTTCAATGCGGAAACCGTCGGCAAAAGATGTCTCATCGGCAGTGAGGCCGAGACGGCTGTCGGATACAAGGTTCTTACCCTTGTAATCCACGGAATATATGGGTACACCCGAGGCATCGACATCCACATTCAGGACAATATCGCCCGAGGGAGAGGTGATTCCTATAGCGGAAGCCTGCAGAGCCACCCCAATGGAAATAGCTGTTATGAAGGTTCTCATAGTCAAGGTTGGTTCTAACTCGAAATAATAGATAAAGACAAATCTATTTTACGAGAGAAGATTCAAATATGAAGAATTTATTTAGTTGTGAGTACTATATATCCGTAGGAAGCAAGGTGCACAGTCATATCTGTGTTGATAGTTCCCTTATAGGAGTAATTTCCGGTGAAGGGAATTCCCTGAGCGGCCATCGGCAGACGAGAGGTCGTGTTCTTATCGGAGGTATTGATCATCACAAGAGCTGTGTGTCCGTTGGCTTTATATGTGAAGGTTGCCACTGCTCCGTTAGCAGTCACGCTCTTGGTGCCGTTGCGAAAATCGGCGATAATGGCGTAGAGCTCATTTATGAAGCCGAATCGTTCAGAGAGAGTCTTTGACCAAGTGAGCGGATTATAATTGAAGAAATTGATGGTACCGTTCATGTTTTCAGCATCCATGCCGGAATATATCATGGGAGTGCCTCCGTAGAGAGCGGTGAGTGCGTAGGCTGCCAGCATGGCGTCATCGTTGCCATAGAATCCGGGGATAGGATCCTCTGTAGCGGTGTCATGGCTATAGATATAGCGCATGAGTCCTTTACCTTCGGGCACTTTATCCATAGAAGCATTCGCTTTGGCATAGTAATTGTCGAGCTTTCCGCTCTTCATAGCAGAGGCGAGGGTATCTTCAAGGCCCCAATCGTAGATCATATCGAAGCCGTCGGCGAAATAGGAGGCTTGGCCGGTCTCGGCAAGGAGGAAGATGTCGGCCTTCTTCTCTTTGAGACGCTGAGTGCAGGCTTTCCAGAAATCGGAGGGCACGGCTTCAACGAAGTCGAGACGGAAACCGTCTATGCCGGCAGCATCGAGCCAATATATCATGGCATCCTCCATAGTGGTCCAAAGATCACGGTTGGAGTAGTCGAGGGCGGCTACATCTGCATAAACCTGGCTGCCGCTGGAGGGGGAGATAATCTCACCCAAGGAATTGTGCTTATAGAAGTCGGGATGTTCCGTAATCCATGAGCAATCCCACGAAGTCTGGGCACATACCCAGTCGATTATCACTTTTATTCCGCGTGAATGGGCATCGTTGACGAGGCGTTTGAGATCGTCCATAGTACCGTAACGCTCGTTGAGCTTTCGGAAATCGCGGATACAGTAAGGAGAACCGATACCTTTCTCTACACCGGGCTCCTGAATGGGCATGAGCCAAAGGATGGTGATACCCATATCTTCGAGACGTGGCAATTGAGCCGTAATTGCGTTGAGGCAGCCGTTTTCTGCGAAAAGGCGGGGATTGGCTTCGTATATCACATCGGAGGAGGCGGGTTTCACGGCTGGCTCGGTAGTGGCAGGGGGAGTGATGACTTCTTCGGGGTCGTTGTCATCTCCGCATGCTGTGAATCCTAAGACGGAGAGGACTGCCATGGCGAGGGCAAGAAGTATGTTTCTATATTTGAAATTCATAGTATGTTGTGAAAATCTATTTGTATCTTTAACATAAACGATTGTGATTGCTCGTAATTGTATAGAGAGAGGTGATGTGAGGAAGAGAAATGATGAGATAGAGAGGTGATGCGGTGGAGAGGATTTTAGTGGGGTTGAAGCCTTTGTATGGGAAGGATGGAAGGAATGAGAGAGAGAAAAAAATGTCCTGCCGCTCCGATTGCTCCGTTCATGGTGCTTGCGGAGCGGCAGGATATTATGTGATGATTAAGATTGGGGAGGTTTGGGGCTCCCCAATCTTCGAGGGGGCTCTTTAAAGCTGATTATCTGCGGGGAGCACGACGCTTAACTTTCATTACCGCTCCTTTCTCCTTAGAGATAGTGATGAAGAGGTCTTGATTGAGATTGACTGTGATATCTTCCGGATCAAGCTTATTGTCACCGTCATGGAAGATGAGGTGCATATCCTCAAGATATTCGTAAGGCATTGTGATAGTGTAGACGAGATAGTCCACACCGCCGATAGTCTGGGTTCTTGTGGGAGTGATACCGCCCCAGCCTCCGCAGGCCTCGAAGTTCTGGCCGTCGGGGTTATTTCCCCAGGAGTAGAGCTCTACATTGTCCCAGCCTGTGAGATTCTCCACATAGATGTGGTAAGTGTAAGTCTGGGCAGGAGTGGAGGGCTCATCTCCGGGATTGTCACCGCCGGGATTGCTGCCGGGGTTGTCGCCACCGGGATTGGGAGGTGTCGGGGGAGTATAGTCGGAGGGATCGATCTCTCTTGCTCCGTCGGGAGTAAGCTCCAGATAAACATCATGGTCGAGATTGAATACCACAACATCGTCAAACTGCTTCCCGGCATTGTTGTTGAGGATTACGTGCTCCTCAAGAGTGCCGTCGCAGTTGGCAGCCCCGAGGTCGAAGTATCTGTAAGGCACGCCGTGGATAGTCTGAGTGCCTGTAGGAGCCATACCGGGCCAGCCGCCGTTGAGGTCGTTTACAGTGCCCCACATATAGAGATAGAGCTCATCCCAACCGGAGCAGTCGGCTACGAAGATAGCATAACCGTCGTGCTTGATATTGTTGTTGGGATCATATTCCACAGCGCCGTCGGCATTCACCTCGAGATAGAAGTCCTGGTTGAGAGTAACGTTGTAGTCGGGAGTCTGCTGGCCGCCACCATTATTGTTAAAGATAAGGTTGAGGTTGAGACCCTCGTTGGCTACGCCGGTATCGAAGTATTTGTAGCGTACGCCATCTTTCTCTACCGTACCGGTGGGAGCCATACCGGGCCATCCGCCGAATGCCTCGGCGTCGCCCCAAGCGTACATCGCGATCTCATCCCAGCCTGTATTGTCGACAATGTAGATGACATAGCCGTCGTGAGTGATCTCTTCCGGGGGAAGAGGAGTGTTGAAATAGTCGGCCCAACGATATACCATAACATTGGCTCTGGTGCCAACTACGGGAGATTCGTGATGAAGCACCTCCTTATTGTCGAGAGAACGCTCTTCACCCTGCTCCGCATTATAGAAAGTATAACCGTCGGAGAGGCGAGTGCCTTCCTTGAGGTCGGCCGGATTGATATAGATACCGAATTTGGAGTCGGTGTCCTGAGCCTTCTCAAGTTGCCAACGGGGATCTCCTACAGCCTCCATACCACCGTTGAAGTCGCCGATGATATAGATTTTGTCGGTGGGCTTCGTATTCTGCGGCACGATTACCTCAAGGAGTTGATAGCCCTCGCGAAGCTCGAAGCGGGGCTGCTCGATGGGGAATGAGATCTCCTCCTTGGAGCATCCGCCGATCACGGCGAGAAGCGTCAGGAGAAGAAGATTGAATATTTTCAGATTCTTCATTGTCTACTAATTTTTAGTATTTGGGATTCTGTACGAGACCGGGGTTAACCATGAGGGCAGTCTGGGGGAGAGGATACCACTCGTATTTACGGTCACGTTTTGCGGGCATCTGACGGTCAACCTCGTTGGTACGTCCGAAGAACCACCACTGGCCCTGAGTGAACTTGTCGAAACGGCGCAGGTCGGTGCGGCGGCGGCGACCCTCATCAAGGAATTCAAGACCCCATTCGCTGAGCATCCAGTCAAGATCGAAGGCGGTGAAGCCGGGACCGGGCTGTTCGGTCACACTTACGTTGGCGGGAGTATAGTAGCGCTGACGTACGGAGTTGACGAGAGTCTTGGCCTCGTTGGCGTTGCCTGCTCTGAGGCGGCACTCGGCGAGAGTGTAATATACTTCGGCAAGGCGGAATTCCACCTGATCGGCATCACGCCAGTCAAGACCTGTGGAAGCGGGATACATAGGATATTTGGCCACGCGATAACCGGAGTTGGTCATACCCCAGCGGGGGCTCATGACGGGCTCGAGAGCACGCACATCGTCGTTGATTCTGGTGAAGGTGCCCACCTGGTCAACATAGATGAGCTGATAATCCTGAAGGTCGGCATCGGCGAGAACGGGAGATCCGTTGTCATAGTTCACTTGGGGACCCATGAAGAACATACCCTTCCAGTTGCCGGCAGCATCACATTGGAAAGGCTGCTTACGGATATCGGCATCGTTCATACGATCGAACGGAGCGCCGAGTTTGTCACCATAGTCGAAGATGAAGCTCTTCGCTCCTGTGGAGCCGCATGCTGTAGTGGCACCATCGGCTTTGGAAGTAGTGATGAGCGTACCGGTGTTATCCTTGGAGGGAACGAGACAGGTACAGTTCCAACCGCCCTGATCGCAGGAGTAGCCGGTCATCTCATCATAGTTGTAAGGGAGGAAGGGGGTATTACGGTTGTTATTGGTAAGACGTCCCACCTCCATTGCGTATGCGAATACGATCTCAGGACAGTTCTGATTGTTGATGCTGTAGATATCGCGATAATCGGCGGCAAGATTGTATTTACCATATTTGCCGGCGATGATATCCTCGCAGAGTGTGGCACACTCTGCAAAGCGCTCTTTGCCTGTGTAGACCTCGGAATTGAGGAGCAGACGCATCTTGAGCATGCGGTTTACGCCCTGATTCATACGGTTGCGGGTGGCACCGGCACCATCTTCGGCTGTAAGATCGGCACAACTCTCGTCAAGTTCGGTGGCGATGAAGTCCCACATTTTCTCACAACCCTTGTCGAAATTAGGGTCGATGGAACCGGGTATATCCGTAGTCACCGTGGTGTTGAGCGGAAGAGCGCCTCCCCAGAGGTCGAAGTTGTTGAGATAACACCATGCTCGCATTGTGCGGAGTTCGGCCACATAGCTCTTGAAGCCGGCCTCTGTCATACCGATGGATGCCGGATCAATGCGCTCCAAGTCGTAGATGATGTTGTTGCAGAGTCCGATGGTCTCCCATGCGTGTTCCCATGCACTTTTGATAATAGCGGATTCGGAGGTCCATGTTTGAGTGGAGAGCACGAATTTCTCGGCCTCGTCATAACCCCACATACCACCGTTCCATGTGCGCCATGCGATCTGGTCGGCGGGGAACTCATTGAGATACCAGAAATACTCCAACATACCCGACTGGGCACTGGAATAGACTGAAGCTACAGCTCCGGCCACATTCTCCTCGCTCTCATAGTAAGCGGAAGCATCGATACGGTCGAAGGTCTTCTCGTCGAGATTTGTACACGCCCCTGTCCCGGCCGCCACAGCGGTCAGCATGAGCAGGCGTAACATATGCTTATTGAGTTTCATTTCTTTCTGATGTTATGATTAACGGAATTTGATAGTTACGCCGAGTGTGAGCTGAGTGGCCTGAGGATAGGCGGATGTCACGTCGACGCCCGGAGTGATGCCGGTAGAGGTCACGGCGGAGGGGTCTGTGCCTGTATATCCGGTAAGTGTGAAGATATTCTTGGCAGAGATGTAGAAGCGGAGTGTGTCAAGAATCTTTCGGTTGCGGAGGGGCACGTTATAGCCGAGTGTGATATTCTCAAGCTTGAAGTAGTCGCCTTTCTCAAGGAAGTAGGAGGAGATTACGCCTGCACCGGAGTAAACGTCCTTATCTTCGAGATAAGCGCTGCGGAGCACATTGTCTGTGCCGCAACCTTGAAGACCCATGCCGTATTTACGCATGTTGAAGATCTCGAAACCGAAGGCTCCTGTGAACATGAGGCTGAGGTCGAAGTTCTTCCATTTTACGGTATTGGTCCAAGTAAGGAAGTGGTTGGGTGCGCCGTCGCCGATGACTCTCTTATCCTTCGGGTCAGCGGTTGCCGCAGGCACCTTCTCGCCGTCGGCGGTATAAACGAGCATGTTCTTGTTCTCATCGACACCGGCATACTCATATCCGTAGAACTGGCCTATCTTGCCACCCTCTTCCACACGGAAGAAGTATTCGTTGGTGCCTACACCCGGTTTCTGGTAGAGGTCGAGGTATGAAGCCTGATAGATGCTGTTGGAAAGTTTGGTGAGCTTGGTCTCGCCGTAGGAGTAGTTGATACCTGTGCTCCAGGTGACGGGCTGGTTGACGATAATGTCGCCGTTGATATTGAGCTCTACGCCGGTGTTACGTGTAGTACCCACATTTACGAGGATACTGGGATATACGTAAGGGGGCTGGGGAGCGGTATAGTTGTAGAGAAGGTCGGTGGAACGACGGTCAAAGTATTCGATAGCACCGTAGAGACGGTTGAACAACTGGAAGTCAACACCAACGTTGATAGAGGAGAGTTTCTCCCATCCGAGATCGGGGTTGGCATTGTTGGAGGGACGATAACCTGTCACCCAATTACCGTCAATAAGATATGTACCGTTGGTAGTATAGGTGGCAAGCGACTCGTAGGCGCTGAAATCGCTACGACCTGTCATACCGTATGAGAATCGGGGTTTGAGGCTCTGTACGGTCTGCACGTAATCACGGAGGAAAGGCATCTGAGCCATTTCCCATGCAATAGAGGCAGCGGGGAAGGAACCCCATTTTCTGTCGACACCGAACTTGGTGCTACCCTCATGACGGATAGAAGCCGATGCGAAGATCATGTTGGCCCAGGAGTAGTTGACACGAGCGAAGAAACCAACGAGAGTGGATTCGCTCTTACCTCCGTACATGTGGGCTTTACCATCGGCCAGCCATGTGCCGGCGCCGATACCGTCCCAAAGGGGAGAATCGAATGTGAAGTTGTAGTTCTCCTCATACATCTGCTCCCAATTGGTACGTTCCCAAGAATAGCCTCCTACGAATTTCACGTCATGATCGCCGCTGTTGAAGCTGTAGTTGGCAATCCATTCCAGACGGTTGGTCCACCATTTCTGGTACTGCATCATTGCACGACCTGCGTAGCCGCCCCAGTAAGATTCACCGGAACTTTTGGGGGTATAGTAGTTGCTCTTGAGGTCGTTGTAGTTGTATGAGTAGGAGAGGGTGGTGCTTACATTATGATGATCGTTGCTCCAGATGTTGTATTTTACGTCAGTAGAGCCGAGAAGATATGTGCGGTTGCCACGGGAAGTGTTTACCTTGAGCTGCTGCACGGGGTTCTTTACATCTGTAGGAGATGTAGGCTGGAAATAGCTGCCATCCTCATTAAATACGGGGATAGTGGGGTTCATGCTGAGAGCAGTGTCGAACATACCGTCATCTCCCCATTCCTCATTTACGCGACGAGCGTTGATATTGGCTGTGATGCGGAGATGATTAGCGAGGGTATTGGCCGAAACTGCAGCGCGACCGCCGAATTCCTCACGACCGCTCTTGATATCGAGACCGTTGGCTTTCTTATAGTTGGCTGAAGCTGTATAGTAGCCGCCGTTGGGAAGCGAACCGTCGATACCGATGTACTGGTTGGTATCGTAAGCTACATCACGAGTGATGAGGTCATACCAGTCGGTGCTTGCTCCATAGTCGTTGCCACGACGGGAGAAACGCCATTCATAGGGGGAGAGCACCTGAGGACGATTGCGCTCGAAAGCGAGTGCTCCGTAGGAATCATAAGTCACGATGGGGAGTCCGGCTTCGCCTGTGCCTTTTTTAGTAGTGATAAGGATCACACCGTTAGCACCTCGTGTACCATAGATAGCTGCTGAAGCGGCGTCCTTGAGCACTGACATTGACTCGATATCCTGAGGAGCCAGAGTGCGTATATCACCTCCGGCCACTCCGTCGATCACGATGAGAGGACCGTTGCCTGCGCTGAGTGAAGTGGCGCCACGCACCTGAAGATCGGCGGAGCCGTTAGGGTTGGCAGCCGCTGTGCTTGATACGTTGAGACCGGCCACTTTGCCCGTAAGCATCTCCATAGGGTTGTTCATCGCGCCTTTTTGGAAGTCATCGCGGTTGACCTGAACGATTGAACTGGACACCTCTTTACGAGAAAGAGAACCGTAACCTACCACCACAACCTCATCAAGGAGCTCTGAATCCTCGTGCATTGTGACGTCGATGCGGGTACGTCCTGCCACTTTTTCTTCTACTGCATGGAAGCCCACATAGCTGAAGACAAGGGTTGCGTCCGCGGGTACGTTGCTGAGTGAGTAGTGACCATCAAGGTCGGTTGCTGTACCTTGGGTCTGGTTACCTTTCACCGATACGCTGACACCTATGAGAGTGTCGCCCGTAGGATCAGTGACAGTACCCGAAACAGTCAGTGACTGCGCCGAGGCGAACGGGGCAGTCAGAAGGGTCAGTGTCCAAAGCAATGCCATGGTCAAGACCCGTAGATTCTGTCGTTTTCTTTTCATTAGTATTATGTTTTAATTGAAATGGAATTTTCAAAAAGAAAAAGGTTAACGTTGCATTCCAAGAGGTGGATTCCTCTTTGCCTATATAGCCCTATTTGACGTTTAGTCAGCTCCCCGAAGTGGGAGAGTCAAAACGTGAATTAGGTATGTTAACATATTGCAAATTTCTTTAACTTTTTCCGGAAATGCAATACTCAGGAATTAAAATCAAAGTGAATAAAAATGGCAAAAGGCTGATAAATCAGCCTTTTAATATTTTTAGTCATGGCTAAAAATCAATATGATTCCTAAGACGTAAAAATGGGGTCAGACGGGGTTGGAGGCAATTTCTTTAACTTCTTTTTCAAAATCTTCAGGATGGAGCGCACGTTTGCGCATCTTGGAGCGGTAGGTATAGACAGTGGATAGGGAGCATCTCAGGAACTGTGCTATCTGATTGCTGTCATCGATGCCGAGGCGTATGAGGGCGAAGAGACGAAGGTCGGTATTGAGGAGTTCTCCCGATTTGAGTGTCACTTGTGCGGAAGGCTCGAGAAGCTCATTGAAGCGCTCTACGAAGGATGGGAAGATATGAAGGATTGCCTCATCGAATTTCTGATAGAAATCCTTTAGCATGCTGTCAGATGCATCGGTGGCATCGAGTTTTTTGAGAAGTTCATCACGTGATCCTCCCTTCATGGCTACCATACGTATTGTCTGCTGATAATGCTGAAGTGCAGAGATGGCCGCCGAGCAGTTTTCCATGAAAAGTCCGGCATATTCTTCTTTGGTGCGGTTGGCATTCCTAAGCTCGTCGGCGAGATTGTTGAGTTCTTGATTTTTGGTGGTCAATGCGTCGTTGGCTTCCTTCATGCGTATGGAAAGCTGACTCAACTCCTCATTGGATTGGTTGACTTTCGCATTGGCTCTGCGAAGACTTTTGAATTGTTTGAGCAAGAGAAGCAATGTCACGATGAGAATCACGGATAATATGCTTGTGACAATCACCATATTGCGGAATCTATCGGTAAGATTCTTCTGCATGGAGATGTAGGCATCGTCAATGAGGGGGAGTATTTTGGCCGATTGGGAGTTGCGTAGCAGTGCGGAATAGAAATTGGAATCCTCAATGCTTTTGCGCAGAAAGTGCTTGGCGCGTTCCACATCACCGTCTTCATACATGGCCGTAGCTATCTCGCGGAAGGAAGTGTTTTCCTTTATAGACCCTTTCAGATCGGAGATAGCGCTCATGACGAGATATTTCCTATTTTCTCCGATATTTCCGAGACGCTTATAGAGAAAGGCGAGATTGGCAGCGAGAATGGAATGTTCACGGCTCCCGGAGGGATAGCGGCGTATATGGTCGGAGAGAATCTTAAGAGCTTCTTCAGTCTTACCCTTGCGTGCGTTTTCCGTCACCACGAATACGAGATGATTGAATGATTGAGTGTCGGTAATCATGTCGAGGGAGTCGGCATAAATGGCACGTTCCTCTTCATAACGGGTGGTCTCGGCATGGTCTTGCGTGTATTCACTTTGATATTGAGCGATAGCGCACCGGGTGTTGTAATAAGATTCAAGGAGAGTGCTGTCAATGGATTCACGTGGTATGCTTTTAATCGTATTCTCGGCATCGGAGAAGAGACCGGCATGGGCGAGAATATCCGCTTTATGGATGAGTCGGCGCATATGTTCACCCTCTCTTTTTTCATTAGCCGGAAGGCGCAGATAGAGAGTTACGTAATAGAGGGCTGAATCTGCTATATAGGCTTCATATTCGTCAATGAGGGCACAGAGAATATCACCACGTTTTATACCGGAAGACTGTGCTACATAGTCGCGCCGGAGCTTTGCGATACGTTCCTCTTTCGATTTGTCGTAGGAGGCGGATCGTTCCATTTCGGCTTCGAGATTGGAATATAGTGCGTCATCTTTCTCTTGACTGTTACCTTTTGGCCCGGAGCAGGCAGTGACAGTCAGAATAAGGAGGAGTATGAGGGATATATATGGTTTCATGATTAGATTGGTCAGGAGGGGATTGTTTTTACAGCCGTAAAGTTACATAAAATTTTTTATTGTCACAAATAGTTGTTTTCTCCCTATATCATGGAATTGTATGAAAAAAGAGGGGCTGAATCCATTTCAGACGGATTCAGCCCCTCTTTCAGGTATATTACTGTATTAATATTCTTTTATTTATCGTAGCTAAGATGGATGAATATAAGCCGGATTTGATTATTTCTTTACAAAGACTGCCGCACCGTAGGCCGGAAGAGAGAATGTGGGTTTGGCGGAGAAGTCGGCTTCCATTGTACCAAGTGCATCAGTGTAGATACCCTGCGGCAAACCGTTGGGTATCACGAAAGATATGGGGTTCTCACTGAAATTGAGCATCACTACTACGTTTTCATCCCCGGCCGTACGGCGGTAGGCATAGACATTATCTTCAGCTGTGGTGACGAGATTGGTAAGTGATCCCCCTTCTTTCCCGGTACGGAGTGCCGGCTCAGAGTGTTTGATTTTAATCAAGCGCTTGATGAGTTCTGACATTTCGGGATTGGGGTTGCTCCAATCGATAGGCGTTTTCTCGGCGATAGAAACTCTGCCTCCTGATTGATACTGTATCTCCTGACCATTGTAGAGAAGCGGCATGCCGTAGACTGTAAACTGGAGAACTGTAAGGGGGCGCAGGTAGTCGCCGTAGACGAGGTCGCCGGTGCCACCCTGATCTTGCACTACATCGTGGTTCTCGAGATATACCATGCGGGAGCGTCCGTCGTATGGAAGAGTAATGTCGAGCTCGGGCTCCTTGCTTTCGCCGGAAGTCAAGCCTGTGTTGGCAAGCATGGCGCAGGCCTCACGTATGCCTGCCAGATTGGGATTACCATCCTGAGCGAAGTGTTTGAGTGCTTTCTCCTGGAAGTCCCAACAGTAGTTATAATCGAAATAACCGTTCTTTACGAGGGAAGGCATTGAAGAATCCTCTGCAAGCCAGGCCACTCGCTCCCCGTTCTTGAGAACGCGCTCGGAGGCTTTTCTCCAAAGTTCGGGAGAGGGACCGGATGCGTAGTCACAACGATAACCGTCGATATCGAAATTATCTACCCAGTACTGCATGGCTTTAACCATCTCGTCCTGCATGGCTTCGCTGTCGCGGTCGAGTTCGTAGACATCTTTCCACATTCCGTTGAAGGGATGTACGAAGTCACCGTTCTCCTGCTTGGTGTAGAATTCAGGATGAGAAGATACCCATACATTATCCATAGCTGTATGATTGCCTACCCAGTCAAACCATACTTCCATGTCGTTGTCATGGATAGTCTTGATAAGGTCGCGGAGATCCTGTTCGGTGCCGTTGTCGGGGTCAATGGCGGTGTAATCCTTGATAGCGTAGGGACTGGAGTAAGCGCCCCAGTGGCCTATGTCGCCGAGTTTGTAGATAGGCATGAGCCATACCACATCCACTCCCAGCTCTTTAAGGCGGGGAATCTGAGCTTCCACTCCTTTGAAGTTACCTTCGGGAGAGAAGTTGCGTACGAATACTTCGTATATCACACGATTTTCAGGGACGCGGACGTCTTTGCCGGCCTGAGCGCTGAATTGGCCTGCGGAAGATGCCAATAGAGCGATACCCATAGCTGTTTTAGCCAGGTATGAGAGGAATTTTCTCATGAAACAGAGATTATTATATAATTTAGTTAAGCCTTTCTTTTGTAACGATAATATATTTTTCGTTATTGTGTTTCTTGCAGATCGGGGTCTTAGTCACGACTCGGAGGGAGGGTAGAGACCGGTGGCGACATACGTGAGGCGTTCGCGTTTGCAAGCCGCATAGAGGTCTTTGTTATGCTGGGCATCGAGGAAGAGACGTTTGTGGCAACGGTGAATCATCAGAGCGTTGTGCGATACTTTCCGATGATATATTCCGGCGTGCTCCAATCGCAGGTCAAGGTCGGAGTCTTCTCCGGTGCCGGGATCTACGTATCGCTCGTCAAAGCCGTTGACTTTCTCCAGATCGGCACGGTGAATGGCGAAGTTAGCTCCGAGAAATCCGTGAGGTTTCATGCCGAAGGGACGCCCGAAGATAAAGGGGAATCTAATGGTGCGTCGCAATTGGAAAAGCATTTTTCCGAATCCATCCTTGAATGTGGAGGCTATAATCCGTCGGCGGGCCTGAGAGAAATAATTCTTGGGAAGCTCCGTCCAAGATTCCACCAGCTCATTGAGTGATGGACGTGACTCCACGCGGCGACCTCCGATTACGAATCCCGGGGCTTTCATCCGTATATGATCTTCCACAAATCGAGGATGGGGTATGCAATCTCCGTCTACAAAGATAAGGTAAGGTGCGGAAGAGCGGCGAACGGCCTGATTCAGAGCCTTGTTCTTGCGCCAACCTTCATCCGGATGCCAGGAATGGATAATTGTCATCTCCGGGTGAGCCTGCATATAGGCGTACAGGGAGTCGACATTCTCCTGCGACGAACCGTCATCGCAAATGATGACTTCAAAATCTTTGAAAGTCTGCATGCGGAGCGCATCGAGGATAAGGCGCAACCAAAGGAAATTGTTGTAAACGGCTATTATGACCGACACTGCGGGAGTCTTTTTCTGCATCTGCTATTTCTATTTTACCGCAAAATTACAATATTCGCTTGACTTCTGCAAAGCCTCCCTTTTCCTGCCGGGAAAAGAGTGGCTCCCCGATGTACATCGTAGATACCGAAGACGATATAGTATTTATCGACTTTTCTTCAAACTCCGTTTTTCACTTTGATTAGTTTTTTTCGTAGAATTATTTGCTATTGTTTCTTGATTGAAGTAATTTTGTACTCTCCGCGTCTTATTGTGGAGAATAAAGAATCTGAATATTATGAAGATAAAGAAAGGTTTTGTATTGCGTACTGTAATGGGTCAGAATATTATTTTGGCCGAGGGCGAAAATGCCGACACCTATGGTAAGCTTATTAAACTTAACTCCTCTGCGGCTATGCTCTGGAAGGGGTTGAAAGGAAAATCGTTTACCGTTGAGGATGCGGCCCGTATATTGGTTTCCAAATATGGTATTGATAAGACGCAGGCTCTCGCTGATGCGGGAGATATCATTAATCTGATGTCTGAAAAAGGACTCCTTGAGCAGTAATATCCTCTTAAAGTGAAGAGCATAGTGTCTGCCTTATGGATATAGAGACGATACGGGAGTATTGCCTTTCGTTGCCGTTGGCTACGGAGGATNTGGCTTTCGGAGAGGATATTCTGCTTTTTAGAGTGTGCTCCAAGATTTTTGCGTGTATCAACTTGAAGGACACTGACTATTTTGTAGTAAAAGCGGATCCTGACTTTGCTTTGGAGCTACGCGATCGATATCATGAGATTATCCCGGCATGGCATTGGAATAAGAAATATTGGAACCANCTCTTGCTGAGCGGGAATCTCTCGGATGAGTTGATTTGCAGTCTTATTCGCCACAGCTATTCCGAAGTAGTGAAGAAGCTTCCTAAACGCTTGAAAAATGAATTTCCCGCTATATGCGAGATATGAAAATCGGAATGACTATGAAGAGAGATCTGATATTTCGATTAGTTATGATGTCGTTGATGCTGTGCTCGGTTTTTGCTGGNCGAGCAGCTGTCAATGATGCCGATTCTGTGAGGGTGCTCTGGATTGGAAATAGTTACACTTTCTTTAACGATCTCCCGGCAATGGTTAAAAACATAGCTGAGACCAATGGCGTGAAAATGNCCTGTACGGAGGTGTTGAAAGGTGGTGAACGCCTGAAANGACATCTTGAGAATCCTCGTCTTATCGAGTTGCTTAAAAAAGGGGGATGGGATTATGTAGTGGTGCAAGAGAATAGTTCGCTTCCGGCTTACGACACTGATTTTGTGCGTCGTGAGGTATATCCTTACGCGCAGACAATCGANAGTCTGGCACATGCCGGCACACCGGACGTCAAGGTAGTGTACTACATGACCTGGGGNCATAAATACGGTAATATTCGCCCTCGTGAGAATTATCCTCTCTGCGACACTTTCGAGGGTATGCAGGAGCGTCTGAAGACATCCTATCTGGAAATGACTTATCAGAACGATGCGGTATGNGCCCCGGCNGGAATGGCTTGGGCGGNGGTACGNAAAGAGCGACCGGATATTATCCTNTACAATCAGGATACTTTCCATCCCGCGNTTGCCGGCACTTATCTTAATGCNGTCACAATCTATACTACGATGTATCCACGTCATTTCCAGACAGATTTCAACGCCGGACTCCCTCCGGCAGAAGCGGAATTTCTTCAACAAGTAGGGCAGAACATTGTGCTTGATAATCTACGCCTGCTTAATATACGATAGTAAGTNCTCTCCCTCTTTTCTAATGAAGGNGTAGAAATNTACGACGTTCTAATATACGCCTTCTCATTTGTAGGTCTTATCCCGGAGGAAAAGCCAACCTCGTCNCGGAGTNGGCATTCCCTCCGGGATTTTTCTTGGNGGTCTACACGACTTCTCCGTGTGATTTGCTAATTNGATGGTGCAATTTCACCCGAGANGGAAGTATAGAGATCCTTCGTCATTAAGTAATAGTGTTCGGTGCGCTTATCTCCGAGCGGAGTANTCATGTCTGTGTTCGTATGGTGATACTTGAACCCGCTTTTCTCGCATACACGTTTTGATTTGACGTTGCCTTCATAATAGCTGCACCAGAGTGTCGAGAGGCCNGGTTCATTAAAATATCGTGAAAGCAACGCTCTTACCGCTTCCGGTATAAGGCCTTGTCCCCAAAAAGGTTTGCCAATCCAATAACCGATTTCTCCCTCACAATTTTCGATATCTGCGGAGGGGAGGCCGTTGGGGAACATGATTCCGCAACAGCCGATTGGTTCATCNGTAGCCTTTAACACGACTGCATAAATTCCGGGCGCGGCAAATACTGTCCGGATTATCTCCCTGCTATTCTCAACGGATGTNTGAGGTGGCCACCCTGCAATGANGCCTATATCAGGGTCGCTTGCATATTTGAAAAGAGACTCCGCGTCATCTTCCTGCCAAGGGCGAAGAATCAATCTTTCGGTTTCTATCATCATCGGATTTAGTCTTATTCTCAAAATATCATGAATTTGTATTCGTCAATCCAAATGCAAAGGTACAAAATTTTAAGTAGATACNTGGTAATCATGCTTATGGAGAACGCAGAAAGAGGAGTGACTTTCGATAAATTAANGCGTCCGTCTTTCGGTCCCGCCAAACTGTCTGCACCGGAAATAGTCGTCATTTTCTGATCAAAAGAATTAAATGGGGACAAATTGTCTCGCCCTGAAAAAAGTTGACTCCTAAAAGAGTCAAAAGATGATAAAATTTCAGAGTCTGCCGAAACATAAACGTCAAGCAATCCGCGATGAGGTATTGCGTTTTTATGCAGAAACCGACCTCAGTTATGGAGAGATAGCTGAAGAAAACGGAGTTCAGGTACGCACGGTTGAATATATTGTNCGTAACTTTGCGTCCGAACTTCCAACAGTCCCGACCATGAGAAAGAAGAAGAAAGACGCCAGCGAAGAGNATTATGACCGTCTCAGGGCATAGTTGACACGTCTGNGCAAGGAGCTCCGTCAGGAGAAGATGCGAGCTGAAGCTCTTGACACAATGATAGATGTGGCCGANGAAATGTTCAATATCCCTGTAAGAAAAAAAGCTGGTACCAAACAGTGAAACGCCTGTACGCACAGCATTCGGGCTCCTATACGNTGTCGGAGNTGTGCGGATTGTTTGGCAAGAGCAAACAGGCTTATTACAAGCATGATGCGGNTATAGAGATGCGTCGAATGGCGATGGAGGAAATAACGGTACGTTATATTAAGGAAGTGAGAGAAAAAGACTCCGGAATCGGAGGTCTTAAGATCTGGATAATGTATGTCCGTGAGTTCGGAAGTGAATCCGCCATAGGCCGAGACCGTTTCTGTGAGATATTTGACCGATACGGTTATAAACTACGAAGACGCAAGCGGGCACCGCGTACCACAGACTCNACACATGGCAATCCCACCTATNCCAACCTGACAAAAATTCTCATTCCCTCCAGGCTTGGAGAGGTGATGGTGAGTGATATACCCTATATACCGATGATTGATTCCATTACTGGAGAACGCACATTCTGCTATGCAAGCCTTGTGCTGGACTCGTACAGCAAGATACTGCTTGGTTATAGTGTAGGCCCTACATTGGAGACCACATATCCGTTGGAGGCTCTGCATATGGCTATAGAGGTACTGTGTAAACATGGGGTCGACCTGTCTGAAACAATTCATCACAGCGACCGAGGAGTACAGTATACGTCAGCGGATTATGTTGAGGTTCTGCATCAGCACAAGATTCGCATAAGCATGCCCGAAACAGGCAATCCCAAGGATAACCCCGAGGCCGAGAGGATAAACAACACTGTTAAAAACGAACTCCTTAAGGATAAGGTATTCCACAATCTGGAGGAGATTAGAGAAGCAATGGCATCGGCGGTGTCATTCTATAACCGGGAGCGCCCGCATCGCAGCATAGAGATGTTAACACCCATTGAGGCTGCTGCACGAACATGGCGTTTTAAACGAGGATGGAAGAGCTATCGTGAACTTGCAATTGATAAAGCCCGTGTGGAGGATGACCTCTCAAAAAATTTTTTGTAACTTTGCCGCTATCCCTGGGAGGAGTTGACCAACTCAAGATATAGAGTAAACTTCAAACAGTAAATATACAAAACCGAGTCAACCTTTTTCAGGAACGGACAATCCGAATCTTAAAGCCGAATCTAAAATCCGCTATGCGATAGGTTTGCGTAATTCCTTCGGCAAGTGTTGGTATCTGACGATGTACGAATATCATTTGGGATCAACCACTGATGAAGAGGGGTACAGTTCGAAGTGGCATTCATCATCCGACAGGGCCGGCTTTAAGGATAATACCTATGCGCAACGAGCATATAAGAAAGTGGATTGCTGATGGATGAAGCGATAGCCGAGTTCACCGAACCGGAAAAAGCTGCTCAGGCCCAACTTGAAATGATGAACTATGCTACTCTGATGAAGCAATATCCAAACACTAAAGCTGCGGCGCGCATCCGCTCGCGCTGTGACAACTATAATGATTATGCCTTACAACACAGATGATTGGATATGTCGGAGGCGGGCGATGGCTTCGCGGAGAGGAAGACGATAGTCGATGGAGGAGGGGATTCCGCCGATATAGTGTGATGATTCCGGGTAGGCGAGTACTTCGCCGAGCATCTCTATGCGGGCCTGAATCATAGCCTTGCGAATGGTTGCGGCACGCCGTCCGGGCCTGCCGTGTAATGAATGCATACGGTAGGCTTGCCCGGCACGATATATCCTTATAAATCCGTGGATGGAATGGCTTACGAATACGCTTTTATGTTGTAAGGCCTCAATATTTGATCTTACGATATGGCGTCCGTTGATAGTGGAGTAGACGGGATGTTTCGTGATATGATGAGTTACGGAATTAACCAATGAATTGACAGGAATACTCAATTCCTCTTCACATTCCCCAATATGAAAAAACAATGCGTCATAATTCACTTTCCACTTCACCTCGCGTATGTCATGAAAATGGAACACAGCCATCTGAGTCAGTGCGGCCCCTCCACGCCAGAATCCGCGTTCGGCACACATGAGCAACGTCTCGTCGTCGACAGCATAAGGGTCAAATCTGATAACTCGGTCTTGCAGAATTGCTCCCAGCCGTGCTTCCGGGTCCATCCCCTGCCACGCATTAATCTCCTCCATGACAATCTTCCTGCTCATACAGATGCGTGTGTTCCGGAAATTCTTCCTTCCATCATTCCAATAACTCTGACCTATAAGTAGCTAAGAAAAATAAAACGATTTTTTAACTAAGGGATTGGAAACTATCTTATCATTTATTTTTCTTAGCTACGTAAGACGTCATTTTTATAATATAGATACTTCCGGTCGATAGGTCTTATTTTTATTAATACCCGGTGAGGACTGCAAGCAATCCGCTCGATACGTTCAATCCGCTCGATGCGAGTGACAGCAAGCCTTCTTTGCCGTCACTCGCCAAGGTATTGCGCAAAATTAATGCTTTTTACCGAATAATGAATACTCACCACTCAAGAAATTCCTACGGGGGTGCCAAATGTGGGTAAAAAGCATAGTGTTTGCCTCCGTTACCAGGATGAACAAAAAGCCAAGCAACGTCGCAAAGGATTGAAACTATAATTCTATCTTCAAAAGATTAGATTTCCCTTTCTTCGGAGAAATTTGTGTAAATTATTGCCCTCATAGTGAGAAATCTTGAGAAATCTATTGACAAGCATCGTAATATTTTGTAACTTTGCGGTTGCAGACCGCATTGCAGAAGCCCGGTCATGGGCTATGCGGGAGGGTCGGCAGACATTTTGGAAGCGTTTACTCGACGCTCTTTCTTGACGATTAGAAACTTCGCAACTTTCAGGTATAGTCAAGAATGTAGCAAACAGTAGATGCCTTGTGGATATGTTTATATCGCTAATATCAAGCAC